>CALLMM010000058.1 GCA_938005745.1 uncultured Chthonomonadales bacterium | reverse complement strand
CCCTGTCATTGCGAGGGAGGCGACAGCCGACCGAGCAATCTTCTCTGTCCCCAGAAGGCAATAGATTGCTCGCTGACGCTTGCAATGACAAACCGGAGGCGGGTGCGCGTGACTACAGCGAAAGAGCCTCCCGATCTGTCACTGAGAACCAGTCTTAGGACCATCCTTCCTTCTGAGTTTCCCGCAGGCGCGGAAGGTTCCTGCGCGCCGGACGGAAAAAGCCCGGAAGAGACCATCTGCAGGTCTCTTCCGGGCTTCGTCTGACCGACAGACTACGCCGCCCGGGGAAGGATTAACTTCTCCGATCCCCCGGAGCAGGAAGACTGCTGGATCGCGTCCAGGCAGCGGATGACCGCCTCGCTGCATTGGCGCATCTCTTGCAGGCACTGCTGCGCCCTGCCCCGATCGCCCCGATGAATCGCCTCCACCGCCTCGGACGCCAGTTGATGCAGACGGGCGTGCGGCTTCTCCAGCTCCTGGAATGCGCTCAGGCGCCGGTACGCCCGCCCGCCGAAGCCGTAGTACCACTTGCCAAGACCGCAGTCATGGTGTGAGACCAGCTCTTCGCGCGGGATCGCTTCGCCGCCGTTGAGCATCGCCTCTACACGCTGAACCCACCGGCGATGCGCCTGCCGAAACGTCTCCAGTTGAGCCGCGCGCGAGACGCCCGCATCCAACTGGAACTGGGCGACCGTCTCTTTCAGATGCGACGCCATCTCGTCCAGGTCCCGGACGGCGCGCGTCATCTCCTGAACGCTCTGAGACTGCTCCTGCATCGCCTCCGCGACGTTCTCGACGCTGGCGGAGACCTGCTCAGCGGAGGCGCTCATCTCCTGCGCTCCCGCTGCCGACTCCTCGCTGATAGAGGCGACGGTGGTGAAGGCAGCCGACACCTGCTCTGCGCTGTCTCGCATCTGATTGATCGATTGCTCGTTGGATGCGCTCGCCTCCTGTACCTGCGATACCGTCTCCAGGGTGATCTTTACCCGCTCCGTCAAGCCCTCCATGACGCTCTGCATCTCCGCCAGACCGGTCGCCAGCTTCTGCGCCGCCGACTCGATCCGCTCCAGGGACTTTCCGGCTTCCTGACTCAGCGAAGAGCCTGCCGCAACCTCCTCTCCGCTGGCTTCCATTGAGACGACCACCTCGTTGACGCCCGTGCGTACCCGGTCAATCAGCGCGGAGATCTCGCGGGTCGCCGTCGCGGAGCGCTCCGCCAGTTTACGCACCTCCTCCGCCACGACGGCAAAGCCCCTGCCGTGCTCTCCGGCGCGCGCCGCCTCGATGGCGGCGTTCAATGCGAGCAGGTTGGTCTGTTCGGCGATCTCCTGGATCGTCTCCACGATCATGCCGATCTGCTGACCCATCTGCCCCAGCTCCTGCACCGTTGTGGAAGCCTCCTCCACCTGCTGGCGGATGCGCTCCATGCTGCGGACGGTCTTCTTCACCGACTCTCCGCCCGACTGCGCTACCTGCAGCGCCTCCTGTCCGGCTTGCGCCATCGAGCGCGCCAGCCCGGCGATCTCCTGCGTCTCCGACTTCGCCTGCTGCATCTGCTCCTGCGCCTCCAGAGACGCCCGCTTCTGCCGCGCGCTCTCGGTCTGCACCCGACCGACCAGCGCCTCCAGCTCATTCATATTCGCCGCCGCCTCTGTCGCGGAACGCGCCTGCTGCTCGCTACCCCGCGCGATCTCCTGGCTGGTGCGCGCCGACTGTTCCGCCGCCTTCGATACCTCCGACATCTCGCGTGCAATCTGCTCCGAGACCTCAGATACCTGCTTCGCCGTTGCGTTCAACTGCTGGCTCGCCGCGCTCACCGACTGCGCATCTCTGGACAGTCCGCCCATGAGCTTCCGCAAAGAGCTGGTCATGCACGCAAACGCCTCGCCCAGCGCATCTCGTTCCGAGCGCGGCTGCATCTCCTGGCTCAGATCCCCCGAAGAGATCCGATCCGCCGCCTCGGCGACCTGCCGCAGGTAGCCCGTCATCTCCATAAAGGCGTTGCCTAGCGCGTCGCGTTCCGAGCGCGGATGCACCTGCACCGACAGATCGCCGTGTACTATCCCCTCGGCGGCGGACGCCATATCGTGAAGATAGTCGTTCATCTCTCGTAAGGAGCAGCCTAACGCATCCTTCTCCGAACGCGGCTCCACCCGAGCCGACAGATCGCCCTGCGATATCTGCCGGGCAACCGCTGCCATCTCCCTCTGATAGCCGATCATGGCGTGGAACGATTCTGCCAGCTTCCCGATCTCGTCGCGGCTTTTGCAAACGATCTCCTGCTCCACATCCCCCTGCGACAGCCTGTCGGATATATGGACCATTCTGCGCAGGAGAGAGAGCAGTTGTTTTGCCCAGACCAGAGCGACTGCGCCGCACAGCAGGGCGACCAGCACACCCGTCCAGAGGAATCGGCGCACCATCTCTCTCTGCTGCTGTTGCAGCGCGGTAAAGAACCCCTGATAGTCCGCTTCGTTGGCGCAGATCACCATCACCCAGTCCCAGGGTTTGTAGTAGGTGAAGTGTGTCTTACGCCATTGCGGCGCGGGGTCTCCGGGATCTTTCCACAGGTAGCGCGCTTCGCCGATCTCGCCGGGCTGCAGGGCTACCGCCTTCTGAATGATCTCCTGGAAGGCAGGCTTGCCCTGATGGTCCTTCTCCTCCCAGAGATTTGCGCCCTCTCTGCCGGACTGGTTCCAGAGCACCGCTTCGCCTTTTTTGTCGCCGCTGCCTCGCAGCACATAGACATATCCCGTCTTTCCGACCTTCGCGTTCAGGATGCCTTGACGCAGAGCCGGAAACTGGTTCTGACGCTGCCCCACATACAGCGCGCCGATCACCCGGCTGCCCGAGTCTTTCAGGGGAACGTAGATGGTGGAGTACCAGTCCTGTACGACAAACGCCGAGCCGGCGTAGTTTCGCCCCTGTTTTAGGGCAGAGGCGACAGGGTTGGGGGCGCCGTCAGGGTTGACAGCGGGGATATAGGTTCCAATAGCGCGCCTGCCCTCTTTCGTTTGGACGTTCGTCCCTACGCGCAGAAAGTCGCCCTCTTCGTTCATACGCACAAAGAGCGTGCAGACCGCCCCGGTCAACTCCTGAACGGTATCCACCAGCGGCATAGGGGTACGTAGGTCGTAGTTCTTTGACAGAGGAGAGCTTCCCAGCATCACCTGCGGGACCGAAACGCGCCGACTCTCTTTCGTCATCTGATTGACGGCATCCCACTCCACGCGCTGCGAAGAGAGCGAAAAGCCTCCCAGTCTCTTCAACTCGCGCTGCGCCACCTTCATGTTGCTCTCCAGCATCCGTTGAAGAGCCATATCCTGCGTCTGCACTAGATTGTAGACGCTCTGCGCAGTGTGGTTTAGATCGGCGTCCACCGATTGGAGCAGCGTGCTCTCTGCGTGCTTTCCGAACGTGCGGTTCTGCTGGACACCGGTATAGAGAAGCGCGACAAGGGTCAGCGCGACACAGCCGAGGATAAGGGTGAACAACTTGGTTCCGAGGGAGACAGAACGCACAAATCGGCAGATGGAAGAAGCACGCGAAGCCTCTTGCATACTCATGATGAATCTCCTCATGTACACGGTAAGAAGCGTCGCGACTTCCGAATTCCGATGTTACACTGCATGACAACGTATTACGCATCTATGATATTCGGATGTTGCAGCCATCCTTTGGAGTCGAATCTCGGCAGGAATCCGACCGCTCTCCGGCATAATAGAGCATCGTTCCAAGAAGAGGGAAGCCTTCTCTATCCCGGCAAGAGAGCGCAGGGTCGTCCGATCTGTACCTGCGAGGAAGCGGCAGTACTCTCCTCTGTCATTGCGAGGGAGGCGCAAGCCGCCCCCCTGTCATTGCGAGGGAGGCGCAAGCCGCCCCCCTGTCATTGCGAGGGAGGCGCAAGCCGCCCCCCTGTCATTGCGAGGGAGGCG
>CALLMM010000057.1 GCA_938005745.1 uncultured Chthonomonadales bacterium | reverse complement strand
GTCTTTGGTGGCGTTGAGATACTCCACGAACTCCGCCAGTCCGCGTTTGTAGTGGAAGACGGCGGTCTCGCCTCCCTCACGCTCATCGGTGAAGGTGAGGACGACATCCTTGTTCAGATAGGCAAGTTCGCGCAGGCGTCGAGTGATCTCTTCAGGGTCATACTGCAGATCGCCGAAGATGAGGGGATCCGGCTTCCAGTGAACCCGTGTTCCGGTCACGTCCTCTTTCAGTTTGCTGACAACATGGAGAGGTTTGACAGTAATGCCGCGCTCGAAGCGGATCCGATGCTGCTTTCTGTCGCGCCAGACATCCACCACCAGCCATTCGGAGAGGGCGTTGACGCAGGAGACGCCGACGCCGTGCAGCCCGCCGGAGACGGTATAGGCGCCGGCATTGAACTTACCGCCTGCGTGAAGCTTGGTCAGCGCCAGTTCGACCCCCGGCAGTCCGGTCTGCTCGTTGATGTCTACCGGAATCCCGCGTCCGTTATCCTGCACCGAGAGGCTGCCGTCTCTGTGCAGCACCACATCAATGCGGTTGCAGTAGCCCGCCATCGCCTCGTCTATGGAGTTGTCGCTGACTTCGATGAAGAGGTGATGCAGTCCCTTATGGTCTTTCCCGCCGATATACATGGCAGGATGCCGACGGACCGCCGCCAGCCCCTCCAGAACCTGCAGTTGATTGGCGTCATAGGTGGCAGATACTTTCTGCAGTTCCAGTTCGGGGGCGGTGGTTTCGGTCGTCTCTGCGGTCTCTTCCGCCAGAGCAAGCGGCTCTTTTTCTACTGCCATAGTGGGTATTGATTACTCCTTCTTCACGGGATTCATCGCATTCGAGTTCATCTATTCACGTGAGTCATTATAGCACAGAAGATGAAATATGTCCACATCATTCTACTGTTTGTGCGAAGGTTGAGAGAGAGGATACCGGTCGGAGCGCGGTGAACTTACAGGCAGTCTGCCGGCAGTTTCCCTCGATGTCTGCCGGCAGGACGCTTACCGGGAGATGATGAGCTGAAGATGAGAGTTCGGCTGTGGTTCGTTCTGGCGTTGTTCGCCGCCGGGCAGACTCTGGCGCAGAGAGCGGCGGCTCCGACGGTTCCTCCGATCCACCCGCGCGCGCGGCAGACCTACACCGCGATACTGATGTGGCACGATGTTGTCCGGGGCAGGAAGGAGGTCTGGTTTGACGTCACGGAGACGGAGTTTCGCGCGCAGATGGAGCAGCTTCGTCGGCGGAAGTTCAACGTCATCACGCTGGAGGCGCTCTACAGACATCTCACAGAGGGCGCGCCCGTTCCTCCGCGCCCGGTCGTCCTGACCTTTGACGACAACACAAAAGGGCTGTACCACTACGCCTATCCAATCCTGAAAGAGTACAACTACCCCGCCACCTTCTTTATTCACACCGACTATGTCGGCGTGCGAACGGTCAAGGATCACTGTACCTGGGACGAACTGCGCGAGATGCAGCGCAGCGGGCTGATCAGCGTTCAATCGCATACGCGCACACATCCCCCCGATCTGAGAAAGCTCTCGGATGCAAGGCTGCGTAAGGAGCTTCTTGAATCCAGACAGATTATTGAGCGGCAGATGGGGAAGCCGGTGTTTGCCTTCGCCTATACGGAGGGCAACTATGACGCGCGCGTCGTTCGCATGGTGGCGGAGGCGGGATATAAGATGGCGATCGGGGAGGATTGGGGAAGCGCGGGAGCCTCTCCCGGACTGCTGGAGGTGCGCCGCTATTCGATCCACAAGCGTTTCTCTCAGTCCCTGCGCGATGTGGAGCGCGCCTGGCAGAAGCGTTGAGTGTCGAAAGGACGGACTATCTTTCTGAGGAGACCATGTTGAAGACGAAACGGATTGCGCTGCGCTCTCCCTGGCGGTTCAAGGAGCTTCATCCCCGCGGAAATTCCGAGTGCAGCGACCTGGACTGGCTTCCCGCACAGGTTCCCGGCAGCGTGCATCTCGATCTGGTTCGCGCAGGCGTGATCGAGGATCCCTTCCGGCGGATGCATGAGCGGGGCTGCGCCTGGGTGGACGAGACTGACTGGGTCTATCAGACCACATTTCAGGTGGAGGATCTTCCTGCGAACCCCTCACTGGTTTTTCATGGACTGGACACCATCGCCGAGATTTCGCTGAACGGCGCGCCTGTCGCCTCCACTGACAACATGTTCATTCCCCATGAGATCCCCGTCGGAGAGGCGCTGAAGGTCGGCGAAAATCGGCTGGAGGTGATATTCCGTTCCACGCTGCGTATCGGGCGGGAGCGGCAGCAGGAGTGGATGCGAACCCATCCGAACGACTCGCTGCGCGAGCCGCACTGGTTCGTCTGGGGACCGCGCTCCTTTGTGCGGAAAGCGCAGTACATGTTCGGCTGGGACTGGGGACCGGAACTGGTCTCCTGCGGCATATGGAAGGAGGTCGAGCTTCTCTCCGTGCCGGTCGCCCGGATCTGCGGCTGGCAGCACTCTGTGGAGTTTCAGCAAGACGGCAGCGCGGATGTAACGATAGAGGCGGAGATCGAGCGCGCGGCGGGGCACGAAACAACCCCGCTGAATATCACCGCAAAACTGACCGGTCCCTTTCGGATCGGGGAGACGAATGCAGATCCGCATGAGACTACCTCGGCGGCTCTGACCGCCGCCGCGGCGGAAGGCGGCGGGGTCGTCCGATCGGAGGTCCGAATCCATGTGGAATCTCCGGTTCGCTGGGAGCCAAACCGCGGCGCGGGGGCGTTGAGAGACCGCTATCCCGCCCTCTACGAACTGGAGCTGTCTCTGTGGCTGGGCAGGGATTGTCTGGATCAGAGCCGCGCACATATTGGACTGCGTACGCTCAGACTGGTTCGCGAACCCGATGCTGACGGCGGAGAGAGCTTTCGATTTGAGGTGAATGGCGAGCCGATCTTTGCGAAGGGAGCCAACTGGATCCCGGCAGACAGCTTTCCAGGCAGGCTGGAGGCGTCATCCTCCCGACTGGCGACGCTGATCGAGATGGCAGCGGAAGCCGGGTTCAATATGCTGCGCGTCTGGGGCGGCGGACTGTACGAATCGGAGGCGTTCTATAACCTGTGCGACCGGTACGGGATTCTGGTCTGGCAGGATTTCCCGTATGGCTGCGCCTTCTATCCCGATGTTGATGAGTACGCGGAGGCTTCCCGACGGGAAGCGGAGATCGCCGTCCGGCGCATACGCAATCATCCCTCGCTCGCGCTCTGGTGCGGCAACAACGAGAACCATCAGCTGGATCACGATCAGTGGCAGGGCAGGCATAATCCGGCTCCGCGCTATCTGGGAGAGAAGCTGTATCATGAGATCCTTCCGGCGGTGGTCGCGGAGCTTGATCCGGCGACGCCCTACTGGCCCTCCTCTCCCTACGGCGGAGACAACCCCAACGCGCAGAATATCGGCGACCGCCACAACTGGGATATCTGGCACGGACACGGGGACTGGAGGCGATATGTGGAAGATCATTCACGTTTCCTGTCCGAATTCGGGTTCGCCTCGTCGTGCAGCCTGCGCGCCTGGGAGAGAGTTCTGAATCCCGAAGACTTCTCTCCGCGCTCGGCGGCGGTTCGCTGGCACGATAAGACGCGCAAGGGGTACGAGACCTACCTGGGCTATATCGCCATGCATCTCCCGGAGCCGCAGACTCTGGAGGAGCTGGTCTACTACAGCCAGATCAATCAGATGGAGGCGTTGAAGACGGGTATCGAGCACTGGCGCAGGCAGCGAGACCGATGCGGAGGTACGCTCTTCTGGCAGATCAACGACTGCTGGCATGTGCAGTCCTGGTCGGTGATAGACTGGGAGCTGGAGCCGAAAGCCGCCTGGTATGCCTGCAGGCGGTTCTATGCGCCGCTCTTGCTGTCTCTGGTTCAGAAGGGAGAGGAGGCGGAGGCGTATCTGACCAGCGATCTGCGGGAGCCGGCACAGGGAGAGATTTCCCTGACCCTCGAGACCTTCGACGGCGACGTTCTGACCGAGATACGCGAGGAGGCTTTTGCGGATGGCGGAAGCTCTTCGCTGGCGGCAGCCATCCCTCTCGGTCAGGTGCTCCCCCATGCGCGGGATGTCTACGTCTATGCCCGCTTCACGCCGCACTGGGATATCGGGCAGGATCGCATCGAAAACTTCCTCTTCCTGACCGAGCCGAAGAACCTGCGTCTCTCTCCCCCGGAGTTGAAGGTGCAGATCTCCGCCGGGAGAGGTCAGGGCGTTCTTACGCTCTCCGCCCGACGGTTTGCCCCCTATGTGTGGCTGCGATTCGACGCAGGCGACCTCTCGGTTCGCCTGCAGGACAACTTCTTCCACATGCGCGCCGGGGAGAGTCGGGTCGTTTCGTTCCGGTCATCGGCAGACAGTCCGGAGAAGCTGGCGGGCAGTCTCCGTCTGCGTTCGCTGTAGATACAGAAACAGGTCAGGGAGACATCCTCTCCCTGACCTGAAAGCGTTGATGGAACGGCTCAGTTAGCTCTGCGCCGCTGGTTGGCGCGCGGCTGATCCTGACGGAACCGGAACGGCTCGCCGATGGCGGCGTTCCAACGAGATCTCTCCTCCGGCGTCAGCAGATCGAGAACCTGCTGCTCCGAGTCCTTCTTCAGACTGTCCATCTTCTGGCGCAGTGGCGACAGACGGCTCTGGAAGTCGGGCATCGGCGCGCCGCCGCGCGGTCCGCCCTGCTGCTGCCACTGCTCAAACGCGCTGCGGAAGATCTCACCGACGTTTCGCTGATACTCGCTGGAGATCCGGTTGATCTCTGTGCGGCTCTTTTGGGAGAGTTTGATCTCTTCCGCCACTTTCGGATCGGTCATCGCCATCGGTCCGCGCCACTGAAGATCGAGCTGGTGAAGACGCTTCATCTGATCCTCGCGCAGAAGCTGCTTCAACTCTTCGTTGATCTCACCCTGAAACTGCTGCATCTGCGTCATCATCTCGGAGCGCATGTTCTGCATACGCTGCTGACGCTCTTCGCGCGAGAGATTTCTCATCTGCTGGAACTGATCACGCATGCGCTGCATGGCGCGATTGCGGGCATTCTCCTGAAGCTGAGCCAGCGCGTTGCGCTGTTTCAAATCCAGTCGTATCTCGTTCTGGACCTCCGGTCGCATGAGCAGTCCCAGCGTGTTGCTCATGTTCGGTTGCGACATCATCATCATGCCGGGGCCCTGCGCCTTGATCGCGCCGGAGAGGCTCAGCATGAGTGCGGCAGTCAGTAAAGCGACAGAAGCTTTTCGATCAAACATGACCGTATCTCCTGAATGAAGTAGACATATTCCCTTACGCTTGTTTAGACGGTGATTCTCCCCTCTGGTTACATCTGCGGCAGGTGAGACGAACTTGACGCCGCATTCGTCTGGCGTCTATACTGAAAGGGATGGCGAAATCCCGGAGTAGTAGACGGACGTTGCGTCTGGAAGTTCAGTACCTGTGTCGGTTCGTTAAGGAAGACCATGCTGGTCTATGTCGGATTTGCACAGCCTGATGAGTGGGTGCAGTGGGCGCACGCCTATGCGCATCACGCCCGGCGGTTTGAACAGGCTGCTGGCGGGAGAGTCTGTCTGACGGTTCCCTTTCAACACTTCACGCCTGCGCTCCTGCGTCGTCTGCAGCCCGACGCAATCATCCTGAGCGGTTTCGCGCGCTCCTTTCAGGACTACGAGGTGCGCGATTTCTATCCGGTTGCCGACTGCATCGAACAGGCGGAGGAGATCCCGATACTAGCGTTGTGCGGGTCTCATCAGCTGCTCGGTTTCCTCTTTAACGGCGCGCTGCGCTCCTCGCCGCGACTATACGATGAGCCGATCCGCGCCAGGCGTCCCGGTGAACCGATCCTGAACCCGGACTATCATCCGGAGCACTACATGGAGCGCGGCTTCTTTGAACTGACGCTGCATGAGGAGGATCCGCTCTTTGAGGGCTGCAGGCGTCCTCCGATAGTCTATGAGTCGCACTACTGCGAGATCAAGACGCTGCCGGAGGGGTTCCGGCTTCTGGCTTCCACACCGGAGTGCCGTATTCAAACGATGCGGCATGAAACACGCCCCTTGATCGGACTGCAGTTTCACCCGGAAGACTACAGCGAGCGTTTCCCCGACGGGAGACGTATACTGGAGAATTTCCTGCGATTACCCTAAAGGTTTGAGGAATCCACCCATGCCAAAATCACTGCCTATCCACCCCGCGGAGGTGCGGGCGCGAGGACAGATAGAGTTTCAGCCGATCCCGGTCAATCAGTACAGCCGCACGCTGACTCAGGAGCTGGATCGCTTTGCGCGAGAAGACCTGATCCGCATCCTGCGCGACATGGCGATCATTCGCGCCTTCGAGACGATGCTTCAGGAGGTGAAGACCAAAGGGAAGTACCACGATATCGAGTACAACCATCGCGGTCCGGCACATCTCTCTATCGGACAGGAGGCGTCCGCCGTCGGACAGTCGTTCCTGCTCGATGTCCACGATCATCTCTACGGCAGCCACCGCAGTCATGGCGAGATTCTCGCCAAAGGGCTGAGCGCGATCGAGAAGCTGGACGAAGCGTCGTTGATGAAGATCATGACGCAGTATATGGACGGCGCGATCCTGAAGGTGCTGGAGGCTCCCGATCCGCGTACCGGAGAGAGAGTGGAGCCGGGGTCGGTGAAGTCGCTGGCGATAGACTTTCTGCTCTACGGGACGCTGGCGGAGATTTTCGGGCGGGAAGCCGGTTTCAACAGGGGCATGGGCGGCTCCATGCACGCCTTCTTCACGCCTTTTGGCGTCTACCCCAACAACGCCATTGTGGGCGGTTCCGCCGATATCTCGGTCGGCGCCGCGCTCTTCAAGAAGGTGAACCATCAGCCGGGGATCGTCATCTGCAACATCGGCGACGCCGCCGCGACCTGCGGACCCACCTGGGAGGCGCTCTGCTTTGCGACGATGGATCAGTTCAAGAAGCTGTGGGATGAGGCGCATCGGGGCGGACTGCCGTTTGTGATGAACTTCGTCAACAACTTCTACGGCATGGGAGGACAGCCGGTCGGCGAGACGGGCGGATTCGGCATCCTGGCGCGTATCGGCGCGGGGCTGACGCCGGATCAGATGCACGCCGAGCGCGTGGACGGCTATAACCCGCTCGCGGTGATTGACGCCTATGCTCGCAAGCGGGAAATACTCGAGAGAGGCGAGGGACCGGTGCTGCTCGATACGGTGACCTATCGCTTCAGCGGACACTCTCCCTCCGATGCCTCCTCCTACCGCACCAAGACCGAGATCGAGGAGTGGCAGCAGGTGGACTCCCTGCTGACCTATGCCGACGAACTCAAGAAAGCCGGTCTCTGCACGCCGTCTGATCTGGAGAAGATGTATGCGGAGATAGATACGCGGATACTACGCGCCTATGTGAAGTCCATTGATCTGGAGCTGTCGCCCCGAGCCGACCTCTACTCGGTCGGATGTCTGCTCGAGCGGACGATGTTCTCCAACGAGCGCCATCCCATTCCTCCTGCGCCGTTCGGGATGGAGGGAAAAGCGCCCTGGAATGGCGAGGTAACGCCGGAGACGCTGATTCCGCGCGAGCAGAACCCGCGCGTGCTCCAGCTGGCTTCCCGTAGCCGATCCGGGATCGGACCCAACGGCGAACTTCTGCCGAAAGGTCGCTGTGTGGCGCTGCGCGACGCGATCTTCGAGGCGATCCTGGATCGCTTCTATGAAGACCCGACGCTGGTCGCCTATGGCGAAGAGAACCGCGACTGGGGCGGGGCGTTCGCTGTCTATCGCGGTCTCACCGAGGCGCTGCCCTATCATCGGCTCTTCAACAGCCCCATCTCCGAGGGGGCGATCGCCGGAACATCGGTCGGGTATGCGCTGGAAGGAGGTCGCGCTCTGGTTGAGCTGATGTACTGCGACTTCATGGGGCGCGCGGGCGACGAGATTTTCAACCAGCTTTCCAAGTGGCAGTCCATGTCCGGCGGAATGCTGAAGATGCCTGTGGTGATGCGGGTCTCGGTCGGCTCCAAGTACGGCGCGCAGCACAGTCAGGACTGGACTTCGATCTGCGCGCATATCCCCGGTCTGAAGGTCGTCTTCCCGGCAACCCCCTACGACGCAAAGGGACTGATGTACTCCGCGCTGCTGGGAACCGACCCGGTGATCTTCTTTGAGAGTCAGCGGATCTACGATATGCCGGAACTGTTCCGGGGCACGGAGGGCGTTCCCGTCGGAGCCTACGAGATACCGCTGGGTGAACCCGACATCAAGCAGGAAGGCTCCGACCTGACTATTCTGACCATCGGGGCGACGCTCTACCGCGCTCTGGAGGCGGCGAAGACGCTGGAGACGAAGTACGGCGTCTCCTGCGAGGTGATTGACGCCCGGACGATTGTGCCGTTTGACTACGCGAAGGTGATCGAGTCGGTGAAGAAGACCGGCAAGATCCTGCTGGCATCCGACGCCTGCGAGCGGGGAAGCATCCTGCACACCTTCGCCTCTCGCATCGCGTTGTTCGCCTTTGACTACCTGGATGCGCCTCCGGTGGTGGTCGGCGCGCGCAACTGGATCACGCCTCCCGACGAGATCGAAGACAGTTTCTTCCCCTTCGAGAGCGACCTGTTGGATGCCGTGCACGAGCATCTTCAGCCGTTGAAGGGCTACACGGTGAAGCGGCGCAACGACATCTCCGACCTGATGCGCCGGAGCGCGCAGGGCGTCTGACCGCCCGGCTCAGTCCTGCAGCAGAGGTGCGGGGCGCGGAGGAATCTGCGCCCCATTTTCTTTCATTTCAAGGAACCAAAAAGATACGGAGCGCGTAGAAAAAATTCCTGCAACAATTTCCCGTTTTACCCCTCATATGAGATTGACGCAGCCAGCCCTGTAGTGGTATCATACAGTTTCGTGTCGGGCAGGAGGGTCACAATTGAAGGAAATTCAACACGATTCCAAACGAACTTCCCACGTCGTTGACATCCCCAATCTCATTGAAGTTCAGCTTGACTCCTACCGCTGGTTTCTGGAAGAAGGTCTGCATGAACTCTTCACCAGTTTCTCACCGATCTATGATTTTACGGGTAATACAAGCATCTCGCTGGTAGATTTTACGCTGGGAGAGCCGAAATACTCTGTCGAGGACTGCCGCGACCGCGACATGACCTTCGAGGGTCCGATCAAGGCGAAGGTGCAGTTGATGCAGGCGAACAAGGACATCATCGAGAGCGAGGTCTACCTGGGCGACCTCCCGTTGATGACCGACAAGGGCACTTTCGTCATCAACGGCGCGGAGCGGGTGGTCGTCAGCCAGCTCGCGCGCAGTCCCGGCGTCTACTTCAAGGACAATCTGGACATCTCCGGGCGCGTCCTCTTCTATGCGACGCTGATCCCCAGCGAAGGCGCGTGGGTGGACATCGAGACGGAGAGCAACGATCAGGTTACGGTGCGGATCGGGCAGACCCGCAAATTTCCAATCACCACGCTGCTGCGCGCCCTCAACGCCTTCGACGCTGCCTGTGTCCCGGTGGAAATGTCGGTGCGCGACGTGCGTCAGAAGCTGTGGCTCTATGAGAACCGTGAGGAGGATCAGGAGCTTCAGTCGGTCAAAAGCTGCCTGATCCCCATGGCGCTGGTGGATCCGGTGGTTAATACCGTTACGGGCGAGGTCATTGCGGAGGCGGGCGCGCGCATTCTCGACAGCCGCGCCGATCTGGAGCTTGAAACTTCGCGGGGCGCGAAGCCGGGTGAGTATGTGGCACTGGAGGAGCTGGAGGAGCGGGTCGGCGGAGACTACCTTCTGAAGCTGTACTCACCCTGTGAGACGACCACCGACATCCTGCGTCTGTTCAGCAAGCGAATTACGCTGCTGGCGGAGACGGAGGACGAGTCCCGCAAGCTCACCATCGAAAACCTGGTCGGCAAACGCGCTGTAGAGGATATTCTGGACGCAAAAGGCGAGAAGGTGCTGGTCAAGGCGTTCGGAAAGATTGATAAGACCCTGGCGACCGCCATCATCAAGATGGGGCTTTCGCAGTTTGATGTCTATTCCGTGCATCGCTATATCGAGGCGACGCTGGAGCAGGAAGGGGTTATCACCGACAAAGATGAAGCCCTGCAGGACATCTACAAGAAGATCCGTCCCGGCGATCCTGCGACGCTGGAGTCGGCGCGCAACCTACTATTCAGCATCTTCTACGACTCCCGCCGTTATGATCTGGCGAAGGTTGGACGCTACAAGCTCAATAAGAAGCTGGGAGTCACTCTGCCGCTGAAGGCGCGCACGTTGACCCGCGAAGACCTGGTCAGCATCCTGCGCTACATCGTCAATCTGGCGGAGGGACACGGAACCACCGACGATATTGACCACCTGGAGAACAAGCGCGTCCGATCGGTCGGGGAACTTCTCTACAGCCAGCTTCGCATGGGCTTCCTGCGGATGGAGAAGGTTGCAAAGGAGCGGATGACTTCGCTGGACAGCGACAACATCATCCCGCAGGTGATCCTCTCCGTCAAGCCGATCTCGGCGGCGATCAAGAGCTTTTTCGGCTCCAGCCAGCTTTCGCAGTTCATGGATCAGACCAACCCGCTCGCGGAACTGACCTCCAAGCGGCGTCTGTCCGCGCTCGGTCCGGGCGGTCTCTCCCGACAGAGCGCGAAGCTGGAGGTGCGCGACGTTCACCACAGTCACTACGGACGCATCTGTCCCATCGAGACGCCGGAGGGTCCGAACATCGGACTGATCGGCTCAATGGCGATCCATGCCCGCGTGGACCCGTTCGGATTCCTGCAGACGCCCTACCGCAAGGTGGTAAATGGGGTGGTCACCAATGAGATCGTCTGGATGACCGCCGACGAAGATCACCACTACCATATCGCGCCTGGCAATGAGCCGCTGGACAGTCACGGTCGGTTCAAGGCGAATATGGTGCAGGTGCGTCATGAGGACTCCTATCCGATCGTCAAGCCGGAGCAGGTGGAGTTCATGGATGTCTCGCCAATGCAGATCGTCTCGGTCGCAACGGCGATGATCCCCTTCCTGGAGAACGACGACGCCAACCGCGCGCTGATGGGGTCGAACATGCAGCGTCAGGCGGTGCCGACGCTGCGTCCGGACGCTCCGCTGGTGAAGACCGGCGTGGAGAAGCGCGCCGCGCGCGATTCCGGGGCGGTCATTGTGGCGCGTCGTTCGGGAACCGTGCGGCGCGTGACGGCGGATCAGATCGTGGTGGAGGCGGAGAACGGTCAGATGGACACCTACCGTCTGGTCAACATGCTCCGGTCCAATCAGTCTACCTGTATTACGCAGCGTCCCATCGTCAACAAAGGGCAGCGCGTCCGCCGGGGGCAGGTGCTCGCGGACGGTCCCTGCACCGATAAGGGCGAACTCGCGCTCGGGCAGAATGTGCTGGTGGCGTTCATGCCCTGGGGCGGCTACAATTATGAGGACGCCATTCTGATCTCGGAGCGTCTGGTGAAGGATGATGTCTTTACCAGCGTGCATATCGAGAAGTACGAGAAAGAGGCGAGAGACACTAAGCTCGGTCCGGAGGAGATAACCCGCGATATTCCCAATGTGGGCGAGGATATGCTCAAAGACCTGGATGAGAACGGCATCATCCGCATTGGCGCGGAGGTTCGCCCCGAAGACATCCTGGTGGGAGAGGTCGCCCCGAAGGGACAGGGCGAGCTGACCGCCGAAGAGCGCCTGATCATCGCGATCTTCGGCAAGAAGGCGGAGGAGACCCGCGACGTCTCGCTGCGCGTCCCGCACGGCGAGAAGGGCAAGGTGGTGGATGTCAAGGTCTTCAGCCGCTTCAAGTATCAGTGCGTGCGGTGCAAGACCATCTTCAACTTCAGCAAGCGACCGGAGCGGATCCTCTGCGAGCGGTGCGAGGGCGATCTGGTGCGGCTGCCCGCCGATGAACTGAGCGCGGGGGTCAATCAGCTTGTCCGGGTCTACATCGCCCAGAAGCGAAAGATCATGGAAGGCGACAAGATGGCGGGGCGGCACGGAAACAAGGGAGTCATCTCGAAGATCCTGCCGGAAGAGGATATGCCCTTCCTGCCGGATGGGACGCCGGTGGACATCGTACTCAACCCGCTGGGCGTGCCGTCGCGCATGAATATCGGGCAGATCCTGGAGACGCATCTGGGGCTGGTCGGCAAGCATCTCGACTGCTCCTTCGTTAACCCGGCGTTCGAAGGCTCTACGGAGAAAGAGATCGTCGGGGAGATGGAGCGGCTCGCCAGCCATCTGCGCCGCCGAACGCTGGAGAATTACGTCAACTCGCTGCTGCATATGGGAATGGAGTTTCCGGTTGAGGCGTCGCCGGAGGAGATGCTGGAGGCGATCAAAGCCGAGCTTCAGACCTATGATGGCAGAAAGCTGGAGCGTATCTCGCGGTTTCTGGCAGGACCGCCCGTCGAATCGGTGGTGCAGCTGGAGCTTCAGTCGCAGAGCGCGCTGGAGGAGACGGAGAGCGAGACGGAGGCGGAACCGGTGACCGAGACCGCCGGGGAAGAGCCGATCCCGGCTCCCGCCGACTTCGACTACGATGCCCTGATTGAGAAGATCAAGGAGAATGTCTGGCTGCTATCCGGCATTGACCCGCATACCGGCAAGACCCGCCTGCGCGACGGCCTGACGGGAGAGACCTTCGATCAGCCGGTTACCATCGGCTACATCTACATGATGAAGCTGGCGCACCTCGTGGACGACAAGATCCATGCCCGCTCTACCGGTCCCTACTCGCTGGTTACGCAGCAGCCGCTGGGCGGCAAGGCGCAGTTTGGCGGTCAGCGTTTTGGAGAGATGGAGGTCTGGGCGCTGGAGGCGTACGGCGCGGCATATACGCTCCAGGAGATACTGACGATCAAATCGGACGATGTGCAGGGGCGCGTGAAGACCTACGAGGCGATTGTCAAAGGCGACACGATGCTGGAGCCGGGCGTTCCCGAGTCGTTCAAGATTCTGGTCAACGAACTTCAGTCACTGGGGTTGAAGGTCAGCGTGGAGGACGATCAGAACCGCGAAATTGACCTGAAGGATCGGGATGACGACATAGATCCGCATGAGAATCCGGTTAATGCGGCGGCGCGTCGCAATGCGAAACGCCTGCGCGCGGCGGGGTTGAGCGACGAAGAGCCGATGTAGCCTCCTGCGGTCTGTATAGACGGGGGCAGGCATCAGGCATGCCCCCTTTTCTGCCGTCAGGCGTTCATACTGGCGGACAGATCGTATGTTAGTGGTTGAACGACCTTACTATTCATTCATCATCATCCGGGGACTCTCATCCCCGCTCTTTTGCTGGAAAAAGGCGCTTTCAGCCTGGCAGCGCTGAGAGCAATCTAGGGAGGGACATTCATGGCGGACGCCAGTACGTTCTCGAAAATCCGAATTGGGATTGCCTCCCCGACAGAGATTCGCGCCTGGTCGTTTGGCGAAGTGAAAAAGCCGGAAACGATCAACTACCGAACCTTCAAACCGGAGCGCGATGGTCTGTTCTGTGAGCGCATTTTCGGTCCCGTCAAGGACTGGGAGTGCCATTGCGGACGCTATAAGAAAGTTAAATTCAAGGGCATCATCTGTGATCGCTGCGGCGTCGAGGTGACGCGCAGCAAAGTGCGCCGCGAGCGCATGGGGCATATCGAGCTTGCGGCTCCCGTCTGTCACATCTGGTATCTGAAGGGCGTGCCCAGCCCCCTTTCGCTCATTCTGGACATCTCCCCGCGCCCCCTGGAGAAGGTGCTCTATTTTGCCAGCTATATCGTTACCTCGGTAGACCGTGAGCGCATCAAGAACGAGATGGAGGATATCGTGCAGGCAGTCAAGCAGGAGATCGCAGAGATTGAACAGGATCGCGATCAGATCGCAGACCGCCTGAGCCGGGAGTTTCGCAAGGAGGTCGCCGAGCACACCGCAGAGGATCTGGAGGACGAAGCCGACCGATGGGATGAGGCGACCATTGCGGAGCGTCAGAAGTATCTGCTGGAGCGGATCAAGCAGGAGGAGAAGGACGCCACCGAGCGGATCGAAGAGCTTGAGCAGAGTCTCGTACTGCTGGAGAAGCTAGAGAAGCGTCAGCTTATCAACGAGGATCAGTATCGCGCGCTGGAAAGGATGATGGAGGTTCTGACCCGCCGTCTGGGCGTCCCCTACGAAGGGATTGTTCAGGCGGGAATGGGCGGCGCAGCGATCAAGGAGCTGCTGGAGGAGGTGGACGTAGACCTGCTGGCGCGTCAGCTTCGCCTGGAAGTCCAGAACACCCAGGGACCCAAGCGCGCCCGTGCCATCAAGCGGCTGGAGGTGGTCGAGGCATTCATCGCCAGCAAGGCGCATCCCTCCTGGATGATCCTGGAGTGCATCCCGGTGATCTCTCCGGAACTGCGCCCGATGGTGCAGCTCGACGGAGGGCGTTTCGCAACTTCCGACCTCAACGATCTCTACCGGCGGATCATCAACCGGAATAACCGCCTGAAGAAGATCACCGAGATCCGCGCCCCGGAGAGCATCATCAATCATGAGAAACGACTGCTGCAGGAGGCGGTGGACGCGCTGATTGACAACGGTCGGCGCGCGCGACCGGTCGTCGGCTCCAATAACCGACCACTCAAGTCTCTGTCGGATATGCTCAAAGGGAAAGAGGGGCGATTCCGCAAAAACCTGCTCGGCAAGCGCGTGGACTACTCGGGACGTTCCGTGATCGTTGCCGGTCCGCACCTGAAGATCCATCAGTGCGGACTGCCCAAAGAGATGGCGCTGGAGCTTTTCAAGCCGTTTGTAATGAAGACTCTGGTGGAGCGAGGCTACACAACCAATATCAAGACCGCCAAGCGGATGATCGAAAAGAGCCGCCCGGAGGTCTGGGATGCGCTCGAGGAGGTGATCCGCGAACATCCGGTGATGCTCAACCGCGCGCCCACGCTGCACCGACTGGGAATTCAGGCGTTCGAGCCGGTTCTGGTGGACGGAAAGGCGATCCAGATTCACCCGCTGGTCTGCCACGCCTTCAACGCCGACTTTGACGGCGACCAGATGGCGGTGCATGTCCCGCTGTCCGCCTACGCGCAGGCGGAGGCGCGCGTGCTGATGCTCTCCAGCCATAACCTCTTCTCTCCAGCGAACGGCAACCCGATCGTCGCGCCGATTCAGGATATCGTTCTCGGCTCCTACTACCTGACGACGATCCTGAAGGACGCCAAGCCGCGCGAATATGTGTTCAGCAGCCCGGACGAGGCAATCCTGGCGTATGACAGCAAGCAGATCAGCCTGCATGAACCGATCCAGGTGCGGATTTTCCGCAACGGGCAGTTGGAACTGATCGGAAAATCGGATGATTCCCGTAAGCAGACCACTGTCGGGAGGCTGCTGTTCAACCAGATCCTGCCGCCGAGGCTGCGTTATACGGACAAGTATCTCTATAAGACCATCACGAAGAAGGGGATCGCGGAGGTCTGCTCCGAGGTGTATGAGGAGCACGGCAAAGAGACCACCATCCAGTTCCTGGACGACCTGAAGGATCTGGGTTTCCGGTACGCCACGCGCTCCGGAACCACCATCTCGATGACGGATATGGAGATTCCCTCCAAGCGCGACGATATCCTCAAGGACACGGAGACGAAGGTTCGCAAGCTGAATCGTCAGTACGAGATGGGGAATATGACCCTCGGCGAGCGCAAACAGCAGGTGCTGACTCTCTGGATGGAGGCGTCTGAAAAGGTCGCCGGGGCGATCCTGGAAGGGATTGATCACTTCAATCCGATCTACCTGATCACCGACTCCGGGGCGAGAGGCTCGTCCAAGCAGATCACGCAGTTGTCGGGAATGCGCGGGTTGATGACCGATCCCTTCGGCAACCTGATCGAAGACCTGCCGATCAAGTCCAACTTCCATGAGGGGTTGAACGTGCTGGAGTACTTCGTCTCCACGCACGGCGCGCGCAAAGGTCTGGCGGATACCGCGCTGCGAACCGCCGACGCGGGCTACCTGACCCGTCGTCTGGTGGATGTGGCGCAGGACGTAATCGTGCGCGCGGAGGACTGCGGTACGAACGCGGGCATCTTCGTGGAGGAGATCGTTCAGGACAACGAACTGATCGAATCGCTGGCGGACCGCATTAAGGGACGGTGCACGACGGAAGACATCGTTCACCCGGTGACTGGAGAGGTGCTGGTCGCCGCGAACGAGGAGATCAGCGACTCGATGGCGCGTCAGATAGACGCCCTGAGCAAAGAGCATGCCAGCCTTCGGCGGATCGGTCTTCGCTCGGTGCTGACCTGCGAGCTGCGGCAGGGGGTCTGCGCCAGGTGCTACGGGCGCGACCTGGCGACCGGACGCATGGTGGATATCGGCGTCGCCGTCGGCATCATTGCGGCGCAGTCCATCGGCGAGCCGGGAACCCAGTTGACCATGCGTACCTTCCACACGGGAGGAGTCGCCGGCAAAGAGATTACCGGGGTCTCCAACGTCAAGAAGAAGCGGCAGAGCACCCTCCGCGAACTGCACGAGGACATCCGCCGCGGTCATATCAACTTCGAGGAGGAGGGCGGAACCGAGCGCGAGCGCGTTCGTTCGGTGCAGGCGGTTCTGAAGGTGCTGGAGGATCAGGTTCACGGACTGCTGCGCGTGGTAGAACTGTTCGAAGCGCGCAAGCCAAAGGGACAGGCGATCATCACGGAGATTGGAGGAGTGATCGCCGGGATCGAGCAGAAGGGATTGCGGCACATCATTCTCCATGCGCCGGTGAAACTGGGCGATACCGCGTCGCACTTCGTGGGCGAACTCGTTACCGAGGATGTGGTGGACGAGTCGGGTGAGATCATCATCAAGAGCGGCGAGACGATCACCGAGAAGCTCTACAAGCGGATGAAGGAGGCGCAGATCAAGGAGATCACCATCCGCAAATCCATTCTGGTTCCCTACCGCGGCGAACTGGAGGTGAAGGTCGGGGATGTGGTCGAACCCGGTCAGCGTCTGACAGAGGGTCCGCTCGATCCGCAGAAGGTGCTGGAGTTGCATGGACCGCGCGGCGTTCAGGACTACCTAGTGCGCGAAATCCAGCAGGTCTACAAGGCGCAGGGTGTGGACATCAACGACAAGCACATCGAGGTGATTGTTCGGCAGATGCTCAAGAAACGACGCATCCGGCATCCGGGAAGTTCCAGCTTCCTGCCGGGGCAGATCGTGGACAAGTTCGCCTTCGATGACGCCAATCAGCAGGCGGTTGAGAAGGGCGGCGAGGAGGCGACGGCGGACTGGGTCCTGCTGGGGATCACCGAGGCGTCTCTGGCGACAGACAGCTTCCTGTCCGCAGCGTCGTTCCAGAAGACAACCCGCGTTCTGACGGAGGCGGCGGTTCGCGGAAAGAAGGACGAACTGGTGGGACTGAAGGAGAACGTCATCATCGGACGCCTGATCCCCGCCGGAACCGGACTGCCGCGCTACCGGATGATGGAGCCGGGCACTCCGGACGGAGAGCAGATCGTTCTGGAACTGCCGGCGCGTCCGGAGCGTTCCACCCTGCTTCTGACGGAGGAGGAGGATCTGTCCGCCCGAACCGCCCGCCTGGGTCTCTCCTCGGAGGATACGGAGCCGGAAGAGGATCTGGGAAGGGTCGAAGAGGACGATGACCTGAAAGACCTCAACTTTGGTCCGGGATCCGTCGGCGAAGACGGATTGGACGCCTTCTGTGCGATGACGGGCGGCATGGAAGGAGACTCCGACGAGCCTGCTCCGGACTCGGAGGAGGCGGGAGAGGAAGACAACCCGACGGAAGAATAGTAGTATTGAGACCGTGAGTCTATTCAGATCGGGCTGCCAGACGCTTTGAGGCAGCCCATCTCTCTGAAACCCGCCTGACCGGCGATTGACACGGGAAGGCATCGGAGGTAAAATAGGTCTCGGCGTTGTGTGAGGGTGTAGCTCAGTCGGCAGAGCACCGCCCTTTTAAGGCGGGTGTCCTGGGTTCGAGTCCCAGCGCCCTCATGGCGCGCATGAAAGCGAGCGAGGCTGTCACCTCGCTCGCTTTTTTATGGGTGCGTTACGCTTTGGCACAGGGCGGGTGTCGGGTTGTGAGATTGCTTCGGTCAGCTATCGCCTCCCTCGCAATGACAGACCGGTACGCTTGTAGCCTCCCTCGCAATGACAGACCGGGACCTCTCCCGCTGCAGTAACGAGTTACACACCTAACCTGTGGAAGGGGGGACGGACGCTTCACGCCGGTCTCCGGATCGCTCGTGTTCTCAGGTATAATCGCACAAATGCCATCTAAACAGGAGAGATTCATGCCGTTGAGCGAGGAGCAGAGCAAGACGTTTCACGAAGAGGGATACCTGATTTTCGAGGGGTTCTTCACGCAGGAGGAGTGCGACAACCTGAAAGCCGATATTGATGCGCTCACGGAGGCGCGCGCGAAGAGAGAGGCGCACCCCTACCTCTGTGAATTTCCGCACCTGGGTCCTCTGATCAGCCATCCGCGTGTTATGGAGATCGTGGAGAGCGTGATGGGACCGGGTTTCGCCTTTCATCACCTGCACGCCGTGCGACAGGATGCCGGCACTCCGGGCGTGCCCTGGCATCAGGACTATGAGCAGGAGCCACAGACCAACCGATCGCATGTGATGGTGCATCTCTTCTACTACCTCAACGGTCTGAATGGCGAGGTAGGGGATCTGCTATGTCTGCCGCGCAGTCACCGTACCGTTATCGCCAACGGCGCGCTCTGGATGCTGGACACCAAGCCTCTCCCTGGCGAACGGGTCATCAACGATCTCCCTCCCGGCTCGGCGGTTCTGGTTCACTCTGCCTTGTGGCATGCCCGTCGTGCGCAGCCCGGCGGGGAAGACCGCCCCCGCTACTTTGCCGATGCCTCTTACTGTCAGGCAGGCATACGTTGGCCCTCCTACGGCATCCCGCAATGGCGCGAAATACTCCGACGTGCGATGGAAAAGGGGTTGGATCGGGGCGGAAGGTACTCGCATCTCTTTGAGGAAAATCACTTCTTTGACCGTCAGGCGGGATACGAAGCCTGGAAATCGCTGCAGGGAAGTCTGGCAATTCAGCTTCCCGGCTGGAAGGAGTAGCGGATATGGCGGAGAAGGGGTCGCGCATACTGGTTACCGGGGCTTCCGGCAAAGTCGGTCAGGAGTTTCTGCGACGGTTCTTCGACGATCCGCGTATGCGGGAGTTCACTGCCCGCGCCTTCTGCCACAACCGTATGCTGCGGGTGCGTGAGAGGCTGGAGGTCGTATCCGGCGATATGGCCAACCGCGCGGATGTACAGAGGGCGATGGAGGGAGTGACGCATGTTCTCCACCTGGCGACCTGCAAGGAGACGCCGGACAGCATCATGGATGTAACCGTGAAGGGGCTGTTCTGGCTGCTGGAGGAGTGCCGTCTGAGCGAAACGTTCCGCCAGTTTATCCTGATCGGCGGAGACGCGGGAATGGGACACTTCTTCTACCCGCATCCGGTTCCGGTAACCGAGCAGCAGCGCCACTCCGCCTATCCCGGATGCTATGCGCTCTCCAAAGTGCTGGAGGAGGTGATGCTGGAGCAGTACTACATTCAGTACGATCTGAATGGCTGCTGTCTGCGCGCCCCCTGGATCATGGAGAAGGACGACTTCAAGTACACGCTCTCCTTCGGGGAGGATGTCTTCGGGGGACCGCGCTGGCGCGATCTGGTCAGTCCGGAGCGCGCCGATGAGTATGTGCGCACGCAGACGATCCCGGTCATGCTCGATCCCAACGGTCAGCCGGTGCTGCGTAACTTCGTCCATGTCTCCGATCTCATCGAGGCGGTTCTGACGGCGATAGACCATCCGAAGGCGCGTCAGCAGACCTTCAACATCTGTATGAATGAGCCGGTGAACTATCGGAAAGTCGCGCTCTATCTGGCGAAGACACGCCAGCTGCCCTCGGTGGACATCCCGACTTCCTATCACTCGACCTGGCTGGATAACGACAAGGCGAAGTTCCTCCTGGGCTGGCGTCCGCAGTACGACCTGGAACGGTTAATCGACTCCGCCTGGGACTACATCCGCGCTCCCGACGATCCGCGCCGCATCTGGTATCCGGGGTAGAGAGCTGCGGACACCGGAGGCAAGCGTTGACGCGCCCTCGCAGAAACGGGTAAAATCTCTGTGTAAGTCGTAAATCGACTCCCCCTGTTGATGCACCCTGAAAGGAACTGTCGCTCAGCCTGAGTGTCGCATCCCGGTATGCGGTGTCATCGCATTCGACCCGTTATTCCCACCGAAAGGAGTTCAATAGAAGATGGCTGTCCGAGTAGGAATCAATGGCTTCGGGCGCATTGGCCGTCTGGCGATGCGCGCGATCTTCGAGCGCTACGACAAAGAGATTGATGTTGTGGCGGTCAACGACCTCACCGATGTGAAAACCAACGCACACCTGTTCAAGTGGGACTCCACGTATGGACCCTTCAAGGGCGATATCTCCACCACAGAAACCGATTTTGTCGTCAACGGCGAGCGCATCGCCGTCTACTCCGAGAAAGACCCCGCGTTAATCCCCTGGGATCAGCAGGGCGTGGAGGTGGTGATCGAGTCCACCGGCTTTTTCACCAATGCCAAAAAGGCGGCGGCGCACCGCGAGCATGGCGTGAAGAAGGTGATCATCTCCGCACCCGCCAAGGAGGAGGATCTGACGGTTGTGCTGGGCGTCAATGAGAGTATGTACGACCCGGCGAAACATCATGTTATCTCCAACGCTTCCTGTACGACCAACGGTCTCGCGCCTGTCGCCAAAGTCCTCAACGATCGTTTTGGCATTGAGAAGGGGCTTCTGACGACCGTTCACGCCTATACCAACTCTCAGAAGCTGCTGGACACCGCCGCCAAAGACGACCTGCGCGATGCGCGCGGCGCGGCGTTGAATATCGTCCCCTCTTCGACCGGCGCCGCCCGCGCGGTGGGGCTGGTGATCCCGGAACTGAAGGGCAAGTTCCACGGAATGGCGTTCCGCGTCCCGACGCCGACCGTCTCGGTGGTAGACTTCACCGCGCTGCTGAGCAACGATACGACGGTAGAGGCGGTGAACGCGGCGGTCAAGGAGTACGCGGAAGGTCCGATGAAGAACATTCTGGAGTACACCGAGCTGCCGCTGGTCTCGACCGATATGCGCGGCAACCCGCACTCCTCGATCTTCTCGGCGGTGGATACCGTGCTGGTCGGCGGCAACATGGTGAAGGTGGTCGCCTGGTACGATAACGAGTGGGGCTATGCCTGCCGCGTCGCAGACCTCATCAAGTATCTGGCGGATCGCGGGCTGTAGACTTCGCCCTTACGGGCAGGAACGGCCTGCACCCGATATACAGACCGGATGTTTTACGAACAGGGGCACGCCGTGCGTGTCCCTGTTCGCGGTTTACAGGCGACTCCTCCCACACAGCGCAGGATTCAGAACGGAGAAAAACGAACAGGGGAGGAGGTCTGCGCGACGGGGCGTTATGTCCGCCTGACCCCTTTGCATTTCGCCGGTTCATGCTGTATAACAGCAGGAGTAATATCATGAGCGTGAAACTCAACAAGAAAACCATCGAAGATATCGAGGTGCGCGGAAAGCGCGTGCTGGTGCGGGTTGATTTCAACGTGCCGCAGGATAAGAGCGGACAGATCACCGATGATCGGCGGATTCGCGCCGCACTGCCGACGATCCAGTACCTCATGAAGCATGGCGCGAAGACCATTCTGGTATCGCATCTCGGACGACCGAAGGGCAAGCCGGAAGACTACGAAAAATATACTTTGAAGCCGGTGGCGGAGCGTCTGAGCGAGCTGCTCGGAACCACCGTTGAACTGGCTCCCGACTGTATCGGACCGCAGGCGGAGGCGGCGGTCTATGCGCTGGAGGAGGGGGAGATCGTTCTGCTGGAGAATGTGCGCCTGCATCCCGAAGAGGAGAAGAACGATCTCGACTTTGCGGAAAAGCTCGCCTCCCTGGCGCAGCTGTATGTCAATGACGCCTTTGGAACCGCGCATCGGGCGCACGCCTCCACCGAGGGCGTGACGAAGTTCGTTCCGGGGGTCGCAGGCTACCTGATGCAGAAGGAGATCGAGTATCTTGGCGGCGCGCTGGAGGATCCGAAGAGACCGTTCGTCGCCATTCTGGGCGGCGTGAAGGTCAAAGACAAGATCGGCGTGATCGAGAGCCTTCTCGGGAAGGTGGACAGGCTGCTGATCGGCGGCGCGATGGCGTACACCTTCCTGAAAGCGCAGGGCAAGGAGATCGGAAACTCGATTCTCGATGCCGATTCGCTGGACTTCTGTAAAAACGTGCTGGCAAGCGCGGGCGATAAGATCCTTCTCCCGACCGACGTCGTGGTGGCGGATCGTAACCCGATGGAGCCGGGCGTAGACCTGGACAGCGTCCAGACGAGGACGGTCTCCGTAGATGCGATTCCTGCCGGGTATCAGGGCGTTGACATCGGACCGGAGACGGCGAAACGGTTTGCGGAGGCTGTCAAAGGCGCGGGAACCGTCGTCTGGAACGGACCGATGGGGATATTCGAGATTGACCGTTTCGCCGTTGGAACGCGGGCGATGGCGCAGGCGCTCGCCGATTCCGGCGCGGTGACGATCGTGGGCGGAGGCGACTCGGCGGCGGCGGTCGAAGAGCTTGGATTCGCAGACCGGATGACGCATATCTCCACGGGCGGAGGCGCCTCGCTGGAGTTCCTGGAGGGCAAGGAGCTTCCGGGCGTGGTGGCTCTGCAGGATAAGTAGGAAGATGGAAGCCAGATCTTTCGGCGCGGGTCTGGCTTCCCTGCACTGCGCCGGAGGAGTTCTGGAATGAACTACCAGCCCCAGTATATGCCGGGCGTGGTCGCCTATGCGCCGGCGGATGTGCGCGCCGCGTTCATCCGAAAGGTCTATCACCTCTTCTTCGTCTCCATTCTCGTCACGGTGGGAGTGGGGTACTTCACCGGGCAGATTGCCCGAACGATGCTGCCCCTGCTGATCCCCCTTCTGATCGCGGGTCTGGTGGTCGGGCTGATTATGGGATTCGCCCGCAATACCAGCGGCGTGAACCTGGCGCTGCTCATGCTCTACGCCGCCATCCAGGGAGCCATCGCCGGACCGATCCTGACGATCCTCAATGCGATCCCGCAGTATGAGGGGGTCGGTCTTCAGGCAGCCGTTCTGACGGTCGCGGTCTTCGGAGGGCTTTCGCTCTATGTGCTCAATACGAAGAGAGACTTCAGCTATCTGGGCGGCTTTCTCTTCGTGGCGATCATCGCGCTCCTTGTGGGCGGCATTGTGCTCTTTTTCTTCCGAACGCCGATGCTGAATATGATCTATGCCGCCGCGGGGGTGTTGATCTTCAGCGGCTTCATCCTCTACGACACATCCGTGATTCAGCAGAAGCTGCATCAGGATCAGGCGGTAGCGGGCGCGATCAGCCTCTATCTGGACTTCATCGGACTGTTCTGGTTCATCCTGCGCCTTCTGATGTCTCTGCGCCGATAACCTGATGCCGGCAGTCGGCATGAGAGCCGGTGATATCCCCGGTCGTCAGTCGTCTCACTAACAGAACACGTTCCGTGCGACAGAGGAGCGGAGGGGGAGAACTCACTCCGGCCAGCTCTCTGCCACACTCCGGAACGGACGGTCCAGAGAAAGGGAGATATGACAGCAGAGAAAAGCCCGATCCATGCGGTCGCCGGCGATCCCGGCGACTATCTCTACTTCTACCTCGCAGGAGGCGTTCTGATCGGAATGGCGATCCTGGGGTTCAGCCTCGTCTTTGCGAGTATTCCCGGGATGGCATCCAGCGTAAAGATCATCGCGCTCATCATATCAGCCGTTTTTGTGCCGCTCTCGATGCTGTTTCTGGTGATGCCTGGCGTCATGCGATGGAGATCTCGCGCCTGGAATGCGGTGAGCGATCTGCCGGATGCGCTGAAAAGGGTACATGAGACCCTGACCGACGTGGAGGTAGTCAGACGCGAACACTATCGTGCCCGAACCGAACTGGAGAGACTCCATACGAAGGTGCAGGAGGAGGCGGCGCGGATCGAATCGCTGGAGAAGGAGCTGGCGCAGCGATATCTCGATAACCGGAAGCTAGATGAGGCGCTGATGCATGAGCGGCAGGAAAAGAGCCGGTTGAACGCGCAGATAAAAAGCTGGCACGAGGGAGCCATCTTATTTATTGAAGCGATGGAGCGCGCTCTGCGCTCGGAGGGACTCGACCCGACCTATCGCGATGCGTTGAAAAAGAGTGTGAAGGACTATTCCAGGATTGCCGATGCGCGCGGGCTGAATGTCATTCAGCCGGAACCGAACGACCTGTTCGATGAAGCCATTCATCAGGGGATAGGAGAGGTGGAATCGGCGGACATTGAGCCGGGTCATATTGTGGAGTGCGCTCAGTGGGGCTATAGCGCCGGCGATACGGTGCTCAAGAGAGCGCAGGTGATCGTCGCCAGGAAACCGGTAGCGCAGCCGAACAGGGAGATGGATGCGGCGAACGATGGCGCCGGCGATGCGAAGGATTCAGAAAGCACGGACAAGGACGATCCTTCCGTGCCTGAACAGTCGTGATAGTGTCTGATGGATGTGCCTGCACGTGGAAGATTGCTTCGCTTCGCTCGCAATGACGGACTGAGGGCTTTGCCTTCCCGTACAGGGTTGCGCATCCGCAGAGGCAGGGTGACCTGTTCCCGCAGGTTTATCAAGATGACTGCTTGAATAGAAACGAAGAGGCGAAAGCCGTTCTAGTGTAACAATCTACTGGTAGAATGATGAGGATCAGACGATGGCAAATGAACCGTTCGCGGTAGGAATTGATCTCGGAACCTCCACGTCGGAGATATGCATCTATCGAAACGGCGAACCGATGATGATTCCCGATCCAGGGTCGCGCACCAAAAGCCCTGTCATCCCTTCGCTGGTCGCCATGAACCGTCGCGGCGAACTGGTGGTCGGGGAGGATGCGCGCCCCTATGTGGACCTGCCGGGGCGGGGAGTGCGCGAGGTGAAGCGGTTGATGGGAACCGGCGAACTGGTTACGTTGGGGGATCGCGACTGCCGACCGGAGGAGATATCCGCGCTCATCCTTCGCCGTCTGAAGGAGAACGTCGAGGAGGCGGTCGGGCAGCCGGTGCTGGATGTGGTTCTCTCCGTTCCCGCAAACTTTCCGGATGCCGCCCGGCAGGCGACGATGGAAGCCGGGCGACTTGCCGGACTGAACATCCTGCGCCTGATCAACGAACCGACCGCCGCTGCAATGGCTTTCGGACATCG
The DNA here is from genome assembly GCA_938005745.1 of uncultured Chthonomonadales bacterium. Taxonomy (GTDB): domain Bacteria; phylum Armatimonadota; class Chthonomonadetes; order Chthonomonadales; family CAJBBX01; genus CALLMM01. The sequence continues at coordinate 12,159 of CALLMM010000057.1, read as the reverse complement.
GCATATCAAGACGGAGGGGCAGCTTGTCGTCTTCGATTTTGGAGGCGGCACGCTGGACATTACCGTGCTGGAGATGGTCGCCGGGGTGCTGGATGTGAAGTCCAGTTTTGGCAATACGCGGCTGGGCGGGAAAGATTTCGACGATGTGATGGTGAATCTGATCCTGAGAAAGTTTCAGGAGGAGCATCGTGTGATGCTTCAACAGGAGCGCGCCCGCCAGACTCTGAAAGCGCCAGCGGAGCTGGCAAAGATCGCGCTCTCCAACTCCAGTTCATATCTGGTGGTTGTGCCGAACTTCACCGTGCGGGACGGCATCCCGATTGACCTGGAGGTGGAGGTTGCGCGGGAGGAGTACAATCACGCCTGCGCCCATCTGCTGGAAGCCGCACGCTCCTGCGTGCGCCAGGCGCTCAGCGCCAAGCAGATTCAACCGGAGATGATTGACAGGGTTCTGCTGGTCGGCGGGACGACCTACATCCCCGCCGTACGCCAGCTTGTCGCCGAGATGTTCGATCGTGAACCACGCTCCGAGGTCAACCCCGATCTGGCGGTGGCGATGGGCGCGTCGGTACAGGCGGCAATCATCAAAGAGTTGATAGATCCGGGCGAAGGCGATCTCATCGTGACCGATGTCAGCCCGTTTGGCCTGGGAATTGATGTGGTCAGCAACGTGGGTGGTCAAATGATGCTGCTCTACGAGCCGTTGATTCTTCCCAACACGACGATTCCCTTCACCGTTCGGCGAAGTTATCGCCTGCTCTCCGGATCACAGGGCGAGGCGGAGATCAACCTCTACCAGGATCACACCGGAAAGGCGCGTCTGCCGGAGGAGGCAATATTCACCGGGATCAGGGGGAGCATCACGAACATTCCGCCGTCGCAGACCGGAGAGCCGCATCAGGTCGAGATCGAATTCTCCTACGACACCAACGGCATGGCGAAACTGACGGCGCGCATACCGGCGACAGGTCAGAAGATCGAGATTCACTATCAGCCCTCCGCCCAGAGACTCTCAGACGAAGAGAAGGAGGAGGCGTTCCAGAACGTCCGGGACATGTGGAAACAGAGCCTGCGTGCGAAAGAGTACGATACCCTGATTGTCAAAGCGGAACGGCTGATGAGCAGTATCCCTGATGAGGAGAAACAGCAGCAGCTCACGCTGGCGGTCAGTGATCTGAAGATGGCGCTGGTCTCCAATGACGATGAAGAGATCTCCCGGGCGGGGGACAGGCTGGTGGATCTGCTGTTTGAAATCGAAGACATTCTGGGGAGATAGCATGTGTCTACAGACCATTATGAGACACTGGGAGTCCCGGAAGACGCGAGTCAGGAGCAGATAAAGCGCGCCTACTATCGCCTCGTTCGCCAGTATCCTCCCGAAAAGGAGCCAGAGAAGTTTAAAGTCATTCGCGAGGCGTATGAAACCCTCTCCGATCCGAAGGCGCGGGATAACTATAACGCCATGCAGCGACATGGCGAGGAGGTTCGCCGGCTGTTCGGGGAGGCGGAGACGCTGATGGCGGAGGATCGTTGGGAGGAGGCGCAGCGTCCCCTGAAGCGAATCCTGCTGGTGATACCGACGGCGGACGCCGCACTCAACAGTCTGGGCATCTGCTATCTGAACCTCGCCGACTGGGCAAACGCGATCAAGGTCTACGATAAGCTGACCACCCGCTCCCCGGATGTACCGGTCTACTGGTCGAACTACGGCATGGCGTATTACGAGCAGACCGAAGATATGAGCGATCACGACCATCGCAAGAGTCTGCTTTTGAATAACGCCCGCTCCAAATTCAAACGGGCGCGCGATCTTGAGCCGTACAATGTGCAGCACTACATCTCTCTGTCGCGAACCTATGTGCGTGAGAAGGACTACACGCAGGCGGAGTACTGGCTGGAGCAGGGGATCACCGCAGACGGCAAGACCGATACCAGCGACTTTGAGATCCTCTTCGAACTGTGCATCGTCTACCTCTACGCCGGGAAACTGAACAGTATCGCACAGACTGCCAGTCGTATTATTGCGATGGTTCCCCCAGAAGACGATGAGTTTCGAAAATACGCCTCGGCGCGTTTCGGAGTGCTAGGACATGAGCTGTTTCAACTGCGCGCCTTTCGCGAAGCGCTTACATTTCTCAATGCCAGCGAACGTTTCGATCCCGGCAATGAGGATTTGAAAGAGTTCGCGCAATCGGTCCGCAGCATCATGGATGCGCGTGATCAGTTCGACCGGTTGAAGAACGACCCTCAGGTATGCGGACCGGTGAAAGCCTTCTGCGCCTACTATGTCGCCGGCAACAGCGGCGAGTTTGAGGATGAGACGCAGGAGGATACGGATCGGATCTTTGAAGATGTGGTGCGCGGGCTGGATACGGTGCATCCCTCCATGATTCTCAGCTCTGTCGTGCGCGTGAGAACCAGCTATCCGGCGATCTATGGGATCAACGCCAGTGCATTCGGCGAGGTAGAGCGGGTTGCGTCGGAGTCCTCCTGGCGCAGCGGAACCTTCTCCACGGGGGCGGGAGCAAAGAGCGGCTGTTTTGTAATCACCGCGACCTATGACACGCCCTATGCGCCGCAGGTCGCACGCTTCCGCCAGTTCCGCGATGAGTTCCTGCTGACCCATCCTCTGGGCAGAGCCTTTGTCTGTCTGTACTACCGCTGGGGACCCTGTGTCGCCACCCTGGTTCGCAGGCATCCGCGCCTGAAGAGGCTGTTTGCCTGCGGACTGGGATTTCTGATAAAATACCTTCCGAAGAAAGCAGAGTAAAAAAATCATGAGCGAAGAGAAGCATATCTTTGAGTTGAGAAGCGTCTGGATCGGCAACAGCGATGGCGACGGCAGGATCATGGCGGATGCCGGCTCTATAGAATATGGCGTGCCCGCGTCACTAGGCGGAAAAGCCGGTCGCAGCAATCCGGAGGAGATGCTCCTTGCCGCCGTCGCCTCCTGTTACAGTATTACCTACGCGCTGCTGGCGGAGCGTCGCAGTCTGCCGGTGGCAGAGATACACGTGGATGCGTCCGGGGTGGTGGAGCGACAGCCGGATCGGTCATTGAAGTTCACCTCCATCCACCTGCGGACAAAGGTTCGTATGGATGGCGGAGATGAGGCGCAGCGGAAAGCGGTTCTGGAGGCGGCGCAGCGCGCGGAGAAGTACTGCCTTATCTCCCGAGCGCTGCAGGGCAATGTGGAGATCACCGTAGAGGCGGAGCTGATCTGAAACAGGGTCAGCCAGAAGAGTACGGATGTCGGTTGGACCGGCATCCATCCTTTCGTATCGGAGGCGCGCTGGACATTGAAACTGGGAATTATGTTGGCGGGCCGACGCCCGGAAGATATTGCACAGCGTCTGTCACAGGCGCGCGAAGCAGGCTTCTCACTGTGTCAGTTGAACCTGATGCAGACGGGATTTACGCGCGCCGATCTGATTGCCATCGCGGAAGCCCTCTATGAGTATGGAGTCCGCCCGGTCACCATCGGATGCTACCTGAACCCGCTGCGTCCGGATGACACGCATTTTATGGGGGTGTGCCGGGACGATCTCGATACACTGATGCACTCGCTGGAGATCGTCGGAGCGCGGCGGGTGGTGATGTTCAGCGGAAGCTACGGCGAGTCGCTGTATGATGTGGATGAGCGGAACGCTTCGGAGGAGGCGTTAGCCGCGCTTCGCAGCTTTCTGAGCGATGTGGTGAACAATACCCGCGCCAGAAACTACTACCTTGTGCTGGAGCCCTGGCGTTCTCACGTGCTCTACACCCCGCAGCGATGCAACGCCCTGTATCGCAGTCTGGACCCGGTTGTGCAGCTGAAGGTTCGATTCGTGCTGGACGGGGTGAGTTTCCTGAACCATGAGAGCTATCCGGAGCGGAATGCGCGCGTGGAGGCGGTGTGCCGCACGCTGGGAGAACATACCGGCGTCGTGCATCTGCGCGACTGCGTGATGCCGCCTGACGGTGAGGAGATGATGCCCGGACCGGGGATGGGGACGCTGGACTATCCCGCTTATCTGCAGGCGATCTTCGATCATACGGCTCCCGACGCACCGGCGATAATCCGCAACGTTCCTCCCGCAGAGTATGCCGCGATACGCGACTATCTGCTTCGATCCAGCGATCGATGGGAGCTTGCCTGACAGAGAACCTGCCCGAACAGGGATAACATAGAAGGAGTAACACCATGCGTCGTACCATCATTGCCGGAAACTGGAAGATGCACAAGACGACGGCAGAAGCGGTCGCCTTTATTCATGAGATAGCCCCTCTGATTCAGGACAGGGCGGATGTGGAGGTGGTTCTCTGCGCCCCCTATGTTGCGCTCTACCCCATGCGGGACGCGCTGGCGGGAACCACGATTCTGCTGGGAGCGCAGGATGTCTTCTGGAAGACGAAGGGAGCCTACACCGGGCAGATCGCCCCCGGAATGCTGACCGATGTCGGGGTCTCCTATGTGATCGTGGGGCATTCGGAGATGCGCGGGCGTTTTGGCGTGCCGGAGCCGGATTTCGACGAGACCATCCTCCGGCACTTCGGAGAGACGGACGCCAGCGTCAACCGGAAGCTGAAGGCGGCATTTGAGGCAGGAATGACCCCGATCTGCTGTGTGGGCGAGACCATTTCGGAGCGAAAAGCCGGGCAGACTGATGCGATAGTGTCCGATCAGACCACTAAAGCGCTGGAGGGCGTTCCTGCGGACCTGGCGGCGAGGCTGGTCTTTGCCTACGAGCCTGTCTGGGCGATCGGAACCGGCGAGGTCTGCGACTCCGACGAGGCGAACCGTGTCTGCGGCTTGATCCGCAGTACGGTTGAGAAGCTGTATGGAGCCGATGTCGCGGCGCAGACGCGAATCCAGTACGGGGGCAGCGTCAAGCCGGATAACGCGGCGGAACTGCTGGCGAAGGAGCATATTGACGGCGCGCTGGTGGGAGGCGCAAGCCTCAAGCCCGCCGATCTGGCGGCGATTGTGCAGGCAAGCCCGAAGTAGGTTCGCCCTATATTCATCCGGAGCGTCAGAACAGGTCGTTCTGACGCTCTTTTTTCTGCAGAGCGTGTTCCGGGTGTGACAGAGAGGCGGGGTATAATCGGGGAGGAGGATGACCAGATGTGATGGCAGTCTGGCAGGGGGCGCGATTGAGGAGGCAAAATAGTAAGCCATCTCCTGTGAGATGGCTTACACAACGATCGGGGTGACAGGACTTGAACCTGCGGCCTCTTGTACCCCATACAAGCACTCTACCAAGCTGAGCTACACCCCGAACAGTCAAAAGGTATTATACAACGAATGCGCGACGGAGTCAACGGGAAGGCGGCGAATCCCTCGGAGTTAACGGCAGAAACGCGCGAGGCGTTTCAGAACAATTTGCTGGACTGGTATCGCGAGAACCGGCGGGAGCTTCCCTGGCGTCAGCGCGAAGACGACCCCTACGCGGTCTGGGTCTCCGAGGTCATGCTGCAGCAGACGCAGGTGAAGACCGTCATTCCCTACTATGAACGCTGGATGTCCCGTTTCCCGACCCTGAAGGACCTGGCGGAAGCGCCGCTGGAAGAGGTCTTACGTCTCTGGGCTGGGCTGGGATACTATGCACGTGCGCGCAACCTGCATCGCGCGGCGCAGCAGGTCGCGGCGGAGTATAACGGCGTCGTCCCGACCGACCCCGAACAACTGGGACGACTGCCCGGCATCGGGAGGTACACGCTTGGCGCGGTGCTCTCCATTGCGTTTCAGCAGAAGGCTGCCATCGTAGACGCCAATGTCATGCGCGTTCTGAGCCGGGTATTTGGTATCGAGGGCGATCCGAAGGCGAACCCGGCGAATGCGCGAATCTGGGCGCTGGCGGAGAGCCTGATCCCGGACGGAAGAGCGCGCGATTTCAATCAGGCGCTCATGGAGCTAGGCGCGCTGGTCTGCGCCCCTTCCGATCCCAACTGTGAGGATTGTCCGCTCCTGAACGTCTGCGTCGCCGGAAACAGCCTCGATCCGACCGTCCTTCCGCAAATACCTGCCGGCAAAAGAACCGTTCATGTCACGCATGTTTCGACGATCATCCGGCTCGACCGCCGGGTCCTGATCATTCAGCGCCCGCCGCATGGACTGTGGGGCGGTCTGTGGGAGTTCCCCCGTAGGGTCTGTGAACCGAGAGAGACGCCGGAGGAGTGCGCCCGCAGAGCCGCTAGAGAGGCTGCCGGAATGCAGGTGAGGATTGTGGGACCTGTCGGCACAGTGAAGCATGCGGTGACACACCATGCGATCACGCTGCTGGGTTACGAGGCGCAGTTGATCTCGGAGCAGGGAGGGAAGCACACCCCTGCCGTGCGATGGGTTACTCTGGAGGAGATGGGGACACTGCCTCTCTCCGCGCCTCAGGCGGTCTTGCGCGAAACCTATCTGCGCTGCCTGGAGCGTGAAAACGCCGGGGGAAGACAGTATCCGCTCCCTTTATGAATATGCGTTTCAAGAATACGGATGTCAAACAGATTCGCGGCTCTCGCGTGGCGCTCTGGCAGAACGGTCTGCTTCTCGTACAGACCGATCTGCGGCTGGAGGCTGCAGAGCAGTTCTATCGTCTGCCTGGCGGGAGAATGGAGGCGGACGAGGCTCCGACGGAGTGTGCAGCGAGGGAGTTTCAGGAGGAGATGGGGTTTCCCGTTCGAATCGGCGCGCTGTGGTATGTGGGAGAGAACCTCTACCTGCGCCGGGGAAGACCGGTTCAGGAGATCATCTTCTATTTCCAGGGGAGCACGGAGACGCCTCTGCCGGAAGGCGATCCGATCGCGACCCGCGAATCGCATCTCTCCGCCGTGCTCCTTCCTCCGTCTCGCCTGATGCAGGAACGCTGCCTGCCTCCGCGTCTCTTTGCGCGTCTGCTGGAGGACGGATCGGAGGGACCCCGGCAGATCGCGTACATCCGGGAAGGAGGTTTCTGACGGCGCACACGCCGCACGGAATCTCGTAGGGATGAGTGAGGCAACCAGAAGGAACGGGATCGGTCAGAGGAGAATGAGATTTCAGATACGGGCTGTACGGGAGGAGGTTCCATGAAAGAACTCGCGCTTCTTGCGCTCGACACCGCGCAGCGACTAGGCGCAGAGTACGCCGATGTCCGCATTCTGCAGAACCTGCGACAGAACATCAGCACGGAGGATACGCGGGTCAGCGGTATCGTGGATACGGACGATATCGGGATCGGCGTCCGCGTTCTGTGTCAAGGGGCGTGGGGATTTGCGGGCAGTGGGACACTGACCCGAGAGGAGGCGATGCGCGTGGCATCGCAGGCGGTCATGATCGCAAAAGCCAGCGCGACCACCCTGCGTAAGCCGGTTCGCCTGGTGCCGGAACCTCCCCGTGTGGAGAGTTTTCGCTCCGACTGCGAAATAGACCCCTTCCAGGTCAGCATCTCCGAGAAAATCGGTCTTCTGCTGCGGATTAACGAAGAGATACTCCGGCATCCCGGCGTGAAAAAAGCGAACGGCTTCATGACCCTCCGCAAAGATATCCGGCTCTTTGTGAATACTGAAGGTTCGGAGCTGTCCAGTGAGGTGGTGATGAGCGGCGCGGGCTATCAGGCGACGGCTGTCGGAAACGGAGACGCGAAGAGCCGCTCCTATCAACCCCCTGTCCTAACACGGGGCTATGAGAACATAGATGCCGACGATCTGCTTGCCAATGCTCCGCGCGTGGCGGAGCAGGCGGTGCAGCACCTCTACGCAAAGGAGTGTCCGGTCGGTGTCAAAGACCTGATCCTGGACCCGCATAACCTGTGTCTCACGATCCACGAATCGGTGGGACATGCGACCGAACTGGATCGCGCGCTGGGGTATGAGGAGTCGCTTGCCGGACGCTCCTTCGCTACGCCGGACAAGCTGCATCATCTGCAGTACGGCTCCGAACATGTGAACCTGATCGCAGACAATACCCTCCCCGGCGGTCTGGCGACGCACGGTTTTGACGATGACGGGGTCGCGGGGCAGCGATGGGCGATTGTGGAGAACGGTCTGTTTCAGGGCTACAGCACGAGCCGCGAGGTCGCCGGAGAGATCGGGCTGGAGCGCAGCGTCGGAGGCTGCCGCGCCGATCACTGGGGCAGTATTCCCATTGTTCGAATCCCGAACCTCTCCCTGATGCCGGGCGAGAAGCCGTTGTCTCTGGAGGAGCTGATCTCCGACACCGACGACGGCATCTACATTGAGGGACGCGGCTCCTATTCCATTGATCAGATGCGCTGCAACTTCCAGTTTGGAGGGGACGCTTTCTGGGAGATCAAAGGCGGACGTATCGTCGGCATGTTGAAAAATGTTACCTACCAGAGCATGACCACCGAGTTCTGGAATAGCTGCGACGCGGTCTGTGATGCGCGGTTCTGGGTACCGAACGGCATCCTCAACTGCGGCAAAGGCGATCCAATGCAGATTTCGCAGATGACTCACGGGGCTGCGCCGGCGAGGTTCCGAAATATCCGGGTCGGGGGAGCGCGATGATACAGTCTATCTCAGAACTGGCGCTGTGGGTTCGCGATCTGGACAGAGCTGTCGCGTTCTATCGCGATGAGCTGGGTTTTGTTGTAGAATCGATAGATCCCGGCAAGAACGCTTTTTTGAAGAGTGAGGGAGACTTTCTGCTGGTGCTGTTCGTTCCGGACGATCCCGGAACAGTGCTGGCAAAGGAGTATCTTGCGCGCACCGGCGGTCCGCGCGGAGATGTCTATCATGTCGCGTTTCGCCTTCCGCCGGATGCGCTGGACGCCTTCAGCGAGCGGCTGAAGCATCGCGGGCTGGAGGTGCGGGGTCCGATTGCCTTTGCTACCGGACGTCGCTCCTACTTTGTGGAGGACCCGGACAGGCACTATATCGAGTTGACCGATCGTTGATCGCGGAAGATGTGTCGGGGAATGGCTTGCGCCATGCCGGCATAGTTCAAAACACATTCAAAACAGGAGATCATACGATGTCTGAGGTTGTGATAAAGGTACGTAAAAATGGACCGTACCAGGTTACCGGTCCGATCAGGCTGGTGGATCATGACGGCAATCCGCTGGAGGTGGAGGCGGGGGACAGCGTCTTCCTCTGCCGATGCGGGCAGTCGGGGGAGAAGCCGATCTGCGACGGAACGCACAAGAAATGCGGCTGGGTAGATACGCCGGAGAGTGAACCCCGTCATGCCTGATAGAGGGAGACAGCAGAAGTGAATCAGGTCAGGCGATATACGCCTGACCTGTAATTAGACGAATACTCCAGGGGCTGCAGAGTTTCAACTGTCCGCTTCGGGCTTTTTCACCGCGGCTTCCGCCTCGTCCACCCGCGCCACGCGCTCGATGGTGGCGACGCTGTCTCCCGGCTCCAGGTTGATCAGCTTGACCCCCTGTGTGCTGCGTCCGGCGGCGCGGATCGTCTTCACCTCCATGCGGATCATGATCCCGTTTTTCGTAATGATCATCAGGCGGTCATCCGGTTCAACGACCTGAGCATCTACAATCAAGCCGGTCTTTTCCGTGATGTCCATCGTGATGATGCCCTTGCCGCCGCGAGACTGTGCGCGATAGTCCTTCAGATCGGTGCGCTTGCCGACGCCCCGCTCGCCCACCACCAGAAGCTGACTGGTCGGACGCACAACATCCATCGCCACCACCAGATCCTTCAGCTTCCCGTTCTCATCGCGCATCTCGATGCCGCGCACGCCCCCCGCCGGTCTGCCTCGCACGGGAACATCTGTCTCTTTGAAGCGGATAGACTTGCCGCCCCGCGTAACGAGGATGCACTCCTGCTCGCCGTCCGTCAGCTTGACCCAGTTCAGCGAGTCTTCCGGCTCCAGGTCGAAGCAGATCAGCCCGTTGGCGCGCAGGTTGGCAAACTCCTTTACGTCCACGCGCTTCACCTCGCCGTTTTGTGTGGCGAACAGCATATACCCCGTGGCGTTCTGCAGGTCTTTGACCGGAACGGTGGCGGTTACCTTATCCTCCGGCTCAATGCCGATCAGGTTCACGATCGCCACTCCCATCGCCTGGCGGCTGGTCTGGGGAACCTCGTAAGCTTTCAGCTTGTAGACCCGTCCACGGTTGGTGAAGAAGAGGATGTAGTCGTGCGTGTTGGCTACGAACAGGTGCTCGATCGCATCCTCCTCTTTGGTGTTGGCGCCGATGATGCCCCGCCCGCCCCGCCTCTGGGTTCGGTAGGCGTCCAGGGGAACCCGTTTGATATAGCCGTCGCGGGTGATGGTGACCAGCATATCCTCTTCCGGGATCAGATCCTCCTCGCCGATCTCCTCCGGTTCGGTCGGGATGATGCGGGTGCGCCGATCATCGCCGAATTTGTCGCGCAGGGCGCGCAGCTCCGTCTTGATGATCGCGCTGACCCGCGCCGGGTTGATCAGGATGTCCTCGTAAGAGGCGATCTCCTTGAGTTTGCCCTTATACTCCTCCTCGATCTTGCTGCGGTTGAGACGGGTAAGCTGACGAAGCTGCATGGAGAGGATGGCTTCCGCCTGCAGCTGCGTTAATCCGAAGCGGGTCATCATCTCGGTTCGGGCGATGGTATCGTCTTCGGAGGCGCGAATGATCCGGATGATCTCATCCAGAAAGTCCAGCGCGATCTGCAAGCCTTCGAGAATGTGCGCCCGCTGCTTGGCGCGTCCGAGTTCATAGCGCGTGCGGCGAACGATGATCTCCCGACGATGGTTGAGGTAATGGTTGATCACCTGGGGCAGAGTGAGCAGACGAGGCTGATTATCCACCAGCGCCAGCATGATCACGCCGAAGGTTGTTCGCAGGGAGGTGTGTTTCAGGAGGTAGTTGAGCACCTTGCGCGGATAGGCGTCTCGGCGAAGCTCGATGACGACGCGGATGCCGTGCCGGTTGCTGTAGTCCTGAATATCGGTGATGCCCTCAACCTTCTTCTGCTTCACCAGCTCGGCGATATCCTGGATCAGGTTCTTTTTGTTGACCTGATAGGGCAGTTCCGTGATGACGATGGCATGTTTGCCGTTGTCCAGCGGCTCGATCTGGATATTCGCCTGAACGGTGATATGCCCCCGTCCCTTCTCATAGGCGTCCCGGATGCCCCGCGTGCCCAGGATCAGCCCGGCGGTGGGGAAATCGGGTCCGGTGATGAACTTCATCAGATCCGGAACGGTCGCATCGGGGTTGTCCAGCATATGTATGCAGGCGTCGCATACCTCGCGCAGGTTATGGGGAGGGACTTTGGTCGCCATGCCGACCGCGATTCCTTCGCCGCCGTTGCACAGGAAGTTGGGAAAGCGGGAGGGGAGGACAACCGGTTCGGTGCGCGTGTTGTCGTAGTTGTCCATGAAGTTGACGGTTTCGCGATCCAGATCCACCAGCATCTCGACCGCAAAGACCGACATTCGCACTTCGGTGTACCGCTGAGCGGCAGGCGGGTCGCCGTCCACGCTTCCGAAGTTGCCCTGCGGGTCTACCAGCGGATAGCGCAGGCTGAAGTCCTGTGCCATGCGAACCAGGGTCGGATAGATCACCTGATCTCCGTGCGGGTGGTAGTTGCCGGAGGTGTCGCCGGTAATCTTGGCGGACTTTCTGCGCTGCGAACCCGGACCGAGGTTCAGGTCGTTCATCGCCATCAGGATACGGCGTTGAACGGGTTTCAGCCCGTCGCGGACATCCGGCAGGGCGCGCGCGATCAGCGTGGAGACGGCATAGCCCAGATAGGAGCGCTTCAGTTCATCGGAGATGTCAATCAACATCGTTCCGGTGTCGCCGCTTCCGTTGCTGCCGTTGGGGGGATCAATATCCGTTGACATAGCTTCTCCTTTGGAGGAATACGTCGCATGAATGTTATCTATATGCGGTCAAATACAGTGGATATTATAGCAGATTATGTATAACTTTGTCAACATCTTGACACGCATTTTGCGTATAACGTACGCCTTTCACCGTAAGAGGAGCGGATTTTGGGACAGAGCCTGCTTTCATACACGTAAGTGTATAGAGGAGCCGCAGCGGATACCTTCAGAAGGCTCGATCTATTTTGTGAGAAGAGAGGATATCATAATAGTTAGCGTGAATCTACCAATTAAAACGCTTTTCTGACTGCACATCCTGAACAGGAGGTATCTGGTCGTGAAATCTGGATTAGCCCTGATAGTCGGTATGACGCTGGCGGCAGCGCCGCTGATTGTGATCGCCGCACAGG
>CALLMM010000056.1 GCA_938005745.1 uncultured Chthonomonadales bacterium | reverse complement strand
TAGTTAGCGTGAATCTACCAATTAAAACGCTTTTCTGACTGCACATCCTGAACAGGAGGTATCTGGTCGTGAAATCTGGATTAGCCCTGATAGTCGGTATGACGCTGGCGGCAGCGCCGCTGATTGTGATCGCCGCACAGGAAGCCGAAACGAAGCCCGCACTCCCGGAGACGGTCGCCTGCGCGGTCATGCCGGATCACAAGGTCAATGTGAAGGACGCGATGGCGAAGGGGATGTATGCGGACTATGAGTACAACCGCTACTTCTTCTGCTGCGCCGGATGTCCGCCCCAGTTCGCGAAAGATCCGGCAAAGTTTGCCAAAAACGCCAGCATTCCGCTTCAGTCCATTCCTCTGCCGGAGAAGATCACCTGCGCGGTGATGGAGGATCACTCCATCAGCCTCAAGCAGGCGACCGAGAAGAAGCTGTTTGCAGACTACAACGGACGCCGCTACTACTTCTGCTGCGAGGGCTGCGTTCCCGCGTTCAACAAAGAGCCTGAGAAGTTTGCAAAGAGAGCCAGCGTGCCAATCGGTCAGATTGAGCTTCCGAAGACCGTCGCCTGCGCCGTAATGACGAACAATCAGGTGAATGTGAAGGACGCGCTGAGCAAGGGCATGTTCGCCGACTACAAGGGACGCCGCTATCTGTTCTGCTGCGCGGGCTGCCCGGGCGCGTTTAAAGCCGACCCGGCGAAGTTTGCCAGCAACCCGAGCATCCCTTCGCCGAAGGTGGAGAAGAAAGAGGCGAAATAGACGAACTAGCCTTCGTCTCTGAGCATCTGTCATCGCAGACCGGTCGGGATCACACGATGTATCCCGACCGGTTCGTTTTCATCTCCTGCGCGCAGGGAGTTGACAAGCGCAGGGGATTGCGGTAGACTCCCATCGTCCAGATGGAATGACCGGATGGGAGGGGTCGCATAGTGGTCTAGTGCGCCCGCCTCGAAAGCGGGTAGGTCAAAAGCCTCGCGGGTTCGAATCCCGCCCCCTCCGCTCCTCCTGTTCCTCTCAAACAGCCCCCGCTTGTGGAATCATGGTCGGCGTTTGCCATCGCTTCTGTAAACAGCTCCTCCAGTGACGGCAGCGAGTTTTTTCTTCATCGTCTCTTCACCGCAGGATAAAACGCACAGAAAGGCGGGAACCGAACGGTTCCCGCCTTCCATACAGCCATCAGTTGAAATTGTGAAGTGCCGCGGACCGGACTTGAACCAGTGACACGTGGATTTTCAGTCCACTGCTCTACCAACTGAGCTACCGCGGCCTATCTTTGCGCTCCCTGCAACAAAGCACACCTATTATACTGCATGACATTCAGAAATGTAAAGACTGTCTTCGCCAAAACTCGATCGGCGATATTCTCTATCTGCGCGTTGTTTGAGGGGGTTGCGTATGATACAATGTCTTGAGGCAGAGAGCCTGTCCTGCTTCATAGAGAGCGTTAACCGGTTACATGGAGACAGCGCACCCGATGCGTGCATTGTCGCTGCATGAAGGATAAATATCGTGTACGAACGAGAGCAGATACTCGAACAACTAATCGCCCTCTCTCGCAGTCTCGGCGACCCCGCCAGAGACCTGGCGATCCTGGGGGAGGGGAACACCTCCGCCCAGTCCAGCGATTCGACCTTTTTTGTGAAAGCCAGCGGGAAGGAGCTGCGAACGGCGGACGCCGACAGCTTTGTGGAGGTTGACCTGCACCGCGCGCTGGCGGTGTTGAGCGGTCCGCCGCTGAACGACAGCCAGGTTCGGGAGGCGCTGCTGGATGTCCGCGTGGACCCCAACTCCCGTGCAATGCCCTCGGTGGAGACGTTTCTTCATGCCTATCTTCTCTCGCTGCATGGGATCATGTTTGTCGGGCATACGCATCCGACTCCGGTGAACGCGATCCTCTGTTCGCGGGAATCGAAGCGCGCGGTTCAGGGGCGGCTCTTCCCGGATGAGATCGTCTGCTGCGGTCCGGCGGTCTGCTATGTGGAGTATACCGATCCGGGAGTGCCCCTGGCATTGAAATTGCGGGAGCGCGTGGAGAAGTTCATTGATGAGCATAACATGCCGCCGAAGGTGATTCTGATGGAGAATCACGGCTTTATCGCCGCGGGACGCTCCGCCCGCGATGTCGAGATCATCACCTCGATGTATGTGAAGACGGCGCGGGTGCTGCTGGGAACCTATGCGATGGGCGGACCGCGCTTCCTGACGCCGGAGAATGTCGCGCGCATCCACACGCGCCCAGATGAGATCTATCGGCAGAAGCAGATCGGCAATCAGTAGACCGGGAAAGGTATCATGAGCCAATCGCTAATCAATCCCTACATCGGGTCGGGACGATGGTGGCGGGGAAACACGCATACACATACGCTGGCGTCTGACGGGGCGAACGCGCCGCAGGATGTCATTCGGTTCTATGCCGAAGCCGGGTATCACTTTCTGGCGATCACGGATCATAATCTGACACTGCCACTGTCGGAGTACGATCCCTGCGGGTTGACGCTGATTGAGGGAGAGGAGCTGACCACGCCGCGCACCCACGTCGTGGGGCTGGGGCTGGACAGGACGCTTCCGCGCGGTGAGAGCACGCAGAACCAGATTGATCTCGTCCGCGAGGCGGGAGGACTCGCCATCATCGCGCATCCGCACTGGATGGGGTTTACGCCCGACGACCTGGTTCCGCTGGAGGGACATCTGGCGATTGAACTGACCAATCAAGTCTGCTTCTTTCTGAACGGGAAAGGCGACTCGGTCGCCTGGTGGGATCATCTGCTGACGCAGGGACGACGCTGCTGGGGCGTTTCGGTGGACGACTGCCATGACATTGCGCGCGACGGCGCAAGGGGCTGGGTGATGGTGGATGCGCCGACCTGTAACTGGTCATCTCTGCGTGCAGCGTTACTGCGCGGCAGTTTCTATGCCTCTACCGGACCCCAGTTTCAGACGATCTCGGCGAATGATCGGCGCATCTCCTTTACGACCTCTCCCTGCGTTGAGGTGCGAATCGTTGGAAGAGGGGGAGCGGTCATACATCGTCTGACTTCGGAGACCGAGCAGGCTTACACGGTACACTTTGAAGCGCCGGATGCTGAACCCTACGTTCGGGCGGAGATCGAAGATGCACAGGGCAGGCGCGCCTGGTCTCAGCCGTTCTGGAAAGCCGCCTGAGTCGGTAATCTCGTTGAACTGGTCCGACATTCCGCAGAATCGGTTGAATATTCCCTTAACGCTCACCAGCGGACAGTGCTTTCGGTGGGAGCAGACCCCCGAAGGCGAGTGGTACGGAGCGGTCGGAAACAGCCTTGTCCGGCTAAAACCGGAGGAGGCGGGATTCTGGTGGGAGACATACCCGGAACCCGGACGCTGGGACCTTATCCATCGCTATTTCGCGCTGGATGTAGACCTGGAGGGATTATACGCACAGTGGCGGCGGCGCGAGCCGCGCATTGCTCCGAGCCTGCGTCGCTGGGCAGGACTGCGTATCCTGCGACAGGAGGCGCAGGAGGCGTTTTTTGCCTTTCACTGCGCGACCTGCAATACGGTTGTCAAGATTACCCGCAGCGTTCGCGCGCTGGCGCAGCGTTACGGCGAGCCGATCTGCGATCTCAACGGGAAGACCTTCTACCGATTCCCGGACGTAAAGCGGCTCTCTGATGCTTCCGAAAGGGCACTGCGCGAGGATCTGTGGGGGTTTCGCGCTCCGCGTGTGATCGCATCGGCAAGGCATCTGCGGATGCAGGAGCCGGGCTGGCTGGAGAGCCTGCGGGAGAGACCCTATCGCGAAGCCCATGCGGAACTGATGAGGCTGGAGGGGATCGGCGCAAAGGTCGCCGACTGCATCTGCCTCTTCGCTCTCTGGCACGATGAGGCGACGCCAATAGATACCCATCTGTGGAAGATCGCCGTTGAGTTGTACCGTCCCGATCTGCGGGGCAGGTCGCTGACTCCCGCGCTCTATCAGAGCGCGGCAGACCTGTTTCGCGACCGATTTGGCGCATATGCCGGATGGGCGCAGCAGTATCTCTTTCTGGATGCGCTGAACGCAGGAAGAACATACACAACCTGAATCGAGGTGTCGAGGAAACCGATCTATGCAGCTATTCAACACATTGACCCGCTCCAAAGAGGAGTTTATGCCGCTGGATCCTGCGCGCGTGGGGATGTACTGCTGTGGACCGACGGTCTATAACTTCGTGCATATAGGCAATCTTCGCGCCTACATCTTCGACGACGTTCTGCGTCGGACTCTACGGTTCAATGGCTACAATTTGCTGCATGTGATGAATATCACCGATGTGGGACATCTGGAGTCGGATGCGGATGAGGGCGAAGATAAGATGGAGAAGGGGGCGACTCGCGAGGGACTGACCGTCTGGGAGATCGCGAGAAAGTATGAGGACGCCTTTTTCCACGACGCAAAACGGCTGAATATCGAGCGTCCCGAGGTGGTATGCCGCGCCACCGAGCATATTCCGGAGATGATTGCCATGATCGAGCGTCTGCTGGAGCGGGGAATGGCGTACATCACTCCGAACGCCGTCTACTTCGACACCTCGAAGTTCCCCAACTATGCCGCGCTGGCGCGGCTCGATCTCAGCGGAATGCAGGCAGGGGCGGGAGGTCGCGTACAGCTCACCGGAGAGAAGCGGCACCCGAACGACTTTGCGCTCTGGTTCACCAACAAGCCCCGTCATATCATGCAGTGGGACAGCCCCTGGGGTAGGGGCTACCCGGGGTGGCATATCGAGTGCTCGGCAATGAGCATGAAGTATCTGGGAGAGACGTTCGACATCCACTGCGGAGGCGTGGATCATATCCCCGTGCACCACACCAACGAGATCGCGCAGAGCGAGGGGGCGACCGGCAAGCAGTTCGTGCGCTACTGGCTTCACAACGAGTTTCTGATAATTGATAAGGGGAAGATGTCCAAGTCGGGCGAGAACTTCCTGACGCTGCAGGTGCTGATAGATCGCGGGTACGATCCGCTCTCCTATCGCTACCTCTGCCTTCAGGCGCACTACCGCTCCGAACTGATGTTCTCCTGGGAGAACCTGGACGCGGCGCAGCAGGGGCTTCGCCGGGTCTACTCCACCTCCGCCGAAAACGACCCGTTGACGGATGACGCGCGGTACGCGGATGCGAAAGCGGAGGCGCTGGAGGCGTTGAATGACGATCTCGGCACGCCGCAGCTTGTTGGCATCCTCAACCGGTATGGGAGTATGCGGCTCTGGAAGGAGTTTGACGCCGTGCTCGGTCTGGACGTCGCCCGCCGGTCCCGACGCGCCGAAGAGGAGCTGCCGGAAGAGGTGAAGCGGCTGGTGGAGGAGCGTAACGCCGCCCGTCGCGCGCGCGACTGGCAGCAGTCCGACGCCATCCGCAATCAGTTGATCGAGATGGGCTACGATGTCGGGGACAGCCCCGCCGGAACCACCGTCCGGCGAAAAGTGCTGTAAAAACGATGCCGGAGCAGTCAGCTCCGGCATTCGACCTCTTCCAGGAATTGGTAATCGCTGGCGGAGAGGGCGGGATTCGAACCCGCGAGGCTCATCGCCTACCCGTTTTCAAGACGGGGTCCTTAAACCACTCGGACACCTCTCCGCGCCTATTCAGTATATCGGATTCTGCTGCCGTCGTCAATCCGAACCTTTTCGTGTGGTACACTATATATCCACCTTACGCAACAGGAGACGCGGATGTCGGTTGTGTCCACTCCCGCTCTACATGTGGGCGAGAATATCTCCCGGCTGATTCCCTATCAGCCCGGAAAGCCCATCGAGGAGGTCAAGCGCGAGCTGGGATTGACCGAAGTCACCAAGCTGGCTTCCAATGAGAACCCCCTTGGACCCTCCCCGAAGGCGGTGCAGGCGATGCGTGATGTCGCAGAGAAGGTCTACCTCTATCCCGACGGAGCCTGTTATGAGCTTCGGCAGGCGGTGGCATCCCATCTGAACCTTCCGGAAGACCATCTCATCTTTGGAAACGGCTCGGACGAGATCATCCACTATCTGGGCGTTACCTATCTTCAACCCGGCGATGAGGTCATTCAGGCGGATCCCTCCTTTGTGCGGTATGAAGCCGCCGCCATCCTCAATGACGCGCCCTGTATCAAAGTCCCTCTGAAGCACTGGACGCACGATCTGGAGGCGATGGCGGATCAGATCACGGAGCGAACGCGCCTGATCTTCATCGCCAATCCCAATAATCCGACCGGAACGATCGTAACTCATCGGGAGGTGGAGACCCTGCTGAATCGCCTGCCGGCGCGCGTCCTGCTTGCGCTGGATGAAGCCTATTTCGAGTATGTGGAGAACCCCGACTATCCGCGCGGCGTGGAGTTTGTGCAGGAAGGACGCAATGTGATCCTGCTTCGCACCTTCTCGAAGGCGTATGGGCTGGCGGGGCTGCGGCTTGGGTACGGAATCGCGCGCCCGGAGATCGTCGGGCATCTGGATCAGGTGCGGGAGCCGTTTAACGTAAACCTGATCGCGCAGGCGGCGGGCGTCGCCGCGATCGCCGATCAGGAGCATGTGGAGCGGTCCCGACAGGTGAATGCGGCTGGCAAGCGCATGCTCTATGGCGCGTTTGAGGCTCTGGGGATGGAGTATGCGCCGACGGAGGGCAACTTTATCTGGGTGGATGTCGGCAGGAACAGCCGGGAGGTGTTCAACGCTCTGCTGAAGCGTGGCGTGATCGTGCGTACCGGCGACATTTTCGGCGCGCCGACCCATCTGCGCGTAACTATCGGCACACAGTCACAGAACGAGACGTTTCTGAATGCTCTAGAGGAAGTCCTGAAACAATGATCGTTGTTATGGCGGCGCATGCGACGCCGGAACAGATACGCGACGTGGAGGAGCGGATCCTGGGTTGGGGATACGGCGTCCACCCGATCTATGGGACCGAGCGAACGGTGATTGGGGCAGTTGGTGTTCCGGAGGCGGATAAACTCGGATATATGGAGATGCTGGAGAGTCTCGACTATGTCGAGAGGGTAATCGCCATTCTGCGACCCTATAAGTTCGTCAGCCGCGAATACAGAGAGGAGACCTCTACGATTGATGTTCGGGGAGTGCAGATCGGCGGCAGCAGGGTAACGATGATGGCAGGTCCCTGCACGGTGGAGTCCTATGAACAGACACTCGCAACCGCGCAGGCGGTGAAGGCGAGCGGCGCGACCATCCTGCGCGGAGGAGCCTACAAGCCCTGCACCTCTCCCTACTCGTTTCAGGGGCTGGGCGTCGAAGGGCTGAAGATCCTGAAGGAGGTCTCGCAGCAGACCGGACTGCCGGTCATCACCGAGGTGATGGATCCGCGCAATGTGGAGCAGGTCTGCGAATATGCGGA
>CALLMM010000055.1 GCA_938005745.1 uncultured Chthonomonadales bacterium | reverse complement strand
TCACTCTCCCGCGATGCACGTCCCTCTGCTCCTGCGTCTGCGCAGTCTCTTCCTGCGCGGATGGCGCTGGCTGTTCGGCTAACCGCACCGCAGATCCGCCTGTCGGTATGCACGCCGGATATGGCGCGTCAGGAGCCGGCGCGGGAGACGCGGCAGGCGCAGACCTTAAACTCCGGGATCTTCGATACCGGGTCGAGCGCGCGGATGGTCAGCAGGTTCGCTGACTGTTCGTTTGGCCAGTGATAGGGGATAAACACGGTGTCCTCGCGGATCGTCTCCACCACGTTGGCATTCAGCGTTACCTCTCCCCGGCGGGTCTCCACCTTCACCCGCTCTCCCGTTTTTACCCCCAACTTCTCCGCCAGTTTCGGATGCATCTCCACCAGCGGTTCCGGGTACTGGTCTACCAGTCCGCCGATACGCCGGGTCTGCGTTCCGCTGAGATACTGACTCACCACCCTGCCGGTCGTGAGCACAATGGGATACTCTTCGTCGGTCTGCTCGGCGGGAGGACGGTACTCGACAGCATGAAAGTGCGCCTTCCCGTCGGGAGTAAAGAATTTGCGATCTTCAAACAGGCGGGGCGTGCCGGGATGGTCGAGTGAGGGACAGGGCCAGAAGACGCCCTGATTCTGTTCGATCTTTTCGTAGGTGATCCCGTAGTAGTCCGCCGTGCCTCCGCGGGAAGCCACGCGCAGTTCGTTGAAGATCTCCTCCGCGCTCTGGAAGGAGAAGTACTTCTCCCGTCCGAGCCGTCGGGCGATGTCCAGCAGGATGTGCCAGTCCACGCGCGCCTCTCCTGGCGGGTCTACCGCTTTTCGGATGCGGATGACCCTGCCTTCGGCGCTGGTCGCCGTGCCTTCGTCCTCCTCATGCAGCGATCCGGGCAGCACGATGTCGGCATGGTGCGCGGTCTCCGAGAGGAAGAAGTCAATGACGGTGTAGTGTTCGATGCGATTGAGTGCTTCCCGCGTGAAGCTGGCATCCGGCAGAGAGACCAGAGGGTTGAAACAGATCGAGAGCAGTCCTCGGATCTCGCCCGCATGGATCGCCTCCATGATCTCCTCCGCCGACAGTCCCTTGCCGGGGATCTCCGACTCGGCGACGCCCCACACCTCGGCGATATAGCGGCGGTGCTCCGGGTTGGTGATATCGCGGTTGCCCGGCAGTTGATCGCACTTATGACCGTGTTCGCGTCCGCCCTGTCCGTTGCCCTGTCCGGTGATGGTTCCGTATCCGCAGCCCGGCTTGCCGATCCTGCCGGTAGCCAACACCAGGTTGATGCAGGAGAGGACATTCTCCACGCCCTTGGTGTGATGTTCGATGCCGCGTGCATGCAGCAGGAAGCTGGTCTTCGCCGGACCCCACATCTCCGCCGCTCGAACGATCAGCGCCGGGTCCACGCCCGCTAGTTGTCCCGCGTACTCCGGCGTATATTTGCGGACCGTCTCGCGAACCTCCTCAAAACCGGAGGTGTACTGTTCAATGAACTCCCGGTCAATCCAGCCGCGTTCGATCACGACATGCAGGATGCCGTTCATCAGCGCGCTGTCGCCGCCCGAACGCACGGGAATATGCAGGTCGGCGGTGCGCGCCAACGGGGTGACCCGCGGATCAATCATGATCAGTTTTGCACCCCGGTCGCGTGCGCGCCAGATGTAGTCGGTGGTGATGGGAGAGCACTCGGCGACATTGGAGCCGGTGACCAGGATCACATCGGCGAGAACGATATCCTCCCAGTAGTTGGCGGCGCGATCCAGTCCGAACGCTTTCTTATTGCCCGCACCGGCGGAGACCATGCAGAGGCGCCCGTTATAGTCCAGATTGGCGGTCTGCAGCGCCAGCCGCGCAAACTTACCGATCAGATAGGACTTCTCATTGGTCAGCGAGACGCCGGAGAGCATGGCGAAGGCGTCTTTGCCATACTGCTGCTGAATGCGTTGGATCTCCCGCACGGTCGTATCCAGCGCCTCCTCCCAGGAGATGCGCATAAATCCCTGATCAGTGCGCTTCATGGGAAAGAGCAGCCTGTCGGGATGCTCGTTCTGCATGTAGCGTTTGACGCCTTTGGGACAGAGTTTTCCGCGGTTAAAGGGGAAGTCTTCGCGCGGTTCAAACCCGATGACCCGATTATCCTTCACCTTCAGGATGATTCCACACTGCTGTCCGCAGAAGCAGCAGTGTGTGGGAACGAGGCGGTCCGGCTCTCCCTGTGCCTGCCAGCCCCCCGCCGGGGTATAGTTCAGGTGCGGTCCGAACCGGTCGGTCAACTCGGATATGGAGAGCGGTGGTTTCGCCATGATCCTACCTCACTGTGTGGCGGCTGCGGTCGGCTGCGACGCCTTCCACTGGGAAAAGCCCTGATGTGTATCGAGCAGTATCTCCCGGATCGCCCGTCGGTCCTCCGCGGACAGATGGGCGAAGGTCTTGCTGCGATCCTCACCGTTGAGGATCTGCAGGAGCCGAGTGTAGATATACTCTTTTGCGGGAGCGGGCAGCCCTTCGAACGCTTCGGAATAGATCAGGTAGCTGCAGGGATAGCGGAAGAGCCGCCGCTTTAGGTCGAGGTCGCGCAGAGAGCGTCCCTGTCTGTCTCGCGGACCCTGTCGCGGGAACTGTGTCTCAAAGCCGGAGGTTCCCCGCACCGGATCGGTCAGGGGAGGCTCTCCCGCGAAGAGCAGTCCCTGCAGCAGCCTCTCATTTACACTCCGGATGCGTGCGACGGCGCTCTCCCATCGCGTTCCCTCCGGTCTGCCCAGCTCGCGATTGAGTCTGCGCTCGTAGTCCATCGCGATGCGCGTCTGGTAGTTTGCCTGCGTCAGCAGGTTCTGCAGATAGGTCTGATGCTCGCAGACCATCAGCGCGACGATGTCGCTGTGTGCGCTCAGGTAGAGCGCGGTCGCGAAGCGTCGGCGCAGGTCGGTGACATTGGCTCCCGCTTCGCGATTCGACTTCTCCGCCTTCGCCGCGCTGGCGAAGGTCAGATTCCCTAGATGACGCTGGCGACCATGGGTTCCGGTGACATACCACCCTCCCCAGCGTTCGCGAAGAGGCGACTGATGGGTAGTGACGAACGAGCCGGCGGAGAGTATCGGCTGTCCCTGCGGGTCGGGATAGACCGAGCGGAACAGATGTCCCGGAACCCCGGCGGTCATGCCCGACTCATGGCACTGCAGGCATTCGTGGGTCAGTCGCGTGATCTTCGGCTTGCCGGATCGCTCCTGGCTCAGCGTATAGAAGACGGCTCCCAGTTGCGGGTCTACCGCCGTGATCTCGATGACCGATCCGCCGGGAACCCATCCGGCATAGACCTGATCGTTGTAGTAGATGGCGCGCGGGGTCTGCGGCGAGATCCGATCACGTTGAAAACTGGTCTTCGAGAAGACCAGCATCTGTGAGGAGACCGGCACGTTCAACGCGCGCAGAAGCGCCGGCAGATAGCCGCGCTGCGGATCGTACGCCCAGCGCACCTCTTCCCGCGCCAGCCGCTGCTGTAGTTTCGCAACGGGGTCGGCTGCCGCCGTCTGCAGATAGCGAATCGCCTCGTGCTCGCTGTCGCGGTCGTACTGTGCCGCCAGCGCCGCCAGCCCCGCGGTCAGCAGCAACGCCGCTCCCCATCCTCCGATCAGCTTCAGGCTCGTACGTTTCACAGAAATCCCGGACCTCCGATGGCGTCGAGTTGATTGACCGCCGATAGTTTTCGGCGACAGACGGGACACACCTCCTGATAGTGTATGCCGTCCTCCATCTGCTGGTTCAGTCCCAGTTCGTCAAGGACGCGCTTCAAATCCTCCACATGGATGCGCGAGGCGTACTCCTCCCCGCATCGCCTGCATTTCGCCTGTTCTGTCTCCCGCCCCTCTTTTTTGTAGAACTGCACTCCCAGGTTCGCCGGACGCTGGAAGATGTGAAAGAACTTGCCGAACGGCAGGTAGAGCAGGGTGACGATGACGCTGAAGGCGTGCAGCAGGGCGAGAAAGCTGTAGGAGTGCCCGCGCATCCACATACTGGAAGCCGTCAGCATCAGTCCGGTAACGCAGACAGAAAAGAGCAGAATGAGCGGAAGAAAGTCCATCCCGAACTGCTGCGTGGTCATGGCTCCCCGGTCATACAGGCGTCGGCGCAGGGCGAACCCCATGCCGATAATGATTGCGATCGCGCAGTAGTCCAGCACGTGAAAGACCATCCAGCCGATCAGGGAGGTGGCGGGGAAGGTTCCGGCGTGAATCCCGAAGAAGAAAGCCCGGTACGCGGTTGGATCATAGGGAGCGGGATCGAAGCGCACCCATCCGAAGACCAGCGGGAAGGTGACGAGCGCCGCCAGGATACAGCCCCAGGAGATCAGAAAATGCGCGGTCCAGCGAAGATGGCTGCGCTTTTCGATGAAGGTCTGAAAGACGAAGCTGCGCAGAAACAGGCGGATCAGCCAGAGGAGGTTGCCGGGCAGACGGGCGGGGCGCAGGAAGAGCTGCCAGCCGCGCCGCCAGTAGAGGCGCGTCGGCGGACGCTGCAGCCAGACCGAGTAGCGGTAGACCAGTCCGAACAGGGCGAAGATGGACGCGCTGGCGTAGGCGATCAGCGCAGGATCGAAGTGGCGCATTCCGCCGGATCCGAGAAAGATGGCAGCCGTCAGCAGGATCGCCGCGATCACTCCATTGCGCAATGCGTGCGCGTCAAGCTGACTCAGCATGGCAGCGTACCTAACCTTTCACGCCTGCCTGCGCCGTCGGAGCTAGGTTCGGGTCTCCCGGATCGGACGGTCTGCGGCAGAGTATAAAGTAGTTGAGCAGGAGGCAGAGAACACAGAAGAGCGCCAGCAGCAGAAAGCCGGGTCCGTAGTGACCGGTCTGCGCCTTGATGACCCCCAGCGCCAGAGGCGGAAAAAATCCTCCCAGTCCGCCCATCGCCCCGACCAGTCCCGTCACGGTTCCGGTGTCCTTCGGAAAGTACTGCGGAACCAGTTTGAAGACCGCGCCGTTGCCCAATCCCACACAGACCGCCATGCCGAGCGCGCCTGCTGTAAAGGGAACGATCTGTTCGATAGACATCAGCGGCGCCAGGAAGATGGAGGCTCCGAAGACCAGCATCAGCAGCCGCGCCCCCCCGACCCGGTCGCTCAACCAGCCTCCCAGAGGGCGCATCGCGGTCGCCAACACTACGAAACCGGCGACTCGCAGACCGGCGTCCTCCCGGTCAATAAAGCCGGGAAAGACCTCCTGAAGCACTTTGGGAAGCCCGATTGAGAGGGCGACAAATCCCCCGAAAGTGACGAAGTAGAACAGCGCCAGCAGCCAGGAGAGCGGCTTCTCCGCCAGCACCTTCAGCATCGCCCCGAACGACTTCGGCTGCGCCTGCACCGGCGCATTTCGCGCAAACAGCAGAAAGACGACGCCCCAGATCAGCGCTGCCGCCGCAAACAGGCGGTAGGTCACGGGCCAACCCATCGATTTCGCGAGGAAGGGGATGCAGAAGAGCGCGATACTCTGACCGATGTTGCCTGCGCCGTAGATGCCCAGCGCGAAGCCCTGCTTCTCCGGCGGAAACCATTTCGAGGTAAAGGCGACCCCGATGGAGAAGGAGGTTCCCGCCATGCCAAGCAGCAGTCCCCACAGAGCCAGCTCATGAAACGAGGTGGCGAAGCTGAGCATCAACGCCGGGAACGCGATGAAGAGCAGCAGAACTCCAAAGACGATCCGTCCCCCGTACCGATCTGCCAGCATCCCCATCGGCAGGCGGAAGATCGAGCCGAGGATAACCGGGATGGCGATGATCAGCCATGCCTGCTGTTCGGTCAGATGAAAACTCGTCTGAAAGGTCTTCGCCATCGGAGAGATCATGCCCCAGACGGCGAAGGAGATGGCGAAAGCGAGGGTGGAGAGCGTTAACGCCCGTGTGGACTCGCGCGCATTCATGGTCTGTCCTCCTTTTTTCGGTCCACATCAAACAGATAACGCAGCAGGCGGAGGTTGACCAGAAAGCAGGCGCCGGAGGCAAGGAAGGTCGGCAGCGCGAGCGTATGATGCGCCGCCAGGTAGTCTTCCAGCGCAATGGTGATCAGCCATAACTGGATCAGAAAGACGATCAGCACCAGAATCATCAGCATCAGGATCGTCTGGGAGCGTCGCTCCATATCCGCAAGCCCCGGCTCTCTCCCGTTCATGACCCCTGCACCCCCTGCGCATATATTCTGCCCTCTGCTATATACAGAACGATCCTGGGCAGCGGGCGCGGCGGCGGACCCTCCAGCACTCTGCCCGTCCGCGCCTCGAACGCGCCGTTGTGGCAGGGACACTCGATCCGCCCGCTCTTTGCCGAGTAGTGCACCGGGCAGCTCAGATGCGTGCATCGCTGCATGTAGGCGACCCACTCGTTCTCTGCCAGACGGATCAGAATGGCGGGGTCGTTGGCGGAGGGGTAACGGAACAGCTTCACACCGCCCACCGGAACCTCCTCCACTCGGGCGACCTCTATGCGGATGCGCTCTGCCTCTACCTCGCGCCGCCCCTGCAGGACGAAGTAGCCGTTGCCCACAAAGGTGGCTCCGGAGACCAGCACCAGAAAT
Organism: uncultured Chthonomonadales bacterium; assembly: GCA_938005745.1. GTDB lineage: Bacteria > Armatimonadota > Chthonomonadetes > Chthonomonadales > CAJBBX01 > CALLMM01. The sequence goes on along the minus strand of CALLMM010000055.1, from coordinate 1,805 downwards.
TTCGTGAACTCCCGGCGCGTAACATAGTTATCCGCCTCCCAGCGAATCGGGAAGTCTTCGCGCCATTTCGGTGTGCCGCTCATCGTGCCGCCTCCTGTCTCTGCGGTCTCTGTATCTCGTGCAGACGGATATCTATCTGCTGTGCCGGCTCCGGCATGACCATGTAGACCTTCGTCTTCACCGTCTGCCTGCCAAAACGCCAGACGTTTATCGGTCTTCCGCGCCGGCGTCCCCGCCACTCCTCCAGCGGACCGTAGTAGAGCGCTTCGGAGGGGCACACGGTTGCGCACATCGGGCGTTTCCCCAAAGAGGTGCGGTCGTAACAGAGATCGCACTTCATCATCTGGTCTATTTCGGTCTCATAGCGGGGAACGCCGAACGGGCAGGCGAGCACGCAGTTCTGGCAGCCGATGCAGCGCGGCTTCAGGGAGGACTGCGTGACGCCGTCGGGGGTCTGCTTGATGGCGTCAGCGGGACAGACCAGCGCGCAGGTCGGCTCCTCACAGTGCATGCAGACCTGCGGAGTGGTCTGGACCGTCGCCGCGCGGTTGATGTACTCCAGATGGATCATCGAGGTTCCGCGATGCGTGCCGCACTCTCCGCAAGCCTGTACGCAAGCCTGACAGCCGATACAGCGCGCCGGATCAAGGATGAAAACGTTCTCCACTGGGACGCCCCTCTCTGATGGTTCGCCGACTACTGTCGCTGCGCCAGCTCCCTCTCCCGTTCGATCGCCTTCGGGAAGAGAATGTTGTTCTCTTTATGGATATGCAGGTGCATGTCGGCTTCAAACTCCGCCAGCGACGCGAGAAAGACGAGGTAGGTATTGCAGGCGTCTGTCGGGGGCGTATAGCCGCCGGTCAGGGTGCGCAGCCGCTCCAGCGCGCGTCCCGCGCTGTCGTGCTCATGCTCCATGACCCGAATGGGGTTGTTGACAGAGCCGCAGTGCGAAAGGGGCAGCGCGTCGGATAGCTGCAGCGCGCGACAGAGCGGGAAGAGAATCTGCTCCTCTTTGTACATATGCATCTCTAACTCTTCCCGCAGATCCTCAAAGACGCTTTGGACCTCCAGCAGTTCGGGGTGGCGACTGGCGTGCGCTCCGACCAGTCTCTGCGCCATCCGGCTCAGACGGGGCAGCTCTTCGCGCAGATAGGCGTGGTGCGTGGAGACGATATGATCCGCCAGCGTCTCCATCGTGTAGTCCGCCCAGCCCTCTTCAGAGACCGCCTCCGCATCATTTAGCAGCAGGTCGCGAACCAGCGCGTCACTATCCAGCCCCTTCTCCTGACAGACTACGCTCAGAGGCTTCTTCCCGCCGCAGCAGTAGTCAATGCTCCATCGCTCCAGCACGCGCGCCCGGCTGGGACGCTCCGCAACCAGACTGCCGACAGTGGATTCTAACGAAATGGCAGACATCCTGACACCTCCTGACAGACGATAAGTCTAAATTGGATAAAAGGATATTTATATCCTGTTTTCAGCATTATACCCGATCTATTCCGGATGTCAATATCCTGTTTATACTTTTTTCGTCGGAATGACCGCGTTTCTACGCCGTAGGCGAATACTCATAGGCGGCGGGGGCGCGGAGGTAGTCTATCGGTTCCTCCACAAACCGCGCACAGGTTCTCAGCACCGGGTGCTCGAAGAACGTCTCCGTGCCTTTCGGAAACGTCAGCGGGCTGCCGGTCTCCAGCCAGCCGGCGTGATGAATCATCGCGATCATCGGGCGGGGCGTGTCGGTGAGATTGGGCATTCCGGCGTGCCACAGGCGAATGTCCCGGATCAGGATGCTGCCCCGTTGA
>CALLMM010000054.1 GCA_938005745.1 uncultured Chthonomonadales bacterium | reverse complement strand
TGAAGCGTCGCTGGTTGGCGGAGGTATAGAAGCACTCGGCGAAGTGCAGGCGCAGGGTGTAGTTTCCGTTGGCGGTCGGGATAGAGTATCCGAAGCTGGTTCCGTAGCGAATGCGCAGGTAGAGCGCGTCGTCGGTGGTGTCGAGGATGTCGCGGTTGGAGTAGCTGGTGGTCAGACCGCCGACGAAGAAGGTGTCTGCGACGAAGGTGTTGCCGCTGGTCGAACTCACATACTGCGGTCCCCCGCTGTTGATGCGAACCGGCTGCGCGGCGCCGCTGGGCGTTGCGGACGCCTCATTGGAGTTTGCGCTCTCTGCGGTGGTGGCGGAGGCGGTCACCACATAGAAGTAGGTCGTGCCGTTGATAACGCCGGTATCTATGTAGCCGGTGTTCGTCACGCCTGTCGCGATGGTCTGGTAGGGACCGCCGCTGACGGTAGACCGCTTGACGTTGTAGGTCATATAGAGGCTGGCGGAGCCGGGCTGCCAGTTGAGGGTAACCTGCGCGTTGCCCGCGGCGGCGGTCAAATTGGTCGGCGCGGGAGGCGCGTTCATATTCCCGCTGAGCGCTTTGAAGGCGTTGACACGTCCGCCGCCGATGGTTCGTCCATTGTAGGGGGTATACGCATCGGTAGAGAGGAGCAGGTTATTGACGACATCGGAATTAGGGCGGGTCGGGTACTGCGACAGGATCAATCCGGCGACCCCAGCGACGTGCGGGCAAGCCATCGAGGTGCCGGACATATAGGCATAGGTGTTGTTATTATTGCTGCTGTAGTAGGTCGAGGCGATGGAGCTGCCGGGAGCGGCAATCTTGACCCAGGGTCCGAAGTTGGAGAAGGAGGAGAGCGTGTCGGTGCTGGTGGTGGAGGCGACCGAGATGACGTTATTGAAGGCGGCGGGATAGAAGGGAGCGCTGGAGCCGTTGTTCCCTGCCGCCGCCACCACGACCACACCCCGGTTGAAGGCGTACTGAACGGCGTTGTTGAGCGCGGCGCTCTGATCGGGTGAACCCAGCGAGAGGCTGATCACCAGCCGCAGACCATCCGCCTGCGCCCGATCCGTCGCCCAGATAATGCCGTCGGCGACCCCGGCGTCGGTGCCGTTTCCGCTGGAGTCGAGCACCTTGACCGGCATGATCTTGATGAAGTCGGTGTCGGAGGAGCCTGCCTGCCCGTTCCATCCGGCGATGCCGGCGATACCGATGCTGTTGTTGATCTGGGCGGCGGCGATGCCAGCGCAGTGCGTGCCGTGTCCGTGATCGTCGGCGGCGTTGGAGGAGCCGTTGAGGGCGTTGTAGCCGACCACCTGATTGTTGACGCGGTAGATCTTGTTGGTCAGGTCCTGGTGGTTGGTCTGGACGCCGGTGTCAAGGATGGCGATCAGGGTGGTCGCCTGCGGCTGCCAGATATCCCAGGCAAGGTTCGCCTGTATCCTTTGCGGGGCGTACTGCACCCCGTTGTTGTAGTAGAAGTCGTTGGGGGTGGCGGTGATCCGGCGGATGTAGTTGGGTTCCGCGTAGAGAATGGCGGGGTTCTGTCTCAACTGCGCGAGGGCGTTCGGAACCGAGATGCCGGCGCGCAGACGCACCCGGTAGATGTTCGCAGCCGGATGCTGCCCAATCACCTGCCCGACAGACGTTACCGCCTGCAGCGGCTGCGCGCGCGGCACTCCGTCGTTGCGAATGCCGATCAGCACCTCGCCGGGAACATAAGAGGGAAGATTGCCCTGCGCGAACACTCCCTGCGAGAGGCTTGCCGCCAGCGCTGCAACAGCCAGCAGCAGGATCGAAAGAGACAACAGGTTTCGTTTCATGAATTGTTTCCTCGTCGAACCGGTCTGACGCTGGAGCGGGCGCCGCGATACCGGCATCAGGGGCAAAGAAGCCCATGCGCAGACCTCCTCCTCCGCTCCCGGCGTCACCTCTCTGCGCATCGGCGGTTCCTGTATGCCGTTAATTCCTGAACGAAACCATTTAAGCACATTTTCTACGCCCGCGCAAGTCTTCGGATGAATACCGTATTCCATGCAGGTGTTGTGCGGCAGCGTACGGGAGGCGGGAATCGGGGTGAGATTGCTTCGGTCGCTGTCGCTCCCTCGCAATGACAGGAAAGGAGACGCTGCGCCTCCCTCGCAATGACAGGAAAGGAGACGCTGCGCCTCCCTCGCAATGACGGAGCGGGACACTCTACCGTTCCAGTAACAGGCGACACGCTCCCAGCCTGTCATTGCGAGCGTCAGCGAAGCAATCTTCCACGTTTCGGAAAGAACGGACGGGTACAGGATAGTAACTACAGCGATGGACTGGAGTCCATCGCTGTAATCCCCGCTGTCGGGTTGCGAGATTGCTTCGGTCGGCTTACGCCTCCCTCGCAAGGACAGGGGAGTGGCTCACTCCTCCCAGCCGTTTTCCCGGCGTTTACGGTAGAGCAGGTAGGAGTAGAGGACCGGGTAGAACATCCCCACGAGGAAGGGAACGAAGCAGAGCATGATCGGCAAGCCCGCCCAGATGCCGATTGCGCCCCCCAGACCGGTGGCGACCATCAGGCGACCCGCCAGCCGGTGTGTGGCGATCCAGACAAAGTCGCTTTTCAACGTCCAGGGGGTCCGCACGCCCACCCATTCATTGCGCCGCACCTTGCCCATCACGTTTCCTATGACGGCAAAAAAGAGCAGCAGTCCGGCGATCAGCGGACGGGAGATGTCGCTGTCCGGGTGCAGTCCGCCCCGCAGAGCCATCATCTGGATGTAGCCGAACAGACTGACCAGAATGAAGGTGATGAAGTTGTAGGTCTCCCGGAACGATTCGACGCGGAAGGGGCGTCGTGAGAGCAGCGGCAGTACGTGCATCAAGCCCAGAATCAGCGCCATCATCCCGATTCCCAGAAAGGCTGCCCACCGCTTGTCGCCCCATCCGTCCACCTCTCCGCGAATATTCCAGTGGATCGGCATCCGATCGGGCAGGCGCGGGTAGACGATCAGCGTATACAGCAGGGTGACCCCGATCAGCAGCCCGCTGTAGAGAAGGGTCTGTCTGGTTTTCATCTTCCTCTCCGTTCCTCTGCTTCCGCGCCCGGCTCCAACAGAGAGAACATCCTCGTCAGAATGTCCTGAAAGACGGTGGTATTCAGGGAGTAGTAGATCAACTGCCCGTCGCGCCGCGCGGAGATCAGGTCTGCCTGTTTCAAGACGTTGAAGTGGTGCGACATCGAAGGGGCGGAGATGTCGAAGCGGTCCGCCAGCTGTCCGGCGGTCATCTCGCCGCTGTTGAGCAGCCGCAGTATCTCACGCCGCGTCGGGTCCGCCAGCGCCTTGAAGACCAGGTCAAGTTTCATCTCGGCTCACTGTTTTGATGTTTAGCCAAATATCTAAATATCAGGACGTATCTCGTTCTGTTTCGGTTTCACGATTTATGGGGAGGTGACACAGAGAACGTTAGGCGGCGCGCATAATTCTGCGGAGGACGGAAGCCGTCTGCTCTTTGGGGAGAACGCGATCTACCTCTTCGAGAGTGGAGATGCCTCCCCATGCCTGTCGAAGCCCCGCCTCAAAGAGAGGTATCATCCCCTCTTCCAGCGCGAGGTACCGCAGCGACTCTCCGCTGGATCGCTCCAGTATCGCCTGCCGCAGCCGGGGAGTAACCGGCAACACCTCGAAGACCGCGACCCTGCCGCGGTAGCCGCGCCCGCTACACTGAACGCATCCTCGTCCCATTCGGAAGTCGCCCTCGGAAGCCTCCGACGAGGAGATGCCGAACGCTTTCAACAGCTCAGGGTCGGGCTTGACCGGCGCAGAACAGGCGGAGCAGACCCGTCGTAGAAGCCGCTGCGCGACGATCCCGATGACGGAGGAGGCGATCAGATAGGGCTCTACGCCGATATTGTCCAGCCGCACCATCCCCTCCGGCGCGTTGTTGGTATGGAGTGTGCTGAACACCAGGTGTCCGGTCAGCGAGGCCTGCACCGCCGTTTCCGCCGTCTCCCGGTCGCGTATCTCTCCGACCATGATCACATCCGGGTCTTGTCGCATAAAGGAGCGCAGCCCCTCCGCGAAGGTATAGCCGATTTTGGCGTTGACTTGCGACTGGTTGATGCCGTCGAGTTGGTACTCGATCGGATCCTCGATGGTGCTGATATTGCGCCGTCCGTCGTCTATCGCATTGAGGATGGCATAGAGGGTGGTGGATTTACCGGAGCCGGTCGGTCCGGTGATCAGAACGATCCCATGTGGATGGCGGATCATCTCTTGGAGGAGATGAAGCTGCTCCGGGTAGAGACCGAGCTGCTCTAGTGGGATTAGCGTCCCTTTCTTGTCTAGGATTCGCATCACTGCCTTCTCGCCGAACAGCATAGGGATCAGGCTGAGGCGCAGGTCGTACTCCCGGTCTCCTGTCTCGGAGAAGGCGATGCGCCCGTCCTGCGGGCGTCGGCGTTCGGCGATATCCAGGCGCGACATGATCTTCAGACGCGAGATGACGGCGGCGTGGTAGCTGCGGGGAAACTCCATCTGATCGTACAGAACGCCGTCAATGCGGTAGCGAACGCGAACAATATGCTCGCGGGGTTCGATATGAATGTCGCTGGCGCGGGCGGAGGTCGCCTCGGCGATGATGGTGTTCACCAGCCGGATGATGGGGGCGTCCTCGGCTAACATCTCCAACTGGGTTGCCGACAGCTCTGCGTCCTCCACATAGTCCTTTTGGCGAACCTCCTCCATCTCCAGCAGGACGCTGCGGGCGACGTTACTGAGGGTGTAGAGCCTCTGGAAGGCTTTCTGAAGCTCTGGCATCGGGGCGAACATCGGGAAGATGTCCCGCCCGGACATCAGGTTGATCCGGTCAATCGTCTTGATGTCCAAGGGGTCGCGCATGGCGACATAGAGGCGGCTGCCGTCCAGACGATAGGGGAGGACGCCGTGCTGACGCTGGAAATCCTGCGGCAGCAGGGAGAGCGCCTCCGGGTCTATCTCGACGGCGGAGAGGTCAACGTAGTCCGCCCCGACCATATCCCGCAGGATCTGTCCCAGTTGATCGCTGGTAACAAATCCCAGTTCAATCAGCACTTCTCCTAGAAGACGCCCGGTACGCTCTTTCTGTTGCAGCGCTTGCTGCAATTGCTCTTCGGTAATCAAGCGGCGTTCGATTAACAGCTGTCCGAGCGGCTTTCTGTTTCTCGTGGCGGACATGAGAAGATCCTCTTCGAACCCGATAATGTGTTCGTGAATTCGGACATACTCGCCAGAGCAGCGAGAAGAAGGTTCTTACCGCACCGGCGCTGAAGGGTGTTGTTCAGTGATCAGAATTTGTGTGTGAATATGAAAATAACAACTTAGACAACAGCATGTATGACAAATAGTCGGTTCTAAACATCTATATTTTTAGTGTTAAAACGTTTCTATGCTGAGATGCGAATACGTTTGCTAAGGAGTCTCGAGGGACAATCGCGAAAAGAGGTAGGGTTACTGCCGTATTGAGGGAGGAGGGTTGTCATGCTGCGTTTTGGCATTCTGGGATGTGGAAGGGGAAGTTTCGTTGCTGCCTGCGCGCAGGCGATACCGGAGGAGATCGGCGTGACGGCGGTCTGCGATCTGCGCCGGGAGCGGGCGGAGAGGCTGGCGCAGGCGTACCGTATCCCGACAGTCTGCGACTCCTATGCGCAGATGCTGGCGCGGGAGGATGTGGATGCCGTGATGATCGCGACGCCCGACCACGAGCACGCGGCGCAGGCGCTGGAAGCGCTGGAAGCGGGCAGGCACGTCCTCTCCGAGATCCCCGCCGCTTACACTCTGACGGAGCTGGAGGCGATCATCGAGACCTCCGCGCGCACCGGCGCAAAGTATATGATGGGCAACGAAGTGCGCTGGTTTCCGGCGCTGGAGGCGGCGAAGCGGATGGGAGAGGAGGGCTGCTGGGGGCAGGTCTTCTACGGGGAGGCGGAGTACCTGCATAACCTGCTGCGCGACGGCTGGCATACGGTGGAGCCGGACGGATCGCCGCACTGGCGATGGGACCCGGCGCAGCCGCAGACCACGCTGCTGGGGGGCGGACCGCACGCCTTCGACACGCTGCGCTGGCTGGCGGGCGAGAGGGAGTTTTCAGAGGTCTTCGCCTACGGGGTCGGGCAGTCCGTGCCCGGTCACCCGGAGCCTTCGACCGCCGTCTGTCTATTAAGGGGAGCAAGCGGAGCTGCCTACAAGATCACCGTCTCCTACGCGATGGCGCGCCCCTACGCACTCTACTTCTCGCTCTACGGCGATCGGGGCACGTTTGAGGGCGGGCGGGTGAACCAGGAGGAGACCTTCTACTTCACCGATCTGGTTCCGGGTCTGCGGGGGATGACACCGACGGGCAACCCCTACTGGAGCCATCCCGGTGTGGAGACACAAGCCGGGCATGGAACCAGCGAGTACTTCATGCTGAAAGAGTTTGCCGCGGCGGTGCGCGAGGGGCGCGACCCGGTGATCGGACCGACGGAGGCGGCGCGCTCCATCGCCCCGGCGATCTGCGCGTTTGAGTCTATGCGCACCGGGAAGCCGGCTGCGGTTCCGTCGTACGGAAGGGGAGAAAGCGATGGGGAGAGAGCACGACCTGTTACTGATTGCGGAGGAGGAGCGGCGTCCCTATAACTTCGGGAAGTATACGGCGGAGCTGCTGCGGATGGAGGGGCTGGGCAGCGTCCCCTGCCTCTCTCCCCGCGCCATTCCGACCGACGGCTCCTGGGATCCGCCGGACCGCATTGTGGTTGCACATACGCCGCTGGGACGCGAACAGGCGCAGGCTCTGTACGAGGCGGTGACCGGCGGATGCCTGCTGGTCGCCTTCCTGCCCTCGCCGGAGCTTGCCGCCGTCTTCGGGCTGACGCCGACCTACCGGACGACGCTGGGCGGCTATCTGGGCGCGCTGGTACCGGGCTTTCGCGAGGAGCCGATGCAGTTTCATGGACCGCTCTGCCGGTATCAGCCGCCTGCCGATGCCGAGGTGATCCTGGAGGAGCGGGACGCCACGCCGGAGCATCTGCCTACCGGACAGGCGGCGGCGATCCGTCTTCGGCGCGGACAGGGGCAGGCGATCCTCTTTCTCTACGATCTACCGCAGAGCGTGGCGCTGATGCGCCAGGGCGATCCGCGCCGGGTCTCGATGCACGCTAACGAGGTCGCTCCTGGATGGCGCGCCGCCGATATGTTTGTCGGGCATCTGGATATGGAGCGGGCGGACATCCCGCAGGCGGACCTGCAGTGCCATCTGCTGCGCCACCTGCTGACCGATACGTATGAGGAGACGGCGCCGCTGCCCTGGCTCTGGTACTTCCCCGATAACGCCGGGACCGCGCTGGTCGTCTCCAGTGATGACGACTGGTCTGCGCCGGAGCAGTTCGAGACCCTGCTTCAGGCGGCGCGGCACCATCAGGTCGGAATCACCTTCTATCTGGTGGAGGACTCGGCGGTAACGCCGGAACTGCGGGAGAGATGGGCGGCGGAGGGACACACCTTCTCGATCCATCCCGTGCTCACCGAACCGATCGCCTGGAGCTTGCAGCCGACCGTCCAGCGTCACCGGCAGGTGTTTACGCAGAGGTACGGCGTCGAGCCGGGATGCAGCGTCCGCAGCCATGTGATACCCTGGGCGGGATGGGTGCAGGGGGGACGCTGGATGCGCGAAGCCGGCTTTACCTGGGACAGCAACTACTTCACCTGCCCGCCCAACACCCGCAGCTACATGACCGGGGGCGGACTGCCCTGCCCGCTCGTAGACCTGGACGGAACCGTCCTGCCGATCTTTGAGCAGCCCGCGCAGTTCAGCGACGAGACGACCCTGAAGGCGGGCGGATATCCCTTCTCGCTCAATCTGGAGACGGAGGAGGCGGTCAGTCTGCTCTCCGATCTGCTCTTTGTCAATGCGGAGGAGTATCATAGCCTGCTCTGCATCAACACGCACCCGGTCTCCTTCGCGACCTACAGCCGGCGGTTCTGGGAAGAGGTTTTCAGCGCCGCCAGCGCATTGAAAATCCCGCGTATGGCGCTGGAGACCTGGGCGGACTTCTGGGAGCGGCGTCTGTCGGTGACGGTCGGGGCGGGAACGCGCGAGGGAAATCTCTGGCGCTGGGAGGTGCAGGCTCCGCCGGAGAGCGCAGACCTGCGCCTGATGATCCCGCGTCAGTGGGGCGGCGAGCGGCTTCTGGGCGTATACTGGAACGGAGAGGAGACGCCCAGCGCGCCCCGCCGCGTGCATCATCGCAGCTATCTGTCACTGACCATCCCGCCGGGGCGCAGTCTCCTGACCGCGCTGTGGGGGTAGATTCGACATCACTTCGGGAGATGAGACCTATGGATCTTCGACAACCGTCGCCTCTGGACGACTTTCTGTTCGATCTGCGCGGCTACCTGCTGCTGGAGAACGCGCTGGAGCCGGATCTGCTTGCCGACCTGAACCGCGCCTTCGACCGCTTCCCGCCGCTGCAGTACGGCGAGTGGTGGGGCAACTGCCAGCGTCGCGACTACACCGGCGACACCGGCTTTGAACTGCATAACTGCGTGGAGGCAGGGGAGCCGTTCGAGCGGCTGATTGACCATCCCTCCTGGATCAACTATGTGCGCCGCTACTGCGGCGAGGAGCACTCCTATGTGGAGGGGCTGTTCATAGACGAGTGCATCGCCTCCATCCGCCGTTCCGGAGGACACCATCCGGTGCACTCCGGCGGCTATCGCGGCGCGCTGCGCGGAAGATATCTGTATGCGCACGGCGTCTTCCGCTGCGGGCAGTGCAACATTCTGCTGGCGTTGACCGACATCGGTCCCGGCGACGGTCCGACGATGGTGATTCCGGGCAGCCACAAGTCCAACTTCCCGCATCCGCTGGCGGGCGACTATGCGCGCGGAGATCGCATGGACGATCTGCCGGGCGCGATCCCCGTCTACATGAACGCCGGAGACGCCCTGCTGTTTGTGGACGGAATGATGCACGGGGGGAGCAGCCGCACCAACCCGGAAGGGGAGCGGCGGGTTGTGATCTATCGTTACGGGGTGAGCTGGGCGGCGACCCGCTACGGCTACGTCTATTCGCAGGCGCTGCTGGATCGTCTGACGCCCGAACGGCGGAAGATCCTCCAGCCCATTCCTCCGAACCGCCCGCCCGAAGCGTGAGAAAGAGGGGGCGCGCTACGCGCACCGGGTATTGCGCGCCATCGTCGCCGCCAGACGGATCGCCGCCTTCAGGCTGGAGGGGTCCGCCTGGTTGCGCCCGACGATATCGAACGCTGTGCCGTGATCTACCGAGGTGCGGATGATGGGCAGTCCCAGCGAGACGTTGACGGTCCGTTCAAAATCGATCACCTTCATCGGGATGTGCCCCTGGTCGTGGTACATAGCGACCACCAGGTCGTAGTCTCCCCGAACCGCCCGGTAGAAGAGGGTATCGGCGGGCAGCGGACCGTCGCATCGGATACCCTCCTTCTTCGCCTCCTGCACCGCTGGAAGGATTGCCGTCTCGTCCTCCTGTCCGAATAAGCCGTGCTCGCCCGCGTGGGGATTCAAGCCGCAGACCGCGATTCGCGGATCGGGAAAGCCCATGGCGACGGCGGCGGCGTGTCCCGCGAGGATCGTCTGCAGCACCCGATGGCGGTCTACCGCGCAGGCGTCCCGCAGGCTGCAGTGGGTGGTAACATGCACCACGCGCAGGCGGTCGTTGACCAGCAGCATACGCGACTCTGTCATGCCGCACAGCTGCGCGATATACTCCGTGTGTCCGGTGAAGGGGATGCCGTTGAGGGCGATCGCCTCTTTGTTGACCGGAGCCGTCGCCATCGCGTCCGCTTGTCCGCGCAGGCAGAGGAGGGTCGCGGCGCGGATATACTCTATCGCCGCCAGCCCGCACAGCGCGCTCAGCTGTCCCGGCTGAAACTGCGACGGCGCGATCCGCTGCAGGTCGAGTATGGCGGCATGCGTCTCAGAGGGCAGCGACTCGATGTCGGTGACAACGGTATCCGGCATCCGAAGACCGATCTGCTGCGCCGTCCGCTGAAGTACGCGGGCGTCTCCCACGATCAGGCAGCGCGCCGCCTGCGTGATCGCAGGATCGGACAGCGCTTTGAGAACCACCTCGGGACCGACGCCTGCCGGGTCTCCCAGGGTGATGGCGATGCGCGGAGGTTCGAGGTTCGTCATAGGTTATCACTCCTTTCCCGCGTGGAGGAGGAGACCCCTGCGTCCGGCGGAGGGCTGACCTGCCGGCGCAGAAAGGCGGCGGCGCGCCGCAGCGTCTCCGGTTCGCCGAAGCCGCCCGATTTGGCGCAGACCGCAAGTCCCGCCGCCTCGCCTCCGATGAGCCGTCCCCAGGGAGTTCCGTTCTCCGCTTCGCCCCGCAGGAGTATCGCCTGCGCCCCCAGAAGCCGGCAGATATGTGCCGCCGTGTCTCCTCCGGAGAGGAGCAGCCCGCGCACGGGATACTCGCCGCAGAGGGCGCAGAGGGTGCGGACCACCGGCTCTTCTGACCTCCTCCAGCGCACCCGGAAGATCGGGGTCTCTCCTGCGTCCAGCGCGCTGCGGGCGGCGGAGAGGGCGCGTCTGTCCAGCGCGATCAGGCGACCGGAATCTTCCGCGAGCCGGGAGACCTGCTGCTTCGTAACCGGGTGGCGCGTGCCGATAAACGCCATTGCGCGTCCTTCCGTCTGCGGCATCGGCTCTTCCGGCAGATCGGAGGCTTCCCATCGTTCCGCCATCGCCATTGCCAGCCCGGCGGAGCCGGCGGGCAGCGGCGATGGCTGACAAGCGGCTATCGCCTCTGCAATCCGACGCAGGTCTTCGTCCGTCTCGGCGTCGGCTGCCAGCACGCGCCTCCCATCATGGTGAAGCCTCTGCATCACGGAGGCGAGGCTCTCGCTGCCCCTGCGAATCTCGCGTAAGCCGATCCGGGCGGCGTCGGCGACGCCCTGCGCGGCAAGCCTCTCCATCAGATCGGCGGACGGCTCCCGGCTGTCTCCGAGATAGAGCTTTCCCCCGCGCATCCGCCGCCCCATCACCGGTAAGGCGGGCGCGACGACCGCAAAGGGACAGCGGCTCATCTCCAGCGCTGCCGCGATCTCTGCGCCGATATTGCCCCGCAGGACGGAATCGATCTTCTTGTAAAAGAGAGCCGCGCCCTGCCTTTCCAGCCAGAGGCAGGCGCCACGGATTCTGCGGCGGGCAGTCTCCGGGGCGGCGGTGCGGGTATCGGTGGAGAGCGCGAGCAGGTCCGACTCCGGCAGACGTATCGAATCGAGCGTCGGAGAGAGCGCGACCACGACCCGCAAGCCGCGCAGAGCAAACTTGACTCCCGTGTCGCAGGCCCCCGTCAGATCGTCCGCAATCATTCCCAGACGCTTTTTCGGCTCCATCTGCGGCTCCCCGCCCTCTCTTCTGCCTCGCCTCTGTCTCCTCCTTCCCGGTTTTCCGGCAGACCGGCGCATCCGATCGCGCAGAAAGGGAAGAATTTGCGCGATCCGTGTCGAATAGTCCGCCACAATCCCCGCGAGAAGAGAGGTGCAGACATGCGCGACGAGAAACACCCGATTCACGCGCTGTCGGAAGAGGAGCATGCGCGGCTGGCGCATCTTGTCATGCGGCGTCAGGCGGCGCTGAGCCTGCGCGTCGCTGCCGTCTTCCTGTTGATGGTTCTGGGCTTGCCGCTGGTCAACTACTACCTGCCCGCGCTGGCAAACCGCCCCGTTCTCGGCTTTACCGTCTCCTGGCTCTTTCTGGGCGTGCTGTTCTTCCCGATCACCTGGGCGCTCTCCGCCTACTTCATCCGTCAGACCGACCGGATCGAGGCGGAGTGCGCCGACTGGCGCGCCGTGCTCGGCATCGAGGCGGGCGAACCGCTGGAGCCGGAGGGCGTCGGCGAGGTGAAACCGGCGTTTATTGAGACCGACGCCGAAAAGGAGCAGGAGTGATGGGACTGATACCGCTTCTGTTCGTCGTTCTGATCACCGTCATCACGATCGGGCTGGGCATCTGGGCAACCCGCGCCTCGCGCACCGCCTCCGACTTCTTTGTAGCGGGACGCTCCGTCAACGTCTTCTGGAACGCCTCCGCGATCAGCGGCGAGTACCTGAGCGCAGCCTCCTTTATGGGAATCGCCGGCATGCTGATGAAAAACGGCTACGACGCGCTCTGGTATCCGGTCGGATACGCCACCGGCTACCTGTTCCTGCTGCTGTTCATCGCCGGACCGCTGCGCCGCTTCGGCGCCTACACGATTCCGGACTTCGCCGAGGGACGCTTCGACAGCCCGCTCTTTCGCAAGATCGCCGTGACGTTTGTGCTGTTCATCGGACTGTTCTACACGATGCCGCAGATGAAGGGCGCGGGCGTAACGATGGTCTCCATTCTGCAGTGGCCCTACTGGGCGGGGATACTGGTGGTCGGCTCGGTGATCACCTTCAACGTCGCTCTGGGAGGCATGAAGGGGATCACCATCGTGCAGGCGTTTCAGTACTGGGCGAAGCTGTTTGCCATCGCCGCGCCGGTCTTTGTGCTGATGGCGGTCTTCGGCGGCTATCACACGAACCTGGAGGCTAATCTGCGGCAGCCCGCGCAGACCCCGAAGCTGTCGGAGCGCGTTCTGCTAAAGTTCAAGGGGCAGCGCGACGCGCCCGCCAACGTCATCACCTTTCCGGCGGATGAGGCGGGAGGCTCGCTGATCTTTCCGCAGGGCGCGCAGGTGGCGCGTCTCTCGTCGGCGCGCACGCTGAAGCCGGGCGAACGGCTGATCCCGCTGGCGTCTCAGCATGGCGATCCAACCTTCGAGTATCTGCAGATGGAGCGGAATATCACCCTGCCGCGGGGCGGATACATCACCACCTATCCGATGCAGGTGATAGATGCGCGGGGACAACCGGTGATGGAGAACGGCAAGCCGGTCCGCGCCCCGCTGAGGATCGAGTTTGCGGAGCCGACCGAGGGCTATCTGGCGGCGGGCGCGGCGGTTCCCAACGCTCCGAGCAATCAACGCTGGATCGAACCCTTCGGCACGCTCAGCGGCAAGTACGGCTACCCGCTGCTCTACACCTACTCGCTGATTATCGCGCTGGTCTGCGGCACGGCGGGACTTCCGCATATCCTGGTGCGCTTCTACACCAACCCGGACGGTCGCAGCGCGAAGCGGACGACCATGCTGGTGATGGTGATGCTCGGCTGCTTCTATGTCTTCACGCCGGTCTGGGGCGCGCTGGGGCGCAGCGTCATGCCGCAGCTCTACGCCAATCACGCCACCGATACGGTGGTGATCCGCCTGCCGATGATGCTGGGCAGTCCGCTGCTGGGACAGATTCTGAGCGGCATCACCAGCGCAGGGGCGTTTGCGGCGTTCATGTCCACCTTCTCCGGGCTGCTGGTCAGCATGTCGGGGGCGATGGCGCACGATATCTACGGTAAAATCCTGCGCCCGGCATCTTCACCGGAGGAGCGTCTGCGCGCCTTCAAGGTATCAGCCATCGGATTCGGGGCGGCGGCGATGCTGCTGGGCTATCTGGTGGAGACCTTCGACATCAACATGATGGTCGGGTGGGCGTTTGCGATTGCGGCGGCGTCCTATTTTCCTCTGCTGCTGATCGGCTCCTGGTGGCGCGGACTGACCAAATACGGCGCGGCGATCGGGATGCTGAGCGGGGGACTGCTGTCGCTGGCGGCGATCGTGACCTCCATGCTGCTGGACAAGAAGATACTCGCCTGGCATATAAGCCCGCTCGTCCGGTCACTGATGGAGCAGCCCGCCATCTGGGGCGTGCCTCTGGCGATCCTGGTGATGATCGTCGTCTCGAAGCTGACCGCGCTGCATATCCCGCAGGATGTGCATAGGAAGATGCTGCGACTGCATGCGCCGGAAGAGATGGGGGTTTCCAAAGACTATATCGACCGGTGAGGGGATGGATAACGGATCGTAGCCATTTTGAACCCTGATGGTAACCTTCCGGCAGATATACTACAATAGCAGCGCGCGAGGATGCCGCCCCGGCGAGGAGGCGGGCGACCGCCTCTCCTTCGCATCTTCTGATCCCAAAAAGAGCCTGAATGCCGCTGTTTACCACGTGCGGCTCTTTTGTATTCGTGATGCTAACAAAGAGAGAAATGGCTGGTAAACTGATTCCTGTAGACGATGACCGCCTTATCCTCCATGCGCTGGAGCGGGACTGGCTGTTCGAACGGGTATGGGGCGACGATACGGAGATAGGCGTCATGCGCTGGCGGTCTATATGCGCCGTCTGTGCTGCATGATCGAGTCGGATCCGGACAACCCGCGCGATCTGCTCACCGTGCGCGGCTATAGCTGCAAGATGGTCTCCAGCAGCGAACTGGGACAGAAAGGCTTTTTTTATGACTTACCGGCACTGTCGGCAAATAGCCGTCTATACGGCGATGCTCTGGATGGCGGCTGCGCTGTCGGCGCAGGCGCAGACCCGCGCTGCCGCGAACCGGATCGTCTTCCCGAAGGACGCCTCCGTGCTGGATGCAAAGCGCGACCTGGGGGCGAAGGGAGACGGCGTAACCGACGACACCGACGCGCTGCAGAGGGGGATTGACGCCAGCTGCGGCATCGGCGGGGCGACCCGCGTCCTCTACCTGCCCAAAGGCGTCTATCGGGTCACGCGCACGCTGGTCGTGAATTCGGCGATCGGACCCTGGATCTACGGCGAGACGCGGGACGGCGTGATTGTCCGTCTGGATAACGGGGCGAAAGAGTGCAGTTCGGTGATCCGCACGCATCCCCGCGAGACCGGTCCCACCTCCGCAGACTGGTTCATGCGCAACCTCTATAACTTCACGGTGGATGTGGGCGACAATCCCGAAACGGACGGCATCCGCTGGTGCGCTACCAACACCGGCATCATCAAGCAGGTGCGGGTGACCGGCAGAGGCAAGAACGGCATTAACGCCGGCTTCATAGACCAGAGCAGCCCCAACCTGATCCAGGATGTGGTGATAGACGGCTTCGAGACCGGGATCCTGACGCAGTGGAACTGGGGGCAGACCCTCTCCCGGATCACCGTCCGTAACTGCCGCAAGCAGGGCGTCTACGTCAACGCGACCGCTGTCGGGATCGAGGACCTGACGGTCGAGAACACGCCTCTTGCTCTCTTCGTGGACTACCCCAACGACTGGACGTGGTGGGGGGGCGTGGTCGCGCTGGTGAACGGCAGGTTCTCGACGCGCGGCGCGGACGGTCCGGCGATCCGCAACCGCAGCGTGCTCTATGCGCGCAATGTGCAGACTCGCGGCTACAAAACGGCGCTGCAGAGCGAGACGCCGAGCGGAAATGTGGACGGGGCGGCGATTGACGAGTATATCTCGCACGAGATCAAGAGGCAGTTCGACTCGCCTGCCCGCTCCCTGCGCCTGCCGATCAAGCGGGAGCCGGCGGTCGCCTGGGAGACCGATCCTGCGCGCTGGGTCTGCGCCAACGACTTCGGGGCGAAGGCGGGGGACAATCAGGACGACGCGGCGGCGATCCAGAAGGCGATAGACGCGGCGGCGGCGCGGGGCGCAACGACCGTCTATCTGCGGGGGATCGAGGGACCCGATCCCAACTGGTACAGTCTGGAGAAGCCGGTGCGCGTGCACGGGAGCGTCCGGCATATTCTCGGACTGGGCTTCGGGCGGATCATTGGCAGCGCAGAGGGGCGTTTTGTGGTGGACGACCGCTCCGCGCCGGTGGTGAAGTTCCAGAACCTCGACTCGTTCGGCGGTCCGCCGATCACGCTGGAGAACCGCTCCGCCGCACACACGCTGGTGATGGAGAGCGGAGGCGTCCTGCTGGTCGGCAGCGGGGGCGGAGAGATCTTTGCGACCAATGTGGCGGGGACCCTGGAGCTTCGCAAGCCCGGTTCAAAGGCGTGGGCGCGTCATCTGAACCCGGAGGGCAACAGCGATGTCGGGCTGGTGCAGAACACGGGAGGCGACCTCTGGATTCTGGGAAAGAAGAACGAGGGGCTGGGGGTGCGCGTCCGCACCCGCGCGGGAGGGCGCACCGAGATCCTCGGCATGTTCCTCTACGGCAACGGCATGGATGAGAAGGACCTGCGCCCCATCTTTGATGTCGAGGATGCGGCGTTCAGCGTGGCGGGGCTGCGCGAGATCGCGTTCGCCGGGAACTGCTATCCGGTGAAGGTGCGCGAGAAGCGGGGCGGCGAGACGCGCACGCTGGGCAGCGATCGGGAGCAGGGCTGGATCGGCTGGGCGCTCTACAGCGGCTGGCGCGCTCCCGTCCGGTGACGCGGGGATCCGAAACGCAAAGAACCTCCCGGAAAATATTGACAATTTCCAGCGGCGGCGTTATAATAGTTGCGCGTGGAGGGAGACCTCTCACGCAACGCGCGGGTGTAGCTCAGTACGGTTAGAGCGCCTGCCTGTCACGCAGGAGGCCGCGGGTTCAAGTCCCGTCATCCGCGCCATTCTGTTTCACCTATGTTTTCATCGAAGGTAGCGGAGGCTCTTCAAAAAGAGCCTCCGCTTTTTTGCACACCAATGGCAGAGACTTTCGGACCAGCGATAAGAGACTAGATGCGCAGTATACCGATATACGAAGAAAAATGCGCTCAGATAACGTATCATCATGCAGTGATATATTATGGAGGCGTAGATGAGCAGAACACGCATTCTGGTAACCGGAGCGACCGGATATGTCGGCGGACGGCTGGTTCCCCTGCTGCTGCGCCGGGGGTATGCGGTGCGGTGCATGGCGCGCGAGCCGCAGCGTCTGGCGGGGCGATGGGAGAAGGATATCCAGTATCCGGGGCAGCTGGAGATCGTGTACGGTGACATTCTCGATCCGGAGAGCCTCGCGCATGCCCTGAGGGAGGTGGAGGTCGCCTACTATCTCATCCATGCGATGGGCGATAAGCGCGCCCATTTCGAGGAGCGCGAGAAGGCGGGCGCGCGGGCGTTCGCGTCCGCCGCGGAAGCCTGCGGCGTGAAGAGGATCATCTATCTGGGCGGACTCGGAAAGCGTGACGGGGCAACCTCGGCGCACCTGCGGAGCCGCCACCGCACGGGGGATATCCTGCGTTCTGGCGCGGTTCCCGTCACCGAGTTTCGCGCCGCGATGATCGTCGGCGCGGGAAGCGCCTCCTTCGAGATGATGCGTCATCTGACGGAGAAGCTGCCGGTGATGGTCTGTCCGCGCTGGATCAAGACCCGCTCGCAGCCGATCTACATTGAGGACGTGCTCGCCTATCTCGTCGCCGCGCTCGACTGTCCGGAGTCGGCGGGCAGGGTGCTGGACATCGGCGGTCCCGACATTCTCACCTATCGGCAGATGATGGAGGTCTATGCCGACATCCGCGGTCTGCGCCGCCTGATCTTCACCGTTCCGGTGCTGACGCCCCGTCTCTCCGCCTACTGGATCAACCTGGTGACGCCGGTTCCGGCGTCCATCGCGTTTCCGCTGGTCGAGGGGCTGAAGTGGGAGATGGTCTGCGAGAATGCGGAGGCGCAGCGTCTGATGCCGGTTCCCCTGACGCCGTTCCGGGAGGCGGTTGCGCGCGCCCTGCGCGCCACCGACGAACGCCGCGTCTCCACGCGCTGGACGGGCGCGATACAGGGCGCGATACCGCCCGCTCTGGACGCGATCCTGGCATGCTGTCGTCCGCATGAGCTGAAACGCGATGTCCAGCAGGTGCAGACCCGCGCCCCGCTGCCCCACCTTCAGAGAGCGATCGCCCGGATCGGCGGGGAGACGGGGTGGTACTACGCGGATCGGCTCTGGGCGATACGGGGCGCGCTGGATCGGCTCATCGGCGGGGTGGGGCTGCGGCGCGGCAGGCGCGATCCGGAGGTGATCGTCCCCGGCGATTCGATTGACTTTTGGCGCGTGGAGGACTATCAGCCGAACCGGCTGCTGCTGCGCGCCGAGATGAAGCTGCCCGGGCAGGCGTGGCTGGAGTTTCGCCTGGAGTCACGGGAGGACGATACGCGGGTGTTGACGCAGACCGCCTACTACCTGCCCGGCTCGATCTGGGGAACCCTCTACTGGCATCTGCTGCTGCCCGTCCACTACTTCGTCTTTACCGGGATGGCGCGCAATATCGTGAAATGGGCGGAAGAACCGGAGCGGGGCGCGCTTCTGAGCGGCTCTCCCGCCGGGCATCCCGGTCCGTAGCTGCGGGCGCTACTTCCCGTCGCCGACCGGCGCGACGATCTCGAAGGGAATCGCAGGCAGCACGACGGCAGGCGTGCGTCGGGGAGGGGCTCCCGGGCGCACGCCGTCCGCCGCAGGCTGCATTTCGCGAAACGCTTCCAGGATCAGATTGCCTTGCATACCCGGCTTCACCTTCCCGGCATCGGCGGAGATCTCCACGATGACCGCGCCGCGCTCCACCGTGACGCTCCGGATCGCGATCCCCGGCGGCGGCTCGCGCATCTCCACCTGAAGACGCCCGCCCTGCGCGCTGACCGATCCGGACAGCGGCAGGCGCGCCGTTCCGCCCGCCGGAATCTTCACGGGAGAGCCGGCGCGGGGACGCAGGGATACTCCGAGGGGGGCGCGCCCGGAGACGGTAACGATCCACTCCTCCGCCGGGACCAGGTGCCGGTAGGCGAACGCCTGCATCATATCCTCCGCCGGGCAGGCTGTCCGCCGAACCTCCTGCCCCTCGATCACCGCCACGCCCTCCATCTGCAGCTTCGCCGGCTCGGACAGGCGGACGGCGGGAGCGGTCAGTGTGAGCCGAACCTTATCCTGACCGGCAGGAATCCGTCCCCCGCTCAGGACGAATCCCGGAGAAGCCTCCTTCAGTCTCAACGTGATCTCCCCGTCGAAGCCGTCGCGGCGCAGTGCGTAGACGGTGAACGGAACGGTCGCACCGGCGCGAAGACCGAGACCGGAAGGAGCGATTCGCAGTTGAAAGTCGGGCTGCGGTGTGCTGATTCGGAGGCGGTAGGCGTACTCCTCTCCGCCTTTGCGCTGGGTGTCGCGCAGGATCAGATAGCAGGCTCCCGTCGCGGGCAGCGTTACCTGAAGACGCGAGTCGGCCTGATGCGTCAGCAGTCCCGCTCCCCTGTCCTCGCTGTCGTCGTTGGAAGCCAGCACTCTGCCCTGCGCGTCGGTCAACTCCAGCCGCGAGTCCAGCGGAGAATTCAGTCTGCGGGCGTAGACCTCCGCGACCAGACTCTCGCCCGCCCTTCCTGCGATCCGATAGACATCCGCATCACCGGGGCGGTCTATGCGTCCGTGGATGATCTGAGGCAGGGAGACCCGCTGCGCCTGTTCTCGCGTGTTGTTCGGCTCCCTCTCCAGCGCCTCCGGCAGCGTGTCCGCCGCGAACGGCAGGCGGTTGGAAGCCATCTTGTCGGTCTGGATGCCGATCTGTGTGACGCCCGCTTCGGGGATCGTGAGAGTCATCCGGCTCTGCGGCAGGTTCCAGCCTTTTACCGCGACCGTTGCGGACGCGCCTGCGCGCCCTCCCAACGGAAAGATGTCGGTGATATAGGGGATCTCGCCCAGCGTAATGCGGTAGACGAAGTCTTCCCGTCCGCGGTAGAGCGTGTCGCGGATCTCCAGCGTCCAGGTTCCGTCGGTCGGTATTTCACAGAAGAGAACCGGGTCGGGATGAAATCGGTGATGGTCGGCGCAGGCGATCTCGCGTCCTGCGGGGTCGTAGAGCGTGATGATCGGCTGGAACCATCCGGGAACGGCGTCCGCGAGGTAGGGAACCAGACCGCGCGCCTGAGTCGCCACGACGATTCGCTCCCCTTTGCGTGCGGGAAAGGCGAACCTATCTACGTCGCCCGGCAGAATCTGACCGTTCAGCACGACCGGAAGCGGTGCAGCGATCTCCGTGGGGGAGCGGGAATCGTTCGGCTCGCTCTCCCGCCGCTCCTCGATCGTCCCGATCTCAAAACGGAGCGGGTTGGTCGGACCGGAGAGGGTCAGCAGACGCAGCTCGCGCGGTCCGAGAGGAGCGTCCGGAGCGATCGTGATCTGCAGGGTAACCCGCTCTTCGATCTGCGGGTTGGGCTGCCTTTTCGGGTTGCTGCGGTTGCGCTGGAACTCGATCAGCTTGCGTATCTCCTCTTCCGTGATCCCCGCCTCCTTTGCCAGACGCATCATCGCCAGCAGTCCGCCGCGTCCGGGACGCGCTGCGCTCCCTGCGGGGAGCTCCCCTCCCCCCAGCCTCCTGCGCGCCTCCTCCAGCCTGTCGCGCAGGAGTTGGACCTGTCGCTGGGTCAGCGGTCGGTCATAGCCGTCCACGGCGATCTGTACGCCGCGTCCGCTGATATACGCCCCGTTGACGCTTGCCAGCATCTGTCCGCCGACCGTGATCTGCAGCGTGGCTCCCTGACGCCCGCCGGCGGGGTAGAGGTAGCCGATACGCGGCGACAGGGAACGTTGCTGCGCCATAGCTCCCGGAGAAGCCAGAATCGCGGCAAGCAGCGCGAGCGCGAACCATCCTCTCGGTCTCATCGCGATCCCTCCCCTCACATGATCTCCGACAGGATACCGCCGGTTCTGACGCCCTCCGGCGTGGGCGGTCCGACCTGCACCTTCAGCCCCTGCGGATGGGGCAGCGCGGCTTCGGGCGAGATGCCCGCCAGCGTGTAGATGCTGCGAATCAGATCGGACGGATGCACGGGGCGCTCCTTGACCTCTTCGCCGCGGGCGTCGGAGGCGCCCACCACCTGTCCGCCGCGGAACCCTCCTCCGGCGACCAGAGACGAGAAGACCGCGCCGTAGTGTCCCCGTCCTCCGTTCCAGGGAGCCTCCCACTGCACACGGGGCGTTCTGCCGAACTCGCCGCTGACCCAGACCAGGGTGCTGTCCAGCAAGCCCCGTTCGGACAGGTCCTGCAGCAGGCTCGCCAGTCCTCGATCCAGCTCGGGCAGTTTGCGCCGCATGATCTGGAAGTGCTGCTTGTGCGTGTCCCATCCTTTGTAGTTGATGGTGATAAAGACGACCCCCCGCTCTATCAGCCGGCGCGCCAGCAGGCAGGACTGTCCGAAGGTATTGCGTCCGTAGCGGGCGCGCAGATCGTCCTTCTCCTGCGTCAGATCGAACACCTTGCCCGAGTCGCCCAGGATCAGGTCGTATGCCTGCTCTTCACAGTGCGCCAGCGCCTGCAGCGCGGGGTCTTTCGGATGGGCGCGCTCCAGCGTGTTCAGGCGATGCAGCAGATCGCGGCGGTCCCGCTGACGCTGTTCGGAGATGCCCGCCGCCGAGATGCCCTCCACCACAAAACGCGCCGCCCCCGGATCGCCGCCCGTCGCGAACGGTCGGGCGCGCGACCCCAGAAATCCCGACTCGGAGAAGCGTCCCTGAAGCTCCGTCAGAACGATGTAGGGCGGGATCAGCCCCTTATAGCCGGCTTCGTAGCCCCGAAACAGCGATACTACCGCGCCTGCCCCCGGATAGACCTGCCCGTCGCCGGGCTTGCGCCCCGTCTGTACGATGTAGGCGGCGGTCTCGTGAGCGTTGCTGCCGTGAGTCATGCTGCGGATCAGCGCGTATTTATCCGCCTGCTTTGCCAGTTCCGGCAGCAGTTCGCCGATCCGGATGCCGCTCACATTGGTCTCGATCGCCTTATCCAGCGGTCCGGTGTAGTCCGCGCCGACTTCCGGCTTGGGGTCGAACGTGTCCAGATGACAGGGACCGCCCCAGAGCCATATCTGGATAACCGCCTTCGCCTTTGCACTGCCGGCGGTCTGACAGCCGACCTGCCCAACGGGGGCGAAACTCTGCGGATCAGGCAGCAACAGTCCCGCCGCGCCGCAGAGTCCCAGACGCAGTGCCTCCCGCCGGGTCATCTCCGTCTCGCTCAGGGGTCTGTGTTGTACGCTCATAGTTCGCGCTCTCCCTTTCCGCGCAGCCACTGCGCGCGGCGTCAATGCCGATAGAGAAACTCGGCGCTATTGATCAACGCCCAGGCGATGTCCAGCGCGCTGTCGCGCCCGGCGGCTCCCGTTCGCAGGTATTCCGCGGTGATCTTTCGCTCCTCCGGCGTCGGGAAGCGCGAAAGGATCGTCAGGTACAGCTCTTCGATCGCCGCCTGCGGGTTCCGGCTGGATCGAGTCTGTCCTGTCAGATACGGTCCCCTCTCGATCTTGCGCTGAATGTGGCTGGAGTTGAGCAGATGCAGCCGTTGCGCGGCGGTAGGCTGATTGTTTCGCTCCGACTCCATGCCGGTATCGCGCGGCGGACGCCCGAACATCTCCAGAAAGGCGCTGGTGATGCTGCCGTCGGCGAGGGAGATCGAGCGTTTTTCCGGCGGAATGAAGGTGAACGGCTCCGGGATCGGGCTGGAGTACTCTTCGGTGGCTCCGGTGATCTGGTTCAGGGCGTCTATCAGCACCTCCGCGTCCAGTCTTCGCAGCGGATAGCGCGCAAACTGCGCAGCGGCTTGCGGGTGGCTGGAGCGCGCAACGGAGGAGAGCTGATAGACGCCGGAGTTGAGGATCAGACGGAAGATCTGCTTCAGGTCGTAGCGCGCCGCGATGACCTCCCGCTCCAGATATGCCAGCAGTTCGGGATTGCTGGGCGGATTGTCGGGGCGAATGTCGTCCGGCTCATGTACGATCCCGCGTCCCAACAGCCAGTACCAGATGCGGTTGGCGATGCAGCGGGCGAGCCACGGATTTCCCGGCGCGGTCAGCCAGTCCGCAAAGACCTCGCGGGGATCGCGGCCGGGAGAGAGGCGCACCGGCTTGCCGTCGGGAAAGACCGCCGTCAGCGGCTTCGCGCCGGAATGCGCCTTCTGCGGATCGAAGAAGACGATCTCCTCTTTCCATTCGCCGGTGGACTTGAAGCCGATCTGCGAGAAGAACGCCGCCATGCCGTTGAGCCGCTCCGCAGACCACTTTTCGGCGCGGCAGCCCATGAAGGTGAGCGCGACCGCGCGGGCGATGGTCTGCGGCTGTCGATTCTGGACGGCGCGATAGAAGTTGACCGGAGGAACCCGGAAGTTGCTGCCGCTGGACGTGAGAAGTTCCCGGACAAATCGCGTGTAGGGGACGTTGCTCCGGATGCTGTCGCGTATCCAGCGATGATACGCCTGAACGGCGTTGGGCCAGAGGTTGATCGGGAACTCCGACTTCACCCGCAGAAGGTCGCACCACTTGAGCGCGCGGTATTCGGCGAACTCCTCCCGCTCCAGCAGGCGGTCAATCAGCTTTGCCCGCCGGTCGGGGGAGCGCTCCTGCAGAAACTGACGCGCCTCGCGCGAGGAGGGCAGCGTCCCGATGACATCCAGATAGACGCGGCGCAGGAACACCTCGTCCGAGCAGAGGCGCGCCGGCTGAATGCCGAGGCTTTTCAGCCGCTGGAGGACCAGTGCCTCAATCCGTCCGCGCGGGGCGAGTTCTTCCCGGCTCTCGTAGGGCGAAAACGGCACTTCGTCCGGTGCGGCGCAGTCTGAAGAGCATAGATCAGAAGATGTCATGGCGATACTCCCCGTTTCCAAACAGAACGTGAAAATCGACTCTGTCCGCATTCCGACGCCTGTCTGTTGGCGACGCGTCGCTATCGCCGGCGCCCGGCGGGGATGACCGCCATCGCCTCGATCTCCACCAGAAGCTCTTCGCGGCACAGCCGCGCCTGAATTCCGGTGCTGGCGGGCAGCGGATCCAGACCCAGCCAGGTGAAGAACGCTGTCCGAACCTCGTTGAAATCCCTGTAGTCGCGTTCAATGTCGCGCAGGTAGCAAGTGCAGCGCACGACGTCGCGCCAGTCGGCTCCTTCCGACTTCAGCAGGCAGGTGATGTTGCGGTAGGTTCTCCAGCACTGCGCCCGGAAGTCGCCGATATGCACCGAGCGTCCCTCCTCGTCAATGCTGGCGGTTCCGGAGATAAGCAGCAGGGTCACCGCGCCGAGGTCTACGCGCAGACCGCGGGAGAAGGAGGAGGGGCGCGCATAGGCGTAGGCTTCATTCAATACGTCATGAGCTTCGATGGGACGACGGGGAACGATCTCACGCGGCTCGGTCTGGGCTGTGCGGGCGGGAGGCTGGATCACGCCCTCCGCATCAATCATTCCCAGCAGCTGCATCTCCTTATACTCAGCTTCCGAACCGTGCCAGACGCCGGGCAGGGAGGGGCGTGGGGAAGAGTAGACTGACATCTTGTGCTCCTTATGTGAAAATTCTCACAATCAGCAGTGTAGACGTATCGGCGCGGTGAGAGTTCACTATTCCGCGGAGGGGCGCATAAAATCCGCCATTTGGGGGATATGCGTCTTTGGTCAAACCGACATGTTCTGAAATCTCAATAGGCGAAGAGCGCCACAAAGCTACTCGTGGATTTTATGCGCCTCTCTGATGAAGGGGGGGGCAGAAGCGGAGGGGAGGGATTGGGAGGGCACGCGGTCTTACACAGTCCTTGCACTGCTTTCGGCTCCGGTCCGTTTTCGTGGTGCGCCTTTTGGGATGTAACCTCCGGGAGACCGCGCTGTAACCTGTCGTCTATCTTTTGCGGGGATAATGGTTGTCTGAACGGCGGCAGTCCGCTTGTTACGGCATCGGTTTCGTGCTACAATTCTCCCGTTCATGTCATGGACTACAGAAAGGATGTTCAAATGCATCAGAGACGCAGCGGCTTCACACTCATTGAGCTGCTTGTAGTGATCGCTATCATCGCTATTCTGGCGGCGATTCTCTTCCCCGTCTTTGCGCAGGCGCGCGAGTCGGCGCGCAAGAGTGCCTGCCTGTCCAATATGCGTCAGATCGGTCTGGCGGCGCGCATGTACATGGAGGACTGGGACGGCGCGCTGTTTCGTCATCATGAGGGCTGGGTGCTGGACGACGGCACGCAGGTTGAGACGCTCCCCTCCAGTCCCTCCGGCTGCAATGGGGGCGGCATCGGCAACAGTCAGGCGGAGAAGCCCTGGATCATCTTCTTCCAGCCCTACATGAAGAGTCGGCAGATCGGCTTTTGTCCCTCCGACGGCACGCCCCGCTCCCGGCTCCTCGCCACCGACATCCTCCAGTATAACGGCGGCATCACCCGCACCGACGAGGAGCCGCCCGCCGATTCCGAGCAGGCGATCGCCGAACGCGAGCATCTGAACATTCAGAGTTACCTGCTCAACTCCATCTTTACCCACAAGTCGTGCCGGTATGCGGTTGAAGGCGTTCTGGTCGGCTTTGCGACCGACCCGGTGATCGGCGCGCTGCCCGATCCCAACCTGATCATGTTCTCCGAGCGCAACTCCGAGGCGATGAACGCCCCCGACAACGAGGAGTTCGGCAGCGTGACGCAGGACGACTACGACACCTGGGCGGGCGAAGCCGCGCTGGTGCGCTGGGGTTCCGGTCCCTACGCCGATCAGGGCTGGATCCGCTACAACCGGCATCAGGGAGGCGCAAACTACATCTACGCCGACGGTCATGTGAAGTTTCTGCGCTGGGGCAGGGCGCGTCTGGATCAGTATCCCGACAAGCGGGTGCGCTACCCGCTGCCCGATCCGCCGGGGTAGGAGGAGGCAGCATCAAAAAAAGAAGCCATCCTGCCAGACGCCGCAGGATGGCTTTTTCAGTGATTGCAGTGAGGAAGGTGTGAGAAACAAGGATATGATGTCGGGCAAAAACCTGATAGCATTGCCTGCTGGTATATATTGCATGATTTGTGCCATTTTCCGGTAAATGTGCGAGGAGCGCCGCCTGATTTTTTTACGGGGCAGGGATGGGTCGGGGGAAGGGCGAAAAAACGGTATATCTACCGGCATCACAGGAGTCTCTGCATGACCGATCACGCCGTCTCCGCCCTTCTGAACCCGCCCGATCTTCTCCCGCTGCGGGGAGTAGTACAGCACTACGACTGGGGAGGATTCCGCTTCCTGCCCGATCTGCTGGGCGAAGAGAACCGGGAAGAGAAGCCTTTTGCGGAACTCTGGTTCGGGGCGCATCCCGGCGCGCCCTCCATCGCCTATGTCGGAGGCTTGAGCCTCCCGCTGGATCGGCTCTTCGCCGAAGCCCCGGAGGCGCTTCTCGGTTCCGCCGCGCCCCGTCTCTCATATCGGCTGCCCTACCTTCTGAAGGTGCTGGACGCCCGCAAGATGCTCTCCATTCAGGCGCACCCGACGAAACAGCAGGCGGAGGAGGGATTTGCGCGGGAGAACGCCGCCGGCATCGCCCTCAACGCCCCCCATCGAAACTATAAAGACGACAACCACAAGCCGGAGGTGCATATCGCGCTGACCGACTTCTGGATGCTGCACGGTTTTCGACCGCTGGAGGAGATCGCCGGGATACTGCGCGCCGTTCCCGAACTGACCCCGCTCATGCCCGACTTCGGGGAGCGGCTGGCGCGGGCGGGCGGTTCGGAGGAGGCACGCAGAACGCTTCTGCGGGAGCTGTACGCGCGGGCGATGCGTATGCCGCAGGAGGAGGCGGATGCGCTGCTGGCTCCCCTGCTGGAGCGTCTGCGGCGAGAGGCGGCGGACGATAGAGACAGCCCGGACTTCTGGGCGCTGCGCGCCGCCGAACACTTTCCGCTTCCCGGCGGTCATCTGGATCGGGGCATCGTCTCCATCTACCTGTTGAATCTGGTGCGGCTGCGTCCCGGACAGGGAACCTATCAGCCCGCCGGCACGCTGCACGCCTATCTGGAAGGGGCGAATGTGGAGCTGATGGCGAACTCCGACAACGTGCTGCGGGGCGGTCTGACGCCCAAGCATGTGGATGTGGAGGAGCTTCTGCGAATCCTCGCCTTCGACAGCGGATTTCCGCCGATCCTGGAGGGCGAGGCGGTCTCCCTGACGGAGCGCATCTACCGAACGCCCGCAACGGAGTTTGAACTGAGCCGGATCGCGCTGCCTCCCGGTCTGCCCGTGCGGCGGGAGGCGCGGTTCGGTCCCGATACGCTCCTCGTGCTGGAAGGCTCTGTGATGGCGCAGGCGTACGATCGTCTGCACACCCTCCGGCGGGGAGAGGCGATCCTAGCTCCCTGCGGGGTCTCCTATGTTCTGGAGGCGGTCGGAGGAGCGGCGACGCTCTACCGCGCCTCTCTTCCGGAGCCTGTTTCGGAAGGCTGATCCTGCCGGGGGAGCGTTATTCCGGACCGCGCATGGCGTTATTGATGGGGCGCAGCTTCCCTCCAGGGGGCGGCAGTCTGCGCACCGCCTCATCATAGTTGACGATATACTCCCACCAGTTGTTATAGAATCCGTTCGTCTGTCCCGGTGCGCGGGGCAGGCGGGCGTGCCACCACTTCATGTAGTTCAGGTGATAGTCCGGACCGCCCCAGCTCTCGCAATTCACCGGAGCCTTTTTCCCCGTCAGGCGCGGGTAGTTCAGCCAGTCGTCCGCCGCCGAGAGCACGGTCTCCTTGTTCGCGTAGTCGTAGTCGCTCTTCGAGTTGGGACCGTAGTGGATATTGCCGACCTGCGCGTCGTTCGGAAACTCTTTCGCGACGCGGGTGAAGCGGTTCCAGATGTTCTGGGGGTTCTTCTTATGATCCCAGACGCCCTGTCCGACTGTCAGGGAGAGGATGCCCTCACAGCGATGCCCGAAGGAGTGGATCGCCTCCGCCACCCCCCGCTCGTAGTTCCAGCCCATCACCCAGACCGTTTTGCCGCAGTCGGGGATGTCGTAGGGGCGGTAGAACCAGGGGTTTTCGGTCTGGAAATAGGTGCGGTCGCCGGGTATCTTCATGGCGTACTCGTCCCAGCCGAAGTAGGGCGCGCCCCACAGCCAGATCTCCTGAACGCCCTCCCGTTTCACGCGCTCCTCCAGACGAAACTGTCGGAAGATCGCCGCATAGCTGACGCTGTCCGGCTGATGCGCTCTGCTGCGGTCCGCCCACATCTCCAGAAAACTCTTTTCGTCGTAGCAAAAGCCGTCGCGCTTGACGGGGAAGGCGTCCACATCTATAAATTCAACGATCTGATAACGGGCATAGCCCCCGCTGGCTTCCCGCAGCGCCTCGACCACCTGCGGGGTCATCTGGCGCGGGTCCTGCCAGCCCATGAAGCGGCTCAGACGCACGCCACCCTTCGTGCGCAGGATTGGATCGTAGTTCAGGACGATCACCTTGATCGTTATCGGGCGAACCTGCGGCGCAGGCGCATGGACGGCGGAGGCGGCGGTCAGCATGAGGCAGAGCGTCGCCATGGCGGGGGGGAGTCTCTGGAGAAGCCAGCGGGACATGAAAAAGCCTCCTGGTGTGATGAGATCGTCAGCGCGAAGCCGGGCGATGAGCGTCCTGCGTTTCGGTCTGACGGGCAGAGATTGCTTCGCTTCGCTCGCAATGACAGTGTGAGGGCAGGTTGCGCATGACTGCGACGGTATTGCGTCCCTTTGTGTCATTGCGAGGGAGCGACAGGCGATCCCCTCTGTCATTGCGAGGGAGCGACGGCGTCCCCCTTCTGTCATTGCGAGGGAGGCGCAAGCCGACCGAAGCAATCTCACAACGGGCAGCCTGCGTATTTTCT
>CALLMM010000053.1 GCA_938005745.1 uncultured Chthonomonadales bacterium | reverse complement strand
CGCGAGCAGTGGGGGCAGTACCTGCGGGCGAACGGACTGCCCGCCTCCCGGCTGCTCTCCGATCAGGTGCATCTCAACGACTTTGGCTGCTGGCTGATGGCGGAACTGGTGAAGCAGCGATTTCGCTATCTCCCGAACCATCCGAAAGACCGATGGAGAGACCTGACGCGCACCGTCACGGTGGGAAAAGAGGTGAAGTGGAAGGACGGCAGGTTAACCCTGACCTTTGAGGGGAACCGGGTGGATCTGATCGCAGAGGAGGGGACGCCCCCGAAGAGTCCGGCGAAGATCCTTATTGACGGCAAAAAGCCTTCGCAGATCCCGCAGCTCTACGCCTTTACCCGCTCCAGTCCCTATCCGAATATCCACTGGCCCTGCGTAATGCGGGTCTCCTGGCAGAAGCCGCTCGTTCTGGAGGAGTGGACGGCGCGTATCACCGAGGCGACCGACGATCTGAAGCATTTCAGGTTCACGGTGCGCGGGTCGGTGACGGGCGCGGATGGGGAGGGCGAGAGCGATAAGCCGTTTGTCTCCCGCTCCGGGCGCATCGTGATCCAGCCGGATGACTGGAGCATTGCCCGCTCCCGCGAGTTCACCGGCGTGCCGATGCCCCCCGGTTTTGAAGTGAAGTGGAGGGTGATCCCGCTCTTTGCGGACGAGTATATGCCGCCGTCCATCGCCGATAAGACGGTCGAGCAGACGACAACGGTCGCGCAGGGGCTGCCGAACGGCAGGCACACGCTGGAGATCGTCTCTCCCGACGGCAGACCGATCCCCCTGCGCGCCATTCGCATCTACAAGCCTCCGCTGTCGCCGTAGGGGTTTGACGGGCAGTCCCTCACGTCAGCGCGGCGGCGAATCGGCGGTAAGGCTCCTCCCAGGCGTCAGAGCCTTTCGGCGCGTACTCGATCAGGGGGAAGGAGGCGCGGATCAGGGCGCGTCCCTCCTCCAGCGAAGCCACACGCCCGGTTGCCATCGCCTGCACGATCAGGTTTCCGAGCGCGGTCGCCTCCACCGGTCCCGCCAGCACCCGGCATCCCGTTGCGTCCGCCGTCGCCTGGCAGAGCAGGCTGTTCTGGCTTCCGCCGCCGATGATGTGCACCGTCTCGATCTTCTGTCCGCTGACCGCCTCCAGCCGCTCGATGACCCAGCGGTATTTCAACGCCAGGCTCTCCACGATGCAGCGCACGGTCTCCGCAATGCCGTCGGGGGGCTTCTGTCCGGTGCGACGGCAGAACTCCGCGATCGCCGCGGGCATATCGGGCGGGTTCAGGAAGGCGGGGTCATCCGGGTCGAGCAGCGCGGCGAAGGCAGGCGCGCTCGCCGCCATGGTCGCCAGTTCGCCGTAGCTGTAGCTGCTTCCCTGCTGCTCCCAGGCGCGCCGGCATCGCTGCAGGAGCCACAGCCCCATGACGTTGCGCAGCAGCCGGAAGGTGTAGTTGACGCCCCCCTCATTGGTCAGGTTATACTCCAGCGTCTGCGCGTTGATGATCGGCTGGCTCACCTCCAGTCCGACCAGCGACCAGGTTCCGCAGCTGATATACGCCCAGCCCTTTTCGCCCTCTGCCGGAACCGCCGCCACCGCCGAACCGGTGTCGTGGGTGGCGGGAGCGATGACCGGGACGCCCTGCGCGCCGGTGTCTCTGGCGACGGTCGCATGCACCGGACCCAGCATGGTTCCGGGAGGCACGATCTCGCCGAGAAACCGGGTGGGAACGCCCAGCCGCGCGAGCAGGGGACGCGCCCAGTCGCGCGAGGTCGGATCATAGAACTGGGAGGTGGTCGCGATGCTGAACTCGTTGACCTTTCGTCCCGTAAGCCAGAAGTTCAGCAGGTCGGGAATGAACAGCAGAGTCTCGGCGATCTCCAGCAGGGGCGACTCCTGAAAGCGCAGCGCCATCAACTGAAACAGCGTGTTCAACTGCATGAACTGGATGCCGGTGGCGCGATAGATCTCCTCGCGCGGAACCAGTTCAAAGGTGCGGTCCATGACGCCGTTGGTGCGGCTGTCACGGTAGTGATAGGAGAGTCCCAGCATCTCATCCCGTCGGTCCAGCAGGGCGAAGTCCACGCCCCAGGTATCCACGCCGATCCCATCCAGCGAAGCCCCCGCCTGCCGCACGCCTTTTGCCAGTCCGCTCTTGATCTCGCTGAACAGACGCACGGTATCCCAGTAGAAGCGATCCAGAAGGTACTGCGGCTCGTTGGGAAACCGGTGCACCTCTTCGATGCTCAGTCTCCCGCTCTCCAGCGTTCCCAGCACCGCGCGCCCGCTCTCCGCGCCTAGATCAAAAGTGAGATAACGTCCCTTCCCGGTCATCTGCGCCGAGCCTCCTCATGGTAGCAGAAGTCTTTTCCTCAGATTCGTTGACCGGGCGAAAATCCCTGCCGGAAAGCGGTTCGGGGAAAAATGCGAACAGGGCAGGCGGATCGCCTGCCCTGCGGATCGAAAACCGTATGCCGTTGAATCAGCGTCCGACGACCGCCCGCCCCTCCAGCGAGGGCTGCGCTGCGCCGACCATATCGCGCCCCGCCGCCGCAATGTCGTCGGCGGTCAGCCCGCACAGCTTGCGGAGAATGTCCGGCGCACCGTGTTCGATAAAGTGATCCGGGATGCCGAGCAGACGGCTCCTAACGCCGGTCAGACCGCGTTCGGAGAGCAGTTCCAGCACGCCCGAGCCGAAGCCGCCCATCTTGACGTTCTCCTCGGCGATCACCACCCGCTGCGTCCGGCGCGCCGCGTTCAGAATGGCGTTCTCATCCAGCGGTTTGGCGAATCGGGCGTTGATGACGCCCGCGCTGATCCCCTCGTCGCGCAGCGTCTTTGCCGCCTCGAACGCCGCCTGCACCATCGAGCCGATGGCGATAAAGGTGACGTCGTCGCCCTCCAGCAGCGTTTCAGCGCGACCGTATTCGATGGGCTGCATCTGCCGACCCCAGTCATAGGGCAGAGCGTTGCCGCGCGGGTAGCGCACGGCGATCGGGCTTGCCTTGGGGCTGTCGGTGTGCGCCAGGCTGAAGCGCAGCATCGCGGCAAGCTCCTCGCCGTCTTTGGGAGCCATCACCACGAGGTTCGGGATCAGGCGCAGGTAGCTCAGGTCGAACGCGCCGTGATGCGTGCCGCCGTCCTCGCCGACCAGCCCGGCGCGGTCTATGGCAAAGATGACCGGCAGGTTCTGCAGCGCCACATCGTGGATGATCAGGTCGTAGGCGCGCTGCAGGAAGGTGGAGTAGATCGCCGCGACGGGACGCTGACCGGCGGCAGCCAGTCCGGCAGCGAAGCAGACGGCGTGCTCCTCTGCGATCCCGGTGTCGAAGTAGCGATCCGGGAACTTCTCGTGAAACTTGTTCAGTCCGGTTCCGTCGGGCATGGCGGCGGTGATGCCCACCACCCGCTTATCTCGCTCCGCCATCTCGATAATGGCGCTGGCGAAGACGCTGGTATAGGTCGGCGTGCTGGACTTCTTGTACGCCTCGCCGGTCGCAGGCTCAAAGGGAGTGACAGCGTGCCACTTGCGCGGGTCGTCCTCTCCGCGCTCATACCCCTTGCCTTTTACCGTAATTAGGTGCACCAACACCGGACCCTGCATCTGCTTGACGTGACGGAAGACATCCAGCATCAGCGGCAGGTCGTGCCCGTCCAGCGGTCCGATATACTCAAAACCCATCTCTTCAAAGAGCAGCCCGGTGTGCTCCGGCGCGACCAGGTGGGTCAGGCTGTGCTTGAGCATACCGCCCGCCGCACGCGAGGCGATATCTCCGCCCGGCAGCCGGCGCAGCACGCTCTTCGTACGCCGCTCCACATCCTGGTACCACCCGGAGGTGCGGACTTTCGCCAGATACTTGGAGAGCGCACCGACGTTCTGCGCGATGGACATCTCGTTGTCGTTGAGCACCACGGTGAAGTTCCGGTTGCTGTAGCCCGCGTTCAACAGTCCCTCAAGCGCCAGTCCTCCGGTCAGTCCGGCGTCTCCGATCACCGCCAGCACCGACTCTTTTCCGCCGACCATGTCGCGCGCGACCGCAAAGCCGTAGGCGGCAGAGATCGAGGTGCTGGCATGTCCCGCGCCGTACAGATCGTATTCGCTCTCCTCCCGGCGCAAAAACCCGCTGATGCCTCCGTACTGCCGGAGCGTGGGAAAGTCCTTCAGTCGCCCGGTCAACATCTTGTGCGCATAACACTGATGCCCGACATCCCAGATGATTTTGTCCACAGGAACATCATAGACGGTGTGCAGCGCGAGGATAAGATCAACGGCTCCGAGGTTGGAGGCGAAATGTCCGCCGGTCTTGGAGAGATTATCAACGATAGCCTGCCGAAGCTCGACAGCCACCTCTTTTAACTGCTCTACAGAGAGCGACTTCAGATCCGCGGGGCTGTGAATGCGAGAAAGATGATCGGTCATGGACAAACCCTTTACAGTCGGAAAAAGACGCCCCTGCGCCGACCGGCGCACAGCGTCACCGCGATAGTTCCCGGACGTATCTTACGAACGTGAAACGGCTTTCAATTCGGCGAGTAGTTTACCACCTCGACCAGAATCTGTCAATTACTTGTAAATACGTGAGATTTTCCGGATCGTTGCCGGGACCAGACTTAAAACCCGAGCGCGTTCAGCACGGCATCGCGGTTGGCAGGAACGATCCTTGTGGAGGCAGCCGCCGCGTTTACGGCGGCGCCGGGGTCTTTGAGACCGTGTCCGGTCATGGTGGCGGTGATGGTGACGGGCTGGGTGAAGTAACCGCGCTGCGCCAGTTTTTTCAGTCCGGCGAGCGGAGCCGCGCAGGCAGGCTCGACAAAGACGCCCTCCAACGCGGCGACGGCGCGATACGCCTCCAGTATCTCCTCATCGGTAACCTTTTCGATCCGTCCGCCCGACTCATCGCGCGCCGTGATCGCGCCCTCCCAGCTTGCGGGATTGCCGATACGGATGGCGGTGGCGACCGTCTCCGGATGCGCGACCGGCGCGCCGTCTACCAGCGGAGCGGCTCCTGCCGCCTGAAATCCCAGCATCCGGGGCAGCTTTCGGCTGACGCCCCGCGCGTGGTACTCTTTGAATCCCATCCAGTAGGCGGTGATGTTGCCCGCGTTGCCGACCGGAAGCGCGTGATAATCCGGTGCGTCGCCCAGCGTATCCACGATCTCAAAGGCGGCGGTCTTCTGCCCCTGTAGCCGGAAGGGGTTGACGGAGTTGACCAGAGCGATCGGATGCGAACGGCTCACCTCGCGCACCAGACAGAGCGCCTCGTCGAAGTTGCCCTCAATCGCCAGCACATTCCCGCCGTGCATCAACGCCTGCGCCAATTTTCCCTGCGCGATCTTTCCGCCAGGGATCAGGACATGGCAGGCGAGTCCGGCGCGCGCGGCATAGGCGGCGGCGGAGGCGGAGGTGTTTCCGGTAGAGGCGCAGATGACGGTACGCATCCCCTCTTCGACCGCCTTGCTGACCGCCAGCGTCATCCCGCGATCCTTGAAGGAGCCGGTCGGATTCATGCCCTCATACTTGAGATAGAGGTCTATCCCAGCGCCGATCCAGGCGGCAAGGCGCGGCGCGGGGATCAGCGGGGTTGCGCCCTCCAGCAGCGTGATGCAGGGCGTCGAGTCGGATACCGGGAGAAACGCGCGATAGCGTTCGATGATGCCTCTGTACACCAGAAAATACCTCCAGTCGGGCGGCTTGCGCGCCTGTGTGGACCTGCGCCTCTTCTTTTTCCTATTATTGGCGTCATTCTCCTGCAAAGTATACCGGGAATCAACCGGTTCTCACGATACCCGCCCGGTTTACGGGTGATTGACGGAAGGCGGGGGAAGCCGTATGATGTAGAGCGAACGGTATTATGGATTTCAGCAATCTGGAGGAGGCTTCTATGTCTGAGAAGGTTACGCTCTCCCGGCGCGAGGCGCTGGGGGTATTGGCGGGAACGACCGGCGCGCTTGCGCTGGGAGCAGAGGGCGCACAGGCGCAGAACGCGCCAGAGAAGGCGAAATTGAAGGGTCGGTTGAAACAGTCCGTCTGCAAATGGTGCTACGGGAACATGTCGCTGGACGACCTGTGCAGGAACGCGGCGGAGATGGGCATCCTGTCGGTGGAGCTTCTCGGTCCGGGCGAATGGGAAACGGTGAAAAAACACGGGCTGACCTGCGCGGTCGCCAACGGTCCCAGCGGGATCGGCGACGGCTGGAACCGCCCGGCGGATCATGATCGGCTGGTCAAAGAGTCGGAACGGCTCCTGCCGCTGGTCAAGGAGGCGGGGCTGCCGAACATGATCGTCTTCTCCGGCAACCGGCGGGGGATGTCGGATGCGGAAGGGCTGGAGAACTGCGCGAAGGGACTCAAGCGGATCATGCCGCTGGCGGAGCAGCTTGGCGTCACGGTGGTGATGGAGCTTCTGAACAGCAAGCGCGATCACCGCGACTATCAGTGCGACCGAACGCCCTGGGGGGTAGAGCTGGTGAAGCGGGTCGGCTCCGATCGGTTCCGCCTGCTCTACGATATCTATCACATGCAGATTATGGAGGGCGACGTCATCGCGACCATTCAGGAGAATATCGCCTTTATCGCGCACTTCCACACGGGAGGGGTTCCGGGTCGCGCCGAGATTGACGAGACGCAGGAACTCAACTATCCCCGCATCGCGCAGGCGATTGTGGACGCCGGGTTCAAGGGGTACTTCGCCCATGAGTTCATCCCCCGCCGCAACCCGATGGCGTCGCTGCGGCAGGCGGTCGCATTGTGCGACGTATAACTTGCGAGGAGGCGCAGAGATGGAAGCCGGATACCGATACTATGCAGACCTGCTGACAGAGGCGGAGATTCCGGAAAACGGTATCATCAGCCGGACGCTCTATCAGGACGATTCCACGAAGGTGGTGCTGTTTGGCTTTGACGCCGGACAGGAGCTGTCGGAGCATACCGCCTCGGTTCCGGCGACGATCCACATCCTGAAAGGCGAGGGCGCGCTGACACTCGGGGGGGACAGGCTGGAGGCGCGTCCGGGCACGTGGGTCTATATGCCTGCCAGCCTTCCGCACAGCGTGCAGGCGCGGACGCCCCTGACGATGCTGCTGGTGATGCTCCGTTCCGCAAAATAGCGGCAAGGCGGATCGGATACGGACTGCGCCGGTTTCACGGGAGGTTGTTTCGGCCGCTGTCGCCTCCCTCGCAATGACAGACCAGGACGCGCTGCCACTGCAGTCACGCGCAACCTGCACCCAACATGTCATAGCAGGCGTCAGCGATGCGGTTTCGCCCTGCTGTGAAGAGCCGTATCACCACGATGCATTGGCATGTACTACGAGTTAAACACCAGCAGCAGACTGAACACGATCCATCCGATCCCCAGCAGCAGAATCGCCCTGCTGATAATGGTTCCGATCCAGCCGAACAGGCGGGCGTTTTTTGACGCCTGCGTCGCCCTGTGGTGATCGCCCATACCCAGTTTGTTATTCACCTGAGAGGCGTTCACCAACGCAAGGATGCCGAAGACGATCCCGACAGGCATACAGCAGAGGAGAAGACTGGCGGAAGCGAGGATGAGCGAGACGATCGCCAGCCCCGTGTAGGTGGGGAGATGCCGGGGAGAGGCGGCGCGGGAGGAGGGTGGGGCTGATAGGGCTGCATCGCGCCCGGCAGCGGGTAGAAGGACTGCCGGGGAGGCGCGGGGGGCGGAGGGGGAAGCTGTCGCAGCAGCGCGTTGCATCGAAAGCAGCGCGTCTCCCGATCGTCGTTCTGCGCCCCGTACTCACTGCAGTACATGACCGTCTCCCGATGTTCGACGGTCTGCCTTAGCTGCCTGCCAGCGCCGCCAGAATATTCAGGATCACGTAGGCTCCACAGCAGAAGATGCCCGCCGCCCAGGAGGCGATCGCAAACTTCTTCGCATTCTCCGATGCCTTCATCGCCCCTTCAATGTCGCCCATCGCCAGCTTGCTCTTCACCTGCGTGGCGTTGACAATCGCCATCACGCCCAGCGGCAGACACCCGCAGATCACCAGAGAGAGGATCGCCATCACCAGATTGTCCGGGATGTTGGGCGTGGACGAAGCCATCTGATAGGGCTGCTGATACGGAGCGGGCGGCGTATAGCTGTCTGTGACAGGCTGCTGTGGCTGCTGTGGCTGCGCCGTCAACGTCTGAAGTGCAGCTCCGCATCGGAAACAGGCTGCGGCGGTATCGTCATTCTGCGCGCCACAAGCGTTACAATACATGATGGATCTCCCTCAAGGAATTAACGGCGCAAGCATCGGCAGATTCGCAGAGGTGCAACATGCCCGTTATTCTACGCCCTTTGAGCGTATCCCTCCTCGAAATGCTCAGGTCAGTAGACGCGGTCGTCCGCAGGCTCCGCCTTCTCGCCCTCGCTTCCGGCAAACTCCTCCTCCATCGCTGCCTCGAAGTCCTCATCCAGGTCTTCGTCCATCGCCTTGCTCATCTCGCGCACCCAGCGTCGCATCGCTTTCGGGTCGTTTTCAATGTCGCCGTACTTCGTCTCATCTGCCAGGTCCTCTAGCGTCTCATCCTCTGAGCGCAGACGGGCGAAGCGGGAGACCCGTTTCGTAAGGTTGACTCCGCCGCAGCGCGGACAGGCGGGGGGTCTGGGATTGGCAACCACGCCGACCAGCGCGCTGAACCGCTTGCGGCACTCCTCGCATACGAACTCAAAGATCGGCATAGGCGTCTCCTACATCTTTCTATTCACGGTCAGCAGCAACGGCGGTCCCGAGTAGCTGACCTTCACGACAAAATTGATGGAGACCTGTCCCAGCACCGCGAGAGGAAGATTGGTTACCGGGGGGGCGTCCGGATTGGCGCGCAGGACGATATGCCCCTGCGTCTCGTTCTCCCCCAGCAGGGTTTTGCTGGCTCCCTCATCCAGCGTAACGCCGGGCGGAAGCGGGTTGCCGTAGACGGCTCCCAGATGCCGCAGGTAGACATCCAGCGTTACCGGTCTGGTGAAGCCAGGCTTGCGTTCGATGGTAACCTCCACCCGCGCCGTTCCGCCGGGATCAAGCGTCAGGCTGGTTGTGCTGAGTTTGACCACAATATCGGAAGGCTCCGTAACCGCCACTGCCTGCGTGTTGACGTTCTGCATGTGCCGCCCGCCGCCCGGCACGTAGATCTCCGATTGGGGCGTAGCGCGGCGCGTTAGTGTGACCGGCTGTCCGTCGGGTCCGGGAACCGTCGCTTTTCCGATCACCTCCACCAGACCGGTATCTATCTTTGCATCCGGCGCGCAGGAGAGGATCAGGCAGCCCTGTCCCACATTGGGGGGGATGGTGAGCGGATGGGCGGTTACGCCCGGAGGCAGTCCCTTCACCTCCACCTTCACCTCGCTGTTGAATCCAAACCGGCGATCCACCCCGATGTACCAGACTCCGTGACTGCCGGGAGCCAGTTTCATCTTATCATCATCGGAGCGAAGCGTAAAGTCCGGTCCCGCCTGCCGCGCGGTCAGCAAATAGACGAAGTTCTCGCCGCCGCGCTGATGCAGGTCCTGCACGTCCAGCAGGTACTCTCCTGCATCCGGGGCGATCCAGTCTATGCGCGAATCGGGACCGAGCGCGTCGTCGTTGCTGGCGATCTCCTGTCCCTGCGCGTTGCGCAGCGTCAGGGTCGAGTCGATCCGCGAGTCGAAGCGGCGCGCCAGCACCTCAAAGGTGAACATCTGCCCCTTCGCCGCCTGGAACTTATACCGATGCTTCTCACCCGGTCGGGAGAGGCGCGCGCTGACACTGGAGGGCACGGCGAGAGCCTCCGGCGCGTCCATCGGAGGAGCGGCGGCGGTGGTGCGTGTCGGCATATCGGTAACCAGCACGGGGACCGGGTTCGTCGTGCCGCTGGCGGTCTTCAACTGCACCCACTGCTCACCCATCGGCGCGCCGGCGGGAATCTCCAGCCTGGCGTTCGGGCTGCCGCCCAGATTGAAGCCCACCGTCTGAACCTCTACGGCTGTGCCGGGCTGCGCGGACATCGGGAGGAGGGCGGTTACGAAGGGGCGGCGCGTGGCGGTCAGGCGGTAGATCCAGTAGGGATTGCCCGCATACGAGACATCGCGAATCTCGAGGAAGTAGTCGCCCGCCTTCTCAAAACGGTAGTGCAGCAGCGGGTCGGCGCGGTAGTAGTCGTCGTTGGAGGCGAGTTCGCGACCGGTGGAGTCGCGCAGGGTCAGCAGCGGATCGGCGTGCTGCTGCAGATCGTGGATCTTATCCTGCAGTCTGGCGCAGAGCACAGCAAAGGTGATCTCCTCGCCCGCCTGCGCCGTGAACCTATAGACATCCAGGTCCTCTCCCTGCTGGATTCGCCCATTCACCGTTATCGGCAGCGTGATCTCCTGCGCCTGCTCCCGCGCGTTGTTCGGCTCCTTCTCAACGACCTCCGGCTCGTCTCCGATCACCAGATACCCTACCGAGGAGACGCCCCGCGGCGTCACCACGCGAATCTCGCGCACGCCCAGCGGCGCATCCGGCGCGGCGGTGATCTTCAGGGCGATCTCGTTGACAGCCTTGCTGGCGTCCTGAGACCATCCCTCCTGTGGAACGACCACCTCTCCGGTAACGCCCGTCCCTTCGATCAGCACCCGGTACGCGCCGTGATAGTTATGCAGTCCGTACAGCGTAACCTGTGTGCTGGTTCCACGCTGCAAGCCGCACGGATAGATGCCGAAGAGGAACGGGTAGGAGGTCTGCGCGCTGACGGCGGGGACGATCAGAGCGAACAGAAACGCCGTCCATGTGATCAGTGAGACTCTTTGCATCGGTCACCTCGCTGTGGCGAACATCGTTGTGAGATTGCTTCGGTCGGCTTGCGCCTCCCTCGCAATGACAGGGGGGCGGCTTGCGCCTCCCTCGCAATGACAGGGGGGCGGCTTGCGCCTCCCTCGCAATGACAGGGGGGCGGCTTGCGCCTCCCTCGCAATGACAGGGGGGCGGCTTGCGCCTCCCTCGCAATGA
>CALLMM010000052.1 GCA_938005745.1 uncultured Chthonomonadales bacterium | reverse complement strand
CTGACGGTGGTGAGCCGGACGCTGTGCGTCTATCTGCTGGGGGTTCCGCTGCTGGCGTTGTGGGGGAGCGGTCGGGAGGGGCGCAGAGGGCTGTGGCGGGTCTACGGGGGCGTGGTGAGCGTGCTGCTGCTCTACCTGCTGGCGTGGTACCTGCCCCATCGCGCTGAGCTGAGCCACATGAGCCGCTACTATCGCACCGAGCAGATACAGCCCGGCTCCTGGCAGCGGCTTCGCCTCAACCTCTATCACGGCTTTCTGGGGCACACCTACGGCGTCTTTCCCTACCTGTTCCGCCACACGCCGGTTCTCTTCCTGCTGTCGCTGACCGGGGTCTGTCTGTGGGGACTGAAGCTGCGCCCGGAGAACGCAGAGCGCGATCCGGAGAGGGAGGATCCGCTGCGCCCCGTCCCCGCCCGGTATCTGGCGGCGTGGCTGGCGTGCGGGTGGAGCCTGATGCTGTTGAGCAACTACGCGCCCAGCCGATACTATGTCTCGTTCTATCCGCCGATGGCTGCGCTGGGAGCGATCCTGCTGTGGAGGCTGCCGGAGCTGTGGGGCGTCCTCCAGCAGAGACGCCTGTGCGCGGCGATCCTGCGCGGCGCGCTGATCTGGTTCATCGGCTACCATCTCCTCAAGAACGGCTTTGTCCTGTCCGGCGTTCGCCTGCCGCTCCTCACCCGGTCGCTGCTCCTCTACGGACTTCCCGCGCTGGCGGCGCTGGCGGACCGTCTGCTCGCATCCCGAAGCGATACGCCGACGCAGGCGAGCCGTTCGCCCCTTATCCCTTTCTGCGTTCTGTTCTCCCTCTGGTTCCTGTTCAACGCCTGCTGGCTGGGACACTGGCTGAGAACCATACGCTATACCCAGTACAGCCTCTCGCGCTGGATGGAGGAGAACCTGCCTCCGGGAAGCGTGCTGCTGGGTGATGTTGCGCCGGGCGTCAGCATGGACAACCGTCACCTGCCGATCAACGTCATGCCGAAACTGTGCAACGACCGGGAGCCGGTTGAGAGGTTCGCCGGGAAGCCCCGCTTCATCGTGATCCTGGACGACGAACTGAAGCCCAGAGAGCGGTTCTGGCTGGAGAACTATCCGGAACTGGTCGCCCCGGAGCGGAGGATCAAAGCGGCGCGTGTCATCAAGTTTCCGGTCGGCGTCTACCCGGTCGAACCGCCGCCGGAGGGCAGCAGGACCTCCAGCACCTCGGCGTCCTCGCTGGAGGCTTCGGGAACCGGGCGCAGGTAGGCGGGCAGCCCCTCGCGAAAGGGAGCGAGCAGCAGGCGGGTCGTCATCTCATCGGCGGTCTCCGGGCGTCTCTGCGAGAAGATCAGGTAGCGAACCCCTGTCTGGCGCAGCAGCTGCCGGCGCAACTCGTCGGTGGCGTTCGGCAGCAGGAAGTCCCGCCACCGCCCCATCGTCTCGCCGAAAGAGGGGGTCTCGCCCCAGTGTCCGGCGTTGACCGGGCGTCCCGTCCATCCGGGCGCGAGCGCGGCGAGGGTGGTATCCATCAGCCCGACCTGCCGGTTCGGAGTCAGAACAATCCAGGGCAGCGGCTGGATCGGCGCGCCGGGAGAGGCGTTCCGCCGCAGCCAGTCCAGCGCCTTCGCCTCGCCCGCATAGAGATAGGGACGCTGAATCTGGCTCTGAGCGCGGTTGACCTGAAAGCTCTCCGCGTCCCGCAGCAACGCGCGCAGGTTCGTCAGGGAGCAGAGCAGCGTCACCGCCGCCAGCGCGAGCGCGCGTCCCCTCCTCTGCCGGATGCGGCTCAGCAGCAGCGCCAGCCCCGCGCCCGCCAGGATCGCCAGCGGCAGATGAAGCCCCATGATCATCTTCCGCTGGAAGGGAACCGGCAGGTAGGCGACCGCCAGATTCATGACCGCCCAGACGATCAGAAAGAGGCGCGCGGAAGGCTCCAGAACGGCGGCGGCTTCCCGGTTCTCCGACCGACCGCGGATCGCCCCGTAGACCGCCAGAGGAACCAGCAGCCCGAACCCGAGCAGATACATGGTCGGCGCGGGGGAGAGCGTCTCGACGGCAACCCGTCTGGCGAAGACCTCCTCCGTGCGAACCAGATAGAACACGTATCCGCTGGAGATCGCGCTGAGACCGCCGGCGGTCAGGGCGCGTCCCCATGCTCCCGCGTCCAGCCGCCGCTCCGCCGCGCTCTTCGCCGCCAGATACCCGCCCCACACCGCCATCAGCGTGATGATGTCGTAGGTATGGATGTTGCCCAGCAGCAGTCCGCACAGCCCCGCGGTGAGAGCGTAACGCGCCTGCCGGGTTCGCTCCGCAACCAGCATCCACCCTATCACGCCGACCATCAGCAGCAGCGAGACGACGAAGAGCGGATTGAGGTAGAGGCTGAGGAAGGTAACCGCCTCCGGCTGCCAGATGTCCGTCGGACCGGCGTTGCCCAGCGGCTGCCACAGTCTCGGCAGCCACCCCAGCCCTGCCGAGAAGCAGACCAGCAGAAAGGCGGCGAGACGCGCGCGCGAGTCGCGCACCAGCATCTCCAGCAGCCACCAGACCGCCCGCAGAAACGCCGCCCCCAGCAGGATGCGAGAGGCATGGTAGACCAGCAGCAGCGGAAGCCCGGTCCAGCGCGCCAGACTGCCCAGCGCGAAGAAGAAGAGGTTGAACTGACGCCCCGTCTGCGGATCGGTCGTGAAGAGGTTGCGCTGAAAGAAGCTTCCGTCCGACGCCTGCCGCATCCAGGAGAGGTAGACGCAGCTATCGTCCAGATTGTACCCGAGCCAGGAGAACCATCCCCGCGACGGCTGAAGCCCCTGCAGCGACCATCCAAACAGATAGGGAAGCATGGTCAGCGCCAGCGCGAAGGCGGCGATCCCGAGCGCCGCGCGCCGCTCCCGGCTCCGGCGCGCGGCGTCGTGGGCGGCGGTCGAAGGGGCTTCGGAAGATGGCGGTGTCGGTTCTATCTGCGCGTCTCCTCGGTTGCGTCCACGGGTCGGGAAAAGCGGTCTTTTCGCCCCTCCCGGCGAACAGGCAGAGAGCGGGGCGTCCAGTCATAGGTGGGCAGAAACGCGCCGTCCGTCCGCTCGATCCCCCGCGCGTTCCAGGGAACGCCGTCTGTCGCGGCGGGACGCGCCGCAATCCGCGCGATGCCGATTTCGGTGACGGGGGTCACCTCGCCG
Source organism: uncultured Chthonomonadales bacterium (assembly GCA_938005745.1). GTDB lineage: Bacteria > Armatimonadota > Chthonomonadetes > Chthonomonadales > CAJBBX01 > CALLMM01. Next base: position 25,688 of record CALLMM010000052.1, on the reverse strand, counting down.
GGGTCGGAGACGGCGTTGCCGTTGGCGTCCTGCCAGACGGCGATCCCCGCCAGTTCCGCGCCGGAGAGCCAGCCGTCGCGATCGTTATCCAGCGCCGCCAGCGGCTCGTAGCCGTTGCGCCAGAACATGCCCCATGTAACCGACCCGAACAGCTGCCGCCCGGAGAGGATCCTGCCGCTCTTTTCGGGATCCCAGACCAGAATCCCTGTCTGCGCGCCGACCCAGCGCCATCTTGCCCCGCCGCCATTGCCCGCCAGGTCGAAGGAGACGATCTTCTGCGGGTCCAGCAGCTGCGCCAGCGAAGCCGCGCCTTTCAACGGAAAGAGGATCGGCGTGATCCACTGCGGCTTATCCTGAACGATCTTCAGAGTCTCGTCTATATCCGCGATCTCCCGCTTCATCGCGTCCGTGAGATTTGCGGAAGGAAGCAGCCGCTTGATCCCCTCCCCCGCCTCTTTCGCGATCGAATCGGGCGCGCCGTGATAGAACGACTCGGCTTTTCGATCCTTATCGCGGGTCAGACGGTAGGCTTTCCGGTAGGCGTTGAGCGCCTCGCCGCGCCAGTTGTGGGGGCGCGCGCCGGGAGCGGCGATCTCTTTTGCATAACGGACGCCCTGCTCGCACATCCAGCCCAGCCCCAGCCAGTAGAGAGCCGACTGCGGGTCGAGCTGCGTCGCCTTCCGATAGAGCCGGACGGACTTCAGAAAGTGGTCCCTCTCCGCAGGAGAGAGAGGCGCCTCCGGATGCGCGCGCGGATAGCGGATGTTATCCAGAATGCTGTGAAACGACGGCAGATCGAGCGGCTTGTCCTTGAGGGCATCCCGCGTCAGCACCCGCATCTCCTCGCGTCCCCGCGCGAAGGCGTAGCTGTGGATACGCCCCAGCGTGTAGTAGCCGCGCGCATCCTTCGGGTTCTTCTTCACGAACGCGCCGACGTTTTCAATCAGACGCTCCACCGGAACCGGCTCGCCGAAGAAGGCGAACCGCGCCTCCGCGCGGGGCGTCTGCCCCCAGAAAAAAGCCGCCAGCGTCAGACCGCAGACCATCCAGGCTCGTCGTAACCGCATCATCGCAAATCTCCTGTTCGCACAGGGCTTTCGTTCGCCCTTCGTCTGTTGGTTCCGAAACGGCGGGCGAGGGTTCACGGCGCGCACAGCTGCCGATCCCGCCGAAGCGTCTCGCGGGTGAGGCCCCGGTGCATGACCCGGATACGGTTATAGCGATAGTCGTAGGGTTCGCCCCCGATCTGGCAGGCGTAGAAGAGGAAGAGCCGGTAGTCCCGCCCCTCCTTCCGCACCAGCGCCTCCGGCACATGGATCGCGGGCGCGTCCGGGTCGGTCTCGATATAGCCGAGAAAGACCCAGTTCAAGCCGTCTTTCGAGACCGCCTCGCCGATCTTGCGGCTCGTCCAGGGATGCGAACCGTAGCCGCTCGGATCGGCGTAGGCGTAGAGCAGATCGCCCACGCGCACCACCTCCGGGTTGGGAAACTCCTCCAGGCACGGCTCTTTCCCGGCGCGGATCACCTTCCACTGCCCGGCATCCAGAAAATCGCCCCGGTTCTCGGCGTATCCCATCGTGACGCCCTTCTCCGTCCAGTAGTCGAACCAGAGCCGGAATCTGCCGTTCTCATAGAGCAGTGACGGGCGGTGGTAGGAGCCGTACAGATGCGAGTCGCCTTCAGGAACCGTCTTTGCGCCCACATCCGCCGCATGCATCAGGATCGGCGCCTTCGAACGCTCCCAGCGAATCCCGTCTTTCGAGACGGCTCCCATGATGCACAGCAGGCTGCCGTCGGTGTCCGCCGGATCGCCGTAGGGCTTGCCGTCGCGATTGTTGCCGGTCGAACTGTACGCCATATAGTAGCGGTCTTTCACCTTCACCACCGACGGGTCGCCGTTATGCCACGCATCGTAAAAGGTCTGCTGCGCGGTGATCACCGGCTGCCAGAGCGCGGGGGTCATCGTCGTATCCCAGCGGTCGCCCCCGGCGTAGACCTCCCAGGGACCCTCCAGCGACCTGGCGCGGGCGTGAAAGATCGCGTCGCAGCCGGTGTTCTCCTTCACATTGCGGTTGCAGTCCTCGACCGCCCAGCCGAAGAACCAGGCTTTGAACCGGTAGACCTGCCCCGGCTCCTCGATCACGTGGAAGTTGTAGAGATTCTGAAACCCGTGCAGGATATTGCGCCCGTCACGCTTCCACAGACGGCTGCGGTCGGTCTTGCGTCCGGGCGCGGCGGCGTCCTGCGGGGAGGAGAGGCTCTCTTCCGTCAGACAGAGCAGGAGCGCGGCGGCGAGGAGCCGCAGTATGCGCGTCATCATGCGCCTTCCCTGTCCCTCTGCTCCAATTCGGAGGGTCGAACATCGTTCTCCGGCTGCGGCTCCGGCGTGACGCCCATGAGCGCCGCCAGATCAATCGTCAGTCCGGGAAACAGTCCGGGGGCGAACGTCTGTCCCGGCGCAACGCTGGAGACGCGCAGATAGCCCTCCGGCGTGGCGCGATACTCCTCCGTCATGGGATGGGGTCTGATGACAGCCATCGCTCTTCTCCTTAAATCTCCAGCTTCTCGAAGGTGTGCGACAGGTGCTTGAGGTGGCGTTGAATGTCGAAGCAGTGGGCAATCTCCTCCGGAGTGAGCCGCTCCCGGATCACGGGATCGTGCTCGATGGCGCGCTGGAAGTTCTCTCCGCTCCAGGCTTTCGCCGCGTTGCGCTGGACGGCGGTGTACGCCTCCTCGCGGGACATCCCGGCCGCGATCAACGCCAGCATCACCTGCTCGGAACAGACCAGCCCCCCCATCTTCTCCAGATTGCGCCGCATATTCTCCGGATAGACGATCAGGCGGTCTAAAATGTCGGTGAATTTGACCAGCATCCAGTCCGCCAGCGCGCAGGTGTCGGGCAGAATGATACGCTCTACGGAGGAGTTCGCCAGATCGCGCTCGTGCCAGGTCGTTACGCTCTCCAGCATCGGGATCACGTTGCCGCGCACCACCCGTGCCAGCCCGGAGACCGTCTCGCAGTTCCAGGGATTGCGCTTGTGAGGCATGGCGGAGGAGCCTTTCTGCCCCTCGGCAAAGTACTCCTGCACCTCCAGGATCTCGGTGCGCTGCAGGTTGCGAATCTCGGTGGCAAACCGCTCCAGCGACGCCGCCAGGATCGCCAGCATCATCAGAAACTGCGCGTGACGGTCGCGGGAGATAATCTGCGTGGAGACCGGCGCGACGCCCAGCCCCAGCTTCTGGCACACATACTCCTCCACGCGCGGATCTATGTTCGCGTGCGTCCCGACCGCCCCGGAGACCTTTCCGACGGCGATCATCTCCCGCGCCTGCTGCAGCCGCGCGGCGTTATGGTTCATCTCATCCAGCCACCCGGCGAGCTTGAAGCCGAAGGTGATCGGCTCGGCATGTATGCCGTGCGTGCGCCCGATCTGCAGGGTCTCCTTATGTTCGCGGGCGCGCCGGCGTATCACCTCGCGCAGCGCATCCACGCGCTGCAGAATCAGGTCGGCGGATTCGCGCAGCAGCAGCGAGAGCGCGGTATCCACCACATCGTAGGAGGTGATCCCGTAGTGCAGGAAACGCCCCTCCTCTCCCAGATGCTCCTGCACATTCTTCACGAAAGCCATCACGTCGTGGCGCGTCTCGCGCTCCAGTTCGGCGATCCGGTCCAGGTCGAAAGCCGCCTTCGCGCGAATGGCTTGCGTCGTTCCGGCGGGAATGAAGCCGTAGTGTTCCAGCCCCTCGCAGACGGCGATCTCCACATCGAGCCAGCGCTGAGTCTTGTTCTGCGGGTCCCAGATGGCGCGCATCTCGCGCGTTGTGTAGCGGTCAATCATGGTTTTTCCTCGTAAATTCTGTATACGCCCGGATTATACCGCACCCGCTGAGCGGCGTCAAACCGGAGAGGCGGGGTCGCTTGACGCTCCGAGGAGCCGGTCGTATAATGACAGTGTATCCCTTTTTCGTAACGACCGGAGGAACGCAATGAGGTACGTCAGGCTTCCGGGTCTTCTCCTCGCCATGATGCCGTTCGTTCTGATCGGCGCGAGATCCCCGGCGCAGACCGCGCCGCAGGACGCCGCCAACGGCTTCCACGACCTGATGGCGGCGGCGGAATCGCTGCAGAAGAGCCCGTTGTTCCCGAAGACGCTGGAACCGGACGCGACGCTGACCCTGAAACGCCGCGCCCTGCAGGACCCGCCCGTGCGCCGCGCCTTAAATCTCCTGCGCAGCGGTCTGGCGAAACCGGTCGCCCTGCCCCGACCGGACCCGGCGCGGGTGAACTTCCCGCATCTGGCGAAGTTTCGCAGCCTCGCCCGTCTGCTGATGGTGGAGCAGTACGTCCTGCTGGCGGAGGGAAAGGTCGGCGTGGCGGTGAGCAGCCTGCGGGACGGCGTGCGCATGGGCTACCTGCTGATGACGGACACGCTGATCAACGGGCTGGTCGGCGTGGCGGTCGAGTTGATCGTCATCACTCAGATCGCGCGCCACATGCCGCAGCTTTCGGCGCGAGACTGCGAGCAGGTGATCGGGCTGGCGCGGGAGCGTCTGAATGCGCCCGATCCCCTGCTGCCGGTGATGGAGGGGGAGCGGGATGTTCAGATGAAGATGCTCCGCGAGATGTTTGAGGAGATGCACAGAGCGGCGGGTAAGGAGCCTTCCCGCACGCAGGAGGCGGAGGAGGAGCAGGACCCGGAGATGGAGAAGATCCTCCGGCAGATGCGTCAGAACCCGGAGGCGATGGAAGCCTGGCAGACGGAGGCGGTCAACCTGCTGAAGGCGCGCTACGATCTCCTGTTCGCCGAGCTGAGGCGACCTCCCTGGGAGCGCAGAGAGATCCGGCAGGAGATGCCCGATACGCCGGCGGGTAGACTGATCGGAGTCATGGCGCAGTTAACCGGGTCTCTCCGATCCGCCGAGGCGTTTACCCGCGCGCAGGCGAATCTGCAGCTACTGGGTATGCACGCCGCGATCCGCCGCTTTCTCTGGGAGCATGACCGGCTGCCGTCGGGTCTGGAAGAACTCAAACCCGGCAGACTGGCGATAGACCCCTACACCGGACAGCCCCTGATCTACCGACGGCTGAACGACCGGGAGTACGAACTGTACAGCGCAGGACCCATCGTCTATAATGAAGAGGGGCAGCCGTCGGGCAGACGCGACAATATCCACCTGCCCCGAAAGCGACCATGAAGGGCTTGATCCTGAGCGGAGGGCGGGGCACGCGCCTGCGCCCCATCACCCACACCAGCGCCAAACAACTGGTTCCGGTTGCCAATAAGCCGCTGCTCTACTACGGCATCGAGTGCATCCGCGACGCCGGGATCACCGACATCGGCATCGTCGTCGGGCACACGGCGGAGGAGATCAAAGCCGCCGTCGGCGACGGCAGCCGCTGGGGCGTGAAGGTTACCTACATCCCGCAGTCCGCGCCGCTTGGACTGGCGCACGCCGTCAAGACCGCGCAGCCCTTCCTCGGTGAGGAGCCGTTCGTCATGTATCTGGGCGACAACCTGGTCAAGGACGGCATCGCTCCTCTGGTGCAGGAGTTCATCACCGAAAAGCCCAACGCCGAGATCCTGCTGGCGCACGTCCAGAACCCGCAGGACTTCGGCGTCGCTGAACTGGAGGGCGAGCGGGTGGTCCGCCTGCAGGAGAAGCCGAAGCAGCCGCGCACCGACCTGGCGCTGGTCGGCGTCTATATGTTCGATCCCCACATCTTCACCGCCATAGACACCCTGAAGCCCTCCGCCCGGGGTGAATACGAGATCACCGACGCCATTCAGTACCTGATCGAAAACGGCTGCGATGTCCGCTCGCATATCATTCGGGGCTGGTGGAAGGACACCGGCAAGCTGGAGGATATGCTGGAGGCGAACCGGTTCGTGCTGGACACGCTGGAGCGCAACATTCAGGGAACCATTGACGCGGCTTCGCAGGTACATGGCAGAGTGGTGATCGGCGCAGGGACGCAGATCATTCGCAGCGAGGTGCGCGGTCCGGTCATCATCGGAGAGGGCTGCCATATCGAGGACGCCTATATCGGTCCTTTCACCTCTGTACACGACCAGACCCGCATCGTACATAGCGAGGTCGAGCACAGCATCATTCTGGAGCAGTGCTCCATCGAGAATATCGAGGCGCGGATCTCCGACAGCCTGCTCGGTCGCAATGTCGAGGTGCGCCGCGAAGACCGCCGCCCCCGCGTCTACCGTCTGATGCTGGGCGACAACAGCCAGGTGAGCGTGCTCTAGCGCCGGATGCGCGCATCCCCCCTGCCGGCACCTATCCCCTGTGAATGGAGAGCGCATGCAGTCTGAGATTGAGGGCGTTCACATCCAGCCGCTCCGGCGCTTCACCGACGCCCGCGGCTGGTTGATGGAGCTGGTCCGCGAGGATGAACTGCCGCCCGGCTTCCGTCCGGTGATGGCGTATCTGTCCGTGACCCATCCCGGCGTCGCGCGCGGTCCGCATGAGCACCGCTTTCAGGCGGACGGCTTTGCCTTCCTCTCCGGCTCCTACCGGCTCACCCTCTGGGAGAACCGCCCCGGCAAGCCTCCCCGCAAGGAGGTTTTTGAGGTCGGCGAAGCGAACCCCGTCTTCGTGGTGATCCCGGCGGGCGTCGTGCACGGCTACCAGAATATCGGCGACTCAGACGCCTTCGTCCTCAACTTCCCCGATAAGCTGTATGCGGGCTGGGGACGCCGGGAGCCGGTAGACGAGATCCGCCACGAAGAGATAAATTCGGAGTTTCAGTTATGAGCCGGACGCTGCTGGTCGCGGGAGGCGCGGGCTTCATCGGCGCCAACTTCGTACACTACTGGCTGGAGAACCATCCCGAAGACCGCGTCCTCGCGCTCGACGCGCTGACCTACGCGGGCAACCCGGCGAACCTTCTGCCGGTCTGGAACGACCCGCGCTTCCGCTTCTATCCCGGCAGGATCGAAGACCCGACCGTCGTCAACGGCATCTTCCGCGTCGAAAAGATCACCCATCTGCTCAACTTCGCCGCCGAGAGCCACAACGACCGCTCCCTGCTCGACCCGGTGAGCCTGATCAACACCAACGTCACGGGGGTCGCCGTGCTGCTGGAGGCGGCGCGGCAGCACGGCGTCGAGCGGTTTCTGCACGTCTCCACCGACGAGGTCTACGGGGAGATCGGCGCGGGAGCCTTCCGCGAGAGCGACCCGCTGGAGCCGCGCACCCCCTACTCCGCCGGAAAAGCGGGGGGCGAGATGATGGCGCGCGCGCACCGCATCGCCTATCAGACGCCGGTCGTGATAACCCGCGGCTCCAACACCTTCGGACCCTATCAGTACCCGGAGAAGCTGCTGCCCTTCTTCATCACCCGCGCCCTGCAGAACCGAAAGCTGCCGCTCTACGGCTCAGGGCAGCAGGTGCGCGACTGGATCTTTGTCCGGGATCACTGCACCGGGATCGCGACTGCGCTGGAGCGGGGCGCGACGGGCGAAGCCTATAACGTCGGCGGAGGCAACGAGCGCACCAACCTCGAAGTAACGCGCAGACTGCTAGCGATCCTCCAGAAGCCGGAGACGCTCATCCAGCCGATCGGCGATCCGCGGGGAGAGGCGCACGATAGACGGTACGCCCTCGACAGCGCAAAGCTCCATGCGCTCGGCTGGAAGCCCGCGCACGACTTTGACGCCGCGCTGGAACGGACGGTTCGCTGGTACGTGGAGCACGAATCCTGGTGGCGTCCCATCGTCGAGTCGGAGGGATACCGCGCCTTTGTGGCGCGCTACTACGGTCCCTATCTGGGCGAAGAGCTGTAAAACCATGAAAATACTGTCACGCGGGGCGCTTGTCGCCGCGCTGGAGCCGCGCCGTCAGCGCGGAGAGCGAATCGTCTTCACCAACGGCTGCTTTGACATCCTTCACGTCGGGCATGCGCGCTATCTGGCGCAAGCGCGCGCGCTGGGCGATCTGCTGGTCGTCGGCGTCAACAGCGACCGCTCTGTCCGCGCGCTCAAGGGTCCGACGCGCCCGCTCGTCCCGCAGGAGGAGCGGGCGGAGATGCTGGCGCATCTTGCCAGCGTGGACTACGTCTGCATCTTTGATGAAGACCGCCCGGACGCGCTGATCGAGGCGGTGCGCCCGCACCTGCACGTCAAAGGCGGCGACTACCGCGTCGAGGACCTGCCGGAGGCGACGGTCGTTCACAGGCACGGCGGCGAGGTCGTGATCATGCCGCTGGTGGAGGGACGCTCCACCACCAATCTCATCGCCCGAATCCGCGAAGTCTACGGATCGTAATGTCCGACTGAATACCCGGAGATAGCATGTCTCGTTATCCTGAATTCGACCTCTCTCCCATCCAGACGCAGCCGTTTGTCGAGCGCATGAGCAAGGTGCGCGTGGAGGACTTTGCGAAGCCGCCCGCGCCGGGACGCTCCTTCGCGGAGTTTCTCGCCTCGCTGCCCAACATTCTGGCGGGTCCGGAGATGGCGGAGATCGCCCGCTCCGTCGTCCGGGCGCGCCGCAGCGGGAGGGCGGTGATCGCCTCGCTGGGCGGTCATGTGGTCAAGACCGGTCTGGCGCCCGTCCTGATCGCGCTGATGGAGCGGGGCTTCCTCACCTGTCTGGCGGTCAACGGCGCGCTGGCGATTCACGACGCCGAGATCGCCCTGTTCGGCGCAACCTCCGAAGATGTGGTTGCGGGGCTTCAGTCGGGAACCTTCGGCATGGCGCGGGAGACCGCCGCCTTCTATAATGAGACGATCGCGCGGGGAGTCGCGCAGGGGCTGGGCGTCGGCGAAGCGCTGGGGCAGGCGCTCGTGGACGCCGGCGCGCCCTGCGCCGACAAAAGCCTGCTCGCCGCCGCCTATCGCCTGCATATCCCGGTCACCGTCCATATCGCCGTCGGAACCGACATCATCCACATGCACCCCAACGCCGACGGCGCGGCATACGGCGCGGGATCGCTCCGGGACTTTCGCATTCTGACCCATCAGATGCAGGGGCTGGCGCGCGGGGGCGTGCTGATGAATCTGGGGTCTGCGGTGGTGCTGCCGGAGGTGCTGCTCAAGGCGATCGCCCTGCTGCGAAACCGCGACCCGCAGGGCTTCACCGACTTTCTCGGCGTCAACTTCGACTTCATCCAGCACTACCGCTCCAATCAGCAGGTGGTAACGCGGGTGCGCTCCATCGGCGGACGGGGTATCGCCCTGACCGGACACCACGAGATCATGATTCCTCTGCTCGCGCAGGCTATAATAGAGGGCAGCCATGCGGAGGAGGCGGGGCATTAATGGATCGAAGACGCTATTGCGAGATCGTGCGGGGATTTGCGGGACGCCGGGTGATCGTGCTGGGCGACCTGATGATGGACGAGTATGTCTGGGGGCGCGCCACGCGCATCTCGCCGGAATCGCCGGTGATGGTGGTCGAGGTGGAGCGCGACAGCAGCGTGCCGGGCGGCGCGGCGAACGTGGTGAACAACCTGCTGGCGCTGGGAGCGCAGGTGGCGGTGATCGGCGTGATCGGCGACGACGCGGCGGGCAACCTGCTGAAGGAGACCCTCGCGGAGCATGGCGCGGACGTGACGGGGATCGTCACCGATCCCTCGCGCCCGACCACCCGGAAAACGCGCATCGTCGCCCACAGTCAGCAGGTGCTGCGCGTGGATCGCGAGCAGGTTCACCCGGTCTCCGAGACGATTGCGGAGCAGTTGATGCGTTCGCTGCGGCGGGAGATCGGGTCTGCGGAGGCGGTGGCGATCTCCGACTATAATAAGGGCGTGCTGACCCCGCATGTCGCCGAAACCGCCGTCGCGATTACGCGCAGCGCCGGGCGCGTTCTGACCGCCAACCCCAAGCCGGCGAATGTGCGCTCGCTGCGCGGCGCGCATCTTATCCAGTTGAACCAGAGCGAGGCGGAGTTGACCGCCGCGCTGATGGGAATGGGCAGCCGCGACGGCTTTCAGAACGAGGCGACGCTGGAGCAGACGGGCGCGGCGATGGCGGACGCGCTGGAGATCGAAACGCTCGTGGTAACGCGCGGGGCAAAGGGGCTGACGCTCTTCCGACCGTCGGAGGGGGTCTGCCACGTTCCGCCGCATCCGGTGGAGGTCTACGACGCGGCGGGCGCGGGCGACACGGTGATCAGCGCATTTACGCTGGGGCTGGTGATGGGCGCGGCGGTCGAAGAGGCGGCGGTCGTCGCCAACCACGCCGCCGCCTGCGTTGTGCGCAAGGTCGGGGTCGCCACCGTCTCCCCCGACGAGATTATCGCGGACTGGTAGGATCTCTTCACTCGTCTGATGACCGTGAAAGAGACTCGCGCCTGGATCGGCGCCTAACGTTGCGTGGCGTATCCTCCCATAATAGAACGATATGGCTCTCGAAGCGACAGAAACTGAAAAACCTGACATACAGGCACGGCGCGGACCGGCGGACCTCCCGGTCGCCCTGCTGCTGGCGATGCGCCCCAAACAGTGGACGAAGAACCTCTTCGTCTTCGCGGGGCTGCTCTTCACCAACAACATCCCCCTCTCGTTCGCCGACGGCGCGCGCTGGCAGAAGGTCGGCGTGACGATGCTGGCGTTCCTGCTCTTCTGTCTGGTCTCCGGCAGCATCTACCTGATGAACGACGTCGCCGACCGGGAGAAGGATCGGCTTCATCCCACCAAACGCCTGCGCCCCATCGCCAGCGGCAGGCTGCCCTGGCAGATCGCGGCGGCGGCAAGCGTGATCTTCGGCTGGGGCGGGATCGCCGTTTCGTTTCTGCTGCCCTGGAGGTTCGGCGCGGTCATCCTGGGCTACTATCTCCTGCAGATCGCCTACACCTATGCGCTGAAACACATGGTGCTGATAGATGTCTTCGCGATTGCGGCGGGCTTTCTGCTGCGGGCGGTGGGCGGGTCGTTCGCGATCGAGGTGCCTATCTCCGCCTGGCTGCTGGTCTGCATGTTCCAGCTCGCGCTCTTTCTGGGATTTGGCAAACGCCGTCATGAGATCGTCTCGCTGGCGGAGGATGCCCGTAAGCACCGGCAGATCCTCTCGCAGTACAGCGAGACCTTCATAGATCAGTTGATCGCCATCGTTCTGGGCGGCTTGATCGTCTCCTACGCGATCTACTCCATCATGTCGCCGACCGCCGTGCTGCATCCCAGTCTGGTGATGTCGCTGCCCTGCGTCATGTACGGCTGTTTCCGCTACCTCTACCTGATCCACATCGAGCACAAAGGCGGCAGTCCGGAGACGATCCTGCTGGAGGATCGCCCGATGCAGATCAACCTGGCGCTGTGGGTGATTACTGTCATTGCGGCGTTCAAGATCACGGGGTAAGGCGGGATGAGGATACGCGCGCTGGTAACCGGCGCAAAAGGCATGCTGGGCACCGATCTCTGCCGCGCGCTGGCACAGGCGCAGATCGAGTGCATTCCGACCGCGCTCGACAGTCCGGACTATCCGCTCGACATCACCGATACGCAGGCGGTCCGGCAGATGATGGAACGGACCGCGCCGACCGTTGTCATCCACTGCGCCGCCTATACCGATGTGGACGGCGCGGAGCGCGAGCCGGACGCCGCCTTCCGGGTGAACGCGCTCGGGACCTGGAACCTGGCGGCTTCCTGCGCCGCGCTCGATACCCCGCTCTGCGCCATCAGCACCGATTTCGTCTTTGACGGAGCGCAGAGCGCGCCCTACACCGAGTTCGATCCTCCCGCGCCCCTCAATCAGTACGGAAAATCCAAGCTGGCGGGGGAGAACTGCGTCCGCGCCCTCTGCCCGAAGCACTGGATTGTCCGCACCTCGTGGCTGTTCGGAGCGCATGGCAGGTGCTTCCCGGACACCATCCTGCGCGCCGCGCAGACGCGCCCGCAGCTTCGGGTGGTCGCCGACCAGTTCGGCACGCCGACCTACGCCCCCGACCTCGCCGCCGCGCTGATCCGCCTGATCCGCTCCCCGCTCTACGGAACCTATCACCTTGCCAATACGGGCGTAACGACCTGGTATGAGTTCGCCCGCAGAACGCTGGAGACGGCGGGCGTGTCGCAGACGCGGATCGAGCCGATCCGGGCGCAGGACTGGGTTTCACCGGCGCGCCGCCCGCGCAACTCCGCCCTGCGCGCCTATGCGCTGGAGCTTCAGGGCGCGCCGCTCCTGCGTCCCTGGCAGGAGGCGCTGGCAGACTACCTTCAGGCGCGCGCCCGCCTCCACAGCGAATCCCCCGCCGCAGACGGATGACCGCCGGTCTCAGGATGACCGCCTGCGCCGCCGAAAATAGCGATAGGCTTCGCGGACGCCGGTGACCAGATTGAAGAGCGTGAACACGCTCAGGATCAGCACGAAGAGAAAGCCCAGGATCCCGCCGACCCATTCGCCGGCTCTGCCGCCGTTCATCATCCCGATGAGACGTCCCTGCTCCCAGCCCTGCCGGGCGATCCAGAGAGCGAGGAGCAGCGCCGCCCACAGCGCCGCAAGATAGAGATCCGCGCGGCGGGAAGCCAGCGTCTCCTCCAGCGGGCGATACAAACCGCAGTGCGGACAGAACTCGTCGCTGTCTGCGACGACGCCTCCGCACTGCTGACACCGGCTCTCGTTTCGGGGGGTCGGAGATGTCTGTTCGTTCATGGCTCTGCGACTATTATATCGCGGCGCATGCGGCGAGGCAAGAAAGTATCCGCCGCCGCGCCGCGCCATGGCAGGATACTATTTTTGATGTTACGCATTCAGTTCGGACAGGTGTCGGGTGTGAGATTGCTTCGGTCGGCTTCGCCTCCCTCGCAATGACGGGGAAGAGACGCACCCAATCCGTCATTGCGAGCGTCGGCGAAGGCGTCTCGCGTCAACTTCTCTGACAGAAAGAGAGCGACGGGTTTTCATTTTCTGTGCAGCATCCGTTATAATGTCAGACATAACGCTGTAGGGGAGAGCTTTTCGCCGATCATGAACACCTTACGAACCCTGCTGATCACGCTGTGCGTGTGGATGTTCGCGATGACCGCGCAGGCGGTAGACCTGTCGGGAGCCACTTTTGCGCGTCTGCAGAGCGCCTATCTGGGGCTTCAGGGACGGCTGATGTGGATTGACGCCACCGCCAACCTCGACCGCATCACTACCCGCGAAGGGATCGAAGACATCGTCGCCCGGTGCAAGAAAGCCAACATCACCACGCTGGTGCTGGATGTCAAGCCGGTGAGCGGGCATGTGATCTATAACAGCCGGCTGGCGGAGCGTCTGCGCACCTGGCGGGGCAAGACCTACCCGGAGATTGATGTGCTGGCGATCTTTGTGGAGGAGGCGCGCAAGGCGGGGCTGGAGATCGCCGTCTCCTTCAACGTCTTCAGCGAAGGGCACAAGATGCACAACGTCGGGCTGGGCTACCGCAAACCGGAGTGGCAGTCAGTAACCTACAGCATCGAACGCTGGATGACCACGCCCGGAGGAGCGCGCCTGATGGTGCGCGGATCCGACGACCCGGAGACGCCGGGGGTCAGCCCGGTCTACGGCGAGGAGTTTCTGCTGGAGCCGACGAAGACGCCCGGCGCGCAGCTTGCCGTTACGCTGGACGAAAACCAGCGGATCACCGGCATGATTGACCCGGCGATCCTGGGAGAGGAGCCGCTCTCCGCGCCGGACAATGGACGCCTGCTGATCCTGAGCAATCAGGCGCTGGACTGGGGAACGCGCCACCTGCGCCTGAGCGAACGGATGCGGTTTGAGGTGCAGGGACGACGCATCCCGGTGACGGAGGCGCCCGGAGAGCGGGTCGCCGTCTTCGTCAATCCGCTGCACCCGGAGGCGCGCCGCTACCAGATCGCGCTGATGCGGGAGGTTGCCGAAAACTACGATGTAGACGCCATCGTCTTTGACCGGATGCGCTACGCCAATCTCTTCAACGACTACAGCGAACTGACCCGCGCCGCCTTTGAACGATGGCTGGGCAAGCCGATCCAGCGCTGGCCCGAAGATGTGATTCGCCCTCATCCGGTGCCAGGGCGTCCGGTGATCCGCGGTCCCTACTTCAAGCCCTGGCTGGAGTTTCGCGCCCGCGTAATCCGCGAGTTTGTCCGCGAGACGACGGAGACGATCCGGCAGGTGAAGCCGAAGATGCAGTTTGGCGTCTATGTCGGCTCCTGGTTTCAGGAGTACTACGGCGTCGGGGTCAACTGGGGCAGCGAAAAGTTCCCGGTGCAGACAAGCTGGGCAAGCGTCACCTATCATGAGGCGGGGTATGCCGAGTTTCTGGACTGGATCAGCACCGGCTGCTACTACCCCGTGCCGACCCGCGCCGAGGCGCACGCACAGGGGCGCAGTCCCGGCGGAACGGTGGAGACGTCCGCCCGGCTCTCCAGCACGGTCGTCGCCAACAGCGTGCCGGTCTACGCCGGGCTGTACGCCCTGCAGTATGCGCGCAAACCGGAGGTCTTTGAGCGCGCCCTGCAGGCGGCGGCGGATAATTCACACGGAGTGATGATCTTTGATCTGTCGTACATCTATGACTACGGCTGGTGGCACATCCTGGATCGAGTCTTTGCGAAGCCGGCGACGCCGCCGCACCGCTACACCGATCTGGTCTCTCAGCTTCGCGCCGCGCAGGACGCCGTTCGCTCTCCGCGGGATGTGCGCGGCTCCGGCGCTCGCCTGCCTGCTGTGCCTTATCAGCCTGGCGGCGGCTAGAGCGCAGCAGGAGAGCGGCGCGACGCCTCCGGAGACGCAGACCGCGGAGGCGTTTCGGCTGCGGATCGTCAATGCGCCGCTCGGTCCGGTGGAGGCAAGCACAGACCGGGGAAAGAGCTGGTTTCTGGTGGCGCGGGTGCTGCGTCCGGCGAGCGAATCGGCTCCCGGCGCAACCCTCAGCCTGCCCTCCGTAGAGCGGTCCTCCCCGCAGGGCATGGCGTTCGGGATCGGCGGGAGGCGGCTCCTGCGCCTGCTGCCGGACAGTCCCGCCGCGCGCCGGGACCTCGCCGCCATTCTAGTCAATGTTAGAACGGATGCCTCGCTCTTCAAAAGCCTGCTGCCGCCGGTCGGGGCGGCAGTGCAGCAGGAGGTCAACCGGCGCCCGCTGCCGCTCATCAACGGCTACTCTCCTCGCGAACACGACGTACTGCAGATCCTGGCGGCGCGCTGCGATACGCCCGCCGACCGGCTTCCCGCGCTTGTGCGGGAGGCGGCGGAGAGCTATCTGCAGGCGGCTCTGGCGCGGCTGCGCGCGCAGGGCAAGTCGCCGACGACCGGCACGCTGACCGTCGTCGCCCGGCTGCACCCCACCGAAAAACCTGCGATGGTTACCTTCCATCTGGACGGCAATATGATCGCCATGCTCAACCGCTCCCCCTTCACCCTGCGATGGAATACCCGCGAATGGCCCAACGGCGAGCATCTGCTGGAGGTGCGCGCCCTCGACGCCAACGGCGCAGTTCTCACCTTCACCCGTACCCTGGTCGTGGTGGAGAACTGAATCAGTACGCTGCCGCAAGCCCGCGCATTCCGGGAGTAGCCCCTTCAGGGATACAGACGCTCCCGGCGAAGTAGATCGGGCGCGCCGCCTCGTTGATCTATTCGGAGGTTTTCTCCTCCTGTTTGACGTTCGCTGATGACGCTGCTTCGGTCCGCATCCTTCACGTGTATACCGCGGATATCGGGCTGCCAGTCTGAGATTGTTTCGATCGGCTTCGCCTCCCTCGCTATGACAGAATAGGACGCCCCCACAGTGTCATCGCTCCTGCCGCGCAGCCATCTCGACGGTCGGGATTACGCCCCCGAAGCGGCTCTCGCCGGTCCCGCCTACCCGGCAATCTTCCTTGACTTTCCGGGAGCGGTTACGCTAGAATGGGAGTGTAGCACCTTTTGCGCGGAGACTCCGGGTATGACCTCGAATCGCCTGCGGCTGCCCTGGCTTGCCGCTTTTTTTGTGGTTTGCGTATCGGTGGCGACGGCGCAGAGACCGCCTGCCGCGCCGCCCGGCGGACAGACGCCTCCCGTTCCCGGCGCGCCCGCCGCCCCGCCCCCGCAGAACACCCTGCCCCCCAGTATCTCACCGGAAGCGCAGCGCGCCGCCCGGCTGTTTGAGCAGGCGCTCACCCATCAGCGCGCCGGACGCCGCGCGCAGGCGATTGCCGCCTACCAGCAGTTGATTCAGATCGCGCCCAGAGCCTTCCCCGCCTATATCAATCTCGCGCTGCTCCATCAGGAGCGGGGCGACCTGAAGGCGGCGGAAGCCAGCTATCGCAAGGCGGCAGAGGTCGAGCCGAAAAACCCGCTCGCCCCGATCCAGTTAGCGACCCTCTACCTGAGCCAGCGTCGCCCGAAAGAGGCGCTGGCGCAGGCGAACCGCGCCGTGCAGCTCGCCCCGCAGAACGGACAGGCGCACTTCGTGCTGGGAGCCGCTCATGTCGCCGAGGGCAACCTCACCGCGGCGGAACGCTCCTTCCGCGAGTCCGTTCGGCTGGCTCCCGGCAATCCGCGCGCCCATTTTAATCTGGGCTTCATCCTTGCCGGACAGAAAAAGGTGAAAGAGGCGGTCGCGCTGCTGGAGCGCGCCGTGCAGCTCGATCCGAAGATGCGCGAGGCGCACCTCTACCTGGGACTGCTGCACCAGGAGCAGAGAAATACGCAAGCCGCCGTCAACGCCTACCGCCGCGCCGCCGAACTGGACCCCCGCGACCCGACGCCCCTGTTCAATCTGGGAGTGCTCTACCAGCAGGAGGCGGAACGCACAAAAGAGTCGCGCCTGACCGGACTCGCCATCAACGCCTACGCGCAGGCGCTGGAGCGCGATCCGCGCAGCCTTCCGGCGCACGTCAATATCGCCCGGCTCTACTTCCAGATCCGCAACTACTATCAGGCGATGCGCCACTTCCGCGCTGCCGTCGCGCTGAAGCCCGACGACCTGCGACTGACCGTAGATACCGCACTGGCGGAGGTCTGGGCGGCGCAGAATACGCCCCACCAGAACGAAAAGACCGGGTGGCTGAAGGCGGCGGAGACACGCTACCGTCAGGCGCTGGCGAAAGAGCCGATGCCCGCCGCCTTCTCCGGACTGGCGTTTCTCTACGAACAGCAGGGACAGCAGGACAGAGCCGCCGACATCTACGCGCAGTGGGTCGCAAAACATCCGAATGACAACAACGCGCTCCTGGGGCTGGCAGCGGCGAGAGAGAGCCAGCAGCGCTTTGATGAGGCGGTCGCCCTCTATCAGCGCGCCGCGCAGAACGCCCCGAAGGACACACAGCCGCTGATGGGACTGGCGCGCCTCTACGAGAACCGACAGCAGATAGATCAGGCGATCGAGCAGTATCGGCGTGTCCTCGCCGCCGATCCGCAGAACCTGCCCGCGCACCGCCAGCTCGGACAGCTCTACCTGCGCCAAGGCAAGCCGACCGAGGCGACCGAGGTCTTCAACGCCCTCAAAAAGCTTGCGCCGCAGGATATCACCCCCTATATCGCGCTCGGAATGGCGTTTGAACGTGAGAAGAAGTACGCGGAGGCAGAGCGCGAATATCGTCAGATGGTCGCCCTCAACCCGAAGGATGTCTCGTCGCGCTGGTATCTGGCGCAGGCGCTGGAGAAGCAGCAGAAGTACGAGGAGGCGATCGCCCAATACCGCGAGATCGAAAAGATCGCTCCGCAGGATACCGTCTACGTGGCGAACCTTCCCCGCCTGCTGGAGGCGCAGGGAAAGTCGGAGGAGGCGCTGGCGGAGTACCGCCGTCTGACCGAGCGCGACCCGAAACAGGCTCCCTTCTTCCGTCCGATGCTGGCTGCCGCGCTGGAGAAGCGGGAGCGGTACGACGAAGCCATCGTCGAGTACGAGGCGATCCTCCGGACCAATCCCGCCGCGCCCAATATCCTGCTGCAGATCGCCGACGCGCATATGAAGGCGAAACGCCCCGAAAAGGCGAAGGAGGCGCTTCTGCGCGCTCTCGACTCGCCGACCGACGGCGCGCTCGCCCTCAACCGGCTGGAGCCGCTCTATGAGGGGGAGGAGGCGCAGACGCAGTGGCGTCAACTGCTGCAGGAGCGGATCGCAAAACAGCCGGCGAACCTGCTGGCGATGACCAAACTGGAGGCAGCAAGCGTGCGCGCCGGCAAGCAGGAGGAGATGTTCGCCTTCCTCAAGGGCGTCGCCGACCGCAACAACGCCAACCGCGACTTTCTCCTGCCCTACGCCGCCCTGCTGCAGCGGCACGGCAGGTCCGGCGAGGCGCTAGCTGCCTACCGGCTGGCGGCGCGCATCTCCCCCGACGACTACGGCACGCGCCTGGTGATCGCCAACCTGCTGGAAGCCGCCAACCGTCTGCCCGAAACCATTCAGGTCTATGAGGAGATTACCCGCATCCGCACCATGCCCCTCGATCAGTTGATCACGCATCGCCTGAAGCTGGCGTCGCTCTATGAAAAGAACGGGCAGAAGGCGGAGGCGATCGCGCAGTACCGCGCGGTGCGACAGGCAGACCCGAAGAACACAGCGGCGGAAGAGGCGTTGAAACGTCTGGGAGGATGAGGAAGCGCCATGAACCGATGCATGTGGCTCACGCCGCTGCTGGCGCTGCTGCTGATCGGCGGGTGCGCGCGCGAGCCGGAGAAAGAGCGGGAGAGCCGCACGCTGAAGCCGGACGCGCTGAAAGCAACCACCGCAAAGAGCAGAGCCCCTTCCGGAAAACGGTTTCTGGTAGGAGTATCTCTCGTGAGAGAGGATGACGCCTTCCATCAGACCCTGAGGCAGGCGATGCAGGAGGAGGCGGCGCAGAACAATCTGGAACTAGACATCTGGTCGGCGGACAGCGATCCGCAGCGGCAGAGAGCGCAGGTGGAGCACTTTCTGGCGCAGCAGTACGATGCGGTGCTGCTCTGTCCGGCGGATCCGGCGCAGACAACCGCTCTGCTGCAGCGCGCACTCGCCGCTGCCATGCCGGTCTTCACCCTCAATACGGCGGTTCCCGGCGGCGAAGCCGTCTCGCACATCGCCTCCGATCAACGTCAGGTCGGACGGTGGCTGGCGCAGAGGCTGGCGCAGAGGCTTCAGGGGCGGGGCAGCGTGGCGATTCTGTCGAACGCGCGAGGAGAGGACGCCCGCGAACGGCGGATCGGGTTCCGGGAAGAGATGGCGCGCCGCGCTCCCGGCATCCGGCTTCTGGAGGCGCAGAGCGCGATCGGCGGACGCACCGAAGCGCAGCGGTTGACCGGCGCGCTGCTGGCGAAGCAGGGACGGTCGCTCAACGCGGTCTTCAGCAGCGATAACGACTCCGCCCTGGGCGCGCTCGACGCCGCCCGGCAGGCGAAGCGGAACGATCTGTGGATCGCGGGATACTCCGGCGCGCCGGACGCCCTGCCTCCGGAAGCCCGCGCGCAGATGCTCCTTGTGGAGGCGGTTGCGCAGCCCGACCGGATCGGTCGCGCCGCCATCCAGACCGTCGCACTCTATCTGAAAGGGGATAAGGACATTCCAAAAAGGGTGCCCGTTCCGTACGCGGCAGCCCGTCCTTGAGCGGTATACCGACCATGTTACACTACGCAAAACCGCTGGCGCGTCTGGTGGCGGAGCTGGAGAAGCTGCCCGGTATCGGACCCAAGTCCGCCCAGCGCATGGCTTTCTATCTGCTGCGCATCCCCCGGGAGGAGGCGATGCAGCTCGCGCACGCCATCGCGGAGGTCAAGGAGAAGATCGGATTCTGCCGGGAGTGCTTTAACTTCACCGATCAGGAGCTGTGCGACATCTGCCGCGACACGCGCCGCGACCGCTCCCTGCTGTGTGTGGTCTCGGAGCCGCGCGACCTGATGGCGATGGAGCGCACCAACGAGTTTCGGGGGGTCTACCATGTGCTGCAGGGCGTCATCTCCCCGCAGGATGGGATCGGTCCGGACGTTCTCAGGATTCGCGAACTGCAGGCGCGCCTGTACGAAAACGAGATTCAGGAGGTGATCCTCGCCACCAACCCCACCATTGAGGGAGACGCCACCGCCTTCTATCTCGCCCGGCTGCTCAAACCGCTGGGACTGAAGGTTACACGCATCGCGCATGGTCTGCCCGCCGGGGGCGATCTCGACTACGCCGATCAGGCGACTCTGGTCTCCGCGCTTCAGTGGCGTCGGGAGATGTAGCCATGACCCGCTCCCAGCCGCTGACGGCGCAGGTCTGGCGCGGCGCGATTCGCGAGAGCCTGCACTACGCCTTCGCGGTGGAGGCGGACGTCTCCGGCAAGGCGGGATACGTTCGAGGCGACCCCGATCTCATCACCTCCCTGCGCTCCTCCGCCAAGCCGTTGCAGGCGGTTCCGCTGACCCTGGATCCGCAGTTTCATGCTCTGCAGTTACGCGACGAGGAGCTTGCCGTCTGCTGCGCCTCCCATCCGGGACTGCCCCGGCACACCGCGCTGGTCGCCGTCGTGCTGTCACGCTGCGGCTTCCCGCCTGAAAAGCTGGTCTGTGGAACGCCGCCGGGAGCCTCCTCGCCGCTGGCGCACGGCTGTTCCGGCAATCACGCCGCCCTGCTGCTGACGGCGCATCTGATGGGCGCGCCGCTGGAGGGATACGCTGCCCCCGATCACCCGGTTCAGCAGGCGGTGTCGCGGCAGATCGCGCAGATGGCGGGCGAGGAGAGGCTGCTGCGGGCGACCGACGGCTGCGGCATTCCGACCTTCGGCATGCGCCTGAAGGCGATGGCGCGCGCCTTCGCCGCGCTCACCGCTCCCGGCGCGCCCTGGGAGGCGATCCCAAAGACGATGGGCGACTGCCCGGAACTGATCGGCGCGCCGGAGTGGATAGACGTGCGCCTGATGCAGGTTACGCGGGGACGTATCCTCGCGAAGACGGGCGCGGAGGGACTGCTCTGTCTGGGCATGGCGCGCAATGGGCGCGGGATGGCGGTCAAAATTCTGGACGGCAGCACGCGCGCGCTCGGCATGGTGACGCTGGCGGCGCTGGAGCGCGCCGGCTGGATCACTCCGGAGGAGGCGGCGCACCCGCTCCTCGCACCGCTGCGCCATCCTGTCATTCTCGCTTCCACCGGAGAGGCGGCGGCGGAGATCCGCCTGCAGGCGTAGCCCGCCCGCCTATGCGCTTATGTCCCTTTCACCCCGAACCGATCATCCAACCTCGCGAAAGACGCCGCCGGGTCTCTGGCTCTGGAGACTGCTGAACGGCGCGCCCGACGCAGAGCGGCTTCCCTATCAGCGCGGAGGCATCCAGACGCGCCTTCAATGGTATCCGCTGGCGGCGATCGCGGCGACCCTGATTACGCTGATCGTCTACGCGCTGCAGAAGGGACCGCTCAACGACTTCGACTGCTACTGGCTGGGAAGCTGGGCGATCCGCGAGGGCGTCCCTCTGCAGATGTACGCGGTGCTCGACGCGCCCGGTCCGCAGGGTCTCTACTCGATCTATCCCGGCAGCCCGGAGTGGGCGGCGCTCTCCGCGCAGCATCTGCCCCGCGCGCTCGTCCCCTGGGCGTACATCTATCCGCCGCACTGCGCCGTTCTGCTGCTGCCGCTGACCCTGCTTCCCTACACGACCGCCGTCGGGCTGTGGCGGCTTCTGAATCTGGCGGCTTACCTGCTCTGCCTGATCATCCTGCTCTCCCTGACGCGCGACCGCCTCTCCCCGCGCGCGGCGCGCTGGCTGACGCTGCTGTCGCTGGCGACCCCGCTGCTGTTTCGCGTGCTGCAGCTGGCGCAGATCTCGCCGCTGCTGCTGCTGTCGGTCATCGGCGGGCTGTACCTGCTGCATACGCGCCGTCCCGTCGCGGCGGGCGTTGCGCTGGCGTTCGGAACCGTTCTTAAGCTCTCCCCGATCCTGTTTGTGCTGTGGCTGCTGGCGCGCCGGGAGTACCGCGCGTTCGCCGCCTCCCTGATCACGATGACGCTGCTGAGCCTGCTGACCCTGGCGGTCGTCGGTCCGGCTCCGTTCGGGGGGTTTTTCGGGCATGTGCTGCCGATCCTCTCGCAGGGAACCACTTTCGACTATAATATCTCTATCGTCGCTCTCGCCGGATGGGTCTTCGATCTGGGCAGCCCGCGCCGCCCCGAGTTCCTGCCCCCCGATCTGCGGCTGACACTGGTCAAACTGATCTTCTACGGACTGGTTCTGGGAATCACCGGATGGGCTTTGTGGCGAACGCGGCGGGGAGAGGCGCGGGAGCGTCTGAGCGGGGAGTTCGCGCTTATCAGCATGGCGCTGCTGCTCGTCTCCCCCATCACCTGGAGCCACCATGTCCTGCACGCCCTGCTGCCGATCTTTCTGGTGACCGTGCGGGAGATCACCCGCCGCCGCCACGCCCTGCTGGCGTGCGCGGGCGTCTGCTATCTGCTGATCCTGCAGGTTCCCGACCTGCCGAGCAGTCTGCTGGGAGCCTGGTTCGGCACGCAGATCGGCACGGCGGCGGCGTTCGTCGGACTGGTCGCGCTGTGGGTTCTCACCTGCGTCTCCCTGTCCCGGCGCGACGAAACCCTCTCATCGGAAAGTGAGTTACAGGATGCTGGCTCGTAACATCGGATGCTGCCTGACTCTAATGATGACGCTCGCCCCCGCCGTCTGCCGCGCGGAGCGGGACATCGTCTATTCGGCGCGCTACTACACCCCGCCGTCCAGCCGCGCCGTCAGCCGCTGGCACCTCTATCGGATCAACCCGGATGGAACGGGGAGAGAGCAGTTGACGCGCGGAGCCTTCCATCACCTGACCCCGCTCTGGTCGCCCGACGGGAGAAAGATCGTTTTCGTCCGCATGAAGCCCGACAACGAGAGCGAATCTCCCGCCAGCGAGAAGAGGAGCCTGTGTCTGCTGGATCTGCGGAGCCGGCGGATCACCGCGCTGATGGAGCTGCCGGAGTACGCCAGCCTGAACTATCGCTGGTCGCCCGACGGCAGGACGATCGCCATCCCGCCCTTCTCCTTCAGCGAGAAGCCGTCGGTTCTGCTGCTGGAGGTCGCCAGTGGGAAGGTTCGCCGCATTGAAGGCGCGCAGTCCGCCGTCTGGTCGCCCGACGGAAGCCGACTCTATATCGCCTCCAGAACGGGAGGAGGGCGGATTGTCTTTACGCGCGACGGGAAGGAGACGCCCGTCTCCGCCCGCCTCCGCCACCCGCTCTGGCTCAACAACCGGACGCTGGCAGGGTATCTGCCGCCCGAAAAGGAGGGAGAGGCTCCCGCGCTGCAGATGCTCGGCGCGGACGGGAAGGCGCAGCGCGTCGTATCGCTCCGGCTCGCGACTCCGCCGGACCCGGAGGAGGATCCGTTTGCGCGGGGCGTGACGGGTCTGCTGCCGGTCCCCGGCGATCCCGACGCGGCGATCTGCGTGGTGAACAACCACGACAGCACGGTCGGCATCCTCTACCGATTCTATCGCTGCGATCTGAAGACGGGCGTCATGAAGGAGATCGCGGTCGGACAGTTCATATGCTGGTCGCCCGACCGATCGCAGTTCTGCACCGCGCCGGGACGCGCTCTCGGACCCTACGGCAGGCGTCCGGACGGCACGGAGCGCACGGTCTGGGTTGCGCCGCTGCAGATCGGCAGTGCGAAGACCGGGAAGCTTCGCGTCATTACGAAGGGCGCGGTCTGGACGCTGGATGCGGACTGGCGGCGATAGCGTTCTCCGCATCGGACGCGCTCGAGAAGGGAGAGAGGAAGATGAGTGAACAGGTTCATGCGATGGCGGTGCGCGCACGCGAGGCGGCGCAGCGGCTGGCAGGCGTCTCTACGGCGGTAAAGAATACTGCGCTGGAGGCGATGGCGGAGGCGCTGTGCGCCCACGAGCCGGAGATCCTGGCGGCGAACGCGGAGGACGTATCCGCCGCGCAGGAGCGCGGAACCGCCGGGGCGATGATAGACCGTTTGACCCTGACGCCCGCCCGGATCGCGGCGATGGCGGACGGTCTCCGGCAGATCGCCTCGCTGCCCGACCCGGTCGGAGAGATTCTGGAGGGCTGGCGCAGACCCAACGGGCTGGAGATTCAGCGGGTGCGCGTGCCGATGGGAGTCATCGGCGTCATCTACGAGTCGCGCCCCAACGTGACGGCGGACGCCGCCGGTCTCTGCCTGAAGGCGGGGAACGCCTGCCTGCTGCGCGGCGGCTCGGAGGCGCTTCGCTCCAACGCCGCGATCGCGCGGCGGCTGGCGGAGGCGGGCGAACGCGCCGGACTGCCCCCCAACTCCCTGCAGTTGATCGAGTCGCCGGATCGGGAGACGGCGCGCGCGCTGATGCGCCTCAACGGTCTGGTAGACCTGCTCATCCCGCGCGGAGGAGCCGGGCTGATTCAGAGCGTCCTCGAGAACGCGACCGTCCCGGTCATCGAGACCGGAACCGGCAACTGCCACACCTACGTGGACCCGACCGCCGACCTAGACGCCGCCCTGGAGATCATCGTCAACGCCAAGTGCTCGCGCCCCTCCGTCTGTAACGCGATGGAGACGCTGCTGGTGCACGAGGTGATCGCGGACGAGTTTCTGCCGATGGTCGAGGAGCGTCTGGCCGCACAGGGGGTCGAGCTGCGCGGCTGCCCCCGCGCCTGCGAATACCTCTCCTCCGCGATCCCGGCGACGGAGGAGGACTGGAAGACGGAGTATCTGGCGCTGATCCTGGCGGTGCGGGTCGTGGACAGCCTCGACGAAGCCATCGCGCACATCAACGCCTACGGGACGCGCCACAGCGAGGCGATTCTGACCGAGGACTACTCCGCCGCGCAGCGTTTCCTGCGCGAGGTAGACGCCGCCTGCGTCTATGTCAACGCCTCCACCCGCTTCACCGATGGATACGAGTTCGGGTTTGGCGCGGAGGTCGGCATCAGCAATCAGAAGCTGCACGCGCGCGGACCGATGGGACTGCGGGAACTGACCACCCATAAGTACCTTATCCGGGGGAGCGGGCAGATCAGGGGGTAGAGGATGCGGCTGGGGATCATGGGCGGCACGTTCGACCCGATTCACTATGGTCATCTCTATGTGGCGGAGAACGCCCGTCTGCAGTTTCAACTCGATCAGACGCTCTTTGTGCCCAACCGCATCCCGGCGCATAAGAAAACCTACGCCGTCTCTTCGGCGGAGCATCGCTTTGCCATGACGCGCCTGGCGATCGCAGACAACCCCTGCTTTCAGCCCTCCCGCGTCGAACTCGACCGCCCCGGTCCCTCCTATGCGGTGGAGACGCTGCGCCTGCTCCGGCAAACCTACCCGGACGCGGAGCTGTTCTTCATCACGGGGCTGGACGCCGTGATCGAGATCGCCACCTGGAGGCGGCATGAAGAGGTTCTGCAGCTATGCGCCTTCATCGCCGCCCCGCGCCCCGGTCTCTCCCCGAAGACCCTTCAGGAGCGTCTTCCCGCCTACGCCCTTCAGCGCGTGCGCCTGCTGGAGGGACATCACCTTGCCATCTCCTCCACCGACATCCGCGACAGCGTCCGGCGCGGACTCTCCATCCGCTACCTGACCCCCGATCCGGTGGTGGAGTACATCCGGCAGAACCGCCTGTATCTCTCCGATACCGGGTAACGCCGGCAGTATAGAAAAACGCCTGTCGGAAGCGGAAGGCTCCCGGCAGGCGCGGCTCAGCTTCAGTTGGATAACGCTCGGTTTGCTGGCGGACAGCCTACTGGCTGTCAATGCCCGGCGCGAAGGTACCATGCCCATCGGCGCTGCAGGAGATGATCAGACCGCCGGCAGGAACCGTTCTCCCGTTGGACTGCGCCGATCCATCAGAGATGGACACGCTGTAGCTGCCGCCGCTGG
>CALLMM010000051.1 GCA_938005745.1 uncultured Chthonomonadales bacterium | reverse complement strand
ACCCGCGGCGAGGGCCGCTACGCCCCGTCGAGCGGCGAGTACGCATACATCGAGATCGAGGTGCATGAAGTGAGTGCGGAGATCGTGTCCGGCAAGGGGGGTAAGAAATGAGCCTGCGCCGGGATACCCTTGTCGTCTTCGAGTCACAACACCTAGCCGTGGCGCTTCGAGATCGGCGATAACCTGATCCGTAACCTTCCGGACTTTACCCGCCGTTGTCCGACGGTCGATCTGGACGACCATCATCTCTACGTGAGTCTTGGCTGTGACGCCGAAAACCTGATGCATGCGGCGGCCTCCAAAGGATGGAACGCAACGGTCGAGGTCCGGATTTCGGGCGACGCCCATTCGGTCGATGCTATGCTCCCCCCGCAACCCGGTTGCTTCTCTCTTGGCGGACGCCATCCCCCGGAGGCAGTTCACCCGAGCCGCTTACGACGGGCGTCATCAACCAGCCCGTCGAGGTCGCCTCGCTTCGTAAACAGCTCGCAACGTGGCTATGTGCAGGGTTTCGCGCCCCGACCTTATCGTGCGTTTTTGCTACGGCCCCAAGATGCCGAAATCCCTCCGTCGCCCCTTGGCCGATGTGCTGTCCACTGTAAAGGAGATTTCCCGAAATGGACATTCCACTTCGCCATAGCAGCGCCTGTTTGCTGTAAGTCCCCGAGATGTCATTCCTTCGGGGTCTTCACCTTCGCTATTGGCTTGTACCTGCTACGCTGCCCTCGGGCGCTGTTTTCTCTTCGCTGGAAAAAGCTCGCTGACCGATTCTCTCCTCCAGCTGTTTTTTCACGTACGAGAGAATTTTTCTTCGGTTCATCAGGTCTCTTACGCGCTGCGGGTCGGGAAAACTGATGGCATCAAAGATGCACCATACCCGACAGGAAGTGCATCCTACCATGCATTGCAACGGTCTCGCGACAACCGATTTCCCCTTTACCGGGTCGAAGTCAAACACCTCTCTGCCGCAGCTCGTAACGCACATGCCACAGCCTCTGCATCTCGACTCATCAATGGTTGGATGCCAGTCTATCTGCTCCCGTGGAACACCCTTCCAATGAGAAAACTTTTCAGGTAGACACATTTGATTCTCCGTTTCTTCCTACATGTCGAGGTAGATCACCCCCTGAACCATGCATTCCAACACTATACCTTTCTACGGATACAAGCGAATTTCCTACAGGAATTGGGAATAGCCATTGCCGGAAGAATCTTCTCGTCTGCCGTAAACGTATTGAAAGCATCCAATGAGAAACCGAGGTATGCGTTAAAACGCATGCGTATTAAACGAAATGTCCATTAGATATTGTTCTTGGGTGAACGGTCTTCCTCTTAGCCTGCTGCTGCTCCTCCTCGCAGGGATTTTTCTCCTTGTGCATCTGCTATACTGGATGGCGGGAATCGCCTTTGACGTCTCCACGCTAGACTGGTACTGGCAGTTCATTGATACGGAGCTTTTGAAAACCCGCCTGCTGGAGAGCCTCTTCTATCTCCACTCCCAGCCTCCACTCTACAATCTGTTTCTGGGTCTGGTCTTAAAGGCAGGGGGCGAAGTGTACCCTACTCTTTTTCTATGTTTGCATCTGTTGATGGGCTTCGCCCTCTACCTCGCCCTGTTTCATCTCCTGCGCCTTTTTACCCTCTCCCGCGCCCTCTCTCTTACGCTTGCCACGCTGTTCCTAATACAGCCCGCATTCGTCCTGTACGAGATGATGCTATTCTATACCCTGCCGCAGACACTCGCACTCACCCTGGCGGCGGTTTGTCTGATACGCTTCTGGCGAGGCGCGGATCTCCTCACCCCTACGGGGCTGTTCCTCTGCCTGCTGGCGCTGGGCGGGACATGGGGCGCCTATCACCTCGCCTGCTTCCTGCTGGTCACGGCGTCTCTCGTCTATCTGAACCGCACACGATGGAGAGCGATTCTGATCGGCGCAGCTTTGCCCCTGGTCCTCCTCACAGCGATCTATCTAAAGAACTACCTCCTCTTTGGCAGGTTCACCGCCAGCACATGGCTCGGTATGAACGTCTGGTATCTTTCCGCAAAGAACCTGTCAGAGGAGACGATCGCGAAGATGATTCAGGAGGGAAAGGTGTCCGAGCTGTCCCGTATCGGACCCTTTGCGCCCCTTTCCAGCTATCCGCCTTCCTGGAGAGAGACCGCCGGATTTGAAGGGATCCCGATATTGAGGGAGGAGAGACGATCCAACGGCAACCCGAGCTTTCACCATCTGGCGTATACGGGTATCTCGGATCAGTTTCTGCGCGATACGATCGCCATGACCCGAGCCTATCCCACAAGCTACCTGAAAGGCTCGCTCGGGGCATGGTTCTTCTACTTCCGATCCGCGTCCGACTTTCACGGCGTGGAGCGGAACCGTAAACGCATCTCCGCCTACAATGCCCTGTTTGATCGCATCGTCTTTCTGAAGACGCCGGAGATCCTCGCTCAGGGCGGCAGGCGATACCCGGTCTATCTGAGTCTCCTGATAGGGCTTCCCCTGCTGACCCTCTACGCCATCCGTCTGCTGTTCCTCAAAAGCCCGGACAAACGCGCTTTGAGCGAGGACCTTCGGGTCGGGTTGATATTCCTCTGTTTTCACATCCTGTTCGTGGCGCTTGCGGGGAACGCGCTCCAATCGGGAGAGAACAACCGGTTCCGCTTCACCACCGACCCCTTCTTCCTGGTCATTCTGGGGCTTTTTCTCAAGAACTCCTTCCCCGGCATGCTCTACGCCAGACTGCTCTCGTCGCGCGACCGTCTGCCGACTACTGGTTCCAGCCAAGACGCCCGTTAATCGAGATGCTGTAGGTGGCGGTGCGCGTGATCATCGCGACGGTCGCCCAGATGCCCTCAGCACAGAACTCGCCCAGGATGATCCCGAAGGCGACCATTCTCAGCTTCTCGTACCCCTTCAAACCGTAGTATCGCTGGATAAACACCTTGACGCACAGCACGATCAACAGCCCGAACCAGAAGTAGTCTACGCCGAAGTTCATGGCTAAGGCGTAGCCTGCCGGGTGAAACGGAAAGCCGGGAACGCGGAACCGGATGAAGTCCAGCAGCAGCACAAAGAAGAGCGAGGACATAACGGCCGCCATCGCCGCTATATTGGCGGGCTGCGGGTGGTCCGAGATGGTTCGCACAACGTTGGTCGTCTCTCCGCCAACATCGCCGGGAACAAACCGGTACCCCAGATAGATGCGGATGATGTGTCCGAAGATGCTGCCGGTGATGGTGGCGAGAATCAACGCGGCAAACATGACCCGCTGGTTCATGTGATGCAGCTCCGCCAGCTTTATCGATTCGAGCTGATGCGGCATGGGATGAGAGCGGTGAATACGGTTCATGAAGTGAAAGGTGGTAACCATCCGGGCGATCAGGCTGTCCCCCATCCCCTGACTTCCTCGAAATGCCAGCACAAGCTGCGTCGGTCCCATGAACGCCATCTCATGCGAAGGCGGACCTAACTGCGCGCGCAAACGGGTCATCGCGATGCTGAAGGCGAGAAACAGCAGCGTGTAGATCAGCACGAAGAAGAAGGGCATTCCCAGCGCGACGCCGATTCCGCCCAGCGCCAGCAGACTGCTGACCAGCCCGAAGAACGCCAGACGCTGCGGAACCAGTCGGCGATCCTTTGTGCCGGTACGAGTAATCTCGTGCCAGACCTCTTTCAGATAGCCTCTTGCCACCCAGGCGGCGGTCAGGAACAGACCGATGAACGCACCCCACGACTGCTCGCTGAAGTAGGGCGGGCTGGGCACCAGTCCGCCTCCGCCGAAAACTCCCTGCTCGTAGCCGAGGGCTGCTGCGCCTACCTGCTGCAGCTTTCGCACAAAGAAAAAGAAGATGCAGGAGAAGAGCAGATCGGTCGGCATGAACAGTCCGATAGCGGACATGAAGGGGAAGATGCCGATCGGCGTCCACCCCACCTGATTCCAGGGGGGCGAGGAGAACCACTGCAGCAGATCGCCCAGAAAACGGACATTGATGCGAGGAATGGAGGGATACATGAACGATATGCCGTTGAGCATATCTATGGCGAACATCACGCCGAAGGCGCTCCACATAATCCGGTTGCGCCAGAACGGCGAAGAGCCGCCTCCCTGTACGATCGCGATGGGAAGCTGCAGGATGGGAAATGCCAGCTTCTCGCGATTGGTCCACTGGTCGCGCATGAGAGAGTTGACGCAGAGCATGGCGATACAGACCAGTCCAGCAATGGTTGTCCATGCGATGATCTTGGGCCACCACAGGTACATGCGACCCCAGAAGTACCAGACCGGCTTGCCTCCGACTGCAAAGTCTTTCAGATCGGCATCGCTCTTGAAGAAGAGCCATTCGCTGACGTAGGGCAGAACCTCTGTGCGGTAACTGCTGTTGCGTTCGGCGAACAGTCCGTAGCTATGGATGTAGGGGTTGATCGTGTCCATCCATTCGGAGGACATGGCGCACATCACGGTCTGCATCGCATAGAAGATGATCAGTTCGCTCTCTCTCAGCGCAAAACGGGGTGTGTAGAGACGCAGAGGGATGTTGACGGCGACCAGAACCAGCGTGAGGACGACCGGTGGTATCAACAGGGAGAAGATCCGGTTTACTCCCTGATCGGATGCCCAGTAGCAGCAGACCGGACCGATCAGCAGACTGAGCAGAATCGCCCGAAACCAGAGCCAGGGATTATCCTTTTGGGGCTGCGGTTGAGGAGCGGAGTCGGGTTGCGAGTTCGGTAAAGGATGGATGCTCATGGGTCGTCCCTGCCGGGCAATGGATGTTGAATGCGGAGTAAAGCTGCACAGCGGTAAAACAACGGGTGGGATGAGGACAGCCTCGACGCTGTCCTCCAGGATGATCGAAAACGGAAGCGTGCGGATACGCTACTGGTTCGCGTCCTGCATGGTTCCGCCCTGCGCCGGTCTTCCCGGCGTCTGCCCTCCCATCCCGGTCGGGACTGGCGGTTTGGGCTTGTCGGCAACATAGAACATAACGCCTACAATTATTCCGATCACCGCCAGAATGACGATGATAACGACGGGGGTGGGCAGCTTTTTGTTCATGCTTACTCCTCTATTCAGGCATTACGAAGCCGGGTATGGAGGTACTGTTCGCCAGTTTTTTCTGCGCAGCCTCCATTCGCGCACGAATGGTAGGTTGATCGGGATTGATCTTCAGGCTGCGCTGCCAGGCGATGACGGCAGAGGAGAGATCGCCGTGTTTTTCGTGCAGATCCCCCAGCGCGTTCGCCAGATCCACGCGGTCCGGCTCTCTTGCCAGGCGCATACTCAGCTCCCGCGCTGTCTGCCGATAATCGCTTTCGCGCTGTAATTTTAACAGAAGGGTCTGCGCCTCCTCCTTTCTTCCCATCAACTGCAGCGCCCTGCAGAGGGCGAATCCGGCGGCGATGTCTCCGGGACGTATCTGCAGCGCTCTGCGAAACTGCTCCTCCGCGGCATTGTATCTCCGCTGAGAGAGCAGGAGCTGTCCGAGTTGAAAGGTGGGCGCGTAGGATTGTGCATCGCCCGCGAGCAGCTGAACTGCTTTGCGGAATAGTCCCTCCGCCTTCTGCAGATCCTCCTGCGATCGGGCGGCAAGCGTCAGGATCGTTCCTCTCTCCGTCAACGCTTCGGGAAGGTCGGGAGAGAGTCTCAGAGCGGTCTCCGCCGCCTCTTCCGCGTCGGTCAGGCGGTTCATCTGCCGTAGCGCGGAGGAGAGCCGCAGATAGTACTCCGCTCTTCCGGGCTGCAGGCGAATGGCGGTTCGCGACGCCTGCTCCGCGTCGGAGAAGAGCTTTCTCTCCAGATAGGTCATCGCTAAAGAGTCCCAGACCTGCGCGTTTTCCGGCTCCAGCCTCTGCGCCTCTTTCAGGGCATCCAGCGATCTGTCCCAGGCGCCTAGTTTCCGATAGACTTCACCCAGTCGAAGAAACGCCTCTCCCGCGCCGCTCTGCCGGCGTGTCCCCTCCTGCGCGTACTCTATCGCCTGTACGGGATCATTACGCCGCTCTGCCACTCTGGAGGCTTGCACCCATCCTCGGGCGCGTTCAGGCTTTCCCTGCCCTGCCCGAGCGAAGTACTTCTCCGCCTCCTCCCACAATCCCTTCTCTTCCATGCGTTTCGCCAGTTCATACAGCACCGGCTCGGAGTCCGGAGTAAGTACGGCTTTTTCCATCAGGGTCGCCGTATCCGCTCCCGATAGTCTGCGCTCGCGATTGTCAGGATGATTCCACCAGACGACACCTGCAATCACGCCTGCCACAAGCATAAGAGACAGCAGAACGAGGAGAGTTCTGTTTCTCATGGCATATCTTCCTCGGCCGACACGGTGATATACCGGTTGCGCTGAGGAACGGGGATCTTTCGCGTCCTGCCGTCGGACCAGCGGATGGTAATGGACTGAATGGGAGGCGTATCCTTCAGACCGATGAGTACGCGCGGATCGGAGGCGGAGAGGTAGCCTCTGCCTGTCTGCACTTCGCGCACGATCTTCCGGTCTCCCGCAATGACGGTGATCCGCGCCCCAATGCTGTCTCGTCCTCCCTTTTTCTCTATGATCCGAAACCCGATCCAATCGCCCTGCGGCGAGACATTTCTCAGCAGCAGCGGGACCCCCTCCAGATTGGTTACCAGCAGATCCAGTCTGCCGTCATTGTCCAGATCGCCAGCGCAGACGCCTCTGCCCACAATCTCCCTTTGCAGAGCCTCTCCGCTGGTCAGCGAGACATCTTCGAAAACGCCATTACCGAGATTACGAAAGCACTGTGTCGGTTGGGAATAGGTTGCGGGCGGTCGGAACTGGTAGACGGTATCCTGTACATGTCCGTTGGCGATCAGCATATCGAGACGGCTGTCCCCGTCAAAATCGGCGAGCAGCACGCCAAAACCCAGACGATTGACGGTTGGCGCCGCTACGCCCGCGATGTAGCTGCTGTAGAGAAAATTACCGTTCCCCTCGTTGCGAAAGAGCGCGGTCGGCTGATCCTGAAAGGTGGTCACCGTCAGATCAAAACGACCATCACCGTCGTAATCTCCCCAGTCAACGCCCATCCAGGCTTGCGGCTGCCCTTCTCGGTCTCTCGCGGTTCCGCTGATCTCTCCGATGTTTTCAAAACGTCCGCCGCCTCGATTGAGCCATAAGTCCGCCGGTTTGCCGTCATTGGCGACATAGAGATCCTGCAATCCGTCCTCGTTGAAATCGCAGGCTGCCACCCCGAGCGTATATCCGTGCTGATCCTTAAACCCCCATTGCCGGGTGACGTCGGTGAACCTTCCTTTGCCATCGCCCCGAAAGACCCGCATCGTCTGCGGCTGATAGTAGAAGGGCGGACAGGCGGCTTTGACGCCGGAATAGTCGCACAGCTGCAGCGTCCGAGGGGTAAAGAGGACATATCGTCCGATGGCAAGATCGAGGTTTCCGTCGTTATCAAGGTCTACAAAGGTCGCACTGGTGGTCCAGTCGTAGGGATCTGTGAAATTCAAACCCGATTTTTCCGTAACGTTGACGAACTTTTCACCCGTATTGTGATACAGCAGCGTTTTTCCGTACCCCGTAATCAGGAGATCGGGCAAGCCGTCATTATCGTAGTCTCCGACTGCCGCCCCCATGAAGTAGCCGGTCTCCGTCAGTCCCGCTTCCCGGGTAACCTCCTGAAACTGTAGCGGGACATCGCGGGAATATGGTCGGTCGGGAGGAGTTTCGCTGACATTGCGATAGAGTGACAGGCTCTGTATCCCGATCAGCAGCATATCCAATCTGCCGTCGGCGTCATAATCCAGAAGCGCGCCACCGCAACCGGCTGTCTCCAGAATGTTCAACGGCGACCTGCCCTGATGACCGTTTTTAAATCGAATGCCTGCCTTTTCGGAGATCTCCTCGAACTGTATCGGCGAAGAGGTCGCAACGGGCTGCTGTTTTGCGATGGAGGAGTTGGATCTGCACCCCGTCATCACTGGCAGGAGCAGGACTGGCGCGGCGATCACGGGGATCGTCAGCCTTATTGAAAAATTAACGGTTAACATGAAATACTGCTCAATCTGTGATTAGTTTAGACACGATTTTTGAAAGAGAGACAATCCTTCATACGTCTATTTGTACGCGAACCATCTCCAACGGTTGAATGTGATAGTATTCTAACAACCGGTTCGTTACTCCGTATCAAGCGTTCTTAAAAAGATTTAAGATTTGCCCTTGACAACATGATAACAGGGCAATATAATGCATTAACTCTTAATTAGTCGGGAAAAGTATTCAGGGAATTCAACCGATCTTAGACGGATTTAAATGACCAACGTCCCAAAGCTGATGATGGCGACAGGAAATAGAAAACGGCTTCTGATACTGCTCTCCGGGGGAGTAGTCCTTTTAGTCATTGCCGTCATCGTCAATCTGGGATATCTGCAGGATCGAAAATCGCAGCGCTTTGTGGATGAAGGGATCGCGCATTTTCAGGCAAAGCGTCTCCCGGAAGCCGCGCAGGCATGGAGATCGGCGCTGGTCTCTGACCCTGAAAACCTGACTGCATGCCGCCTGCTCTCAGACCTCTATATGGAGACCGGAGAGTACGAGGCGGCGGTTCCGCTCCTTGAAAAACTGTACAGCCGTACTCCCAGGCACCCCCACGTCGCCTGCCGCCTCTCAGAGGTCTACAACTACCTGGGACGAAACGATCGCTCTCTCGAGATTGCGCGCAGCGCGGTGGAGTTTGAGCCGGAGTGCGCGAGGGCGCACGCGCTTCTGGGAATTCAGCTCGGTAATCAGAACAACACCACCGAATCGGTGAAGGCGCTGGCGAAAGCCTTTCAACTGGAGCCAACTAGCGATAAGATCGCCCTCTCCTACGCGCAGGCGCAGCTTGCCGCCATAGATCTGGACGGCGCAGAGAAGACGATCCGCAAGGTGCTGGAGCGCAGCCCCCGCAGTGCAATGGCGAACTACCTTCTGGGATGGACCTACCGTAGAAGATCGCCGACACCGGAGAATGTCACGGCAGCCATAGACGCCTTTGAGAAGGCGGTTCAGCTCGATCCTTCCCGTAAGGACGCCTATATCGAACTGGGAAAGCTCTACGCCCAGACGAAACGCTATGAAGAGGCGCGCGTCGTGCTGGAGAGCCTCTGGCAGAGCCCCCCTCGCTCCCCTCAGGTTGCCTTCACGCTGGCGCAGGTCTACCGCGCCCTGAAGATGCCCTCTGAGGCGGAGAAGTTGACGCAGGCATTCAGGCAGTTGAATGAGGAGCAGGAAGAGTTTAATGCGCTGCGTAAAAGGCTGAAGACCGATCCGTCCAGTATAGATGTGCCGGTTCGGCTCGCGGAGTTGAGTCTCAAGCGCGGAGATGTGCAGGAAGCCTCCGTACTGCTGAGGGAGGCGCTGCGTCGAAATCCCGATCATCCGAAAGCGGCGGAACTTGCCGTAAAGCTGCGACAGATGACCTCATCGGGAAAGCCGTTCCCTCAGTAATCTGATGGTTACTTTGCGGAACATGAAAGGGGGTGTAGATCGTCATGAAGATACCTGCGCCGGTTGCCATCGCGCTGGTCATCATTGCTGCCCTGGTTCTAGGATTCAGCATCTATAAGTCTCTCGGTCCGCGTCCCAGCATGGAACAGACCGGACCGCCGACGGGTCCGCCCAGAGAAGCCTACTCTCAGGAGCTGAAAAAGGCTAGCGAACAGCGACAGGGCACCAGACCATAACGAATTCGGCATGAGAAGGTCCGCTTCTCCGCCGAATACATCCGCAGAGGTGAGCGACTCATACTCTGCCTCATCCTGAAAGCGGTTAACCGCTTTCACTACTTATTACATCCATACCTCAGGAGGGAAAGATGTCTCAAACCAAGCGATCGGGATTTACCCTGATCGAGCTGCTCGTGGTGATAGCCATCATCGCGATTCTCGCTGCTATTTTGTTTCCTGTCTTTGCCCGCGCCCGCGAACAGGCTCGCGCCGCGTCCTGCGTCAGCAACATGAAGCAGGTAATTCTTGCGGAGCTGATGTACGCGCAGGACTATGATGAGACCTTTGCGGCTTCCCGCCAGCTGGACATCAGCAACGGCGCCGGCGACTGTACCCCGGGCAGCAAAATCGGCTGGAAGGGCTTAACGCAGCCCTACATCAAGAACTGGCAGGTCTATCGCTGCCCGTCCAACCCCAACAACATCTACAAGTCGGATGATGCCAGCCCCTTCACCGACTGGCAGAACAACAATCAGGAGCCGCGCTACAGCCGGCTTAACGCGCCTATCTCTTATGCGCGAAACGGTCGCATTTTCGGCGCCGGTCCTACCAACCCGCCGACCCGCATGGCTTCCATTGACCGCCCCGCCACCACCATGCAGATCCTGGAGTCTCTCTGGGACTGCGCGGATCTGGGCGACTGGGTTGCCACCAACGGTCAGAACGGCACGACCAATGCCTGCCAGTGGGGAACCGGTTTCTTCCAGCACCAGGGCGCGACCCAGGGCGGCAACGCCACCCAGCCCAACGGCGGACAGGGCAACTGGGCGTTCAACGACGGACATGTCAAGAGCAAAAAGCATGCTGGCATCCTGACCCCGTTTGATCAGAACGGCTGGGGACTGCCTGCCCGCATCGCCGATGAGGTTCCCGGCGGAGCACCGAGCGCCGAGCGTATCCTGAGCGGTCTCTGTATCCTCTACAAGTAGAGACAGAGCTGCGACGGTAAGCAGGACAACCTGACTTACAGGCGGAAGAACAGGCTGACGACTGGTTCGTCAGCCTGTTTTCACGAAATCTGCCGCTCAGAACATTCGGAAGCCGTTCTTTCGTATAGAATTTAGTGTGCTAGGGAGATGAGATAAGATTGCTTCGGTCGGCTTACGCCTCCCTTGCAATGACAGAAGTGAGTTGGCTTACGCCTCCCTTGCAATGACAGATTGGCAGGTTCTACTGTGCCAGTTACGAGGTACATGCTCTCAATTCGTCATTGCGAGCGTCAGCGAAGCAATCTTCCACCTTTCGTTAGAATCGGTCATCATACAATAAACAGACCCGGATGAAAAAGGCTCTTCTTATCCTATTCATCATACTGGCAGCGGTCATCGCCGTTACCTTCTTCCTCTACAGAAGTCTCTCCGGCTCCTCTAACAGCGGACTGGAGCGCGGACAGTCTCTGCTGCAGTTGGGCATGGTCAAAGAAGCGGAGCAGACCTGGCTGGAGACGGTAAAAGCCAACCCGAAGGATCCCCGCCCGCTGATCGCTCTGGGACAGCTGCAGATTCAACAGCAGCGGTATAGAGAGGCATCAGAGACGCTGGCACGCGCAGTGAAACTTCCCGACCTGCCTCCTCACAGCTACTGCCTGCTCGCGGAGGCGCATTGGAAACTGGGAGACATCGGAAACGCGCTCATCCATGCAGAGGAAGAGACCAATCGAGATAGCAACTGCGCCAGAGCGCATCTGATCGCCGGACAGATCTATGAGAGAAAATCGCAGCCCAAAGAGGCTCTGGATCATCTGAAGCAGGCGGCTGCGCTGTCGCCGGAGGTTCAGCCCGTGCAGCTGGTCTATGCGCGCGTGCTGGCGAAGACTGCGCAGTATCAGGAGGCGGAGCGCATTCTGCGCGAGATACTCTCGAAAGAGCCGCTTCACTCCGATCCCTACTACTGGCTGGGGTACGTCCTTGCCCGCAACAGCCGCGTCGCCGATAAGTCGGAGGCGGAACGTCTCCTCAAACGCGCGCTGGTGATGGAGCCGACCGCACCCTCCACCAACTTTGA
This sequence comes from uncultured Chthonomonadales bacterium, assembly GCA_938005745.1. Classification (GTDB taxonomy): domain Bacteria; phylum Armatimonadota; class Chthonomonadetes; order Chthonomonadales; family CAJBBX01; genus CALLMM01. The sequence goes on along the minus strand of CALLMM010000051.1, from coordinate 11,623 downwards.
ACTGGCGCGTCTCTACTTCAACCAGAGACGCACTCAGGAAGCGCTGCCCTTCGCAGAGTTTGCGGCGAAAGCGCGTCCACACGATCCCCCTTCCCTCTATATGCTGGGACAGATTCAGCGCGCGCTGGGCAGGACCGCCGAGGCCTCCGCCACCATGCAGCGATTCAAAGTCGAGAGCGATCTGTTCGCCAGGGAGAAGGCTCTGCTGAAAACGCTGGCGACGGATAAGGAGAATGTAGACGTGATACTGGAACTGTCGGATGTACTAGTGAAGAGAGATCGCGCGTTTGCTGCCCTTCCCTTCCTGTATGAGGCGGATCGTCTCAAACCCGGATCGCCGGAGGTGCAGCAGCGCATACGGATGGTCGAGAAGCTCTCCGCTCAGACATCCGAGTCGGAGGAGAGCCGATGAAGAAGAGAGGCGAGACGCTGATACTGGGCGCAATTCTGATTGGCGCGCTCCTCTTTGGCGGATGGCTGGCTCCGATTATTTTCAGACAGGAGTCGAAGACGCGGCTTCCGGGTGATCCGGTGGACGTTACAAATCTGGTCAAGAAGGAGTTCCTGCTCGATATTCGCAGCGCCGAGCGCGGATCGAGAACGCCGAAGTACTACCTGGTGGAGTTCGCCGACTTTGAGTGCCCGAGCTGTCGAAGCGCGCAGGAGGTGGTGGACGAGATCGTCAACCGGCACAGCGACCTGCGGCTCGTCTTCCGGCATCTGCCGCTCACGGAGAAGCATCCCCATTCCGAGATCGCGGCGCGGGCGGCGGAAGCCGCAAGGCTTCAGGATAAGTTCTGGGAGATGCACAAAATCCTCTTCGCCAGACAGACGGACTGGAGCGTCGAAGAGGATCCTCAACAGACCTTCATCCGTTATGCGGAGGAGCTTGGACTGAATAAGAAGAGGTTTGCGGAAGATATGAAGTCCAACGAAGAGATCACCACACGTCTGATTCGGGATAAAGAGATTGCCAGCGCATCGTCGGTACGGGTCTCTCCCTCCTTCTTTCTCATCACCCCCACAAAAATCTGGGCGGTGATCGGCCCGGAAGGGCTGCGCCGTCTGCGTGATCAGGAAATGTACTGGAAGTGAGACTGCGCTCCCTGTCAGGCATGGTGAGCCTGCTGGCTCTCGCCGGCTGTGCGACACTGCTGAACGGATGTAACGCGCCAGCCCGGAAACAGGCGACCGGGTCCGCTCCCGCCGCCCCGAAAGGCTATCCGCCGGGCATCTTCAAGGATGTTACGTCGGAGGCGGGCATCACCTTTCGGATGACCAACGGCGAGTCGGGGAAGTTCTATTTCGTGGAGACCACACCCGGTGGCTGCGCCTTTCTGGACTTCAATAACGACGGATGGATGGATGTCCTCCTGGTGCAGTCCGGTCCTATCCCCGGCTCTCCCCCGAACACTCCCCGTCCTCCCTGTGAACTGTACCAGAACCTGGGAGACGGAACGTTCAAGAACGTCACGAAAGAGGCGGGATTGGAGTTCGATCAGGGCTACGCGCAGGGAGCAGCCGTCGGTGACTATAACAATGACGGCTACCCGGATATCTACATCACCGGCTATGATGGCTGTCATCTTCTGGAGAACCGGCTTGGAGACTCTGCCCGGAAAAACCCGGCTTTCTTCCAGGATGTTACGGACAGAGCCGGGGTAGGAGCGAAAGGACAGAAGCGTTGGGCGACCTCCGCCGCCTTTGGCGACTACGACAGCGACGGTTACCTCGATCTGGTGGTGCTCAACTACGCGCCCTGGACTCCCGAGACCGATAAGGTCTGCAAAGACCTGAAGGGTAGAAAGAGCTACTGCTCCCCCGAAGTCTACGGCACCGAGCATCCGACCCTCTATCGCAATAACCGCGACGGAACCTTCACCGATGTTACGAAGCCGGCGGGACTGTCTACACTGCAGGGCAGGTGTCTGGGCGTGATCTGGATAGACTACGACCAGGATGGCAGACCGGACATCTATATCGCCAATGACATCCGCCCGAATATGCTGCTTCGCAATCTGGGAGGCGGCAGATTCAGAGATGTCGGGCTGGATGTAGGGGTTGCCTATGGAACGGATGCCAAGATCCTCTCCGGCATGGGGATCGCGGTGGGAGACTATGAGAACATCGGATGGGAGAGCCTGGTCGTAACAAATTTCTCCGGTCAGCCCAACTCCGTCTATCGCGCCGTCGGGAATGGAATGTATGAGGACGCCACCTATCCCTCCGGCGTCGGTGAGCCGAGCCTGCCCTATCTGGCTTTCGGAGTCGAGTTCATAGACTACGACCGTGATGGATGGCGCGATCTGGTCTTTGGAAACGGGCATGTGGACCCGTATGTCGCCGACTTCGCCCCCAATGTATCGTATAAGCAGCCGAAGATGCTGATGCGCAACATGGGAAACGGGAGATTCGAGAAGGTCACCGATCAACTGGGCGATATGGCGGCTCCGCGCGTAACACGCGGTCTTGCGGTAGGAGACTTCAATAACGACGGTCGGATGGATGTGCTCGCCTGCAATCACAACGATACGGCGGAGCTGTTTCGTAACGATAGCCCCGACAAAAACCACTTCCTGATGTTGCGACTCGAAGGCGTGAAGACCAACCGGGACGCCGCGGGCAGCCGCGTCTGGATCACCGCGGGGGGACAACGATATTACGCTGAGTCGCGGCTCAGCACAAGTTACGTCGCCTCGAGCGACCCGCGCCTTTTTTTCGGGCTGGGGCAGTCAGAAAGGGTGGACACGCTGGAGATACGCTGGCCCGATGGATCAAAGCAGCGGTTTTCCAATCTGAAGGCAGATACCTTTTACTATCTGAAACAGGGAGCTGCGCCGGTCCCCGACCCCAGAGTTAAAAGGTAACCTCTGCAGGGTACGAGCCGCTCATTCGTCAGACGGGGGAAACAGCGCGGGAACCATCACCGTGTCTTCATGCGTGTAGGCGGGCACGCAGCAGCACAGAAAGACGAGGTCCTCCTCCCCGATGTTTCGGATCTGATGCGCCGCGCCTGGCGGGATGATGATGCCGTCCCCCGGTCCGACCTCCTGCGCCTCTTCCCGTATCCGCATCACGCCCCGTCCGCTCAGGATGTAGTATATCTCCTCTGTCTGGGGATGAAAGTGCGCCTGCGTCTCGACGCCCGCGTGCAGTATGGCTTCCGCCAGGCTCTGGCGCTGCGTGCAGGAGTTGGCGGGCGAGAGAATCTCGCGAATGGTTGAGCCGTCTTTCGTGGTGAAGGCGGCTACTCGGTTCCGATTGATGACGTCCATTCCCGTCTCCTTCCGGTCAATCTGCGTTGACATCCTACCTGTCAGTTGATACAATGACGCAACTTATCGCACATGAGGCTTACCGTTATGACGCCCCGATGGAGATATCACTCTTTTACCCTGATACTGCTGTTATCTCCTCTCCTGCTCCTCTCCGCCGGCTGCAGTCATTCTACGAAATCTCCGGAGAAGATCAAGCTGGTTGTCTGGGGACTTCAGTATGGCGAAGAGAGCGCGGGTCTGGTTGCGCGTGTCAGGCGTTTTGAGCAGATGTACCCCCATATCGAGGTCAGCATCCTCTCAATGGGCGCGGGAACCATGAACCCGCAGAAGCTGATGACGGCGATTGTGGGCAATGTTCCGCCCGATGTGATTCATCAGGATCGTTTTACCATCGGCGACTGGGCGTCGCGGGATACCTTTCAGCCGCTCGACGATTTCATTGCCGCCGATCAGCGCGAGATGGACCCGCGCGCCGTCATCCCCGAACAGTTTTACCGCGCTTGCTGGCAGGAAGCCGTCTACCAGGGCAAGGTCTACGCCATCCCCTCCACCACCGACAACCGCGCCCTCTACTATAATAAAGCTTTGTTTCGAGAAGCCAACCTCGACCCGGATAAGCCGCCCAGAACATGGGAGGAGCTGAAGGAGGTCGCTCAAAAGCTGACAAAGACAGCTCCGGACGGCTCCATTGAGCGGATCGGATTTATTCCCAACTACGGCAACTCCTGGCTCTATCTCTACAGCTGGCAGAACGGGGGCGAGTTCATGTCCCCGGACGGACGCACCTGCACCCTGAATAATCCTTACAGCGTCGCCGCGCTGCAGTATATGGTGGATGTCTACGATTCACTGGGAGGCGTGAAGAAGGTCAACGCCTTCGCCTCAGGATTCCAGACACAGGAGCTTGACCCCTTCTTGACCGGGAAGGTGGCGATGAAGATAGACGGCAACTGGGTTCTCAATACCATCGCCCGCTACGGACCCGATCTCGATTTCGGCGTCGCCCCCGCGCCCGTCCCGTCAGAGCGGCTGGAGCAGACGGAGGGAGGCAAACCGGGGAGATTTCATGGACAGGCTCCCTTCATCACCTGGGCGGGAGGCTTCTCCTATGCCATCCCGCGCGGTGCAAAACATCCAAAAGAGGCGTGGCTTTTTATCAAGTGGATGGGCAGCGTGGAAGCCGCGCTGATTGACGCCGCCGCCCAGAAAGAGTATGCGCGCTCCAAGGGACGCCCTTTCATTCCGGGGCTGTCCGCCAATAAAGTCGTGAATGAGGCGGTATTTCGCGAGTTTGCGCCGCAGGCGGAGAAGTTTCGTGTCGCGCTCAAGCTGTTCATAGACATGATGCCGGAGGCAAAGTTCCGCCCCGTAACTTTTGTCGGACAACGATTATGGGATGAGCATGTCCGCGCCTTTGAACAGGCGACTCACCATCTGGACAGCGGACTCACGCCGCAGCAGGCGATGGATATCGGTACCAGAGTGGTACAGGCGGAACTGGACAAGGTCTACCGCCGCTCGGAGTTTCCCCTGTTGTACCAAACGATCCCGATCGCGCTGTCGGTTGCGCTCGGACTGCTCCTGCTGGGATTTGTTATCTACCGACTTCGCGAGGTATTGCGCATGGGCAGCCTTTCCCGTCGTGAGGCGCTGGCGGGAATACTCTTCTCCTCGCCCTGGATCCTGGGACTTCTTGGCTTGACCGCCGGACCGATTATCACCTCCATCTTCCTGAGCTTCTGCGACTACGATGTGCTTCACCCGCCCCGCTACGTCGGTCTGTCCAACTACTCCGAGATCTTCGTCACCGACAGCTACTACATGACCCGGTCGCTGTATAATGTCGCCTACCTCTCGATCTTCGGCATTCCGCTGGGAATGATCACCGGTCTGGCGATCGCCATGCTGCTGAACGCGAAGGTAGGAGGGATGAGCTTCTATCGAACCGCCTACTACCTGCCTTCCATTGTGCCCGTGATCGCCAGCGCAGTGCTGTGGGCATGGGTACTCAACGGCGATCCCAATCGGGGTCTGGTGAACGCCTTCTGGAAATCAACAATCACCGCCTGGTTCGGGATTGCGCCGCCGGGCTGGTTCGGAGCGGCGGAGTGGGCGAAACCGGGATTGATACTTCAGGGATTATGGGGAGCCGGCGGCGGCATGATCCTCTGGCTGGCGGGACTGCAGGGGATTCCGCAGCATCTCTACGAAGCGGCTGAGATTGACGGCGCAAACTGGTGGCAGAAGTTTCGCAACGTCACCCTTCCCATGCTATCGCCCTACATCTTCTTCAACCTCATCATGGGAACCATCGGCGCGCTGCAGGAGTTTGATCGGGTCTATGTGCTGAGCGGACAGGCGTCAGGTGCAACCACCGCCGGACCAGTGGACAGCCTGCTGGTTCCGGTAATGTATCTGTTCAACAACGCCTTTCGCTATTTCAAAATGGGGTATGCCTCTGCGCTTGCCTGGACGCTGTTTGTCATCATTCTGATCCTGACGCTGATACAGTTGAAGCTGGCTCCGCGCTGGGTCTACTACGAAGCGGAAAAGAAGTAGAGGCGGCAGACGATGAACGACATCTCCTCCAACCCGATCGCAGAACTAAACCAGCGAGAGGACATTGTATCGCTTCTGCTGGCGGATAAGCGCAGTGAGAACACCCGGCGCGCCTATCGTTACGACCTGCACGACTTCTTTCGAACACGTTTCGGCGTGGACCCGACGCCGGAACTGATCGGTCAGTTTCTCGCCCAGAGCGCAGACCGTATCGCCTTTCATATCGCAGTCTACAAGGGCGATCTCATCAGCCGCAGCCTCTCCGAAGCGACAATAAACCGCAGACTTGCCGCCATCCACAGTCTGGTGGACTATGCCCGTCGGGTCGGACTGACCGACGCGAACATCACCGGACTGATACGGGGCGAGAAGGTCATTCCCTATCGCGATACCAGCGGAATTACCTCCGAGCAGGCAAAACAGCTTCTCTCCCTGCCCGACAGGTCCACACTGAAAGGCAAACGGGACTATGCGATCCTGCTCCTGCTGCTGGAGAACGCCCTTCGAAGCGCAGAGGTACGAAGATGCCGGGTATCAGACTTCGATCCACAGGATCGAAGTCTGCGGATCCTGGGAAAAGGCGCAGGAACGCAGAGGACGCTGATCACCATCAATGAGCACACAGCGACCGCCATTCAGGACTATCTGGACGCTGCCGGACACGGCTCGGAGAGAGACGCGCCTCTGTTTCAGGGATGCCATCGCGGCGCATCACAGCAGGGGCTGACCGGTGACGGACTGTACAAGATTATCGAAGAGTACGCCCGAAGAGCGGGCATTGAGAAGCGGATCAGCCCGCACCGCCTGCGGCACACCTCGATCACCACTGCGCTGGATGTTACCGGCGGCAATATCGCGGTCGTACAACAGCTTTCGCGCCACGCCAGCGTGGAGACGGTCATTCGCTACAACGATAACCGGGTCGGCAATCAGGCGAAGGTAACGGCGATGCTGGGGGAGGTCTTTGCTGTGGTCGCGGAAGAACCGGCAACATCGGCAAAAGAGGAGTCAGCGAGATCGGAGTAGCGGTCTTTCTCCACTTTTTTCAACTGCCGCCGCATGGAGATCATCTGGCTATTGTAAAGATACATTATCAATACCTGCAAAATGACGATCTTACACCCCGATCACCGGGCATATCCTGCGAAGATCGCGGGACGGGTTCCGGCAGGACGCCTGCTCTCCCGTCCTGACAGGAACCGCTCAGCATGTCCAAGAGAATCGAGTACCTCACCATCACGGAAGCCGCTCAGAGGCTGAGAGTCTCCGAGAGAACCATCTATCGGATGCTGAAGAGCGGAAAACTGAAACGGGTGACAGTATCTGACAATGTCAGGCTTTTGTCATCAGAGATAGAGGCTGTATGCAACGATAAATATGAAACTCTGACTGAAAGTGTCGGTCATATGTCAGACGATACGCTTGAATCGCTTCAGAAGCAGCTGTCCGACAAAGACGTCATCATTGCCGAGCTTCTGGCGAGACAGCGGGAGATGAGCGTCATGATGGAACGTCTGCAGGAGCAGCTCTACGAACTGACGCGCTATGTCCTGTCGCAGGCACAGAAACCGCCGGAGCGCGGCTTCTCTTGGGCTTTCTGGAAACGAAACGATAAACGACAACAATCTCCGGAGGATCCTTCGTGACCCCCTTTCTCTGGTTAACAGCGGTTTTATTGTTATATGCGGCAGCCGGATCCGCCATTGTGCTGATCGCCGCAGCGGTACGCACCAGGTTCATCGCGCTCCTCCCTCTGATACTAATCGGGGCGGCTGCCGGCATCGCCGTTTCTTCCGCGCTCAAGAGCCACTCCCCCGTGAACCTGATCGCCGGAGCGATTATCTATGCCGTTGCGCTGGCGGGCATCTACTTCGTACTGCTTCGCCCCCGTCTCAAATGGCAGGATTTCAAGCAGGATCGTGAAAATCTACGCCAGACATCGCTGCACCTGATTCTGCTCAGCGGCTCCGTGATCTTCATGGTTCCATTTGCCTGGCTGGTGGTCACCTCCCTGAAGGAGGAGGAGGAGATGAGCAAGTTTCCTCCGGTATGGATACCCAGACAGCAAGTCAAGGTCATGGTGGATGGCAGAGAAGCGGGGCTGGCAACCATCCACTACGAGGGGCAGACCGTGAAAGTGGCGGTCGTGGAGGAGAAAGACACCGGAGAGCGGCGCGTCCGCATTCTGGAACCGGCTTCGCTCCAGGGCAGAGAGGTGACGGTGAGCCGCTCGGAGATCAACAAAATCAAGCGCTTTGCGCCTGTGTGGGAGAACTACCCCAACGCGCTGAAATTCCTGCCGCCGGAGACCTATTCGGGGCTGCTGTTTCTGGTCAACACGCTCAAACTCTGCGCGCTGACGATCCTGGGGACCCTACTCTCCAGTTCGCTGGTCGCATTCAGCTTTGCGCGTCTTCGCTGGCCCGGCAGAGATATGCTGTTTGTCGTTCTTCTGGCGACCATGATGCTGCCGGGAGCCGTCACGATGATGCCGCTCTTCCTGATCTTCCGATGGCTTGGCTGGGTAGATACGCTGCGTCCGCTCTGGGTTCCTGCGTTCTTCGGAAGCGCCTTCAATATCTTCCTGCTGCGTCAGTTCTTTCTGACCATCCCCAACGATCTGGAGGATGCCGCCAAGATTGACGGCTGCTCCTTCATCGGCATCTACTGGCGGATCATGCTGCCTCTCATCAAACCCGCACTGGCGGCGATCACCATCATGACGTTCATGGGCGCGTGGAACAACTTCATGGGACCGCTCATCTACGTCAGCTCCCCGGAGAACATGCCGTTAGCCTATGCACTGCAGCTCTTTCAGACGGCGCGGGGCGGTGAGCCGGGTCTGTTGATGGCTGCCTCTACCATGATGATGCTCCCGGTGCTGGTGATCTTCTTCTTCACGCAGCGGTACTTCATTCAGGGCGTAACGCTGACCGGGATCAAAGGATAGCCACAATGTCTCCGCGCAGGAAGTTCAATCTCCCGCTGGTCAAAGGGATTGTGATGTTCATGGTGGGGGTGCTCTTCTCCCTCCTGAGCGCGTTCACCGGGATCAGCGCACAGGTGGCAATGGCGCCCTCGCTGGTATTCCTGCTGGGCTACTCGCAGGAGAAGTCTGCCGGAACCGCGCTGGCATACGCCTTTTTAACCGCCTGCGGCGCCGTTGTAGGAGCCTCTCTGAAAGGCTTGAATCCCCAGTTTCTGACAGGCGTTCTGCTGACCGTCGGCGCGACGCTGGGAGCTATCTTCACAGCGTTGAAAGCCGGTTCGCCCTCCATGAAGCGCTCCCAGCAGATCGCGCAGTCGCTGGCGATGATCCTTGCCCTCTATGTGGTCGGGGAGGCTGTCCGCCGTCCGCTCGGAGGTCCGTCCGCCGTAGAGATCGAGTTCTTGCGCTCCCCCTTCGGTCTTTTTCTCACAGGGACCGTATGCGGAGCCTTATCGAGTCTTTTTCGCGTGGCAAACGGCATACTGCTGGTTCCCGCCATGATCTATCTGGGAAACCTGCACGTCTCCGTCGCGATCCTCACCTCCTCGGTGGTAACTGCGCTGGCGGCGATTATCCCCACTTTGAGCATGAATGCCAGACAGTATGTGGATAGGCGCACGGGGGCGTGGCTGATGGCAGGCGGATTTCTGGGCGGGATCTGTGGCGGACTGCTTCTCTCCGTTGTGTCGCCTCTCTCTCAAAACACCCCCTCTCCCGTTCCCTTCGCCGTCTTTGGTCTCTGCGCCATGTTTTTATGCGCCTGGATGCTCTCCCGTCTGTCGCAGGAAAGCCCCCCTGCAAAGGTATAATGATGTCAGCTTCAACACAGGAGACCTCTGCCGATGCGTTTCGGCTTTATCAAGAGCATATTTCAGAAAGTTGACACTCTGATTACCGGTCGGGGGAGGATAGACGAGGAGCTGTTTGAAGAGCTGGAAGCTGCGCTGCTGCAGGCGGATGTCAATGTCCATACGACCATGATGGCGCTGGAGAATCTCCGGGAGGCGGTGAAAGAGAACCGCCTGAAGGATCCGGAGGATGTGAAGTCGCACCTGCGCACAAGCCTGTCACAGGTGCTGAAAAACGCCGGAGTGGAGGGCGGAACGCTGCATGTTTCGGAGACTCCTCCGACGGTCTATCTGGTGGTCGGGGTCAACGGCGTCGGAAAAACAACCAGCATTGCCAAAATTGCCTATCGCCTGACGAGACAGGGCAGGAAGCCGCTGCTCGCCGCTGGAGACACCTTCCGCGCCGCTGCCATCGAACAACTGGAGATATGGGGCAGCCGTGTCGGGGTCGAGGTGATCAAGCACCGGGAAGGCTCCGATCCCTCCGCAGTGATCTACGACGCCATTCAGGCGGCGCGGGGACGAAAGGCGGATTTTGTGATCGCAGATACAGCCGGACGTCTGCATACCCGGAACAACCTGATGGAGGAGTTGAAGAAGGTCAACCGGGTCATCGAGCGCGAACTGGGACGACCGCCGGATGAGACCCTGCTGGTGCTGGACGCCACCACCGGGCAGAACGCCATCAGTCAGGCAAAGCAGTTCAAAGCCGCCGTCAATCTCACCGGGATTGTGCTGGCGAAACTGGACGGCACGGCGCGCGGCGGCATCGTGATCACGCTGGCGGATGAGCTGGGTCTGCCCATCAAACTCGTGGGCACCGGTGAAAAGATGGAGAACCTGGAGGATTTTGACCCGGAGGCATTTGTCGAAGCGCTCCTGAGTTGAAAGGCAGATGCTGGTAATTATGCTGGATTCAACCGGGAAACCCGTATTATAGACAGGCGTTTTGCTGAATTCTTCTTTTCATCCCGTAAAGGGTTATGTTATAATCCTCACGTATCTTCTTCAAGACTAATACCTTTTGCCTTCGTTCGTGGTGAAGTGGCGCGTGCGTCGGTGTTGACGCCCTTCTTTTTTTGCTGCAGATCTGAGGTTGCAGCCCGCTTGACAGGAAAAGTGTTACTATTGGACTATCTACACAATAGTTAGGCGAGGCGCGGACAGATCATGAAAACCGTCCGAGAACTCATCCACCGTGCCCCGGTGTGGGTGAATCCTGGGCATACAGCGGAGACCGCGATCGTTCTAATGCGCGGGCACTCTATCGGCGCACTCCCAGTGATGGACGGCGCGGATCTCGTCGGGATGGTTCTCTACAAACACCTTCTTGGGGTTGATTTAAAGCAGACAGTTCGGGACCTGATGATGGTAGGCGTGCCAACGATCTCACCGGATCGGTCTGTAAAAGAGGCTGCGGAGGTGATGGCGAAGTCCGGGATCAGCCGCCTGCCTGTTGTAGAGAACAACGAGCTGATCGGCGTTGTTACCACGAACGACCTTCTCCCGGAGTTAGGCAGGTCCTACGATCCCCTCACATTGCTTCCCTGGACCGACTCATTGCGGGAGTGGGCGATCTACCATCTGCGCGGCGGATCGGAGATAACCATCCTCTTCTTCGACCTGGATCAGTTCGGGAAATTTAACCGCACCTACGGTCACGTGGTTGGAGATGAGGTGCTGCGTTCTGTGGCGGAAACGCTGCAGGAGGGGATCGACGAGGAGACCGACTTTCTGTGTCGCTATGGAGGCGATGAGTTCTGTCTTGTCACCCTCCGGCTCTCCGAAGAAGCCTTGGAGCTTGCCGATAAGCTCTCCGAGAAGATCCGAAAACTGCGCTTTCCTTCCGTCGAAAAGGAGATCATCTCCAGCACCTACGGGATCAGCGGCGGCAGACGCACCCGCGAAAGACAGCAGGAGCACTACGCCGCGATGCTCAACAATCTCAT
>CALLMM010000050.1 GCA_938005745.1 uncultured Chthonomonadales bacterium | reverse complement strand
GTCGAAGGAGGAGGGCGGTCGTCACACGCCGTTCTTCTCGGGGTATCGTCCGCAGTTCTACTTCCGGACGACCGACGTGACGGGAACGATGATGCTTCCGGAGGGCGTGGAGATGGTGATGCCGGGCGACAACATCACCATCACGGCGGAGCTGCTGCAGCCGATCGCGATGGAAGAGGGACTGCGCTTCGCCGTGCGAGAGGGCGGACACACCGTCGGAGCCGGAGTCGTCAGCAAAGTGCTGGAGTAATTTCCGATGGCAGCCAAAGAGAACAGGATCGTCATCAAGATGGCTTGCACCTCGTGCAAATCCATCAACTACGTCTCCTCAAAAAACCGTGTGAAGCATCCGAACCGGTTGGAACTGAAAAAGTACTGCAACCGACCTTCGTGCCGCAAACATACCGTCCATCGCGAAGAGAAGTAGTCGAGTCTATACGGAAGGGGTTCCGGGTTCCATCCTTGCGGAACTCCCTCTCTCTAGGGGTGTAGCTCAGCTGGCAGAGCGGCGGTCTCCAAAACCGTAGGTCGCGGGTTCAAATCCTGCCACCCCTGCCAATCCATCTATATATAACGCGCAGCGGACAGATAATGCAGGTCACTTCTCTGCCCGTTTTCCGGAGAAAGAGCGGCATACGACAGCCGCTCCTCTCTTATGGGTAGTCCATCATGATGCGCAGGTCGTGAGGAACCTCGATGCTAGGGAAAACCGTCAAACCGACAAAAGGCGCGCCGACGCCCGGCGACGCACAGCCGACGAAGGTCGAGCGAGGGCGAAACTTCCTTCAGGAGACCCTGGTTGAACTGAAGCCGCCTAAGACGAAGTGGCCCACCTATAAAGAGGCATGGCGTCTGACAGTCGTGGTGCTGGTGGTCATCCTGATCGTTGCGATCTACGTCGCCCTGATTGACGGCATCCTCACCCAGATCACTCTGCGCTTCAATCTGTTCGGTAAATAGGCGATCTAGGCATGCAAAGGCACTGGTACGCAGTTCATACCTATTCAGGGCATGAAAACAAGGTGATGACGAACATCCTCCGTCAGGCGGAAGTTCGCAGCCTTCGCAACAAGATTTTTGATATTCGCGTCCCGACGGAGGTGGAGGTTCGCACGCGCGGCGGAAAGCGCGTGGAGATGAAGCGCAAGCTGTTTCCCGGATATGTCTTCATCAACATGATACTGGATGAAGAGACCTGGTATCTGGTGAAATCCACTACCGGCGTTACCGGCTTCGTGGGAGCCGGCATGGGAAACAACAAGCCCACCCCCGTTCCGCAGACCGAGATGGATGCGCTTCTGCAGACCGGTGAAACCGGCGTACAGCGTCCCAAAGTGCAGTGGAACAAAGGAGATGTCGTCCGCGTGGTCTCCGGTCCCTTTGCCGACTTCACCGGCAAGATCGAAGATGTGAACGCGGATAAGGAGAAGCTCCGGGTCTTTATCTCCATCTTCGGGAGAGAGACGCCGGTCGAACTGGATTTTACACAGGTCGAAAAAGCGTAATGAGACCGTTGCGGGCAGCGATGCAGGGCGTCCTGTCCGATCCAGAATAACTGTCGGGGAGAGATGTCGTGGCAAAAAAAGTTACGGCGGTGGTCAAGCTTCAGATTGCGGCGGGCAAGGCGACGCCTGCGCCCCCGGTCGGATCAACGCTTGGTCCCTACGGCATAAACATGATGGAGTTCATTAAAGGCTACAATGAGCGCACCGCCTCGATGGTCGGTTCGATTGTGCCGGTCGAGATCACCATCTATGAAGACCGCTCGTTTACCTTTATCACCAAAACGCCGCCCGCTGCAGACCTGATCAAAAAGGCGCTGGGGATCGAGCGAGGCAGCGATAAGCCCAACACCAACAAAGTCGGAACTCTGACGCGCGCGCAGATCGCTGCGATCGCCGAGCAGAAGATGCCCGACCTCAACGCCAACGATATTGACGCGGCGATGAGGATCATCGAAGGGACTGCCCGCTCGATGGGCGTCCGCGTCGAAAACTGAAAATTCACCTTGCGCTGTAGAAGTGGGAGGGGACACAACCCCGACAGCACCACAGGAGGTAGATAGATGCCTGGAGCAGGATCGAAGATATCCACTCGCCAGAGACGCGAGTCGAAACTTGGGAAGCCCAAACACAGCAAGCGATACGCCGCGCTCTCCAAACAGATCAATAAAGACGAAGTGCTGCCCCCCCTCGAGGCGTTAGAGCGCATCAAGTCGCTCGCCAACGCGAAGTTTGACGAGACGATCGAGGTGGCGGTGAACCTCGGCGTGGATCCCCGGCACGGCGACCAGATGGTTCGCGGAACGGTGAACCTGCCGTTTGGAACCGGAAAGTCCCGGAAGGTTGCCGTCTTTGCCAAAGGCGATCAGGCGGCGCAGGCGGAAGAGGCGGGAGCGGATGTTGTCGGCGCGGAGGAGCTGATCGAGAAGATCGTAAAAGGCTGGACCGGCTGGACTTCGTTTGATCTTTTCTGCGCCACCCCGGAGATGATGCCGATCATCGGACGTATGGGTCTGGGACCGATTCTGAAGCAGAAGATGCCCAACCCCAAGGCGGGAACCGTTACCCCGAACGTGGCGCAGGTGGTCCGCGACATCAAAGGGGCGACGCGCGCAGAGTATCGCGTGGAGAAGTCCGGGATCATCCACTGTCCCATCGGGAAGGCGAGCTACCCGGTAGAGAACCTCTACCAGAACTACCTGACCCTCTTGAACGCGCTGATCAAGGCGAAGCCCTCTGCCGCCAAAGGTCGCTACCTGAAGGGGATCCATGTTACCTCGACGATGGGACCGAGCCTGGCGGTAGATACGCAGCTGACGCAGAAGTTAGCTGAGAAGATATAGACGCACACAACCAGATTCAAACGAAAGCCGGGCAGGCTCCCCGCCTGCCCGGCTTCTGCATTTATACTGAGGGACCAGGATTCGAACCTGGGTTAACGGCTCCAAAGGCCGCTGTCCTGCCGCTGGACGATCCCTCAATACACATTCGGATTATACCAGCCTTCTATCCCCGCGTCAAGAAGCTCCGATCGTAAATCCCTATGTCAGAAGGGTCAGCGCAAGATAGGTCAGCGAAAGCGTCGCCACCACCAGCACCGTAGTCCAGGCGATGATGTTATAGGTTCGACTGTTTCGATAGTTGCCCATCAGCCTTCGCTTGTTGATCAGAAGCAGCATCAGCACCAGAATGACCGGCAGAAGTATCCCGTTGATCACCTGCGAAATCAGGATGATGGTCAGCAGCGGAACCGTTGGCGAGAGGATGATGACGGCGGCGATGGCAATCACCGCCGTATAGACCCCGATAAACAGAGGAGCCTCTTTGATCCGTCGTCCAAGCCCCGATTCCCACCCCAGCGACTCGGTGATCGCGTATGCGGTTGAGAGCGGCACCACCACCGCCCCCATCATCGAGGCGTTGAAGAACCCGATCGCAAAGAGGATCTTTGCAAAATCCCCCGCCAGAGGCTGCAGCGCCATCGCCGCATCGGAAGCGCTCTCAATCCGGATCCCCTGAACGAACAGCGTCGCCGCGCAGGTGACGATGATGAAGAAGGAGATCGTGTTGCTGAGAATAGACCCCGAGAGCACGTCCATGCGCTCCAGCGGATAGTCCTCCGTTCGGATGCCCTTGTCCCGTACGGAGGACTGTACATAGAACTGCATCCAGGGCGCAATGGTCGTCCCGACCAGCGCAATCACCATCTGAATGTAGTGGAAATCGGGTCGAATGGAGGAAAAATCGGGCAGAAACGTCTGCTTGATCACGCTGCCCCAGGGAGGCGCAGGACGTACCACAAACGCCGTGATCACATAGGTCAGATAGACGCTGCACAGCAGCAGAAATATGCGCTCAACGCGCTTGTAGCTCCCGCGCGCCACCAGCAGCCAGACGCTCAGGGCGATCATGGGAACCGCCACGTACCGGGATCCTTCGGGGAGAAACATCGTGATGACGGCGGTCATTCCGGCGAACTCGGAGACCGTGGTGGAGATGTTCGCCAGAAGCAGGGCGCACATGGCGAAGATGGTAACGCGGACCCCGAACTCCTCCCGGATCAGGTCGGCAAGCCCTTTTCCGGTGATCGCCCCCATTCTCGCCCCCATCTCCTGCGCGATCGCCAGGCTGAACGTGAGCAGCAGCATCACCCATAGCAGCGTATAACCGTATGTTGCGCCCGCCTGCGAATAGGTGGTTACGCCGCCCGCATCGTTTCCGGCGCTGGCGGCAATGATTCCCGGACCGAGCACGCTGAGGAACAGGACTATTCGACTGTGCGCGAAACGTCGCTTCAGCAGACGTCGCAGCATGCGCGTACCTCGTATGGGAGCGTTGTCTGAAACTGCTCAGAGGGTGAAGGAGAGGGTGAGGTATGTTGGCAAAGAGGGGAACAATTGTCTATATACGAACGTTAATTCTTCTCGCGCTGCTCACCCGAAAGTTCGCTCTCATTATAACGTCCAGAAGGAAGATAGTCAATCGTTTCCGCGGACGCTCAGGAGGAGATTATCGCAAACAGGGCGAAAGTATTCCAGATTGATCCGCCGTTCCGAAGACCATCCGCGAGCGGCGGCACGCCAGGCAATCCGCACAACAGGAGGAACTGTTTTCATGCGCCGACTGCCCAACTACCGAAAAAGTCTGCTGGCGCTGCTGGCAATGCCTTTCGCCCTGACATTGACATCCTGCCAGGAGAACGCTCCCGCCCCCGGCAATCCTCCGCCCGTAACGCCGGGAAGACCGGAAGCCTCCACCTCCGCCGCCGGAGCCTTTGAAGCCCCCCGCAAGGCGGAAGGCAAGGTGCTGATCAAGATCATCACCAATGGCTCCTCTCCCTTCTGGGATGCCATGGATCGAGGCGTGGAGGCGATGAAGAAGGAGATCGCGGATGCGGACGCCGCCACACAGCGACCGGAAGCCAACCATAACGCGCAGAAGCGCATCTTCGAGGATGCCGTCGCCGCCGGAGCCGACGGGATCGCCGTCTCCCCGGTGGAGGCGGACGCCTTCGCTCCCGTTATAGACAGCGCGATCGCAAAGAATATCCCGGTCATCACCTACGACTCGGACTCGGAAAAGAGCAAGCGTCTTCTCTACATCGGGACGAACAACTACGAGGCGGGCAAGCGCGCCGGAGAAGAGGCGAAGAAGCTGTTTCCCGACGGCGGCAAGCTGGTCGCTTTTGTCGGGAATATGAGCGCGCAGAACGCCAGAGACCGGTATCAGGGCTTTCTGGATGCCATCAAGGACACGAAGATCGAGATGCTCCAGGCTCCCTTTGAGGACGATAAGGACACCGCCCGCGCCCGTCGCAATGTTCAGGACGCCATCTCCAAGTACGGCGGACAGATCAACGGCTTTCTCGGTCTCTACTCCTACAACGGTCCCGCCATTGTGGATGTCGTGGTCTCGCAGAACATCCGCACTAAGGTGAAGATCATCTGCTTTGACGGAGAGCCCAAGACGCTGGAGAACCTGAAAAACGGACTGGTGGACGTTACCGTGGTTCAGAAGCCGTATGAGTTCGGACGCCTGAACACGAAAATCCTCTACCTGATCAACCGCAAGGGCTTCACCGCCGCCATGAACGAGATGAAGCCGGAGCTGGAGGCGATGGGGATGAAGGTGAACGGCAACATCATTGATACCGGGGTCGAGGTGATCACGCCGGCAAACTCGGCGGAGTTCCTGCAGAAGCTGAAGGAGAAAGGGCTTGAGTCCACGTAATCCCTCCTCCGATTCCTCCCGCGCGCCGACGGCTCCGTCGGCGCGCTCCTCTCCCCGCTCCTCCGGCTTCCTGACCAACCTGCTGTTCTCACGCGAGTTCGGCGTTATCGTCGTACTGGTGGTGATCTGCATGATTATCCCGTTCACGGAGGCGCGAGACCGGTTCTTTCTGCAAGGGAATATTCAAAATATCCTGCGAAACATGGCGCTGCTGGGAGTCTTCGCCATCGGTCAGACCCTGGTGATCATCACCGGCGGCATAGACCTGTCGCTGGGGTCCGTCATCGCCTTTACCGGAATGCTCATGGCGCTGGTGATGACCCGGCTCGCGAACTACTTCATCCCCGAAGTCTCCATGATGGCGGGGCTGACGGTCGCCCTATTGGCGGGTTTTCTGATCGGATGCGTGCATGCCACGCTGATCCATCAGTTGAAGCTGCCTCCCTTCGTCGTTACGCTCGCCTCGATGCTCTTTTTTCGCAGCCAGTCGCTGCTGATCAATAAACGCCTCCCGATCACCCTGCAGGACTTTCCCGCCGTCCTCTTTCTGGCAAACGGCAACCTCTTCGAGGGAACCCGCTTTGCGGTGCCCATGCCTCTGGTGATCCTGCTGGTGGTCGCCCTGTTCATGATCGTCGCGCTGCATAAGATGCGCATCGGCAGGTATCTCTACAGTGTGGGCAGCAACGAACAGGCGACCCGGCTCTCCGGCGTCAACGTCTACTCCGTGAAACTCTTTGCCTACGGCATGAGCGGGCTTCTGGGGGGACTGGCTGGGATTCTCGCCGCCGCCTACGGCGGACAGGGAGACCCGCAGGTCGGCTCCGGTTACGAACTGGAAGCCGTCGCGGCGTCGGTGGTGGGCGGCGCGAACCTGATGGGGGGACAGGGAAGCGTGGCGGGCACCATTCTCGGCGCGCTGCTGCTCTACACTATCTTCAGCGCGATCAACCTGACGCTGGCGGATCCCAACCTCTGGCAGGGAACCGTCGTCGGCACCGTGCTTCTCTTTGCGGTTCTGGTGATGGCGTTTCAGCAGCGCCGCGCAAGGACCGCCTGATCCGACCATGCGTCGCCTATATTCACGGGGAACGCATCGCCCTCTCCGTCACGTAACACTATAGGCATTTCACTACCGATCCTTCAGGAATCATAACTTCATGCGCGCTACACGAATCAAGCTCTATCTCGCGCTGATCGCCTCCCTCGCGCTGGTCGCCGCCTACTGGCAGTGGCGCATCGGGTACGGCATTACCGGCAATGTGCGTCACATAGACTTCAATACCCGGGACTATATCGCCTTTGTCCGACAGGCGGAGGGACGCAGCGACATCTATGTCGTTCGCGCCGACGGCGAAGACCTCCGTCAGCTCACGGATGATAAGGCGTATGAACGCGCCCCCGCCTGGTCTCCGGACGGGAAACGGATCTGCTACGCGGCGCAGGCGGAAGAGGGAACCGGGCTGACCTATCAACTGTTTCTGCTGGGCGAGGGTTCACCCCGACAGGCAACGACCGGGTCCATAGACAAGGATTTGCCGAGCTGGCGCAGTGACGGCAAAAAGATCGCCTATCTCAGCGGAGGCGCGATCAAGACGATGAACCCGAACGGAGAGGATACGGAGCAGATCTACCCTCGCCCCACCCGATCCACCAGCAAAGGTGGAGAGGACGACGCTGCCAGCAGCGAAGTGATGGCGAAGATGCTCTCCTCTCCCATCAACCACTATCGGTTTTCCCCGGACGGCAAGTCAATCGCGGCGCGCCAGGAGACGGAGGGAGAAAACGCTCCCGCCATCGGACAGCAGCGATGGTGGGAGAAGCAGAGCAACGACGGCGACGCGCAGCCCTCCGCCCTCATTGCGGAGCCGGAATCGGTGATCGTGCTGCCCTCCGTCAGCAGCGATGCGAAGCCGTTTCTGGCGGGAGACGGCGGGGCACAGAAGGTCTTCTACGACTGGTTCTTCGATTCGGCGCGGATGGCGTTGAGCTTCAACACGCGCCGGCTCGACAGCGTGCTGTTTATCATTCGCACCGACGACAGGCTGCTTCCCAAGAAGGTTCTACTGTTTTCGCGGGCGATGCTGATCGCAGTGGAGAATATCGCCGTTTCACCCGACGGTACGAAGGTGGCGTTTGAACTGTGGAAACTGGATAGCGAAGAGAGCCGGACGCTTCTGGGGATCGCAGTAATCCCGACCGACTCGCAGGAAGTCCTTAAGATTGAGAGCGCGGCAGATATTGCGAAGATACCGCTGATCATCCGGGGCGATGCGCATCAACCGAAGTGGTCGCCGGACGGAACGCGGCTCCTCTACTGGAAATCCGGCACGGGTGGAAGAGACCTGTGGGTATGCAGGGCGGATGGCTCAAACCCGGTGAACATCACGAAAGGCGTGGGAGACAACTCCGACGCGGTCTGGTCGCCGCTGAAGTAGACGTATCGGCATACTGGAGCCTGAAAACAGGATCGCCGCGCTGTAACAGCGCGGCGATTTTACTTATGCCCAGGAGAGGACTCGAACCTCCAAGCTCGTAAGAGCACTAGACCCTGAACCTAGCGTGTTTACCATTTCACCACCTGGGCGCGGGGTTCATTCGTTGAGAAATTATACAGCATCAGGTATAATCTGTCAACTGTCATCCCGGAAAGAATTCAAGGATAACCCGCTTGATCCTGACGGTCACTCTCAATGCCGCTGTTGATAAGACCTACCGTATCGAGCGTTTCACGCTTGATCGCGTGCATCGTCCCACGGAATGGCGCATCGTGGCGGGGGGCAAGGGGATCAACCTGGCGCGAGTCTATCAGTCGCTGGGCGGCAGAGCGCTGACGACCGGTTTTCTCGGCGGATACAACGGCAGATTTATTGCCCGCTCCCTGCAAGAGGAGGGCATCGCCGCCGACTTTGTGAAGACCCGTGAGGAATCGCGGGTCTGCATTGCCGTGGTGGATCCTCTTTCCAACACACAGACGGAGATCAATGAGATCGGTCCTCATGTGACGCCCGGCGAGATTCGTTCGCTCAAAAAAAAGTTTGAGAAGCTGGTGCGCTCTCACTCTTTCGACTTCGTAACCCTCTCCGGAAGCATTCCGCCGGGAACGCCTGACGGGATATACGCCGAGTTAATCGAGATCGGGAAGTCCGCCGGGATGCACTGCGTTCTTGATGCCAGCGGCGAAGCCCTGAAGATCGGGGTGCACGCTCTCCCGTGGATGGTGAAACCCAACATCTTTGAGATGGAGACCCTGATCGGTCATCCGCTCAGAGACGATGAGGAGATCGCGCAGGCAGCTCTGTCGGTAATGGGAACCGGCATAGAGGTCGTCTGCGTAACACAGGGTAGGCGCGGCTGTATCTGCGCATCCGAAAAACGGCTGTGGAAAGCGGTCCCCCCGGAGGTCGCGTTTGTGAGCGCAGTGGGATCGGGCGACTCGCTGCTGGGAGCCTTTCTCTGGGCGCTGTCGCAGGGATGGGATGTCTCCGCCGCCGTCACCATGGGGGTCTCCGCAGGCGCAGCCAACGCCTCGGTCTACGGTGCCGGCTTCTGTACGGCAGAGCAGATTTTCCATCTGGCAAAAAGCGTTCAGTTGAGTGAGTTGTCGGTGAGGATGGCTAATGTTTCTGACTCATAGCGTCGCGGAGATATTCGCGCTTCCACAGATTATGTTGGTGCTGTTGATCGCGCTGGTGCTGTTTGGACCGCAGCGACTTCCAGAGATCGGCAGGCAGCTAGGCGCGGTGATTCGCCAGTTTCGTAAAGCCAGCAACGATCTCATGAACAACTTCACGGCAGATCTGGATCCGGACATTGATACCAGCACGAGTTACGACTACCAGCGCAACAACGGGACGGTCCCCTACTCCAGCTACTCCCGCCCCTACTACTACAATGCGCCGGTAGATCTGACCGACTACACCATCGCGGGGCAGCCCGTCAACGACATACGCAAACCGACCGATCTGACCGACTACACGCTTACCGATTTCTCCGGCTCCAGCAGCTCTGCACTTGAAAATTCCGCCGCAAGCGGTTACAATAGTTCTGATACAGGCTCTACCGGCAACGGATTCAATTCGGCTTCACAGTCCGAACCGGGATTGGAACCGAAGAAAGAAGGATAGTTTCATGTTCGATCTGATGGCAAACCTTACAAGCTGGCAGGGCTGGATCATCGTCCTGATCATTGTGCTGATCCTTTTTGGCGGACAGCGCATTCCGGAGATCATGAAGGGGTTCGGAAGCGGTCTGAAAGAGTTCAAAAAGGGTCTGCGCGAGGATGACGAGGATCTGAAACCCTCCGCGAAGACTGAAGAGAAAGAGACGGCTAAGAAAGAGTAGAGCCGTTACGCTATCACTCACACGCAAGGAGACACAGCCGCATGTCGGCACTCAATATCATCCTGATGATCATTCAGCTTCTCATTGCCGTAGGCTTGATCTATATCATCGCCATACAGCAGCCGAAGACCGAAGGCATGGGAGCCGCAATCAGCAGTGCATCGGTATCCACCTTCAAAGGCAAGCCCGGCTTTGAGCAGAGGCTGAACGAGTTGACCGTCTATCTGGGAATAGCCTTCTTTGCGACCAGCATTCTGGTGGCGGTGGATCGCTCCAAACTGCTGCCGACCGCCATCGTTCTCGCCGTGATCCTTGGTGCAGCCTACTTCGGCATCAAAACCTATCGCGCCCACAACGAATAGCGTGAACCACAGAGCAGGCGCTCCCCTGCTCTGTCTTGACAGTGAAAACGGACGCGGGCTGTCTCCCCGTCCGTTTTCTGCGCCTTTCACCGTCTGATCCTCTCTCGAAAAGAAGGTTTTCCATCTATGGCGCGGGATAATAGCGCGCGAACGGAAGGCTCTCTTCTGCTCATCATACTGCCGCTTCTGATTGGCGGACTGCTGCTCGTCTTCCTCGCGAAGACCTCTCTGACGGTTCCCGGCAATGCGATTCATCTCAACAGGGCATCCTCGGAGGAGCTTGCAATTGCGCTGGAGCTCGATCCCGCGCTGGCGTCTGAACTTGTCGCCCTTCGCGACAGCAGGGGCGGGTTCAAATATGTCTATGAACCCTCCTCCCTCTCCCTCTTTTCAACGCCGTCAGAACTCAGGGAGGTCTCATCGCGACTATCCCGCTCAACTCTGGACATCAACGCCGCCAGCGTAGACCAGTTGGTGAAGGAGCTTGGCATCTCGCGCGCCAGAGCCAGAAGAGTGGCGCAACACCGCAGGAGCCAGCCGGAAAGCCGTTTTCCCTCGCGAGAGGCGCTGCTGAGAACTCCCTGGATAGACGACATGACGCTCAGCGCGCTCGGAGAGAGGCTCATTGTCAGGACGCCGGGCGAGGTAACGCTCTCTTTCGTTCTTAACGGCGGGCTGCTCCTGCTGCTCATCCTGCTGCTGCCCCCGATCCTTCGAGGACGCGGTATCGGCGGCGATCCCTTCCTGCTGCCCATTGCGTGTCTGCTCTGCGGGTTCGGCGTCATGGCGCTGTTCAGCATCAAAGACCCGCTGCGCGACACCCCCGTCTATCTCAGCCATATACAGGGAATCTGTCTGGGACTGGCGGTCTTCGCGCTGGCGGCGGCGATACCGGCGCGCAGCGGAGACAACTGCAGCTGGCTCAGCGCAAGACTGATCCGCTCTCCGCTGCCCCATAAGAGCAGTCTCCTGCAGACGCTAATGTCGCTGGCGTTTCTCTCTCCAGCGCGCTCCAAGATGCGGCACTATACCTATCTCTGGGCGATCGCGTCACTCATGCTTCTGCTGGGACTGATCCTCTTTGGTTCCGGACCCTCCGGCATACGGCTGAACCTGTTCTTCTTTCAACCGGTCGAGTTTATCAAGCTGTTTCTGATGATCTTCACCGCCTGTTATCTCTCCGATCGCGCTGAACTGCTGACCGACGCGCTACACCGATGGCGTCCGCCCATCCCCAGACACTGGCTTGCACGCTGGCGCGGTCTGGCGATGCCCAGACTGCAGGACAGCGGCCCCATCCTGCTGATGTTCAGCGTCGCGCTGATACTCTTTCTGGTGGTGCGCGACATGGGACCGGCGCTGCTGCTTTTCGGCGCATTTATCAGCACGCTGTATATCGCGACGGGACGATTTGGCGTGGTCTGGATCGGTCTGCTGATCATGATCGCCGGCGGCTGGCTCGCGTATCGTTTCGGGATCGGCGTCATGCCGGTTCGCGTGGAGATGTGGCTCAATCCCTGGAACAACCAGCACGGTAGCGGAATGCAGCTCGGTCAGTCCCTCTGGGGCATGGCGTCCGGCGGTCTGTGGGGAACCGGACTGGGACTGGGGTCTCCCGGAACAACCCCGCGCGCCGGAAGCGACATGGTCTTCTCTTCACTGGCGGAGGAGCTGGGGCTGATCGGCGCGCTGGCTGTTCTGACGCTCTACATGATCCTGATCTGGCGGGGCATGCGTATCGCCCTGCACGCTCAGACGGACTTTGACCGCCTGCTGGCGGCGGGTTTCACCGCGCTGTTCGGATTTCAGACCCTGTTGATTGTCGCCGGGGTTACCGGTGCGCTGCCGCTCAGCGGGATGACGCTGCCCTTCATCTCCGCCGGGAAGTCCTCCCTGATCGCCTCCTTCTTCCTGATCGGGATGCTGCGCGGCATCTCCCTCCCGACAGGCAGCGTGCCGGTCGGCGCGCCAACCCCCCTCTTTCACCGCACGCTGAGACAGTACCTGACCGTCATGGGGTTTCTGCTGCTGGGCATGGTCGGTATCGGACGGCTCTTCTGGATTCAGGCGATTCGCGCAGATGAGATCGCCGCGACCCCGCTCCGCACTCCCGACGCGGACGGCGTCCTCCGTGCAAAGATTAACCCGCGCCTGACAGCCGTGGAAAAGAGCATCCCGCGCGGCAGCATCTACGACCGGAACGGACGCCCGCTGGCTACCTCGCGCCTCTCCGAGATCAGTCTGATGATGGAGGACGATCCCGCGCGCGCCCGTCAACTGTTTCTGCGCGGCAGATACTATCCTTACGGTTCCGACTTCGCACACCTGGTCGGCTACCTCGATCCGGCGATCGGCGGTCCCATCGGGCTGGAGAAGGAGTATAACGAGACACTGCGGGGATTTAAGTCCTATCGTGAACTGGTGGCGGACTATCGCGCGCGCAATCTGCCCTCCCGTCTGTCCGGCGTGACGCCCCGTAGAGGCGCAGATATCTATCTGACCCTGGACGCGCAGACCCAGAAGCAGGCGGTACAGGCGCTTCAGGAGACCGCCGGAGCTCTGAGAGACCGCCGCACCGGGAAGCCCCGTGATCGAGGCGCGCTTGTGATCCTCCATCCTGCTACGGGGGAGGTGCTGGCTCTCGCCTCCATCCCCTCCTACGATCCCAACCGCCTGACACCGGAGAACCTGAAGCGGCTGACCGACAATCAGGACGGCTCCAGCCGGCTGCTGGACCGGGCGCGAAGCGGATACTATCCCCCCGGCTCCACCATCAAGGTCGCGGTCGCCGCCGCCGCGCTGGATGCAGGCATCGAGCCGGAATACGACTGCAACCATGTACGAAACCGCGTCATCTGGCGGTACAGGAACAGAACCTATGCCCGCAGACAGCTTCGCGACGACAGAGGAGACGCGCCGCACAACGTGATCCGTATGGAGCGCGCCCTGCGCGAGTCCTGTAACCTCTACTTCGCCAATCTGGGACTGCTTCTCGGTCCGGAGCGTCTTCAGGAGAGCCTCTCCGAGCGGTTTCGTATCCGTATGGTGAGGCCGGTGGAGATCTTCGCGGAGGATCTGCCCGATAACGCTTTCGGACAGGGAACGATGCTGGTATCTCCGATGGAGTTGGCTTGCATCGCCGCGTCGGTGGCTAATCGTGGCATCATGCCTCAGCCGATCTTCGTACGGGAGATGCGCGATCCTCAGGGAAAGGTGACTCCGCTCAACACCGTTACGCGCCCCGTTCAGTCCATGTCGCCGGAGACGGCGCAGCGGCTGCAGGAGATGATGCGGGAAGTAACGCGAAGCGGAACCGCAAGCGGCGTCTTCTCAGGGCTGCCGTGGGAGGTGGCGGGAAAGACTGGCACAGCGGAGACGGATACGGGGGATGGAGCCTCACACTCCTGGTTCATGGGCTTTGCGCCGGCGGACGCTCCCCGCTACGCCTTCAGCTGCATCATCGAGAACGGCGGTTACGGGCGCAGCGCGGCGGCTCCTGCTGTCCGTCGAATACTGGAGAGGTTTGCGAGGTGAAGGGGCTGCGTTACTGAAACCAGGACGCCGGCATGTTGGGCGCGTCCACATCGGAGATTTTCCACTCGTAGGTTCGCATCAGACCGAGCATGCGCGGGATCTCAATGCGCCGAACGGTAAACCCGATCCGCGCCAGATAGATCGTTTCCGCATTGATAGCCTGCCCGTCCGGCGACTGCTTCACATGCACATCGAACCGTAGATGGACCGTCTCGCCCCGCCGCACATACTGGAAGTTCTTATAGGTGAGTTCCGGGTTCTTCATGTAGCGAAAGCCGCGCTGCAGCAGCGAACGGATCTCCTCCAGGTCTCTTCCCGCCACCTTTGCATCCGGCGCGGCAAAAGAGAGAACGCGCTCGGTGCTGCCCCGTGCAAACGCCTCGGCAAGGCGATCCAGCATCAGGCGGGCATCCTGCTCCGACAGGTCCGGCTGCGACTCCATGCGATACTGCACAAACAGGGTCACCAGTACCACCAGCAGGACAAAACAGACTCCCAGAGCGATCTTCGAGGAGCGTTGCATCGCTTCACCTCCCGGCGACAGTCCCTACTCCCAGCGAAGCGCCTGTATCGGATCCTGCCTGGCGGCGCGCATTGCCGGCGCCACCCCGAACAGCACGCCCACCATAAAGCAGACCCCGAACGCCAGACCGATCGCCCAGAACGGAATGATCGGCTGCAGGGGCGTGAACAGTCCGACGATCAGACAGATGATATACGCCAGCAGCGTGCCGATAACTCCCCCGACCACGCTGAGAGTAACCGCCTCCGTGATGAACTGCGTGAAGATATCTTTCTGGCGCGCCCCCACCGTCTTGCGGATGCCGATCTCGCGCGTGCGTTCGGTCACGGTTACCAGCATGATGTTCATCACCCCGATGCCCGCCACCACCAGCGAAATCGCTGCGATGCTGCTCAGCAGCACCGTCAGCAGATTGAAGACACGGAAGATGGACTGCAGCATCTTCTCGGAGGTAAACAGCCCGAAGTCCTCGCGCCCGTTGTGATTGTCCCGGATGGTAGCGGTGATCTGATCCAGAAGCTGTTTGGGAGGAATGCGGTAGTCGGTCTTCAACACGATCCGGTTAATCTGACCGCCCTTGAATGCCGTCTGCGCCGCCTTATAGGGTATGTAGACAAAACTGGCGAAGCTGCCGAAGCCGAAGAGAGAGTCCTCCTCCTTCTTCTGAACCCCGATAACCTCGAACTCTACCCCGCGAATCATGATCTTGCGACCAAGCGCAGGAGCGTCCCCGAACATCTCCTTCTTGGGATCCATCGCTAGCACCGCCACCCGCCGATCCTCATCCTCCTTCTGGAAGAAGCGCCCCTCCTCCATCGGCGTGGGACGCACATGCTCCATCTCCGATGTCGCCGCGATGACGAACCCGGAGGCGGACTTATTCCCCAGTTCGAGACTGCCGCTGATGAACATCAGAGGGACGGTAAGCGCAATTCCGGGGATCTGCCGGAGGTCGGAGACATCCTTCTCGGTCAGCGTGGAGATCCCCAGCGTCGCCATCATGTTGGGGTTGCCCTGACGGTCGAACTTTCCGGGCAGAATGATCACGACGTTGGTGCCGAGGCTGTCAATCTGCTCCGTTACATCGCGCTTCACTCCCTGCCCGATGGCAATGAGAAGAACCACCGACCCTACGCCGATGGTGATGCCCAGTATCGAGAGCAGGGAGCGAAGCCAGCTTTCACGCAGAGAACGCATCGCACTCGACAGGTTCTCCTGAAGGTTGTTCATAGAGATTCAAACTCGTTCCGGAAATGTTCAGGTCTACTCATCGGATGGCGCAAAGAAGGGACGATGACGCTCTTCGCTGCACAGCACCGTCAGCCGACCCGTCGGCACGGCGCGCCCCTCCTGCGTTCGATCCGAATAGTGCGAAAGCCTCCACCGAAAACTTCCCTGCCGGGGACACTCCGGCATCTTCGGAAGATAGACGCTCAGCGCGTGCAGGTCTTTCGGATAACTATACGTTGGAGACTGCGCGCGATACTTCTTGATCGCTGCGGCAATCTCTCTGCGCGCCCGGAGGCAGCGATTCTCCTCGCTCTCCTCCCGCATGGCTCGCTGCACGGGCGTCATCAGGACAAAGATCACCAGAAGTACCAGCGCGGCGATGATCAGTTCCACCGGAACGGAGCCGCTTCTGCGGTTTGCGGACAGGTTCGGGCAATACATCGGCAGTTGTCTCCTTGCCAGACAGTACTGCCCTCCATTATCGGTCTATTCGAGGCGAAAACTGGCGTCCTTACGGGGACGAAGGGCGCAATACAAAAGACCCGTCTCGAAGATCGAAACGGGTCCTGATCAGGGCGGCTGGAGGGTCTCGAACCCACGGCCTCCAGGGCCACAACCTGGCGCTCTAACCCCTGAGCTACAGCCGCCACATCTTTGCCGCGCCCCCGGCAGGGATCGAACCTGCGACCTACCACTTAGAAGGCGGTTGCTCTATCCGCTGAGCTACGGAGGCAGTATAAAAAGCGGGAAACGAGATTCGAACTCGCGACATCCTGCTTGGAAGGCAGGCGCTCTACCACTGAGCTATTCCCGCTTATGCGATGGTTATTATATCTCATGCCTCGCTCTGTGTCAAGATTGATCGAATCCTGTTTCGCAGGGAATGAGAATTCCAGACAGGGGTTTCTTTTTCTCCTCACAGGAAAAACGCCCCTGCATCACCAATTTCTATACAGGGATAGCAGACACATCCCCCAAACAAATGCAACCCATTCACATGAAACTCAGCGAGGAGGAGACGATGTCCAAGATACCGGTCGGCGTGCAGCTCTACTCCATCCGGGAAGACTGCGCACGGGACCTGCCCGGCAGCCTGGCGGCGGTGGCGAAAATGGGATATGCCGGCGTCGAGTTTGCCGGCTATCACGGCTATTCGGCGCAGGAGCTTCGGAAGATGCTCGACGATAACGGCTTGAAGTGCTGCGGCACGCATATCGGGCTGGATTCGCTGCTGGGAGACGCTCTGGAGCAGACTGTAGAGTTCAACAAAATTCTGGGAAACAGATACCTGATCGTTCCGGGACTGGCGCACAACCGCACCAGCTCCCGCGCCGCCTGGCTGGAGACGGGAAGCATCTTCAATGAGATCGCCGAAAAGCTCCTGCCGCACGGTATGGTGACGGGATACCATAATCATCACACCGAGTTCACTCCGCTGGAGGGCGAACTGCCCTGGGACACCTTCTTCAGCAACACCCGCCCGGAGGTCGTCATGCAGTTCGACACCGGAAACGCGCTGTTTGGCGGCGGAGACGCTATCCCCTTCCTGGAGAGGTATCCCGGTCGCGCGCTCACCGTTCACCTCAAGCCCTTCTCACGATCGGCGGCGAAAGACAACCCCGAAGACGGCTTCAAGCCGCTGATAGGCGAGGACGAGATCCCGTGGAGCGAGATCTTCCGCCTCTGCGAGACGACGGGCAAAACGGAGTGGTACATCGTGGAGTATGAGAGCGACGCGCATCCTCCGCTCAAGTCCATCGAACTCTGCCTGGATGCCCTGCACCGCATGGGAAAACTGTAGAGCCTGATCACGCGGTCTTCGGCGTTATCTGGCGGCATTAGACGCCGAAGATCCGCCTCCTATCCATAACAAACCCTCTATCGGAGACTCTCATATGCGACCAGGAACCACTCTCCGCACGCTCCATCTCTCACTTGCTGTCGCGATGCTCGCTTTCATCCTGTCGGTGCCTGCTAGCAGCCAGCGCGGCTTTACGCGCCTGTTTGACGGAAAATCTCTGGACGGATGGACACTGGTAGGAAAGAAGGGACAGGGCTACATTGTCCGCGACGGCATACTGATCTGCCCGTCTGACGGCGGCGGAACCCTGATGACGAACCGCGACTACAGCGACTTCATCCTCCGCTTCGAGTTCCGGCTTGAGAAGGCGGGAAACAACGGCTTGGCGATACGGGCACCCCTGGAGGGAAACCCCGCCTACATGGGCATGGAGCTGCAGATTCTTGACAATGAAGACCCGATGTACTCCTATCTTCAGCCGGAACAGTTTCACGGCTCAATCTATATGGTGCAGGCAGCAGAACGCGGCGCGTTGAAGAAGCCCGGAGAGTGGAACCGGCAGGAGGTGACCGCCATCGGGAGACGTATTCAGGTGAAGCTGAACGGAAAGATGATCCTGGACGCCGATCTGAACAGAGTGACAGATCCGAAAACGATTGCAGAGCACCCCGGCATCTTTCGCAGCAGCGGCAGGATCGGCTTCATGGGGCACGGTCCCAGTCAGGTGGAGTTTCGGAATATCTTCATTCGCGACATGGCGAAGCCGGAAAAGGACAATACGCCTCCGCCAGGTTTCACGGCTCTCTTCAACGGAAAGGACCTTACCGGCTGGAAGGCGCTGGTGGGAGACCCGCCCTCGCGCGCGAAGATGACCCCTGAACAGCTTGCGGAAGCCCAGAAGCGGGCGGACGAGGCGATGCGTCAGCACTGGAAGGTGGAGAACGGCGTCATCATCTATGACGGCAAGAATAACAGCCTCTGCACCGTGAAGGACTATCGCAATTTCGAGCTTCTCGTGGACTGGAAGATCGAGCCGGGGGGCGACAGCGGAATCTATCTGCGCGGAAGCCCGCAGGTTCAAATCTGGGATCGTCCCGAAGGAAGCGGCGGTCTTTTTAATAATGAGAAGAACCCGCGAAATCCTCTCAAAAAAGCCGATCGTCCGCCGGGACAGTGGAACCGCTTCCGCATTGTGATGATAGACGATCGCGTTACGGTCTTTCTGAACGAAGAGCTGGTGGTTCACAACGTGGTTATGGAGAACTACTGGGAGCGCGATAAGCCGATCTATCCTACGGGGCAGATCGAGCTTCAACATCACGGCAATCGGCTGGAGTTCAAAAATATCTATATTCGCGAGATCCCGTAAACAGGAGTAGAGACGTATGGACGCAGGCTGCAGCCGCCGGGAGTTCTTAAAAAGAGCCGGCATCTTTGGTGCGGGCATCTGGCTGGGCGCAAAGCCCGGCTTCGCGCGCACCTATCAGGCGAATGAGAAGCTGAACATCGGGGTGATCGGAGTAGCCAACCGGGGGCGCGATAACCTGGCGGGCGTCTCCAGTGAAAATATCGTCGCTTTGTGTGATATAGACGAAACCTTCCTGGCGCGTGCAAAGACTAACTATCCCGATGCCGCTGTCTTCACCGACTTCCGTAAGATGATCGAAGCCAGAGGGCTGGATGCAGTGGTGATCAGCACCGCCGATCATACCCACGCCCCCGCCTCCGCAATGGCGCTGCGCAGCCGCCTGCACGTCTACTGCGAAAAGCCCCTGACCCATACGGTTTATGAAGCGCGTCAACTGACGAAGCTGGCAAAGGAGACGAAGCGCGCCACGCAGCTGGGCACGCAGATACATGCCGGAGACAACTATCGCCGCGTGGTAGAGGTGATCCAGAGCCAGACGATCGGCGCGGTGGAAGAGGTGCATGTCTGGTGCGCCGGGGGATACTCCGGCGGGGAGCGACCTGCCGATACGCAGGAGGTTCCCTCCACACTTCACTGGGATCTCTGGCTGGGTCCCGCCCCTGAACGCCCCTATCACTCCGCGTACATTCCGCACCGCTGGCGCGGATGGTGGGACTTTGGCAACGGCACGCTAGGCGACCTCGCCTGCCACCATGTGGACCTGCCATTCTGGGCGCTCAACCTGCGCTATCCGGAGACGGTGGAGGCGGAGGGTCCGCCCGTCCATCCTGAGTCGTGTCCTGTCTGGCTGATTGTCCGCTACACCTTCCCGGCGCGCGAAAAACTCCCGCCCGTGAAGCTGACCTGGTACAACGGTGACCGGCGACCGCCTCACTTCGCCGAGGGGCTGCTGCCGGAGTGGGGCAACGGAACGCTCTTCGTAGGTTCAAAGGGGATGCTGCTCGCAGACTACAACCGCTATGTTCTGCTGCCTCAGAAGCAGTTTGAAGGCTTCACGCCGCCGCCAAAGACGATCCCGGACTCCATCGGGCACTACGCGGAATGGATACAGGCGTGCAAAACCGGCTCCCCGACAACCTGCAACTTCGACTACTCCGGCGCGCTCACCGAGGCGGTTCTATTGGGGAATGTCGCCTACCGATCCGGCGAAAAGCTCCACTGGGATGGCAGCCGCTTCAAACTGAAAAACGCCTCCCGCGCAGAGGGCTTCCTGCATAAAAAGTATCGAAAGGGATGGAAGCTGTAGATGAAATCGGTGGCTCTGATCGCTCACGACGACAAAAAAGCCGAGATGATCGCGTTTGTCATCCGCTGGCAGGAGACCCTCCGGCAGATGAGTCTGGTCGCCACAAATACCACAGGCTCACTCATCGAACGGGAGACCGGGCTGAGTGTTACGAAGATGCTCTCTGGACCGCTGGGCGGCGACCTGCAGATCGGAGCGATGGTCGCTTCAGAGCAGATTGGCGCGGTCATCTTCCTGCGCGACTCGCTCTCGCCCCATCCGCACGATCCGGACATCACGGCGTTGATGAAGGTCTGCGACACGCACAACGTGCCGCTCGCCACCAACGTCGCCACGGCGGAGATCATTCTGGAACATCTCTCCCGAACCGTCTGACTCTCTCAGTCCGCGGCGACCTCGTTCAGCCGGACGACTCTCCCCTCCCTGGCGGAGAGATAGGCGGCTTCCGCCATGGCGACGGCGGCGCGTCCGTCCTCACCGCGGAAGAGAGGCTCGGTTCCTTCGGTGAGAGAACGGATCCACGAGGACAGCTCATGGTCGTAGGGGTTCGGAACCGCAACCTGATCGGTTTTGAACTCCTCACCGGAGCCGTCCCGCGTCTGATACTTCAGCGACCCGCCGAACCCGCCGTGCACCATATTTCCCTTTGTACCTTGAATATGGACACGGTACTCCCCGATGGGAGAACTCAGGGAGGTGTGCAGGCAGGCGACCGCTCCGGAGGCGAAGGTTACCAGCACATACCCCTGATCGTCGTACTCCATGATGCGATAGAGGTTGTCCATCTTCGCAAAAACCTCCACCGGCTCCCCTAGCAGATAGCGCATATAGTCGAACTCATGCGCGTTGATCTCCATCAGAAGCCCGCCGGTCATCGCAAAAGAGGTCCTCCAACCGCCCACAAACATATTCGAGTAGCCCGTGCGCGTGATGGAGACGGCGCGCGGCTCCCCGATCTTCCCCGCCTCGATCAACTGTTTGGACTGCCAGAATAGCGGAAAGAGCCGCAGCACCTGCCCGACAAAGAGCGGCACTCCCGCCTCCCGGCAGGCGGCGATCATCTGATCGCACTGCGCCACGCTCACCCCCAGGGGCTTCTCACAGTAGACCGGTTTTTTATGCTTTGCCGCCGTCAGCACATTCGCCAGATGCGCCCCTCCAGGCGACCCGACCATCACCGCCTCCACCCTGCTGTCCGCGTAGAGCGTCTCCTCATTCGGCATAGCCTCAGCCCGGAACTCCTCTGCGGCTCTCTGCGCGGCTTGCGGGTTCGGGTCGTAGACGGCAACGATGCTCCCGTTGAGGTTCGCGCATCGCCGCGCCAGCTCCATCGCCATATTGCCGCAGCCGATCATTCCGATCGCTAGTCTCTTTGCCTCGGGCATCCGTTTGCATCCTCCGGTTATAGTATCTGCTCGATCTGTTCCGCCAGTTTAAAATCCTTCTCTGTCAAGCCGTTGGCGTCATGCGTTGAGAGCGTCAGAAGCACCGATTTGTAGTGGATCTCGATGTCCGGATGATGATTGGCTTTTTCCGCCAGACAACCCACATGCACCACAAAGGACAGCGCCTCACGAAAGTTTTTCAACACAACCATGCGCTTAATATCGTCGCCATCGCGTTTCCAGTTCGGCACGCGCGCCAGCGCAGCAGCGATCTCCTCCTCAGAAAGACGTGTCACCGGGAACCTCCTTGTGATCTGATATGCGTGTCTTCGCCGCCGACCTGCTTTCGTATGATGGCGGCGATATCGGACGCGATATCCGGACAGGAAAGCGTGAACGCGCCCTCCTTAACCTCTACGCTCTGACGCGATAGAGGCGCTCCCGTCCGGGTGTCCCACCACTCCAGGGTATATTTCCCGTCCTTCATGCCCCTGACGACGGCACGCACCCCCTTCAGCACAGGGATCGGCTTGCCTTCGAATACGTTCTTCCAGTTGTGCTGCGCATTCTGCAGCCAGAGCGCCGCCGTCGTGCCGGTGGTGATGCCGTACAGGTTCATTGCGGGATTGCGCGCGCTCGTGTAGCCGGTCAGCGTAATGCCTTTGATGCTGACCCAGTCCCCCTCCAGTGCCACCAGTTTGATCGTATGCCTGCCCGCCGGCACATCCAGACTGTAGTCCCGATCAAATCGCGCCTGATAGTCGTTGTACTCCTGCATGAACTGCGTCTCCGCATACTCCGGTTTGACGGTCGGATCGGAAGGCGGTCTGGCAGAGAGACGCAGATCTCTGACCGGCACTCCATTCAAAAGAATTCGCAGGTGAATGAAACTGGACACTCGATCCACATGCAGGATGAACCTGCCCGGCTGTTCGAAGTTTACCTCCAGTTCCGGCGTCGTACGAAGATCGGCTTTGGCTGGGCTGTAGAGGAACTGAAACAGGGGCGTATCGTTTGCGATGCCCCGCGGTGTGATGACGTACCGCTCCGTCTCCGCCCTGCCCCAGCCCGCAGAGGCGACAAGGTTCAGGTCAGCGCGCGCCATATCCGGGGCATTGGTCAGCGGTGGCTCAAACTGCAGTGGATACCATCGTCCCTCAGTCCAAGGCACGCGATCCGAAAAACGACGCAGCCCCGTGAATGTGGCGTAGAGATTTTTGGGATGCACATAGTTATCCCACCACCACAACATGCCGCTGCCCGCATTCCCCGACGCCATAGACGCCCAGAGTCCGTTATGGAAGTTCACGGCGCGTCCATCCCGATCGTACTCCAGATCCGACTTGCGGTAGTCTATCCCGTACTCCGCCATCAGATGCGGCTTGTCAAACGCTAGATGCCCGCGTGCATCCAGATGAATGATCGGCGCATGGTCGGGAATATTTCCCGTCCCGTAGTGATGCGACATGGTGAAGTCTATCTCCGGTATCCTCCAGAGCGCGCCGTTTCCATAGGAGGTGGAGACCAGATGACCATGCGGGTCTGCCGGCTGACCGGCGAACTCGCCGGTTCCTTTCAGAAACCGCGCCATCTCCGCTGTCCACTGCGGCTGCGGCGGAACCTCGTTCCAGAACTCCCAGGAGTGTATGAAGGTCGAGTATCCGTAGCGGGCGGCGATATAGCGCAGCCTCCTCTGATAGAGTTTCCGAGCCTCTGCGTTCGTCCAGAAATCCTCCGGCTTTTCGCAGGGTCCCCCGTTGGCTCTGTTGTAAGGGTTCTCTCTCCACTGCCCTTCGTTGAATACACCGCCGGTGGTGAACTCGCCGTAGGTCCCGAAACAGAGCATGACGTAGATGCCGTTCTTCGCGGCGAGATCGAGAATGGTATCCAGCTTCCAGGCGTTTTCCAGGCTGTACCTGCCCAGTCCTGGATAGGTTCCCCTACGCCAGCCGCCCTGCTCAGCGGGCGTCCACTCCAGGGCACAGTTCCAGCTGCTCATCCAGACCCGGATCCAGTTGCCACCCGCCCTCCCCAGCTTCTCCAGCCACTCCTCATACTCATAGGTTCCTCTGTCTCCCGCCCAGCCCATGTTCATCCCCACGAGAAAGAGCGGCTTCTCCTGCTCCAGAGAGAAGTGATGCGGGCTTCTCTGACTGCGACGGACAAATCCCGCGCTGTCCGACCGGGTGACTTCAAATCGCGCTTCAGGTGATTTTACGGACCCGTTTCGATCCCTGGCAAAAACCTGCCAGCTCCACCTTCCAACGCGAGAGGGCGCAAACCGAACCTTCCAGACTGGCGGGGAGACAGGCTCCAGAACCTCCCGTCCGCCTTCCAATCGGCGGCGGTACTCCTGATAGAGGAAACCGTTGACGCGCAGCGTCTGTCCGTCAGGAGGCTTGAAGAGCGCGTAGACATCAATATCTTCCGGATCGAAGGGGTTGTCATAGGTCGCTGAAAGCTTTATGTTCAGCTCCAGCTTCCCGAAACGGGGCGTCTTCGTAGCGGAGGGTGTAACGCTGTGTATCGCCAGCGTCTCTCTCTGTTGAAGGGAGGCGGACGCCGCTTCACCCTGAGGAACGATCATCAGCAGAGCGGCAAGAGGGAGCAGGTCAAGCATACCGGGTTACCTCCACGCAGGAGAACAGGTTACGGCTATGAATACCGTCAGGTTCTATCCGAACCCTTTCGACAATAACGAGATTTCTTCGGTCGGCTTACGCCTCCCTCGCAAAGACAGAAAGGGGGATGCTGCCGCTCGCTCGCAATGTCAATCCGGGAGGCTCGACCGTTCCAGTCACGCGCATCCCGCCCCCACACTGTCATTGCGAGCGTCAGCGAAGCAATCTTCCACATGTCTGGAGACGACAGGGCAGGCGAACCTTCTGCCGTTTAGTTCCTTTCGTCTCCTGCAGTATTTTCTCCTGTGCTCTCAGGAGACCGACTTTTCGTACCCGTTTCGCACTCTGTAAGGTTTTTCACAGACAGATTGACGCTGAGTTGACCGGAAAGGTATAATGAGCCATATAACAACCTTTTCGTGACTAAATAAGGATATCAGGTTGCCCACCGTAAATAACAGCAAAGTGCCCGTTCCCACTTTGGAGAGGCTCGCCACCTATCTGCGATACCTCCTAGACCTTGAGCACGATAATGTAGAGACGATCTCCTCCGCAGAAGTCGAGAAGCAGACCGGCATCAATGCGGCGCAGTTCCGAAAAGACCTCTCCTATTTCGGCGAGTTCGGTAAGCCGGGGGTCGGCTACAATGTGATTGACCTTCAGAACAGCATTTCGCGGATCCTGAAAATAGATCAGGAGCAGCGCATTCTCCTGATCGGAGCGGGTAATCTCGGTTCCGCGCTGGCGGGCTATCCCGGACTTCGTGAGCACAAGTTCAATCTGGTAGCGGTCTTCGATAACAACTATGCCAAGATCGGGCGAAAGATGTGGGATCATGAGATCCTCGACTTCGCGCGCGTGCATGAGATCAACGCGCAGTTGAAGGCGCGTATTGCAATCCTGGCGGTGCCCCGAAACGCCGCGCAGTCGGTCACGGAGGAGCTGATCCGCGCGGGAGTGCATGCGATCCTGAACTTTGCCCCGACCATCCTGCGTGTTCCGCCTCATGTCGTCGTCAGAAACGTCTCCTTTGTGCAAGAGCTGGCTGTACTATCCTATCACCTCTCCACAGAACATCCTGAAAACTCTCCATCGGAAGCGATGGAAGACTGACTTTGCCGCACCCGACATGTCCGGCTACCTGCCCTTGGTTGTAAAGATGGACTCGCTCCCATGCCTGGTGGTCGGAGGCGGCGCAGTGGCCGCACGGCGCATTCAGACTCTGCTCTCCGCAGGAGCGGCGGTCACTGTCGTTTCTCCGAATGTCCTCCCGCAGATACAGCAGCTCGCGGAGACCGGCCGCATCACTCTGCTCTTAGAGCCTTATCGCAATGACCTCCTCCCCCCATTTTCGTTGGTGATAGCCGCGACCAGCAGCGATGAGATCAATGCGCGAATCTGTTCCGACGCCTCCGAGCAGAGAAAGCTCTGCTGCGATGCGGGAGAGGCGGAACATGGAACAGTCCTGTTTCCTTCCTTTCTGCAGCGGGGCGATCTGATTATCGCGGTAACGACGCTGGGCAGCAGCCCCCTGCTTGCGAAGAAAATACGGGAGGAACTTGCCGGGGTCTATGGTGTAGAATACGAGAAGTATGTTGCGCTGCTGCGAGAATTGCGGGAGATCGTCCAGCAAACGACGCCCGTGCAGGATCGCCCGCGTATTCTGCGGTCTCTCCTAGAAGATACCGAAGTCCTTGCGCTCGTGAAAGCCGGGCGGCTGGGAGAAGCAAGAGAGAGAGCGTTATCGTGCATCTTGCCGTTGTCGGATTGAGCCATCACACCGCTCCCATTGAAGTTCGGGAGCGTCTCTCCTTTACGCCGGCTGCCATCCCGGACGCTCTGAAGGAGATTCGCGCCCTCCCGGTTCCCGGGGCGGCGCTCCTCTCTACCTGCAACCGAACCGAAATCTATACGGTGTTAGATGGTTGTGAAGATGCCGCTCGTCTGACTGAATTTCTTAAACGCTCGCAGCGTCCCCCATACTCCGACATCACACGCCATCTCTACGTCTTCCACGATCATCAGGCGGCGCGGCACCTGATGCGCGTCTCCTGCGGACTGGATTCGCAGGTTCTAGGCGAGTCACAGATCCTCCATCAGGTGCGCGAAGCAATTCGGATCGCTCAGGAGCATGGAGCGGCTTCGCACCTGTTGAACAGCCTGTTTCGCGCCGCCATCGTTGTCGGAAAGCGCGCGCGCGCGGAGACCCGGATTGGAGTGGGAGGGCTGTCCATAGGACATGCCGCCGTGGATCTGGCGCGCTCCATCTTCGGACACCTGGAGGGAGTCACGCTCCTCCTTCTGGGAGCCGGAAAGATGAGCGAGGTAACGGCGAAGCATCTGGTGGCAAACGGGGCGCAGTTTGTGATGGTAGCCAACCGGACTTACGAGAAGGCGGTTCGCCTGGCGCAGAGGCTCCGCGGACAGGCAATCCGTTACGATTCGCTTCCCGATGCGATGCTCCGTTCCGATGTTATCATCAGCTCCACCTCCTCCCCTCACCTGATCCTGCGGCGAGAGACGCTCATTCCGATGGTGGAGAAGCGAAGCGGCAGACCTCTCTTCCTGATAGACATTGCCGTTCCGAGAGACATCGAGCCGTCCGCAGGCACGCTTCCCGGAGTTTTCCTGTATGATATTGACGATCTTCAGAGCATCACGCGGGCGGCTGCCATCGAGCGCGCCGCAGAGATTCCGCGTGTGGAAGCCCTTATCGAGGAGGAGCTTGCTCGTTTCGTCGAATGGCGAAATGTTCAGCATATCAACCCCATCGCCGCAGAGCTTCGAAACCGGTTGGAGGAGATACGCTGCTCAGAACTGAAACGGCTGCGCAGTCAGCTGCCCCACCTTTCTGAATCCGAGTGGCGAAAAATCGAGGCGGCGTCGCGATCCATGATCAACCGTGTTTCGCAGATACCGATCCAGAATCTGAAGCGGCAGATGAATCGCCCGCACGATGCGCGAAACGCGCTGCTCGCTTCTGCGCGCTCCCTGTTCGACCTGACTCCGGCAGACTCATCTGACAGCGATGAGAGCTGTCCGCGGACAGACGAGGCCCTCCTGAATATGCCGCCTGTCGGTGATTGAGACATGCTGCCGCCCGCCGGAATGACAGAGAGGGTACAATGAAAACTATCCGTATTGGAACGCGCGGCAGCCGGCTTGCGCTGGCACAGACCCGGCAGGTGGAGGCGCTGTTGATAACCGCCTATCCCGGTATTTCGCTGCAGGAGGTGGTGATCCGCTCTAGCGCAGATAGCAGTCCCGATACCCCCCTGATACAGTTTCAGACGCGCGGTGTCTTTGTCCGGGAGCTGGAGGAGGCGCTGCTGGAGGGACGGATAGACCTTGCCGTTCACAGCCTGAAAGATATGCCTTCTCGCCTCCCGGAAGGTCTCACGCTCACCGTTACGCCCGAACGCGCCGATCCGTCGGATGCGCTGGTGTCCGATGGAAAGACGCTGAAAGAGCTGGAGAC
This sequence comes from uncultured Chthonomonadales bacterium, assembly GCA_938005745.1. Taxonomy (GTDB): domain Bacteria; phylum Armatimonadota; class Chthonomonadetes; order Chthonomonadales; family CAJBBX01; genus CALLMM01. Next base: position 71,373 of record CALLMM010000050.1, on the reverse strand, counting down.
CGGCGCCGTCGTCGGTACCTCCAGTCCGCGAAGGCAGGCGTTTCTGCATCTCATGCGACCGGACCTGTCGGCGACAGATATTCGCGGCAATCTGGACACGCGCCTGCGAAAGCTGGAGGAGGGCGGGTATCACGCGCTGATTCTGGCAAGCGCAGGTCTTCACAGGCTCGGAATGAGCCACCGGATCACAGAGCGTCTTCCGCTGGATCATTTCATTCCCGCGCCGGGTCAGGGCGCGCTCGCGTTGGAGATACGCGCAGATGAGATGAAACTGCTGGAGATGCTCCAGCCGCTGAACCATCCGGAGAGCGCGCTGTCGGTCGAGGCGGAACGCGCATTTCTGATGGAATTGAATGCCGGTTGTACAGCAGCGGTCGGGGCATATGCCTGCCTGCAGGGGGACGAACTGGTTCTGCATGCCGCCATCGCCTCTCCGGCGGAGAACCTCCTCTATCGAACGACGGAGCGCGGAAGCCGCACGAGCGCACAGCAGATCGGAATTCGGGCGGCGCAGGAGCTTAGAGCGAAAGGGGAGGCGATCCTGCGTCCAACGCCCTGACACAGGATAGCCTGTACATCTCTCGTCCGAAAGGATTCCCTTCGGTAATGAACACGGATGCCGTGTCCGCTGACTATGTGGATTTTCTGGTGATCGGCAGCGGGATCGCCGGTCTTACTTTCGCGCTGCAGACCGCGCAGCGCCACTCCACGCTGATCCTCACTAAGAAAGACCGCGCGGAATCGAACACCAACTACGCGCAGGGCGGCGTCGCCGCCGTGCTGTCGGACGACGACAGCTTCACCCTGCATATCGAAGATACGCTGCGCGCCGGCGCGGGACTCTGCCATGAGGACGCCGTAGACGTGCTGGTACATGAAGGCAAAGAGCGCGTCGAAGACCTGATCCGTCTGGGAGCGCAGTTTTCCACGGAGACCGACCCGGACGGGCGCACCCATCTCTCGCTGGGCAGAGAGGGCGGACACTCTCGCAACCGGATCGTGCATGCGGTGGACCGCACCGGCTGGGAGTGCGAACGAACGCTGCTCGCCGCTACCAGAGATTTAGAAAACCTGTCTATTCTGGAACACTTTTTCGTCATTGATCTGGCGATGTGCGAGGCGGATGGAACCCCTCGCTGTACGGGAGCCTATGCGCTCGATACCGCCACCGGAGAGATCCGTCTTTTTCGGGCTGGAGCGGTTCTTCTGGCGACCGGCGGCTGCGGACAGGTCTACCTGCACACCACCAACCCCGCCATCGCCACCGGGGACGGCGTGGCGATGGCATGGAACGCCGGGGCAGCCATCGCCAATATGGAGTTCATCCAGTTTCACCCGACTGCCCTCTACCATCCGGAGGGACACTCCTTCCTCATATCGGAGGCGGTTCGCGGTGAAGGCGGCATTCTTCGCGCCTCGGACGGCTCCACCTTCATGGAGAACTACCATCCGATGGGCGCGCTGGCTCCCCGCGATATCGTCGCGCGCGCCATTCATGCGGAGCGTCTGAAGCGCGGCGATCCCTGCGTCTATCTGGATGTAACCCATCTGGATCGCGAGTTCCTGAAAAACCGCTTCCCAACCATCTTTGAACGCTGTCTGTCACTCGGCATAGACATCAGCCGGGAGCCGATCCCCGTTGTCCCCGCCGCTCACTACGCCTGCGGCGGCGTTCAGACTGACCTGCAGGGACGCACCTGCATACCGGGTCTCTATGCAGCGGGGGAGGTTACCTGCACCGGCGTGCATGGAGCCAACCGTCTCGCCTCTAATTCGCTTCTGGAGGCGATGGTGTTCGGCTATCGCGCCGCAAAAGACGCTCTGGCGAACCTGTCCGCCGCGAATGAGTTGCGCCACGATGTCGCCGCTCCCTCCGATGCGCTTCTGTTTGGCGGGGAGCCGGCGCCGCGTTCGGAGATCAGACGTCTGCAGACCGCGCTGAAAGCCTGCATGAACGACAATGCAGGGATCGTCCGGAACGATCGCGACCTAACGAAGGCGGAAGAGATCGTCGAGGAGATACAGCGACAGATAGATGCGCTCCTCCGTCGCAGCGTTCCCGCTGCAGACCTGATCGAGCTTCGCAATATGGCTCTCGTCTCACGGCTCATTATTCGATCCGCGCGACTACGGAAGGAGAGCCGGGGGCTTCACTACTCTACGGACTACCCCGAGAGAGACGATGTTCACTGGAAGCGAGACACGGTGCTTTCTCGCTGACGCAGGTTGATGCCGCAATTCAGGGCAATCGCAACATGGCAGATACGTCTGGCTGCAGGGAGAAGAAGGGGTTTGTCTTTCTGGTAGGAGCCGGTCCCGGCGATCCTGAACTGATCACGCTGCGCGGCAGAAGATGTCTGGAGATTGCCGACACCGTGCTCTACGACCGACTGACGCACCCCGCGCTGCTGCGACACTGCCGGGAGGACTCGGAGAAGATCTATGTCGGGAAGGAGCCTGCTCGACATGCAATGAAGCAGTCCGAAATCAACGCGCTGATGATACAGCGAGCGCAGAGCGGCAGGATCGTCTGTCGCCTCAAAGGCGGCGACCCTTTCGTATTCGGGCGCGGATCGGAGGAGGGGCTGGCGTGCGCGGCAGCCGGCGTTTCGTTTGCGATCGTGCCAGGCGTCTCCTCCGCCATCGCCGTTCCCGCCTATGCCGGCATTCCAGTTACGCATCGTGGGGTCGCCTCCTCATGCCTGATTGCAGCCGGTCATGCCAGAGAGGACACACCCGAGCCTGCATCCTCCCCTCAGGATATCTCCGCCGTTTCTGAAGCCGACACACTGATCTACCTGATGGGCGTCGAGACGCTGCCCGGGATTGTCCAGAGCCTGATCCGTTCAGGGAGAAGTCCTGACACTCCGGTAGCCGTCATTCAAGAGGGGACGCTGCCGCAGCAGAAAACGCTGGTCAGCGCGCTGGACCGTGTTGTGTCTGAGGCTGAGAGGGAGGGAATCCGTCCCCCTGCAGTCATCGTCGTTGGAGAGGTCGTTCGTCTGCGCGAGCGTCTGCGATGGTTCGATAACCGTCCCCTGTCCGGTCTGCGTGTTCTGGTAACCCGCACCAGAGATCAGGCAGGCGCGCTGTCGCGCAGGCTGGAGGAATCCGGAGCCTGTCCGTTGGAGATTCCCCTGCTGAAGGTGCGCTTTCCTGAGGACAATCCGTCTCTGGACACCGCGCTTCTCTCCAACCTCGACGCTCCCTACCACTGGATTCTCTTCTGCAGTGTGAACGCCGTCACTGCCGTCCGGGAGCGCATGCGCATGATTGGAAGAGATTCTCGCCTCTTTCACGGCTCCTCCGTCGCCGCGATCGGTTCGGCTACTGCAGATGCATTGAAAGAGATCGGGATCCTCGCCGACTACGTTCCCGCGCAGTACCAGTCGGAGACGATGGCGGAGGAGTGGCTGCCGGGGAACCTGCAGGGGATAAGGGTTCTGTTTCCACGCGCAAAGGAGGGGCGCCTCCTGATCCAAGAGCAGCTGCGTGACAGAGGGGCGATCGTAGACGAGATCACCGCCTATGAGACCCTTCCTGATGACGACGCCAGACGTGCGATCCCGGCATTGCTGGAGGAGCGCGGCGCAGATGTCATCACCTTTGCCAGTTCCTCCGCCGTTCGCCACTTCTGTGAGATTCTGTCATCGGATCTGCACACGCTGCTGCAGGGTGTAACCCTTGCCTGCATAGGACAGACCACCGCCCGTTCTCTTCAGGAGCGGGGATTTTCCCCGGATATCGTGGCACAAGAGCATACGATCCCCGGACTGGTCGCCGCTCTGGAGGAGTACTTTGCGTCAAGGAGCCGATAAGATAAGATGCCCGGCTATCCCGCCTATCGCGCGCGCAGACTGCGCGCCACACCGATTCTGAGAAGGCTGGTTCAGGAGACCCGCGTTACCCGCGACGATCTGATCTACCCGATGTTCGTCACGCACGCAGAGACCTCAGAGATCTCCTCCATGCCCGGAATTTACCGCTTCTGTGTACAAGACCTGTGCAGTGAACTGGAACAGGTTGCCGGGCTGGGAATCCCCGGCGTCATCCTGTTTGGCATTCCCCCTGAAAAGGACGCCGCCGGCTCCGGCGCTTATGACGACGGGGGCATCCTTCCGCAGGCGCTGCGCGCGGCGCGAAAGGCTGTCGGGAACGATCTGCTGCTGATCGCGGATGTCTGCCTCTGCGAGTACACTTCACACGGTCACTGCGGGATCGTTGAAGGAGATCGGATCCTCAACGACCCCACGCTGCAACTGCTTTCACGCGCCGCCTGCGTCTATGCGGAGGCGGGAGCCGACATCATTGCGCCCTCCGACATGATGGACGGGCGCATCGGGGCGATCCGTCGCGCACTGGATCAGTCCGGCTTCGCCGATACGCCCATTCTGGCATACGCCGTCAAATACGCCAGCGCATTCTACGGTCCGTTTCGCGAGGCGGCGGACAGTGCGCCGCAGTTCGGGGATCGCCGCTCGTATCAGATGGCCCCGCATAATCGCCGCGAGGCGTACAGAGAGGCGGCGATGGATGTCGAGGAGGGCGCGGATATTCTGATGGTGAAGCCCGCTCTCCCCTGTCTGGATATCATCTCGGACATCTCCAGACAGTTCTCCCTTCCAGTCGCCGCCTACAATGTCAGCGGGGAGTACGCGATGCTGAAAGCTGCCGCTCTGAACGGCTGGATTGACGGGGAGCGAGCGATCGCGGAGACGTTGACCGCTATCAAGCGCGCAGGCGCAGACATCATTCTCACCTACCATGCGAAGGAGTTCGTACAGCGCGGAATGGAGCGCTGAGAGCAGGAGTTGCGCCGGCAGCCGATGAAACTAGAGAAAACGATCCCGCTGCAAGAACAGACCAATGATGTTCTGCTCGACTACAGGAAGGACTCACGCACATGATCGTCGGGGTGCCGAAAGAGATCAAGGATAACGAATACAGGGTAGCGCTCGTGCCTGCTGGAGCGGAGACGCTGGTCGAATCCGGTCATACTGTACTGGTGGAGAGGGATGCCGGACAGGGAACCGGCATCACCGATAAGGAGTATATCGAAGCGGGCGCGGTCATCGTCCCGGACTCGCACACCGTCTTCCGCGACGCCGATCTGATTGTCAAGGTGAAGGAGCCGTTGCCGGAAGAGTATACCCTGCTGAAGCACGGGCAGGTCGTCTTCACCTACTTCCATTTTGCCGCCAGCGAACAGCTTACCCGCGCCATGGTGGAGAGCGGCGCGGTCTGCGTCGCGTATGAGACCATCCAGCTGCCCGACGGGACGCTCCCCCTGCTGACGCCGATGAGCGAGGTCGCCGGTCGCATGGCGATCCAGGAGGGAGCGAAGTTTCTGGAGATACCGATGGAGGGGCGCGGGATTCTGCTGGCGGGCGTTCCCGGCGTTCCCCCTGCAAACGTTGTGATACTGGGAGGAGGGGTGGTCGGCGCGAACGCCGCAAAGATCGCCGCAGGTTTCGGCGCGAACGTCTACATCCTCGACATCAACCTGGAGCGGCTGCGGTATCTGGACGATATTATGCCCGCCAATGTAACGACCATCTTCTCCAACCGCCTGAATATCAGCCGCCTTCTGCGCGATGCCGATCTGGTGATCGGAGGCGTGCTGCGTCGAGGCGCGAAAGCTCCGGTGCTGGTCACCCGGGAGATGCTCAAGAGCATGAAGCGAGGCGCGGTGGTAGTGGATGTGGCGGTAGACCAGGGTGGCTGCTTTGAGACGACCCGTCCCACCACGCACAGTCAGCCGACCTACATCGAAGAAGGCGTCGTTCACTACTGCGTGGCGAATATGCCCGGTGCGGTCGCCGGAACCTCCACCTACGCGCTGACCAACGAGACCCTGCACTATCTGCGTATGCTCGCCAACAAGGGCTGGAAGCAGGCGATGCTGGATAATGTGCCGCTACGCATGGGACTGAATATCGCACACGGGCAGGTCTGTTTCCAGGACATTGCGGAGCAGTATAATCTGCCCTACACGCCGGTGGACGAACTCCTCAGGTGAGGTAACGCCCCGCCGGTTTGCGCGCCCTGTCAAACCGGCGACAGGGCGCGTCTGATTTGCAGCAGAAGATCTCTTGATTTCAAATCGGGTACCCCGTCAGACCAGGATGTGATATACTGCTCTATCAGTACCGTCGAGTCTATCAGGAGCCTCACCATGATCGGTCGTTTTCGCACACCCTCTCTTCCCATCTCCCTCTGCATCCTGCTGGCGGTTATCGCTGCGCCTGCCTTTTCACAGTCCGGCAGAGGCGGCGCGCCTGCCAGAACGCAGAAGCCCCCCTCTCCGAACAGAACCCAGAAGCCCCCCGCCTCTGTCAGAACGCTTGATCCTGTCCTGAAGGCGGCGATTCAGAACGCTCCAAGCGCGCGGGAGTGGCCCAACTGCGACTATGCCTGCCTGCTCGATCTGGGAGATGTAACCGTCAAGCCGGACGGCACGGTCGTCGGCGTGTTTCGACTCTCCTACAAGCTTTTCAACGAGCGGGCGCGGCGGATGGCGGAGGTCAATATGTCGTTCAACTCCAGCTATCAAACCATCAAAATCCTCCAGGCGCGCACCATCAAAAAAGACGGTCGCATCCTGGAAGTCAAGCCCTCCGACATACGTATCTCCTCCCGGTTCAGCGACTATCTGATCTATGACGACTCCAAGACGATCGGCTTCTCGCTGCCGGGCATCGAAGACGACTGTGTGATAGACTACACCTTCCAGCAGATCACCCGTCCGCTGGTTATGCCGGGTCAGTTCTGGCAGTACTGGGGTTTTTCGGACCTGCATCCCGTTGCCGTCAGCAGGCTGACGCTGCATGTCCCGTCGAACCGACCAATCCGTTATCAGGTCTACAACTCCAGCGCGCTCAAGCCCCGCATCTCGGAAAAGAACGGCGTCCGGACCTACCAGTGGGAGATGAAGAACATCCCTCCCATTCCCACCGAGCCGGCGATGCCTCCTTTTCGCGAGGTGCGGGTCTGGATGGAGGCGACCTCTCTGAACTCCTGGCAGGAGATCTCTCAGTGGTTCTGGAGGCTGAAAAAGCCGCAGGCGGTTCCCAGCAGGGCGATCCGGGAGACGGTCAGCAGGCTCATCTCCGGAAAGAAAAGCGATACGGAGAAAGCGCGGGCAATCTACGACTGGGTCGCCAACCGTGTGCGCTACGTCGGGCTGGAGTTCGGGCTTTCCGCCTTCCGTCCCTACCCCGCCAGCGAGGTGTATGAGCGGCTCTACGGCGACTGCAAGGATAAGACCACCCTGCTGATCACCATGCTCGATCTGGCAGGGATTAAAGCGCATCCCGTCCTGCTCTACTCACAGGAGAGAAGACCGACCCGCAAGCTGCTCCCCACGCTCAGCGCATTCGATCACTGTATCGCGGTAGCGGAGGTGGACGGCAGGCAGGTCTGGCTCGATGCGACGGCGGAGTCGGTCGCCTATGGGGACATCCCTGAAGGGGATCGCGGCGCAGACGCCTTCATCGTGCGCGAGGGAAACGGGGAGTTTCAGACCATCCCCCACTTCACGCCGGAAGAGAACGGCAGCGACGGCGAGAATATCGTAACGCTCATGCCGGATGGAAGCGCGGTCATCGAGTCGAAGATCACCATGCGCGGGGGAGCCGGTCAGCAGATGCGCGCCTACAGCCGCAGTCTCACGCCCGATCAGCGAAAGACGCTCATGCAGGGGCTGGCGCAGATGCTCTCCACCGGATCAACGGTTCAGAGCTACCATATTCCCGACGGAACGGACAAAAACGGCGTGTTCACACTCCAGCTGAAAGTAACGGCTCCCAATTTCGCCCGCCGATCGGGAAACCTGCTGCTGGCGCCTGCGAACGTCGGATTGACGGAGAACTCCTCGCGCAATCCCTTCATTCTGGAGACGAGAATTTGGCCCGTCGTGATCGAAAATCCAAACCTCGACCGATCGAAGACCGTCATACATCTGCCGGAGGACTATGCAGTAGAGGGATTGCCGGAGGATGTCTCGCTCTCAAGCAGGTTGTTTGACTTCCAGCGCAGCATCCTCCGCAATGAGGAGGGATCGCTGACCATTCACTGGTCCAGCGCGACGCGCAATGGACGGATCCCCCCCTCCGAATATACGCTGGTGAGACAGTTTTTCAACAGCGTCCTGAAAGCCAGCGAAGAGCCGATCGTTCTGCGAAAGAGGAGGTAGTCAGTCGGTCTCCACGGGTAGTTCCGGGCGTCGGCTCCACTCGTTCCAGGAGCCGTCATAGTTGCAGAGATCGGTATAGCCGAGCAGGGAGAGCGCGAAGAGCAGGGAGGTCGCGGCGACCCCGCCATTGCAGTAGGCAATACACCGCTTTTCGGGTGTGATGCCGATCCTCTCAACGAAGGCGGCAAGCTTCCGGTCGTCCGCGAAGGTTCCGTCCGCCAGGAACAGATCGCCGCGCGGCGCGTGGATCGCCCCCGGAATGTGTCCTCCGCGCGGACCGCGCCGTATCTGCCCGGTATACTGCCCCTCGTCGCGGGCGTCCAGAAGTAGAGACTGACGGTTTCCGATCTCCCTCAGCATCTCCTCCGCCGTGATTCGCCAGGCGGTATTCACCCGCGGAGTGAAGACACGCCGTTGCGGCGCAGCCGGCGTCGTGCTGACCGGTCGGTTCTCCGCGACCCACTTTGCCCACCCTCCATTGAGCACGCGGCAGTTACGGTGACCGTAGTAACGTAGCGCCCACCACAGTCTGGTGGCAAACTGCGACGATTTATGATGATCGTATACCACCACGAGCGTCTCATTCCCGATGCCGCTGCGCCCCATCTGCTCGGCAAAACGCTCCGGGGGAGCGATCTGCGCGGGAACCGGGTCCTCCAGATCCACGATGTCGTGCGTCCAGTCCAGATAGACCGCGCCGGGAATATGTCCCGCCTGATACTCCTCCGGCGCGCCGACATACTGCGCCGTCTGATACCCGTCCGGCTCGGTCTGCGTATGGACATAACCGCGCATGTCCACGATCTGAATGGACGGATCGTCCAGACGGTTCGCCAGCCACTCTGTCTCTACAAGGTGCTGCTCCCGCAGCGTCTCTCGGTTCGCCATGCCGTTCAGTCTCCTTTTCAGGGATAAGTCCCTGAATAAAATATCGGTTTTTTGAATGTTACGTGCATTTTGGACGTATCTGAATCATAATGAATTCGATTTCTTGTTTGATCAGTTCTATCAAATCAATTTCACCATAGAGGGGGCGCACGATGCGGAGAGGGTTCTGGCTGCTCTTGTTCTGGATGGTAACGGGTACTGTACTGATCCTGCAAACGGCTCAGGCAGAGGCGATACACTACTACTGTACCACAGTTCAGGGCGTCCCGTTGAAAGTGATCTCGGTGGATATGAACAGCCCACAGGTAAAGGTTACCGGGATGCTCAATCAGTTTGGCGCCGGGCATACGGAGCCGTTCCAGCAGATGGTCCGGCGCGCCAGCCCGACGGTGGCGATCACCGGAACGTTTCACTGCAACCGAACCTTTCGCCCCATCGGGGACATCGTTATCGGGGGAAGACTCACTCACTTTGGCGGTCTGGGAACCGCACTATGCGTCTCCGAAGATAATCATGTGAAGTTTATTCGCCCGAAGCCCTATCGCCGGCAGGACTGGAGCCGTTTCGACTATGTTCTGAGCGCGGGTCCGCGTCTGGTTCAGAACAACGTCGCCTATGTCGAGCCTGCCAGAGAGGGGTTCCGGGATCGGCATATGCTCAACCCCAATCCTCGCATCGCCATTGGAACCACGCGAGACAACCGGCTGATGATCGTTCTCACGCGCAAGCCGATCTATCTGTCGCGCTTGGCGGGAGCGATGAAGGCTCTCGGAATTGAAAACGCAATCAATCTGGATGGCGGCAGCTCTATCGGGGTCTATTATAAGGGTAAAATTCTAGTAAATCCCCAGCGACAATTGACCAATATACTGGTAATCTATCAGGATCGAAACCGTTATGAAACGGTGAAGGATCGCCTGCTGCCCGTCTACATGCGTTCGGTAAAGAGATAAAAAAACGGAGAACCACAGGTTCTCCGCCAACACTCCGCCTCTGTGCATCGTGCTCATTACGATCCAGAGTCAGGAGGCAAAGGGATATTTCCCAAACGAGCTGCTACTATTATCTGACACACTGTTTGTCAAGATGTTACACCACTTTTTTGAAAGTTGACAGAAATCCCCTGTATGCACAGAGTTCAGGCAGAGATTGATCTTTCCGCCATCCGCCACAACATGCAGTTGATATGCAGTCTGATGGGACTGCGGGTGAGTGTGATGCCGGTGGTGAAAGCCAATGCCTATGGTCACGGAGCCGCAGAGGTCGCACGCACCGTGCACGCGGCAGGCGCGGAGTGGCTGGCGGTTGCTACGGTAGAGGAGGGCGTGTCGCTGCGTAAACTGCTCCCGTACGCCTCGATATGCCTCCTCTCTCCCTTCTCCTACGATCTTGCAGAAGAGATCATCGTGCACCGTCTGACGCCGGTAGTGGGCGATCTGGAGGCGGCGCGCGCGCTCAGCAGAACCGCACAGAGGCTTCGCACCGGCATCAAAATCCATGTGGAACTGGATACCGGGATGGGACGGAGCGGCTTCCTGACCGACCTGGCGGTCAAACACTGCGAGATCATCTCCCGGATGACTTCCGTTGTCATCACCGGACTCTGCACCCACTTTCCCTCTGCAGAGGATGACCCCGATTTTACGCACGCGCAGATTGCCTCCTTCCTGATGATCAAAAAGCAGGTGGAAGCCGCCGATATTCTGCTGATGCACCAGCACTGCGCCAACAGCGCGGCGCTGCTGCGGTATCCCGAAAGCCGGATGAATATGGTTCGCCCGGGGCTGCTCATCTACGGGATACATCCGGACATCCCCGCAGAGTTTCGCATCCCCGATCTACGCCCGGCGCTGACCCTGAAGTCCGTCATTGCGCAGGTGCGCCCCCTTCCCGCCGGTCACAGCATCAGCTATGGGAGAACGCATACGCTCTCAGAACCGCGGCGGATCGCCACCGTTCCAGTCGGATACGGCGACGGTTACCCGCGAGAGATGGGAAACGCAGGCTGTGCGCTGGTAGCAGGCAGGCGCGTTCCGGTGGTCGGACATGTCTGCATGGATGTGTTGAATCTGGACGTGACGGATGTTCCGGACGCCTCGGTCGGCATGGAGGTCGTGCTTATCGGGGCGCAGGGCGAGGAGCGGATCACCGTCGAAGAGATCGCCCGCATCGTTCAGACCACCGAACACGAGATCACCACCCGCCTGACCGCGCGCGTGCCCCGCGTCTACCTCACCCCGTCTGCGCGCGTATGATATCTGCATAAAATTTACGCTTTTTTTCACAGGATGGAAGCATTCACGCACCGGGGAGCGTATTGTTAAGTGCCTGGACATATCATTATGAAATGATATTTCATCCTTTCATCTGGCAACAGATGAGACCGGGTTCAGGGGGGAGGCATCTCAGCGGGGGCATGATGTCTTCTCCCTGAACTTTTTTTACCCCACAGCGCCCCTGCCCGTTTACTCCGCCTATCGCTTGCGCCGAAGCGCAAAAACGCGATACAATAGGAGTAATGAATACGCTATCTCCCACCTATCTATATGACCCGCAAATAGAGAGTATCTCCGATCTCGAATCCCTGGCGGTCTATCTGCAGGAGCGTCGGCAGAGTCTGAACCAGAGCGTGCTGCGCGGAGCTGGCGGACTGGCATACGCTGCGGCATACAGCGATCTGGTGGACGCCGTGGTTCGCAGGATGTTCCATCTCGCCTGTTCCCGCTACCTGCGCAGTTTTGAGCCGGATCAGGTGGCGGTCTGTATCGTCGCCACCGGCGGATATGGTCGCAGGGAGCTGTGCCCCTACTCCGATATTGACATCACTTTCATTCCGCAGCGGGACGGCGATTCGGTTCTGGACAACATCATCAAAGAGATGTTCAAGTCGGTGATGCGCGTCTTCATTGACGCCAACAACATGAACGTCGGGTACGCCTACCGCCTGATGGAGGACTGCGCCAAACTGGACCATCAGACCGCCTCCGGGCTTCTGGATGCGCGGCTCATCACAGGCAGCAGCCGTCTCTATATTCAGTTTGAACACGAGTTCTGGACCTACTTCAATCCCGCCGACTTTATCTTCACCAAGCAGGAAGAGCGACGGAACCAGAAGTCCAGAGTCGGCGTGATCTCGCGGGTTGTCGAACCCAATCTCAAGGAGGGAGCCGGAGGACTGCGCGATCTGCAGACCGCGGTCTGGCTGACGCAGGCGCGCCGGTCGCTCGCCTCCTCACGGGTTCGCGGCGATCGCGTCTGGGAGGCGTTGATTCGATACTCCGAGATCAATCCGAACGAAGCCAAGCAACTTCAGGAGGCGAAGGAGTTCCTCTTCCGCGTCCGCAACGCCCTGCATGTCATTGCCGGAGCGGAGCGCGACCAGCTTGTCGTTACCCGACAGGAGCAGGTTGCGGAGGCGCTAGGATACCATCTGACCGCTGGAACGGAGCAGGACGCCTCCACACAGGCGGCAAAGACCGCTTCCCGCCCCCCGGTAGAACGGTTCATGCGGGACTTCTACGAACACACCTCCGTCATTCAGCGTCTCTCGGAGACCATTACCCGGCGCATCGAAGAGAGCAAACTGGTGCTGGGGATCGGACTGGACTGCAAGCGCAACGAGATCCGTCCGGCGAACCCGGCGCTTGCCTGTGAAGACCCGGTATGGATGCTGTGGGCGTGCGAACTGGCGCAAAAGTACGGGCTGGTGTTCAGTAAAGACCTTGAACGCGCCATTGTGGAGCTGATTGCCGCCAATCCAACCATTCGCGACCAGCAGGAAGCCGCGGAGATATTCACCCGCATTCTCGCCTCTCCGCGCGGAGCCTATCCGATCCTGCAGATCATGGCGGATCTGGGGATTCTGGGCTGGCTGATCCCGGAGTTTGGCGCAGTCATGAACCTGATCCCCTACGATCCATCCCACGACTATACCGTCGGACAGCATACCCTCTATGTGATTCGCAACCTGGATGCGCTGCGAACCGCGGACGGCGGCGAAGAGAACCGCGATTTTCGCCTGCTGATGTCGGAACTGCCTCATCCTGAACAGTTGTACCTGGCGGCTCTGCTGCACGATGTCGGCAAGATAGACGATGTGCGGTCGCACTCGGAACTGGGAGAGGAGATTGCCGGCGCGATCTGCCGACGACTGCGCTGGTCCCCTCAGGCGACCGCAAACGTGCAGTTTCTCATCCGACATCACCTTCTGATGGCGGAGACCTCCCGCCTGCGCGATCTTCATCTGGAGGAGACCATCCGGGACTTCACTGCAGTGGTGGACGATCTGGATCGCCTGCATATGCTCTACATCCTCACCTATGCCGACACCAGCGCGGTTGGAGCAGGCGTCTGGACCGCCGTCAAGGGGAAGTTTCTGCGCGACCTGCACCGTCAGGCGGAGCGGGTGCTTGTCGGCGAAGATATCGAAGAGGTGGACGATCGCAGCCTGTCGCGCACCCGCCGAAAGCTGCTGAAAGAGCTTTCGATGGAGAACCTTCCGCCGGAGGAGATCGCGGAGCATGTGGAGAGTATGCCCGCGCCCTATATTCTGAACACCAGCCTCAATGAGATGACGCTGCATATCGGCTTTGTGCGGCGCGTTCGCAGCGGCGAACCGGTGATAGAGTTTCATGACGAGCGCGACTCGACGTTTACCGCTGTTACCATCTGCGCGCAGGACGACCCGCAGCCGGGACTGCTGGCGAAGATCGCCGGCGTGCTCTACGCCTCCGATCTCGATGTGCACAGCGCGCAGGTCTATACGCGAGTTGTCGGAGACGAACATATCGCGATCGATACGCTCTACGTGGACTTTCGCGGTCGTCAGCTAACGCCGGGCAAGCGGCGCGAGGTCGCCAGTAACATGACAGCGGTGCTGACCGGAAAGATCACCGTCACGGAGCTTCTGACCAAGAAGCGCAAGCCGGCAGAGATCGGGGGACCGGTCGAGTCGCTGTCAATTCGCGACGACGTCTCCCACACCTATGTGATGGTCGAGGTCTCCTCCACCGATGCGCGCGCGACGCTCTACCGCGCCTGCGGAGCGATCTCCTCCGTTCAATGGGACATTCACAGCGCGCGGCTCTCGCTGTTCAAAGGGAGGTTCATGTCCTGCTTCTATGTAACTTGTCCGCCGGATCAGGACGCCTCGCAGGCGCGCGCAATCCTCTACAGCCTGATGCCAGCAAAAAGCCGGGAGCAGACCCTGTAAAGGTCTTACGCTCCTTCACGGGAAGGGATTGAGAGATGACCGCCATAGAAGCCGTAACCCCTCCGCTCGTTCTGGCGGATCGCATGCGAAAACTCGGAACGGAGACCGCCTTTGACGTGCTGGCGCGCGTGAACAGACTGCGCGCTGAAGGAAGAGATATTCTCTCTTTTGGTCTGGGAGAGCCGGACTTCGATACGCCGAAGCATATCAAACAGGCGTGCAAAACTGCGCTGGATCAGAACTATACGCACTACGGTCCCTCCGCCGGGCTACCCGAACTGCGCAGAGCGATCGCGGAGTACTTCTCCAGAACCCGGGGGGTCTCGATCGGACCGGAGAATGTCGTCGTCTCCCCCGGAGCCAAGCCCGTGATCTTCGCCGCTCTGATGGCGCTGGTGAACCCGGGCGAGGAGGTGATCTACCCCTCTCCAGGCTACCCCATCTATGAATCCATCTCGGACTGGATCGGCGCGGTTACCATTCCGGCAAGGCTGCGCGAAGAGAATGCATGGCGATACGACATCGCGGAACTGGAGTCGCTGGTTACTCCGAAGACGCGCGCCATCGTGCTCAACAGCCCGCAGAATCCGACCGGCGGAATGCTGCTGGCGGAGGACATGCGGAAGATTGCGGAGATCGCGATCCGGCACAACCTTTGGGTCCTAACCGACGAGATCTACTCCAGGATCGTCTTTGACGACCCCTTCGCCTCCATCTACTCCATTGCGGGCATGGAACAGCGCACGGTGGTCGTGGACGGCTTCTCCAAAACCTACTCCATGACCGGTTGGCGAATCGGCTTCGGGATCTGCCGCGCCGATCTGGCGCAGCAGCTGGCGCGGATCGAGACGAATCTCCACTCCTGCACGGCGACCTTCACCCAGATCGCTGCAGCTGCCGCGCTGCAGGGCGACCAGACGGAGGCGGAGGCGATGACCGCCGCCTTCCGCCGCCGCGCCGCATTGATCACAGATCTTCTTAACGACATCCCCGGCGTCCGATGCGTGAAGCCGCGCGGCGCGTTCTATGTCCTGCCGAATGTTACGGAAGCCTGCCGCCGTCTGGGTCTTGCGGACGCGAACGCCATGTGCGACTACCTGCTGGAGCAGGCGAATGTGGCGGTGCTTCCCCGCACCTGCTTCGGGCGTCGCCTGGAGACGCAGGAGTATATCCGTCTCTCCTTTGCAACCTCCGATGAGAATATTGTGGAGGGGCTTCGCCGGATGAAGTCGGCTATTGCCGGATAGAGATGAGAAACCTGGCGCTGGCGCTGGATATAGGAACTTCCTCCGTCCGCGCCATTCTCTTCACGTCCGAGGGCGTCGCGATTCCGGGAATGCGCGCGCAGCGGGACTATCAGGTTCGCACCGACCCGCATGGAATGGCGGAGTTCGATCCCGATCCCCTGCTGGATCAGACCGCCCGCTGCCTGGATGAACTGCTGCAGAGAGCGGGCGGACTGTCAGAACGCATTGCCTGCGTCGGCGTATGCACCTTCTGGCACAGCATGCTTGGTCTGGATGCATACGGTCGCCCCGTGACGCCCCTCTATACCTGGGCGGACACGCGACCGGGAGACGCCGCCCGTAAGCTCTCCACGATGCTCGATGCGGACGCAGTACATGCGCGAACGGGATGCGTCCTCCACTCCAGCTACTTTCCGGCGCGACTCTTCTGGCTTCAGTCCAACTACCCGGAACTCACCCGTCAGGTAAGAACATGGGTCTCTCCCGGCGAGTATCTGTTCCGTCGTCTGTTCGGGACGGCGGTCTGCTCGATCAGCATGGCTTCCGCCACCGGGCTGTTTGATCAGAATCGCTGCGACTGGGACGCCGAACTGCTGGAGACCCTTCACCTCACCGCCGGCTCGCTCTCACTTCTCGATCCCTCCGACCCTCCCGCCGTCGGTCTTCTCCCCGAATGGGCGTCACGCTGGTCTCCTCTCTCGGATATCCCGTGGGTTCGCGCCATCGGCGATGGAGCCTCCAGCAATCTCGGAAGCGGATGTGTTTCGGAGGAGCGGATCGCGATCAATCTGGGCACGTCCGGCGCGATCCGAGTGATGTGGGAGGCGGATCGTGTGGAGATACCGCCGGAACTCTGGTGCTATCGGCTCGACAGAGAGCGGTATGTGATGGGAGCCGCCTTCAGCGACGGAGGTTCGGTCTACTCCTGGATGGCTCAGACCCTCTCCTTGCCGGATATGGACACGGTTCAGAGGTCACTGCAGGATCGTCAGCCCGGTCAGCACGGAATGATCTTTCTGCCGTTTCTGAGCGGTGAACGCAGCTTTGGATGGCATCCTGATGCGGCGGCGACCCTATACGGCATGCGCTGGAGCGCAGCACCGCTCGATATCCTGCAAGCCGGGATGGAGGGCGTCGCGCTGCGGTTCACCCTGGCGGCGCATCTGCTTCGCCGGCAGTTTCCCCGGGCGCAGGAGATCTTCGCCTCCGGAGGCGCACTGACGTCCCCCGTCTGGGCTCAGATGCTTACGGATGCGCTCGGACAGCCGGTTCGCATTCTGCATGAGAGCGAAGCCTCCAGTCGCGGCGCGGCGCTGACGGCTCTGAGAGCCGCGGGTCTGTTGAAACGTCTGTCGGATGCGCCCCTTCCGGAGGGAACGCTGCTGTATCCCGACCCGCAGCGGCATCAGGCGTATCTCTCCCTGCTGGATCAGCAGCAGAGTCTCTACAGAAAAGTATACCCAGACGATCCATAGCGCGTACCATGAATTGATCATGGCATTTTTCCCGTAAATGATGGAAGAGAAAACAGCTTTGAGCGCGATTGCAGAGATAGTCCGGCGGCTGGAGGAGCGGTACGGCGAGGCGAACTGGTCTCCGCGCTGGAATCCAGAAGATGAGCTGGTCGCCTGCATTCTGTCGCAGCACACCTCTGACGTCAACTCTTTCCGCGCCTTCGACAACCTGAAGCGGCGATACCCCGCCTGGGATGAAGTGATCGCCGCGCCGACAGAGCAGTTAGCCGACACGATCCGCTGCGGGGGACTGGCAAACAGCAAGGCGGCGCGCATACAGGAGGTTCTGAAGATCATCCGAGAGCAGGAGGGGTCGGTGGACCTAAGCCGCCTGAAACAGTTGAGCGATGAAGAGGCGCGTCGCTACCTGATGGCGCTGCCCGGCGTGGGTCCGAAAACCGCCGCCATCGTTCTCTGCTTTGCGCTGGGACGCCCCGTGATCCCGGTGGATACGCATGTCTTTCGGGTCGCCTGGAGGCTGGGGTTGATCCGCAAACAGATCGGGGAAGCCAGAGCGCATGATGCGCTTCAGGAGAAGGTACCTCCGGAGATCGTCTACAATTTTCACGTCGCCCTGATTCAGCATGGCAGACAGGTCTGCAAGGCGCCTGTCCCGCGTTGCTACGACTGTCCACTGACAGACCTGTGCGCCTTCTATGCCGAAAAGAGCGGGAGCAAAAGCTGATGGCGTCGCAGCCTCCAACCGGCAAGGTTACCTTTCTGTTCACCGACATCGTCGGCTCCACAGAGCTATGGGAGCGGCATGGGGACTCCTTTCTGCCGGTGCTGCAGGCGCACAACGCCATTCTGACCACCGCGATAGAGATGCACGGCGGTTATATCATCAAGACGGAGGGGGACGCCTACAAGGTCGCCTTTCACGATCCCGTCTCGGCAGTGCGCTGCGCGGTATTAGCGCAGGCGTACCTGCAGCGTTTTCCCTGGCCCGAAGACGTCGGACCATTGAGCGTCCGCATGGCGGTTCACTGCGGAAGACCCTTCCTTCAGGCGGGCGACTATTTTGGACCGCCGCTCAACCGTACTGCGCGGATACTCTCCACCGTTCACGGCGGTCAGATCGTCCTCTCCGAGGATGTCATGCAGCAGGTGGGAGGCGAGACAGATGCCAGTACCGAATATATTGACCTCGGATATCATCGTCTTCGCGACCTGGATCAGCCAATACGCCTTTTCCAGGCGACCCACAGCGCCATGCGGCTGCAGGAGTTTCCGCCTCCGCGCTCGCTGAACCCGCATCCGCACAATCTACCGGTTCAGCGCACCAGCTTCATCGGACGCGAAAAGGAGATTGAGCAGATCGCGGCGCGTCTGGCGCAGGACGACGCGCCTTTGCTGCTGCTCACCGGTCCGGAAGGGATCGGAAAGACCCGGCTTTCACTGCAGGTTGCTGCGGAACAGGCGGACCTTTTTCCGGACGGAGTCTGGTATATTGTCTTGAAAAATGCGAAAGATGTGGCGGGGGCGGCGCAGGAGATCGCCATGACGATCGGTATCGCCGTTCCTCCCGCCGCCTCACCCGTGCAGGTCGTCCGCGACTGGCTGTCCAGACGCCGCTGTCTGCTGATCCTGGATGATGTGAACCAGGTGCCGGAGGCGTCTCGGTTCGTACGAGAACTGCTCTCGGAAGCACCGTCGCTGAGATGTCTGGCGGCTTCGCGGGAATCGCTGAACCTGCAGGAGGGCGAGGAGATCACGTTGGGGGGTCTCTCCCTGCCCGAACAGACGGATGTGAAGGGAGTTCTCGCCTCTGAAAGCGGGCAGCTTTTCCTGGATCGTGTCAAACAGTACCGGGACGACTTTGAGATCACCGAGCAGCGCGCACCCGCCCTCTCACGCCTGCTGCGGAAACTGAAGGGCGTGCCCGGTCTGATCGAAAATGCGGCGGAGACCCTGAAAGTACAGCCCGCTAAATCGGCTCAGTTGATCGAGACGCTGGGGAAAGAGGTAACGCAGATCGCCGGAGAACTGGGCAGGGAGCTGGTTACCCGCATGAAAGAGGCTCCGTCTCTTTCGGCTCTCTTTGCCACCCTCGGCATACAGTCCGCCAATCAGGGTGAGCTGGCGGAGGCGGAGCGGGAGTGCCTGCAGGCGCTGGAGCGGTATCAGCAGACTCACGACAGACCTGGAATCGCCCGAACGCTCTGGCATCTCGGTCGTATCGCCTATGCGCAGCGAGACTTTCGCCGAGCCGTATCACTGTTGAGCGCGTCCCTCCAGGCGTACAGCGAGATGCAGTCTCCGGAGTCGCAGCAGGTGGCATCCGATCTGGAGTTCGCGCAGAAGACGCTGCAATCGCACGAACAGACTTCAGACCTGACCATGGAGAAGGCTGATAGCCCCAAAGGCAGCTGACAGAACGAGATGGTGCATGAATCGTCTGTCTGAACACGTAACTCATTCAAAGGAGAGACCGGGTTGCTGTTATACGAGATCATTGACAGGGGAGCAAGGGAGTATCCTGAAAGACCGGCGCTGTTGATGCAGGATAAGGTGATTACCTACGGAGCGTTGTCTTCGCAGGTCAACCGTCTGGCAGATCACCTGCGCGACAGAGGCATTCGGAAGGGCGACAGAGCAGCCCTGCTCCTGCCCAACTGCCCTCAGTTCAGCATCGCCTACTACGCCATCACCGCACTGGGAGCGGTCTGCGTTCCCGCCAATCCGCTGTTGAAGCCGGGAGAGCTGATCTACATCTGGGGCGATTCCGACGTGAAAATCGTCATCACGGCTCCGCCCTTCCTGGAGAACGCCCTGGAGGCGCAGAAGAGCCTTCCCGATCTACAGGCGGTCGTCAGCATCGGTGACCGCGCCTCCACGCCGGAGGGAGTGGAGACTTTCGCGGAGTTAATCGCCTCCGGCTCAGACACGCGCCCCGATACCGCCGGCATAGACCTGCACGACCCCGCCGTCTGTATCTACACCTCCGGCACGACGGGACGCCCGAAAGGCGCGCTGCTTTCGCATAACAATCTGACGGTCAACTGCCGGCAGATCAGTCAGGTGCTGCATATTGACGAAAACGACGCCTTCCTCTGTGTGCTGCCTCTGTTCCACTCCTTCGCGGGGACCGTCTGCCAGAACGCCTCCCTCTTCTGCGGCGCAAAGACCGTGCTGATGGAGTTGTTCCACCCGACCCGCACATTGGAAGCGATCGAAAAGTACAGGATTACGCTCTTCGCAGGCGTGCCCACGATGTACGGAGCGATGCTGCAGTTCTCCGGAGCGCAGCCGTGGGACTACTCCAGCGTTCGTCTGAATGTCTCCGGAGGCGCGCCGATGCCCGTCGCCCTGATGCAGGCGTTTGAACAGAAGTTCAACACCATCATCATTGAAGGAGACGGTCCGACGGAGTGCTCGCCCGTTACCTCCGTCAATCCTCCCGACGGCGTTCGGAAACCGGGCAGCGTCGGTCTGCCTCTTCCCGGCGTGGAGATCAAGATCTTCGACGACAACGATCGCGAACTGCCGACGAACGAGATCGGGGAGATCGTCGTGCGCGGAGAGAACGTGATGCTCGGATATCACAATCAGCCGGAAGCTACCGCAGAGGCGATGCGCGGCGGCTGGTATCATACCGGCGACATCGGCAAGATAGATGAAGACGGCTACGTCTATATCCTGGACCGCAAGAAGGATATGATCATCGTTGGCGGCATCAATGTCTACCCACGAGAAATTGAGGAGCTGCTCTACACCCATCCGGCGGTAAAGGACGCCGCCGTGATCGGAACGCCTGACCCGCTTCGCGGCGAAGAGGTTCTCGCCGTTATCGTGCTCAAACCGGACGCCAGCGCTTCCGAGAGAGAGATTCTCGCCTTCTGCCGGGAGCATCTTGCCAACTACAAAGTTCCGCGGAAAGTCCTCTTCCGCGACTCCCTGCCTCTAGGAGGCACAGGCAAGGTGCTGAAGCGACTCCTCCGAAAAGAGCTTGATCTGGAAAACCAGTAGTCTGTGGTTGAGATTGCTTCGCTTCGCTCGCAATGACAGAATGAGGCATCCCGGTCTGTCATTGCGAGGGAGGCGGCGCCGACCGAAGCAATCTCTGCAGGATTATCCTAATTCACTAACAGGAGAGACTTATGTCTACAGAAATTCTACTGCCAGAACTGGACTCGGAGTATGCGCTCACGCCAGAACAGATCGCCAGCTATCAGGAAAACGGGCATATTCTTCTCAGAAACGTCTGCACGCGGGAGGAGATCGAGGCATACCGTCCGGTAATAGTCAATGCGGTCAAACGCCTGAATACCGAAACCCGCCCAATAGAGGAGCGAGACACCTACGGCAAGGCGTTTCTGCAGACGATGAATCTGTGGGAGAGCGATGAGGGCAGCCGGAAGTTTGTCTTCAGCAAACGTTTCGCGCAGATCGCGGCGCAGTTGATGCAGGCGAATGCGGTTCGTCTCTATCATGATCAGGCGCTCTTCAAAGAGGCGCGAGGAGGGTTGACCCCCTGGCATCAGGATCAGTACTACTGGCCCCTGGATACTCCGCTCACCATCACCATGTGGATGCCGCTGGTGGATGTCTCCACCGAGATGGGTACGATGACCTTTGCCAGCGGCTCGCATCGGGAGGGGTTTCTCGGACATCTGGAGATCTCCGACCAATCTGAGGAGACCTTCAACCGCATGGTGAAGGAGCGAGGCTTTCATCTGTTCAAGTCAGGCGATATGCGCGCCGGAGACGCGACCTTCCACGCAGGATGGACTCTGCACAGCGCGCCAGGCAACCACTCAGATACTACCCGGGAAGTGATGACGATCATCTACTTCGCCGACGGCGCGCGGATCAATCAGCCCGATAACAAGAACCGCTGGAACGATCTGGAGCGATGGCTGCCGGGTCAGGAACCGGGCGAACTGGCGGGCAGCCCCCTGAACCCAATCCTCTATCCCTGACAGTTCCGGAACCTTTCCCTGTAACCTGTGGATGGTTTTCGGAATTGAGATACCCGATAATAACGATTGTTACGCCGCAGATGCGAAAACCGTCTGCGCAGGGAGGTGGATCGCCGTGGCGCTTTTCTGCTCTGTCTGGAGAGCCGGCAGGCGATCCCCTCTGCCCTTCCCTTTCTGCAAGGGGCAGGATTGCTTCGCTGACGCTCGCAATGACAGTGTGAGGGCAGGCTGCCCCATCGCATCGCGTAACATCCGAAAATCCATGATACGGGTGTTCTATTACAGAAGACCAAATGCAGGAGCAGTAGGTTGGAGACTTCGACGGAGAGCGGCAAGGACTATATCGGCACGCTTTTACAGCTTGGACAGACGCTGAACTCCTCCCTGGACCTGTCGCAGGTGCTCCACACGGCGATAGAACAGGTGGTGAAGTTTGTCAACGCCGAACGCGGGTTCATCCTGTTGGTAGAGGAGGGTTCGCGTCGCGTCTGGGGGAAAGCCACCCACGGCATTGACCCCCTGGAACTGGAGTCCGCCCTCTCCAGCCGGGAGAAGTCGAACAGCCCGGAGATAAGCCGCACGATTGTTGAACGGGCATTGCAGGAGCGTGAGCATATCCTCTCCATGAACGCGATGGAGGACTCGCGCTTCGCCAAACATACCAGCGTCCGGCTGGCGAATCTTCGCTCCGTCCTCTGCGTGCCGCTCATCGCGCAAGGCAAGGTGATCGGCATCGTCTATCTGGACAACCGCGTTAAAGATGATGTCTTCCATGATCGTCAGCTTGAGATGCTGACGGCGTTCGCCAATCAGGCGGCGGTAGCGATCCAGAACGCGCGACTCTATGACAACCTGAAGAAGTCGGTAGAGGAGCGGCTGCGGCTTCAGTCTGAACTGCATGAGAAGGAGACGCAGCGCCTTGCGCTGGAAGAGGCGAACCGCCTCAAGTCGGACTACATCGGGTTTGTAACGCACGAACTGCGAAATCCTCTCACCACCATTCGCGGATTTATCCAGACCCTGGAGTCGGATGATACCCTGTCGCGCTCTGAACAGCTTGAGTTCTATGAGACCATCGAGGCGGAGTGCGACCGTATGCTGGAGATGATCAATGAGCTGCTGGACTCCTCTCGTTTGGAGGCTGGCAGACCGATCACGCTCAACGCGCGTATGCTCGATCTGACTCCCCTGCTGGAGCGAATCTGCCGGTTCCAGCGGTTCTATCGCTTCTGGACGCCCAAGCACACCCTGAAGCTGGAGATCGAGCCGGGACTTCCCGCCATTGAAGCCGATGAGGACAAGCTGCATCAGATACTCTCCAACCTGCTGAGCAATGCCATCAAGTATTCGCCGGAGGGAGGAGAGATACTCGTGCGCGCCTATTCGGTGGAAAACGGGGTCCACATTGAGGTGCGCGACAACGGCATCGGGATGACACAGGAGCAGATCTCCCGACTCTTCACTCCGTATGAACGGCTGGATCGAGAGGAGATCCGCGCCATCCCCGGAACGGGACTGGGGCTTTTCCTCACCCGCCATCTAGTAGAGCTGCATGGAGGTAGGATCACCTGTCAGAGCGAGCCGGGTAAAGGCAGCCTCTTCACCCTGTTTCTGCCTCTTCACGCCGCCTCTGCATGAAAGCACTGCTTCCGCAGACCCTCACGCATCTGGTGACGGGCATCCTGATCCGCCTGTTCTGGTTCTACGAAAACACGATTGATATCCGCGCCTATGGCATGGAGAATCTTCGCCTGAACCGGCGCGCCGGTCTGCGTCCCATGCTGACCCTCTGGCATGGCAAGGGTTTCCTCCCCATCGCCTACTTTCATAACGAACAGCTCTGTCTCTACGCCAGCCATGCGCGCGATCCCGGCTACAGCCGATGGCTGAAACTGTTTCGACTGCTCACGCTGCGCATGATTGAGCGCATGGGATATATGGTGATGGATGCCTCGCAGTTTGCCAGCGAGGCGCGGGGGGTGCTGAAGTATGTGCAGATTCTGCGAGAAGAGCGGGGAGGCGCGATCGCGGCGGACGGTCCACAGGGTCCGATCTATCAGGCGAAGCCGGGAGCCTGCTTTCTTGCAAAGAAGTCCGGGGTCATGATCCTCCCGGTCGGCTCGGCGATCGAGTCGGGCGTGCGTCTGGATCAGTGGGACGCCTTCGAGATCCCCTACCCCTTCACTCGCGCCGTGATCGTGGTCGAGGAGCCGATCCTCGTGCCCGCAGATGCCACAGACGCGGAGCTGGAGCGAAAGCGTCTGGAGGTCGAAGCGGCGCTAAACCGCGCCACGCGCGCTGCGGAATCCCGTCTGAAAGCCTTCAGAAAAAGCGCAGCAGTAAGACCACAGCCATCGCCAGCGTGCCAAGCGCTCCCAGAATAAGCAGCGGGTAGAGGAGAAACCAGAGCGCGGAGGGGGCGAACAGAGTCAGCGCTACGATGGCTGCGATCAGCAGCGCGCCGATCATCCCCAGCCGCCGTATCCAGTGAATCTCTGCGGACACGGTGCGAAGACAGGGCGCAGAGTCCGGCGCTGGGAGGTCTGACTTCCGATCCTCCGTCATCGGCTCTCCTCCGCTTCCAGTCCTGGCATCTATCCATCCGGGAGAGAGAATGACGACTGAGTATAGAGACAAATCCCCCTCCTGTCAAGGCGCAGGCCTGCTGCGATGTCTGGCGGGAGGAGCCGTCCTGGCAGGAGCGGCGATGGCGGCGGGCAGTTTTGCCTCCGCCTACTTCGCGACGCATCCCGTTCGCTTTCCCCCGAAGTATACGCCGCAGAGATACGGCTATCCCTATGAGGAGATAACCTTCCCCTCGAGGGATGGACTGACCCTCTCCGGCTGGTTTCTCCCCTCACCCGGCGCAAAAGCGGGAGTCGTGCTCTGTCACGGCTTTCCCAATAACCGATGCGAGACGCTGTTCTGGGCGCGCATGCTTCACGCGCATGGATTCCACATGCTGATGTTCGATTTTCGCGCGCTGGGGTGCAGCGCGGGCAATCTGTGCACCATCGGCTACCACGAGGTGAACGATCTGCTTGGCGCGCTGGACTACTTTGAAAAACGCCCGGAGATGCAGGGACTTCCTGTCGGCACATTCGGGCTTTCGATGGGGGGAGCTGTCGCCATCATGACCGCGGCGCAGGATTTCCGGATTCGTGCGGTGGCGACGCATGGCGCCTACGCCAGTCTGGACCGCGCGATCGAACAGCACGGTCGGTTTCTGCTGGGTCCGCTGAAATCCCTCTACACGCGCTCCACGCTCTTTTTCGGACGCCGATGGTTCCCGGTGGAGCCGGATCAGGTCGCTCCGGTCAGGGTGGTGGAGCGGCTCTCTCCGAGACCGCTGCTTCTGATGCACGGCAGGCGCGACCTGATCGTTCATCCGGAAGACGGCAGGCTGCTCTACGAAGCGGCGAAGCCCCCCTGCAAACTGATCTATCATCCCCGCTCCTGGCACGTGATGGTTCATCCCGACGACCGCAGACAGTATCAGGAGGAATTCACCGCCTTCTTCTGCAATCATCTACTAACCGGACAGTGACGGAGAGGAAAGTTGCCGAAATCGCTGGGATCGTTGACGGTCATATCGGGCTGTATGTTCTCCGGCAAGACGGAGGAGCTGATCCGTCTGGTCCGCCGCGCTATGCACGCCCGCAAGCGGGTGCAGGTTTTCAAATCCGCGATAGATACCCGCTGCGATACCACTGTAATACGCACGCACGACGGCATGATGTACAACGCTGTCGCGGTGAGCGATTCGCAGACGATGGAGTCTCTGATCCTTCCCGATGTGGAGGTGGTGGGGATCGAAGAGGTCCAGTTTTTTGATGAGTCGGTGGTCAGCCTGTGCGAACGGCTGGCAGATCGCGGGGTATCGGTCATTGCCGCAGGACTGGATCAGGATTTTCGCGGACAGCCGTTCAGCTTTATGCCCCGCCTGCTGGCGCTGGCGGACTATGTTATCAAGCTTCACGCCATCTGCAAAAAGTGCGGACAGGAGGCGAGCCGCACTCAGCGTCTGATAGATGGACGCCCCGCCTCGTGGGACGATCCGATCATTCTGGTGGGAGCTGAAGAGAGTTATGAGGCGCGGTGCCGCCGCTGTCATGAGGTGCGAAACCGTCCTCGCTTATCCGGGACTCGCGGCCTTGCCAGATCGAAACGGGCGTGCGTCCCGATCCCGTCGGAACACCCGGAACTCTTCGCTACGCTCGACTGAGTGGGTGCAGGACGAAGGCGGCAGATTGCATCCCGGCACGGCAATATGCTAAAATTCAGAAGCGAGAAGAGACTCCTCTCTTCGGTAGACCTCCCGTCATGAGCGCAACGCTCCGCTCCTGTTCATCGCCGTCTATACGGGCGCGTATATGCGTCCCCGCCCCCGGAGTGCCTGTATCGGGATCACGGGGCTGGCAGTGCGCCTTTTCAGTTCACCTCATCAAAGGAGATATACGACATTGGCTAAGAAGAGCAAGAAGGTAGGCATAGGGATCATCGGGTCGGGCGGCATCGCGCAGGGCGCGCATATGCCGGGCTATGCCGCGATCCCGGACCTGTGCGAAATTGTCGCGGTAGCCGATGTGAATGAGACCGTCGCCAACACGGCGGCGCAGAAATTCAATGTGAAGCACGTCTTCACCGACTACAAGAAGCTTCTGGAGATGGATGAGGTGCATGCGGTCTCCATCTGCACCCCCAACTATCTTCACTTCGATCCGAGCATCGCCGCCGCCAAAGCCGGCAAGCATATCCTCTGCGAAAAGCCGATCGCCATGAACGCCGACGAGGCGAAGAAGATGGTGGAGGCGGCGAGAAAGGCGAAAGTCAAATTCCAGGTGGGCTATAACAGCCGCTTCGCCCCAAGCAATCAGCTTCTGAAGAAGTATATCGAAGGGGGCGAACTGGGGGAGATCTACTATGCCCGGGCGCAGGCGCTTCGACGGCGCGGCATCCCCGGCTGGGGCGTCTTCATTGACAAGAGCAAGCAGGGCGGAGGACCGCTGATTGACATCGGCGTGCACATCCTGGACCTGACCCTGTGGATGATGGGACACCCGAAACCGATCTCCGCCTCCGGCGTTACCTACGCGAAGTTCGGCAAGCGCGACGACATCGTCGGCTTCATGGGACAGTGGGACTACAAGAACTTCACGGTCGAAGACTTCGCCGCCGCGCTCATCCGCTTTGAAAACGGGGCGACCGTCGTCATCGAGTCGAGCTTCGTCGCCAACATTCCGGAGGAGGTGCACAACAGCACCCTCTGCGGAACGGAGGGAGGCGCTACCACCAATCCTCTGACCATCGTCAAAGAGAAGTATCGCTCGCTGCAGACGTTCAAGCCGGAGTTCCCCGGCGGAAACGTCAACACCCATGCCGCGGAGTGCAAGCACTTCGTCGAGTGCATCCTCAACGATACCGAGCCGCTGGTTACGGGTGAACAGGGCTTGATGGTCGCTCAGATTATGGACGCGATCTACGAATCCTCTGAGAAGGGCAAAGAGGTCTCCATCAAATAGGAGCCTTCCCAGGAGCGGACGGCTTCACCGCATCCCGTGAAGCCGTCCCCCTGCTCCCTTCGTCTATTCTCCGGCAGCCATCCTTCCTCTCACATCCGCTCTTTGCGCGTTCAGTCCCGGGAATCGCAGGCGCCGTTTGTGCGCGATTACAGGCGGAAAGACCTATAATGAAGGGAAGATAGTGGGCGTAAAATACGAAGATGGATGAAGTTGACGGAGACACTAGACAGATATGGCTGTAAAGAATGGCGTTCTGAGCGACAATATGCAGCAAGAATCTCCTCCGCCCTCACCGAAGCCCGTATTAGGATCGCGCGCCACGCTGCTCTCTATCGGGGTGGTGCTGGGGCTGGCGGAACTCTCCTACATGCTGATGAACTTCTCAGCCATGCCCGTCTACCTCAAGTTCCGAATGGGCTACGGAGAGACGCTCATCACCTTTATCGGGACGGCGTTCCTGTTCTGCGAAGGCGTGATGAAGGGACCGTTCGGGATTCTGGGAGACCGTATCGGTCGCAAGCTGCTGATTATCGCCGGTCCGCTCGTCAGCGTCATCACCTCCCTGCTCACGCTGCTCGTTCCGGCAGAGCACTGGTATCTGTTCGTTCTGCTGCGTATTCTGGACGGATTGGGAGCAGCCGCGCTCTGGCCCTCCGCGCTGGTGATGATGGCGGACCTGGTTCCCCCCGAACGTCGCTCCCAGGCGATGAGCCTGTTCAACGTTACCTACCTGATGGCGGTAGCGCTGGGACCGCTGCTGGGAGGCGCGGCGAACGACCTGACCCGCTATCTCTCGCCGAATGCCGTGCCGGAACGCTCGTCTTTCTACCTGATCAGCGTTCTCTTCCTGCTGACCGCCGCCATGGCAGCCTGGCGCATCCCGAACATTCGTCCGCTGCATGAGAGCCATCCGCACGAACATGAAGCCGGGTTCAGCATGTCCGCGCTGGTGCACAGCCTCAAGCAGATCCCGCACACGCTCCTCATGGCGTTCATCACCTTCTTCGGGATCGGGATGTGCATGCTGATCATCAAGCTGTTCGCCATGCAGGAGTTCGGCATCTCGGAATCGGTCTATGGCACGCTGCTGCTGGTTCCCGCGCTGGTGATCGCCGGGGTCTCCGTTCCGCTGGGCACAATCGGGGATCGGGTCGGCAAGGCGCGCGCTGTCAAGATCGGGCTGGGGCTGTGCGCCTTCTCCATGTGGACGCTGATCTTCATCCGCAGCGAACTGGCGCTGGTTCTGGGCGGCTCGCTGATCGGTGTGGGATTTGTCATCGCATTTCCCGCATGGATGGCGTATATCAGCTCCTCCTGTCCGCCGGCGCAGCGCGGGGCGATCATGGGATCGGTCGGCACGGTGCAGGGGATCGGGGCGATGCTGGGCGCGCCGCTGGGAGGCTATCTGTACGAACATGCGCATATCCGCGTCAGTGTCCTGCCCTGGATCAGTTCGCACTATGCGCCGTTTCTGGGAACCGCCCTCCTGCTACTGGTCTCCTGGTTCCTTGCACTGCTGACCCTGAAAGAGCCACAGGATTTTGCGGAGGAGAACGGATGAGTACGCAAATTATCGTTCAGGCGGGCGAGCATCCGCGGGTTGACTGCCCGATTGCGCTTCCCTGGGACCTGCCGGAAACCCCGCAGAGTCTTCGTCTGGGATCGCAGACGGTCGCGGTTCAACGCGAGGGAGATACGCTCTACTTCCTTCCCCTCCCCCTAGAAAAGGGAGAGAGAGCGGTCTACGAGATAGACGATACGGTCTCGGAAACACGCGTGGACATGAAACTGGACGAGTCTCAGCTGCAGATTCTGGTGCAGGATGAGCTTTTCACCATCTACCGCTTTGCGCAGACGCCCGCCCGTCCCTATTTCTGGCCCCTCTACGCTCCGGGAGGCATCCCGATTACGCGCGCCTACCCCATGCGCGACGACGTGGAGGGCGAAACCCGGGATCACCGGCATCATCGCTCCCTCTACATCGCCTTTGGAGATGTGAACGGAACGGATAACTGGAGCGAGGAGGAGGGTCACGGCTTCACCCATCATCGCAACTTCTATCAGTTAGCCAGCGGCTCCGTCTTCGGCAGGTTCTCCAGCCTGAGCGAATGGACAGACGCCGCAGGCGCGCCTCTCCTTACCCAGAACCTCACCGTGACGGTCTGGAATATGGTCTCCGTGCGCATGATGGACTTTGAGATACGCCTCTCCCCGGTATCGGGACCGGTTCGCTTTGGCGACACCAAAGAGGGCGGCATGATCTCGGTGCGCGTGGCAAGTTCGATGGATGTTCCTCGCGGCGGAAAGATCGAAAACAGCTATGGCGGCGTTCAGGAGAGAGAGACCTGGGGCAGGAGCGCGCACTGGTGCGACTACTCCGGCATGGTGGAGGGAAAGCATGTCGGCATCGCCATCATGGACCATCCTGACAGCTTCCGTCATCCCACCTACTGGCATGTACGCAACTACGGTCTATTTGCCGCCAATCCCTTCGGATTGAGCGACTTCACAAATGGTCGCAGGGAGGGCAGCTATACGCTGGAGGAGGGCGAGACCATGCGTTTCTTATACCGTCTGCTGCTGCATGAGGGAGATGCCGGCTCTGCCGATGTACGTGGACACTATCTGAATTTCGCCTGCCCGCCCCTTGTAGAGAGAGCGGATTCATGAGAGTGCGAGTCCAGTTTCAGGCGGAACAGATCCGCGTAGATGAGTACTTCAACGGAAACAGCGCGGAGGAGATCGTCCGACAGATGCAAAGCAAGGTCGCCTCGAAGGTCAACTTCGTTATGCGACTGGCGGTGAACGCGCTCTCCCCGCTGCAGTTTTCGCAGGAGGCGATCCGAAGATACAATGATGCGACCGGGAAAACCCTTCCCATCCCTCAGACATGTGAGGAGTTCTTGAAACTTGGTCAGCAGGAAGGAATCGTAACATTCCTCGAAGCCTGACCGCCTGAACGGGGATACCGCTGTTACCTCCAGGAGAGTCCTGTCTTGCGAAGCTATCTTTTGCTCTTCCTCATGCTGGCGCTGCTGCTGCCTCTCAAACCCTCCCTCTCTGCGCAGGACCCAGAGAATCTCTGGGACTACAAGCTCCCGATAACGCCGGGCGCGCGCTGCATCCTCACCTTTGATGCGGTCGAGGATATCCGGGTTCAGGTCCTGTCCGCAGAGGGTAAGCCGCTCCCCGCAAGGCAGGAGAGGATCGGCAATCAGCGGTCTCTCACGGTCACCGCGCCGATGAACCATCCGCTCGGAGGCAGCCTGACCTTCCGGTTCCAGGTTCAGGCGGGGAGGGTCAGCGTGCAGAACATCCGCTTCCGCCTGGAAGAGCTGGATACCAATCGCGACGGAGTCAGCGACGCCATTGAGCGCATGATGGGAATTCCTCCCGGAGCAAAAGCCTGGTCCATTCCGCGCCCGCCTGTTCCCTACACCTCCTTTCAGACCGGCGATCGCTTCAGTCCGAACATCGGCGTCCCCACTGACGCCGTTCTGATCTACTCGAGCAACCCGGAGGTGATACAGACCTGGGCGGATCGCGGATATACGCTGCAGACAATGGGCGGCTTTCGCGCCTATGAGGAGTATGTCAGACAGAATCCGGAGGAGACGCAGCAGGATCGGAACAACAAACCGATCACCATCGGCAACGACTTCTACATGGTTCCCACTGAGAACCGAACCCGTCTGCTTCTGAAATACTATACGGACGCCATCCGGGCGGGCAGTCAAGCGATCTGTCCGGAGGAGCCGGAGTTCCTGGCAAAAGCCGGCTACTCCGGGGCATTCAAAGCAGCCTGGAGAGAGATCTACGGAACGCCCTGGGAGCCTCCGCATGGAAGTGTGGATTCACGTTATCGCTCCGAACAGCTAAAAGCGACTCTGAAACTGCGCACTGTCCGCGCCATCCTCCAGGAAGCCGCCCGCACCAACCCGGCGGTGCGGCGTATGGTCGCCCTTCACAGCCCGATCAACTACGCGCACTGGGGGATCGTTTCGCCGCACTTCGGCATTTTGAAACTACCGGAGCTGCAGGAGATCATCGGACAGGTCTGGACGGGAACGGCGCGCACTCCGGCGCGCCTCGGGGGAGCGCGTTCGGAGAGAACCTTCGAAGTCGGCTATCTGGAGTACTCCTCGCTCTATCATCTGACGCGAGGCACGGATAGACGCCTTTGGTTTCTGATGGATCCGGTTGAGGACAATCCGAACCTGCCGATAGAGGACTACCAGCAGAACTATCGGCGAACGCTGCTGGCAGCCCTGATGTTCCCGGAAGTGAACAGTTTTGAGGTCATGCCCTGGCCCGAACGGATCTACGGGCGCGTGCCGGGCGACTATGCGACGGTGATCAACAGCGTTGTCGGGGCGCTGTCCGATCTGTGGAGATTTCCCCGCGGCACATTACAGGCGGGCAGTGAAGGCATTGGAACCTTCGTCTCCGATTCGATGCAGTGGCAGCGCGCAGACCCCTCCCCCAGCGACATAGACAGCTTCTACGGACTCTGCCTGCCGTTAATCGAACGGGGGATACCTGTGCGCATCCTCTCTCTGGATCGCGCCGCTGAGCCGGGCTATCTGGACGGAATGAGGGTGCTGCTGGTCAGCTACGACTTTCTGAAGCCGCTGGCTCGCTCCGCCAACGAAGCGCTGGCGGCATGGGTGCGTAAAGGCGGATCTCTGATCGTATTTGGAGGCACAGACGCCTACAACGAAGTTCGTGATTCGTGGTGGAAAAAGGAGGGGTTCGATACGCCGGTCTCTCATCTGCTTATGGCGGCGGGCGTCTATCCGGACACATCCGTGAAGCCGACCGCGCGAACGGTCTCCTCCCCCTCCGTAGATAACACGCTTTCCGAGATACTGAGCGGTTCGCCGCAGGAACGAAATCTGCAAAACCGCAAGCGATACACGCTGGACCTGACCCCGTTCGCGCAGGAGACCGGCAGCGTTCTGGTCAGGTTCGAGGATATCTCGAAAGAGGACGGATGGGGACCGTATGTTGCGGGAGCGGAGCTTCGTATAGGAAACCGGCTTGCCGCCGCCTTCCAGGCAGGTTCCGATCTGGAGACGCGATTCCTGGTGGAAGACTCGGACAGCCGGGTTTCGGGCGAGGCGCGCTTTGCCGACGGATACGCCTACTGGAGCTACCGGTTCGACAATCTGCCGAAAGACGCCCCGATCACCCTGACCGTTGACATGGGCAACGGCTTTCTGGTGAAAGCGGGAGCGGCGCGCACACAGACCATGATCCTGACCGCTTCCGATGAGACCTTCGGGCGGGCGTATACGCGTCTGCGAATTCCTCCTGCCTATCCCTTCACCTTCTACCCCCTGCCGCCCAAAGCCAAACCGCTCTACACGCTCGCCGGCGGTCAGGAGCCGGTGGTCTGGGAAGGCTTCGCGGGGAACGGCAGGCTGATCTATGCCGGCGTGGCTCCCGGCTATCTCTCCGCCAACACCATCGGGGAGCACTGGATGCGCGCGATGGTAAAGTATGCCTTCGATACGACAGAGGAGGAGATGAAGGAGAGTACGCAGTTTCTGGTGCGGCGCGGTCCCTATGTCGGGATAAGAACCTTCGGCGAAGCCTGCGATCTGGAGGGTCTTTATATAGACCTGCTGAAACCGAACCTGCCGCTTCTCCGCAACCCCTCCATACCCGCCAACGACATGGCTTTTCTCCAGCAGGTGCGAACCTCCGAGACCATCCCTTCCATTCTGGCAGTCTCCGGGCGTCTTCGTGTGAAGAGCGAACGTGCTGAGAGCACCGCTTTTATGGCGCAGGGTCCGGATCAGACGAAAGGCGCAGCCCGTATCTATGCGGGGAAAAGGAAGGCTCTCGGCGTCAAAGCCTATTCACGGTTCGGCTTGCCTCTGGATGCAACGCTGAAGGAGGAGGGGAACACGCTCCTCATCGAGTACCCCAACGATCCGGAGGGAGTGGTGGTTCGGGTCGGCTGGCAGGCGCCGCCGTCACCTGCGCCCCGAAACAACCGTGTAGGGCAGCGGGGGCGGCAGGCTCCGCAGCGAGATGTCCGTAAACCCGGCACGCGACAGCCAGGCGCCGCACTCACGCGCCGAAAAAGCGGCTCCGTCCGTGCTGGTCAGCAGCATCTGCAGCGAAAACAGCGTCGCAAAAACCGGTGAGGTCTTCTCGTCATTCAACATCACATCGCTCACCAGCACGCGACCGCCTGCCTGCAGCGCCCTCTTCGCGCCTGCCAGCATCGTTTCAATAACCGGCGGACTCATGCGATGCAGCACTCCGGAGAAGAGCACGGCGTCGTACTCCTCCTCGCCGTAATCGCCCCGGGTTGCGTCTCCCGCCAGCGTGCGAACCTTGTCGGACAGCCCTGCATTTTCGATCAGTTCGGCGGCGATCGCCGCCACCGGAGGCAAGTCCAGAACCACCGCCTCCAACCCGGGGTTCTGCTTTGCCAGAAGCATGGAGTAGGTTCCCGGTCCGCCGCCCACATCCAGCATCCGCGCGCATCCGGACAGATCGAGAAACCGGGTCACGGCACGGGCGACTCCCTGTGCGCGTTCGTGCATTCCCAGTACGAAAGCACGGGTCTTCTCCGGGTCTGCGCCTAACTGCTCCTCCGGCGAAACTGCCGGTCTTCCTGTTCGGACGGAATCCGTCAGCGATCCCCAGACCGGGTACTGGTTCAGACTCCAGAGCAGCGCGCTGCCAAGATAGGCGGGCGAACCCGGCGCAAGATAGGCGGCAGAGAGAGGCGTAAGATGGTACCGATCCTCCTGTTTCTCCAGCAGGCTCAAGCCGCAGCAAGCGTTGAGCAGCATCTCGACGGCGCGCGCGTCCGCCGGAAGTCTCTCCGACGCCTCTGATGCCGTCAGTCCTCCATTCGACAGGAGCGAAAAAAGACCCAGATTGACCGCCGCAAGCAGCGTTGCGGACCCCCAGTATGCGGTAGCAAGTTGAAAAATCGGCTCAGGAGAGGGAAAAGGCGGCGTCCCGGACGCAGGTGTTGGATCGGTCATCTCTCTCTTTCTGTGTTCAGGTTTGCTTCGGCATGCCTGGAAGACCCGCAGCTTCTGGAGATGGAGCTGCACGCATAGCATACACGATACGCCGCCAGTTTTCAAGCATCCGGAACGCGCATGGAATGATTGGATGCATTCGCTTTTCTGCGCTGAAAGGTATAATCATCCTGTAGTCTGCATCAAAACCTTCCCGGGAACGGTATAAGCCATGAGACCTCACGAACTCTCAATCTATTGCCTGGCGTTGACGCTTCTTGTTAGTATACTCTCCCTGACAACCAATCTGGAGCCCGCCCTCGGACAGCAACCTCTCGTCCACTCTCCGGAGGTGCATTCTGATCGAAGAGTAACTTTTCGGATTCGGGCTCCGCAGGCACAGACGGTACGGTTGAATAGAGGCGACATCCCTGGCAACGTCTCTGCAGGTGCCATGACAAAAGATGAGACTGGAGTCTGGCAGGTCACTCTGGGACCGCTGGAACCGGGCGCATACCGTTATACCTTTTTGATTGACGGCGTCTCTGTGGTTGATCCCCGAAACCCCATCACCAGCGAATCGAATGGGAATGTCTGGAGCCTGGTGGTGGTGCCTGGATCGGAGTGGATGGACATACGCAACGTCCCGCACGGCGCTCTGTCGGAGGTAACCTACTACTCGACCGTTCTGTCCCGCTTTCGACGCATGCATGTCTACACGCCTCCTGAATACGAGAAGGGAACAGGGCGATACCCCGTCTTCTATCTGCTGCACGGCGCGGGGGACAGTGACGACTCCTGGAGTTCGGTGGGACGCGCCGGCGTGATCCTGGATAATCTCATCTCCGCCGGGAAAGCAAAGCCGATGATCGTGGTGATGCCCGCCGGACATACGCGACCATTCAGTTTTGGCGCGCCGCCCCGCTCCGACTCACAACCGCCCCCCGACGAGTTTGAACAGGAGTTCATGCGCGACATTCTTCCCGCCATTGAGAAAAACTACCGGGTGATCGCCAATCGTAACAGCCGCGCCATTGCCGGACTCTCGATGGGCGGTGCGCAGACGCTCAACATCTTCCTGTCACATCCGGAGATGTTCGCCTATGTCGGCGTATTCAGTTCCGGGCTGTTCAACGCCTTTCCGCGAACCAGACCCGGCGAAGCGTCTCCCCCTGATCCGAATGCAAGAACGCCCTGGGAGGAGCAGAACCTCGCCCGGCTTCAGAATCCCGCCGGAAAGAAGGGATTGAAACTGCTCTGGTTTGGCACGGGGAAAGACGACTTTCTGCTGCAGGTATCGCGTTCGACGGTAAATCTCCTGAAAAAGTACGACTTCAACGTTGTCTACGAAGAGACGGACGG
Source organism: uncultured Chthonomonadales bacterium (assembly GCA_938005745.1). Taxonomy (GTDB): domain Bacteria; phylum Armatimonadota; class Chthonomonadetes; order Chthonomonadales; family CAJBBX01; genus CALLMM01. Next base: position 35,523 of record CALLMM010000050.1, on the reverse strand, counting down.
GGCGCATACCTGGCTAGTCTGGAGAGACTACCTGATCCAGTTCGCGCCGAAGCTGTTCCGTTAATCTCTTTCTGAAATCCCTCTCCGTCTCTGGACCGCTGCGTGTTACTGCACGCGGCGGTCTTCCATCCAATGTTTCATCACGCAACACGAAAGGCAGCGATCCCTATGTCCGAAAGAGAGTTCTCATCACCGCTCAGCCGCCGCCGTTTTCTGGGGCAGCTTGCCTCCGGAGTCTTCATATGCGCTGGCGGCGCGGCATTTGCCGAGGATCTGATTCGCACGCCGAGGCAGACGGAGGGACCTTTCTATCCGGACAGGCTGCCTCTGGACACCGATAACGACCTGATTATCATCAACGACGCGCTGACTCCTGCGGTAGGAGGGATCACCTACCTGAGCGGCAGAGTGCTGGACAGACGCGGCGATCCGATCCGCAATGCGGTGGTGGAGATCTGGCAGGTGGACAACAATGGCGTCTACCTGCACAGCGGCAGCGATAACGCGCGCAGACGCGACGCCAATTTTCAGGGCTTCGGACGCTTCACGACAGGCTCAACCGGCGAATACCTCTTCCGCACCATCAAACCGGTGCGCTATCCGGGACGCACGCCGCACATCCATTTCGCGGTCAAGATTCGAGGGCAGGAGAAGTTCACCACGCAGTGCTACATACAGGGCGAGCCGCAGAATGCGCGCGACGGCATCCTGCAGTCCATCCGGGATGAGAAGCAGCGCGCCTCTGTCATTGTGCCCTTCACGCCCATCAAAGGAGCGCGTCAGGGAGAGCTTTCCGCCCGGTTTGATATTGTTCTGGGATTTACCCCGGAAACATAGAAAGACGGGACTGCGGTGCAGCGATGGCGCAGTCCCGTCTATGCCGGATTCGGCTACTCCCGCGCTCTCTCTTCCTCCGTCAATGCGATCACGCGGTTCATCGCCGGATAGGTGTCATCTGAAAGCCTCTCCCTCCGCACCTCGCGCCCCTGCTCCGAGATGACCCGATAGGTTACGACGCGGTAGCCGTTCAAGCCCGGACTACGGAGATAGGGGCGTCCGGCAGAGCCTTCCGGCTTGACGATCACACGAGTCCGCCTCTCCGGCGTCTGCGTCTCGACCACCTGCGTTACGATCCGCGCCGTGCTCTTTGGACGCTCCCTGCCGAAGAGACGCACCTCCAGTCGGTCACCGTAGACTCTCGCCCGGATACGCAGCGACCAGGGATAGGGGTTGCGAAAACGCAGGTCAATGGAGGGATAGGCGACGGCTGCATCCTGACCGGGCGCAATGTAGCGCGGCGCAAAGACGTGCGGATGCCGCTCTACAATGGGCAGCCCTGCCAGCAGCGCGGCGTTGTAGAGCGTGGTGGATGTCTGGCACAGCCCGCCGCCATAGGCTTTGATCAGCTCCCCATCGTAGCTGACCGGCGCTTTTACATACCCCCTGTCCGCCGACCAGGACTTCACCGTCTGATTGAAGGAGAAGACCGCGCCAGGCGGGATCACCCTCTCATTCAGGCTCTCCGCCGCCAGACGTGCATTGTGCCGCTGTGAAGCGGTTCGACCATTCAGGCTGGTGGAGAACCCGACGATCTCGACCTCCGGCGGAGGGGCTGACGCGAATCGGATCGCCAACCCTCCCCCGATCAGAACCAGCAGCGCGCACAGCAGGATTGCCGCGATCCCGCTGACGGAAGCGGCGGTCGGTCCCCGTCTTTCAGAAACGAAGGCAGGCTTTCTCATCGGATCTCCACGTTCTCGGAAGCCGACTCGCTGCGGGTCTCCGGCGCATACATGCCCTGAAGCAGGGTCGGCAGGGTACGATAGGTTCCCGGCGTCTGCGTGCGAAGATGATACTCTATCACATGCCTTCCCTTCGGCATACTGCGCGCAAAGAAGGCGATCTTATGATCGCGTATATCCACGCTTGCCCACCAGTAGCTCCAGACATCCACCTCGCCGGCACTGCCCCGCTCCGTCACCTCGCAACCGGAAGTAAACGGGTCTTCGATCAGCACATAGGACATATCCTCCGGCGTCTCAAACGTGAGACGAACACGGATTAACTCGCCCTGCGCCATCCGATTGCCGGTCGGCTCCGTCTTCAACTGCCAGGCGTTATCTCCGGCGCGCCGCGGAATGAGGCGCAGATACTCCCGTTTGATCGCAATCTTCCTGCCGGACTCGGCGGGCAGGGTCTCCATCCCAACCATCTGACGCACATCTACCGCATAGAAGACCGTACTGGTTCCGCCGGCGCGTTCCAGCAGAAGATCGTTCTTACCCGGTTTCAGGTTCGAGGCGGGAATGCGAAGCGCCAGTTCCCGCTCCCGCAGGTTTTCCGGCGATAACCGGAACGTCTGCACTCTCTGACCGTTCAGGGTAACGATCACCTCGCCGTCCGGCTGCTGAGAGGGAGCGCCGCGCAGGTAGTCGCAGAAAGCCGCCAGCACCCACGCAGTGTCTCGCGTACTCGACCAGTACTCTCCGGTACGATTACGCATCAGCCAGCGAACGATCACGCCAGCCCGCGCGTCCTGCGGGTCTACCGCCAGCAGTGCGCGCAGGGATGCCGCGGTAACCATTGTCGCGTTCCATTCCGAACGGCTCTCTTTCGGCTTCCAGGAGAGCAGTCCGTCCGCCGAGACCGCCAGCCGACTCAGTTCCGACACGATCTCTCGATCGTCGTTCCCCATCAGGCGGTCCGCCAGGATCAGATAGGCGAGCGATTCCGCGCCGGTCTTCTTCCAGTCGAACTTTGCTCTCTGCGCCCAGTATGTTTGACGATCTCCTGACAGCACGAGCGCATAGAGGAGGAAGGCGCGGTTGTCCTCGCGCACAGTCGGAACCATCTTTGCGGCGGCTTCTCTACCGCGTTTCAGGGCGGTCTCGTTCACCGGATAGCCCGCCTGCTTCGCCATCGCCAGTCCGTACAGCACATAGGCGGTCATCCAGGGATCGTCCGCGTCCTGTTCCCACCATCCCCATGCTCCGCTCGTGTGCTGCATGCGATAGAGGCGGGTCAGTCCGCTGCGCACCATCTTTGGCAGCTCCTGGCGATTGACACCTGCCGCTGCCGCATAACTGCCCGCGAAGCGGTCTATCAGCAGCGTTGGAAGGAACCGGCTCATGGTCTGCTCCACGCAGCCATAGGGATAGCCGATCAGGTACTCCAGGCTGTCGGACAATGCGCTGTATACGGAGGGCGTGATTCGAACCGTTAACTGGCTGGCTTCCGGTATGGAGGCGGGATCGAACCGGATCGTCTCCGTCTGCGGTCTGTCGGAGGTTAACTCTCCGGCGAAGGTCTGTACCCTCAGGCGTCCGAACGGCAGCACCGGCAGCGACGTCTCCACGCCGTCCGTATACTGCGTTTCACCGTTTACGCGAGGAGTCCACGCGGTAACCTGGAAACGGGCTTTTCCGATCGTCTCCGCCCGCACATGCCAGATGGCGGTCCCCACTCTGCCCGGCTCGACCGTCAGGGTCTGCTCCGCATCGCCGCTGAGCGCGACCCCTTCCGCGCGCAGCCGGACCAGAGCGGTCTGCGGCTTTCCGGTCTCGTTGTGCACCAGTGCCATGACGCGCGATTCGTCCCGCTGCGTCATAAATCGCGGAGTCTCCAGTCTGACGAAGAACTTCTTGGACACGACCACCTTCTGTATCTGCCGACCGAGAGACATATCGGGCGTAAACGCCTGCACGGTCGCCCTCCAGGTGGTGAGATTATCCGGAAGCGCAAACTGTACGGAGGCGCGCCCCTGTGAATCGGTCTGCAGAGCCGGCTGCCAGAAAGCCGTATCCTCAAACCGTTTTCGCGTTACGATCTTCGGCTCCGCCTTGTCCGCATCTCCCAGATACTCCAGCGCAAAGGAGTATCGCGTATCCACCATGGAATAACGTCTCGGATAGAAGGCGTTGCGAAACGCTTTCGGGCTGTCTTCGCGCAGGGCATAGATCGCCTCGTCCACCACTCCCAGAGAGAACTCGCAGACGACCGGTCTGCCCCGCGAATCGGTAACCTGAACCTGATAGCGGATCGGCTCTCCGGGCTTGTACTGCGACCGGTCCGGCTGAATGGAGACTTTCAGCTCCTTTTCGGGCATCGCTACCCGCAGAGCGACCTCACTGGCGGCAAACTCCTTCTTCTTCACGTAGCAGGCTTTCAGGATCACATTGGGACCGTACTCCGGCAGCACCGGAAGGCGATATACCGTACTGCGCTGTCTGATCGGAAGGACAACCGTCTTGTAGATCCTCTCGCCCTCCAGCGTCAGCAGCACGCTCATGCCGGTTCGCTGCGTGTTGATGAGGATACGCGCCGTCTCGCCCGGCGCATAACGCCGTCTGTCCGTCAGCACAGAGAGGTTCTCGTACTCTGCCTCCGCCTCTCCTCCCGCATCGTCCATCACCCATAGCTCCGAATGGGCGCGGATCACACGGTTGCGCCTGTCGGTCGTTTTCGCTTTCAGCACAAGGCTGCCGCTGCGCGGAGGAGTAACCGGAATGACGGCGCGTCCGTCCGCACCCGTAACCGCTCGCAGCGTCGCCTCCGTCTGATAGACGTACTCCTCCCCCTTCTCACCCCGCTTCAACCGGTTATAGCCGACCTCCAGTTCAACAGCGGCTCCCGGAACCGGACGGTTCTCGTAATCGAGCGCAAGGATCAGGACATTGTGCGGGACGCCGGGCGCAGCCAGATAGCCGGAGGGTTGGACGATCAGTCTGAAATCGCCCACCGACATCCGCGCCGTTCCTTCGGCGGTAACCTCTCTCCCGGAGGCGTCCGTAACGCTGATGGAAGCCGTGTAGACGTAGTCCTGCGACGGTCGCTCGTCCTGCGGAAGGGAGGCGTAAAACGAGATCACCGCATTGCCGTTCTCATCCAGGGTCGCCCTGCCGTCCGCAACCGTCTCCCCGTAACTGTAGCCTCCCTCCTCCTCCATCTCCGGATCATAGGCGTCGCCATACATCGCCGCGTAGTAGGCTTGCCAGTCCTGATTGCGATAGACCGTATAGGTTACCTTCCCGCCCGCTACCGGCGAACCGAAGTAGTACTGCCCGGAGACCGTCATTCGTATCGGCTCATCCGGAGAGTAGCGCGGCTTGTCCGGCGTTACCGTCACACTGTACTCCGGTTTCCTGTAGGAGGCGACGACCATCTCATGAACGTGCTTCTCCCCGTTGATCGTCACGATCATGCTGTAGACGCCCGTCGGAGCCTCCTCATCCAGGTCAAAGGAGCCGTAGAAGGAGCCGGTGACGAATACCGTCTTGCTCTCCCGCACAATTCGCTCGCCCGTCGGATCGCGCACCTCCACCAGAGCCGTAACGCCGCCGGGAATCGCATACTGATAGACCTGATCTGTCTTTCTGCGGGCGACCGCCTTGTACTGGATCTTCTGTCCCGGGCGATAGATGGGACGATCCGTGTAGGCGTGCACCACAAAGCGTTCGCCCCCCGCATTCTCATACTCGCTGCTCAACAGTGCCGCCTCGTCCTCTCCGCGGGTCGCGATCACCAGCAGACGGTTTTCGGAGGTCTCCCCCTCCTCCAGAGTGCGTCTTCCTGGCGGCAGATTGAAACGCGCCAGCCCCTCGGCATCGGTTCTGCGCGCGCTCACCTCTCTTCCGTTCATGAAGAACCGGATCTCGGTCTCAGGCAGCGGTCTGCCTTCGGTCAGGTCTGCGGCGTAGATCAGAGCCTCTCTGCCCGCCTTTTTCATCACGATTCCGGTGTTCGTAACGACCAGCCAGCCTCCGACGACATCCTTCCCATGCGCCACTTCGTAGAGATAGGCTCCGACCTTCGGGGCGTCAAACCGGACGCGCTGGTAGAAGAAGCCCTCCAGGTCCGCCCCGCGGATGGGGATCCGCTTCTGCTCCACCATCTTCAGAGGCTCCTGCCCCGCCGGCTGCAGCAGCTCCCGGGAGAGTCGTGGTGGCGTGTCGTAGCTGGCGTTCAGAGAGCGAAGCGCGTTCTCCGTCACCGGATTCTGAAGCAGTCGGGAGAGCCGGGTACGATAGATTCTGAGGGTCAGGCTGTCTCTTCCCGGCGGAGCGTTCTCATCCACATAGCCTCTCACAGAGAAACCGACCTCCTCCTCCGGCGAAAAGACCCTCTGAGGTACAACCAGCCCCAGCGCCTGATGGTTGCGCTTGAGACCCAGCGCGATGTCGGTCGTCTTCCCTTCATCCACCGTGATCTGAACTTCGCCGGAATCGTGAGCGGTTCCATAGGCGTTGATCTTGTAGACACCTGCAGGCACACGCACAAAACGAAACGCCCCGTTTTCGTCCGTTTTCCCTCGAAAGTATCGCTTCTCCCCGCCGCTGTCTTCGCCGGAGAGATAGACGGAGACGCCCCGTGCCGGTCTCATTGTCTGTTCCAGAAACGCCTGACCGGAGATTCTGCCCACCGGCGTCTCGACCTGAATCCCGTAAGCGATCGCGCCTCCGATCAAGCCCAGCGCGGCAATCGCGCTGAGAGATCGCGGTAGGAGCGCGCCACGGCGCGAGGGCAATGAACGAACGATACTCTCTGCGCTCATTGCGTCGCTCCTTCCCGGCTCCCTGCGGCAGCCGCTGGTCCCGGCTCTGCGGCTCTGCGCCGCCGCATCCAGTCGGAGAACCGTCCGCCATAGTCCGCCAGGAGAGTCACCAGAATCAATCCGCCGATGGATATGCCGACCAGTGTGAGCTTCTGCTGACGGGTCAACGGCTCCATGCCGGCAACATGCGCCAGCCATTGCGATGGAGCCAGCGCGAGCGCGATCGCAAACAGAGAGATCGTTACGCCGATCGCTCCCGAAAGATCGCGCTCCTTCTCGATCGCCGGCAGGTTGAGAAGCGGCAGGTTCCGATGAAATGCCGCCGCTACCGCCAGCCCGAAGAGCAGTCCCGGAATACACTTCGCTCCCCACAGCAGTACCATCAGCGCGGGGATCAGCAGCGTGATCGCCCCCGTCAAGAGAAGTCTGCCCAGCGAAGCGCCGGGTGAATCAGACCGCGCGAACCGCGGTCTCCAGAGGAAGATCGCCAGCAGGCAGGGGGCAATCAGCCCGAGGGTGATGCCGAAGAAAGCGTAGTGATCGTCCAGCGCGACTCCCCGCATGCTGTCGCTGAATCGCCAGACGCACAGCCGGTAGAGCACCACGCCGACCCCGATCAGAGAGTACTGCATGAGCGTCAGCAGACCCCTCTCCGTCTCCTCCGCCTGAGCGGCAGTATCGGAACCCTCCGCGCTCGACTCCATGCCGATGGAGAGCGCCAGAGAGAGCGGCAGCCATGCCGCCAGCATCAGGTACGCCGTCCCAAGTCCTGCAAACGCCTGCGAGGCGACCAGGAACCCGCTGAGGAGCGTCAGGAGACCGAGCGGATATCCGAAAGAGATCGGACGTGTCTCATCCGGTTTTATCGAGGCGTCGCGTATCAGCCACCATACCGACAGTCCGACCAGCAGCCCCAGCCCCATAAGCTGCCAGACGATCGGTTCGGGCACAACCTTCGAAGAGAGCGGGTAGCCCAGCGCGAGAAACAGAACCGCCGCCAGAACCAGTCGCCAGAGGCGAATCGCCAGCCCCCTCTCCTCCTCCCCTGCAAACAGCCGTGACGCGATTCCCGCAAAGAACCCGATCCCCGGGATCTTCAACGCGATGCGCGCAAAGAGCGAGGCGGGCAGCGCACATACCATGGTCAGAAACGGGTTGCTGACCGCCATGATCATCGCCATAGCCGTCAGGGGATGGTTCATCCCCGAATAGTCTAGGTTGTCGCGATAGATGCCCAGCATGGCGGCGGCGCAGAGCAGTACGGCGAACCCGCCTCCCGTAACGAGACTGAGCGTGTGGAGCCTGGAGGTGAGGGCTGTGCTTTGAGGATCGCTGCGGGAGTATTCAGAGGAGATGGATCCCGTATAGACCAGAAACGTGTGAACAAACCAGCCGATTGCCACTCCCATCAGCGCATCCATGATGACATCGTTCATCCACAGAAGCGCGGTTGAGACGCAGACGACTGCGAGAAAATGGGGCGCGGTCAGTGTGGCGGAGGCGCGCAGCGGTGGAGACACTCCCCGACGGGATCGCACCCATACCCAGGTAGAGAGCAGCGCGCCGAAGCTGCCCAGCAGAAACCCTCTTCCCCACCCCTGTCCCGTGTTGAAGGGAGGCACGCCCGGAAGCGTGACGAAATAGATCAGAATGGGAATCGCCAGAGCGGCGATCCAGAAAGGCAAGGGAAGGACGGATATCCGTCGAGAGTCGTCCTGCCGATCGCGGGTCAGCGCAAACCCGCACAACCAACCGACGCACCCAAGAGCAAACGCGCTCCATAAAAGGCTGCGTTCCATTTTTTCCTTCTTCTTGTTCGAATAACCAATCAGCGAGTTATCGTCCGCCGCTCTCTGGTTCGACTCTCAGGGCGGACAGTCAGACTACCATCGTGGGCGCAGGGCGCATCCAGCTTCCGGAAGATTACGGTTATAAGATGGCGGCATTTGGAGGGATAGCCGGAACAGAGAGAGCGTCCGGCGCCCCGCAAACGGAATTAACATCACCTCTTTGAAACAGTTTTCATTGGATTTAACTTAACACAGGTTTGCAGGGTTGTCAATGCCGATGTTGAAAATATAACAACTACAGCCCTGAACAACCCCGACCGCTGGAGGAACGCATTTGCACACCGGTCCCCGAGATATCTCCCGCCGCCAGTTTGTACAGCGGCTCTGTCGCGGCACGGTCGCTGCCGCTTCACTCCCCCTTGCGCATCGCTTCGCTCTGGCGGAGAGCCAGAATCATTCCGGGAGGAATCCCATGATCTACACCGTCCGCGGACCGATCCCTGCCAGTCAGTTTGGCTTTGCTCTGCCCCATGAGCATATCATGGTGGACTTTATCGGAGCCGACCAGACCTCAAAGGAGCGATGGGATCCGGAGGAGGTAGTCCGAACCATGCTCCCCTATCTCAAACCGCTGCGCGAGCGCGGCGTGACAGGTTTCGTGGACTGCACTCCCGCCTATCTGGGAAGAGATGTGTGCGTCCTGCGCCGCCTCTCGGAAGAGACAGGCTTGCACATCGTCACCAATACCGGCTACTATGCTGCGGTTAACGGCAAGTATCTGCCGCGGCACGCCTACACCGACACGGTGGACGCTCTGACAGCCCGATGGCTGAAGGAGTGGGAAGAGGGAATTGACGGAACCGGTATCAAACCGGGCTTCCTGAAGATCGCGGTCAATCCGGCGGAGGGAACGCCCGCGAAACTGAAAGAGGTGGACGCCCGCATCGTACGCGCCGCCGCTCGTTGCAGCAAGCGCACCGGCGCAGCCGTCGCCTCGCACACTGTTCAGGGACTCGCTGCGCTTGAGCAGATCAACATCTTTGAAGAAGAGGGCGTCAGCCCTTCCCGCTTCATCTATGTTCATGCAGACGGGGAGCCGGATCAGAGCCTGCACCGACAGGCGGCGGAGCGCGGGGCATGGGTGGAGTACGACGGCATCGGATGGCGCGACGTCCAGGAGCATGTGAAACTCATCCTGCCGATGCTGGAGAAGCACTCAGACCGGCTCCTGATCTCCATGGATTCCGGGTGGTACTGGGTCGGCGAGCCGAACGGCGGGAAGATCCGGGACTTCAACTTCATGACGGATAAGATGATCCCGGAACTGAAGAAGGCAGGCGTCAGCGAGGCGATGATCCGTAAACTGACGGTGGAAAACCCAGCGAAAGCTTTCGGTCTCTGAAATGCAAAGAGAGCCGTCGCTTTGCGGACGGCTCTCTTATGTCCCGCGCGCTCGGAGAGATTCGAACTCCCGACCTTCTGATCCGAAGTCAGATGCTCTATCCACTGAGCTACGAGCGCACAGAGATCATTATAGCACAGCCCTTCCGACACCGCAAGCAGATTGTCTGCACGCGCGCGCATGAGGTACAATAGGCAGCTTTGGATACCATATTTGTTGAAGCGATCGAGTTCTACGCCTATCACGGAGCCTCGGATGAGGAGCAGAATGTCGGACATCGGTACGCGGTGGATGTGGAACTGACGTTCGATACGCGCAGAGCCGGACGTTCGGACGATCTGAACGACACCGTGAACTATTCGCGTGTCGCCAAACGGATCGTCGCCATCGGCACGCAGGAGAAGTATCGCCTCCTGGAGGCGCTTGCCGCTCGCCTGGCGGAGACGATCCTGTCCGAGTTTCCGGTCGAAGCCGTCCGGCTGCGCGTGAAAAAGATGACGCCTCCCATGAACGTGATCGCGCGCGCGGTCGGCGTAGAGATATACCGTCAACGAAGCAGCGGAGAGAGAGGATCCGGGTAAAGCCCCGGATGCGGCGGTTTGGAAGTCGAATCGCGCGCCGCTGCGTATAGTATTAGTGAGTTAGTAAGGCAGGCTCGAAGCGGCATTCGAGCCTGTCGGCGTAATCAGGGTTTGTGCAGAACTTCACAGTATAAAAAGGGACAGCCATCCCCGCAATCCACTATCCGGGCAGGTCAACATCCCCGTTCGGGGCGGCGCAGAGGACACACCTCCTCCCGTCTGCCATCCGAACTGGCTTGCCCCAATAAGGAGACTTTTCCATGTTTCAGCAACCGCTGCCGGTCGAGTACACCCGTCTCGATCCGGAGCAGACTGCCAGCCGCATCGCGCAGGCGCGCCAGACGCTCGGCGACAGGGTCCTGATCCTCGGTCACCACTATCAACGCGATGAGATTATTCGCTGGGCGGACTATCGCGGCGACTCCTTCAAACTCTCCCAGCTTGCAGCGAGTCACCCGGACAGACCCTATATCGTGTTCTGCGGCGTACACTTTATGGCGGAGTCGGCGGATGTACTGACCGCCGAGGAGCAGATTGTCATTCTCCCGAACCTCTCCGCAGGCTGTTCGATGGCGGACATGGCGAACATCCGGCAGGTAGAGACCGCATGGTGCGAGATCACGCAGACCATCGAAGAGGATTCCCTGATCCCGATCACCTACGTCAACTCCGCCGCGAACCTGAAGGCGTTTGTCGGCAGACATCGAGGCCCCTGCTGCACCTCCTCCAATGCGAGAAAGGTGCTGGAGTGGGCGCTGTCGCGCGGTGAGAGAGTGCTCTTCTTTCCCGATCAGCATCTGGGACGCAACACGGCTGTCGGCATGGGCTTTGATCCCGACCGTGATATGGCGTTGTGGGATCCGCGAGAGCGTCACGGGGGCGTCACGCCGCAGAAACTGGCAGACTCAAAGTTTATTCTGTGGAAAGGGCACTGCTCCGTACACGGCAGGTTCACAGTCGAGCAGATCGAGAAGGCGCGCCGCGATCATCCGGATATCCGCGTGATTGTGCACCCTGAGTGTACGCTGGATGTGGTTCGCGCCGCTGACTGCAACGGCTCGACCGAGTATATCATCCAGACGATCGAGCAGTCCGAACCAGGCTCAAAATGGGCGGTCGGCACGGAGATCAATCTGGTGAATCGGCTGCAGCATGAGCACCCCGATAAGCTTGTCTTCTGCCTGGACCCGGTTATCTGTCCCTGCTCCACCATGTACCGCATCCATCCCCACTACCTGCTCTGGGTTCTGGAGAATCTGGCGGAAGGCAGGGTGGTCAATCAGATCAGGGTGAAGTCCGACATCCGCGAGTGGGCGCGTGTATCGCTGGAGCGGATGCTCTCCATCCGTTAGAAGTGCTGCGTAGAGCCAGATAGAGAGGATCGGCGTCCTTCTTTCGCGCGCCGATCCTCTCTGCATGTCTGCCTCGCGTCAGTCTAGATAGTAGCGCACGCTCACCACGACGATATCCCGGCGGTAGTGCAGACGCAGACGGAGCAGCCATCCGGAGGCGTTGTGCAGCAGCGTATGCCACCATCGCGCCGGCACAAACTCTGGCAAAACGACCGTGATGATGTCATCTGAGCGCACCTTCTCCGCCGCATCCAGATACTGCATCAGCGGTCCGACCAGCGTCCGATAGGGAGAATCGAGGATGATCAGCGGCGTGTCTCCCCCGTGCGCCTCCCATTGATCGCGCAGATACTGTTCGCGGGAGCGGTCAAAGGCGATATGCACCGCCACCGCGTCGGGAGAGATAGAGCGAGCGTAGTTCAACGCCATCAGTATCCCGCGATGAATGCGGGAGGGCACTAGCACCACCACCGTATGCCGGAACGGCTTCATCACATCGGGCGGAATGATGGAAAGCTGCCGATCCACATTCTGATAGTGGCGATGAATGGCGTAGAAGACCCAGACGATAATCGCCATCAGCGTTAACGCCATCCATGCGCCTTCGTAGAACCAGGTGGTCCCGAACAGGGGAGGCTGCTCAAAGGCGATGAACTTGCTGGAGCCGACCACGAAGAGCACCGCAAGCGTGATGATCCCGCCGATCAGATTGATCATCAGTCCAATCCAGGGACGGGGTTTCATATGCCAGGAGCGGCGTACCATGCCCAGTTGTGCGGTGGTGAAGGCGATGAAGACGCCGATCGTGTAGAGCGGGATCAGGGCGTGCGCCTCTCCCTGAAAGACCAGCAGAAACAGAATGGAGCAGAACGCCAGCACCAGTATCCCGTTATTGTAGGAGAGACGATCCCCGATAGAGGTGAGCTGGCGGGGCAGATATCCGTCCTCCGCCAGAATCGAGCAGAGCCGGGGATAGCTGGAGTAGGCGGTGTTCGCCGCCAGAAACAGAATGGCGGAGGTGAAGATCTGAACGCCGTAGTAGAGAATGCCTCCGGGCATGGAGGTTCCGAAGGAGGCGCGGGCGATCTGCGAGATCACCGTCTCCGACTCGTTCGGTCCGATCTTGAACTGCACCGCCAGATAGGTGATTCCGGTGAACATGAACGCCAGAAACCCGCCCAGGATTGCCAGCGTGACGGCGGCGTTGCGGGCTTCAGGAGCCTTGAATGTCGGCACGCCGTTGGAGATAGCCTCAATTCCCGTCAGGGCAGCGCAGCCCGATGCAAACCCTCGAACGATGATCAGCCAGTCCAGCCCCTCCACCGCTTTCGGATCGGGCTGCGCCGCGACACTCTCCAGCGCGCCGCCGCCGAACCAGAGACGATAACAGCCGGCTCCGATCAGCAGCACAATCAGAGTAATGAAGCCGTAGGAGGGTCCGGCAAAAGTCGCCCCCGACTCCCGCACGCCTCTGAGGTTGACATAGGTGATGATCAGCACCAGAAAGACGCTCAGGAGCGCCTTATGGTTTTCAAGCTCCCTGAAGGCGGAGTTTATCTGGATCAGGGCGGAGTTCGACTGCGCCACACAGTCCGCAATACTCACCGAAACGGTCAGGATATAGTCCACCAGAAGCGCGGAAGCGGCGACCAGCCCGATGAAGATGCCCAGGTTCTCCCGCGCCACGATGTAGGATCCGCCGCCGCGAGGATAGGAGTAGATGACCTGCCGGTAGGAGATCACCACCATGAGGATGAGGGTTACGATCGCGATGCTGATGCCGAGCGCAATCCCGAACTGATCCTGACGCAGATGCAGCTTCTGGAACTGCTTCAGAATGGTCTCCGTCGCGTAGGCTACGGAGGAGAGCGCATCCGAAGCAAAGATCGGCAGCGCGAGAATGATGGGGAGTTTTTCGTGAATGGCGCGCTCAGATCGAAGCGGTGATCCGAAGATCAGTCTACGGATTGAGAAGGACAAGTCAGAGTTCTCCTTCTGCGACGAGAATGCGCGTGCAGAGACAGGACCGGAGGTTGTGAAACGACTTCTGAAAACCCTGGCGCAGGGTTGAGCGTCTGTGGTTAGAGACCGTAGTGATGGAAGAGGAGGCGTTGAACCTCCCCGACTGTCTGGCTGGCGTATGCCTGCGCGATCTCGCGATCATGCGGCTCTATCTGCGGCATGTCATGATCGGTCAGCGTCGGGATTCGATGACGGAAGGAGAAGCTCTCCGGCGTCTCGTCCGCAAGCTCTACGCCAAAAAGCTCGCCAAACGCCAGCGTCCACATGCGCGGAACGGTCGTCGGATTATATCCTCCGCCGCCGACGACCACCATGGGCTTGCCCATGGCATGGATGTCTCGAACCGCCTCCAGCCATCCCTGCGCCGTCATGCAGATGCGCGCCAGCGGGTCCAGATAGTGAGCGTCCGTCCCGAGCTGCAGCAGAATCGCGTCCGGATTGAAAGCCTTCAGGATCGGAACGGCGGTCTTTCGCCACGCATGAAGCCAGATCTCATCGTCGGTATGGGGCCAGAGCGGAATGTTTAGACTGTAGCCCGTTCCCTTCCCCTCGCCGATCTCCTGCACAAACCCGGTTCCGGGAAAGAGCGTTCTCCCGGTCTCATGGATCGAGACGGTCAGAACGGAGGGGTCGTCGTAGAACGCCTCCTGTACGCCGTCGCCATGATGCACATCTATATCCACATAGGCGACCTTCTCGAAGCGTCTTCTCAGGTGGTGGATCGCGATGGCGCAGTCGTTGAAGACACAGAAGCCGGCGGCGCGCGCGCGATGCGCGTGATGCAGACCGCCGGAGATGTTCATGGCGATCCTGTATTGCCCCGAATTGACGGCTTTCGCCGCATCCACCGACGCGCCTGTATAGAGCAGCGAAGCCTCCCACATGCCAGGAAACACCGGATTATCCCCCGTGCCAAAGCCGTAACGCATGGCATAGGGAACTGGATCGCCGCAGCTCAGGTGGGAGACGGCATCCATGAACTCGCGTGTGTGTGTTGTCAGAATATCCTCTGCGGTACAGAACTCCGGCTCTTTTACCTCCACCTTCTCCAACGCGCCGTAACAGCTGAGAAGCTCGTAGGTGCGTTTCAGGCGGATCGGCTTGAGAGGATGCTGCGGTCCCATATCGTAGTGCTGGAACTCGTCAGTATAGAAGAAGATGCCCTGGCTCATGAGAATGCTTTCATCGAAGGTTCAACCCTTTTTTACGCAGAGCGCGCAGAGATTCCTTCCTGTCTGAGAGATCGTCCGGGAAACATACTCCCGGTTCGTCTACGCGAGCGCAGGGAACTCTGCCGTCCGCTACCAGTCCGCGCCCTTTCGCGTATAAAGCGCCCCGCGGGGGGCAGGCAGATTCAGCATCGGCTGATCCTCCGCCAGCGGAATGTTGAAGGTTCGGCGGGTGATGGTGTACTCGTTGAAGTCGCCGGACAGCGCGACGATGTCTATCGCCAGCAGTCTGGGAGGCGTTGACCGCGAGATGGTGAGGATCGCGGCGGTAAGCGGCACGCCCTCCACGCGATCCAGATAGCGCAGACCGGCGGCTCCGGTCGTTCCGGCGTTACAGAGGACGGTTCCCTGCCCCTCCTCCAGAGATACGCGATGCATGTGTCCGCACAAGATCAGCCGCGCTTTTCCCATCAGCGCGCTGGCGATGCGCGGGTTATGCACGCAGACGATGTGCGGCGGCGGCTTCGTCTGATCAAAGAGCGTCTGAAGCTGTGTCCGCGCCGCCTCGATGCCCTCCGGCGATGTGTCCACGCTGCCCGGTCCATGCCGCAGGGAACTCGGGTCGGGGATACCCAGAAAACGAAGCCCCTCCACCGTCACTGGCTGATCCTGCAGCGTCATTCCACGCAGATCCCTGCGAACCGCATCCACCGTCTCGAACGAATCGTGGTTTCCCGCCACAAAGAGATAGGGAACCTTGAGCTGCGCCAGACCGGAGGTTAACCGCGTCTCCAGCGGAGAGCCGAAATCGGTCAGATCGCCGGTATCAATCACCATCTTGACCTGAAAACGCTCTGCCAGTTCCAGAACGAAGTCAACCGCCGCCGGGTTGTTGTGGATATCGGAGATATGCAGTATCTGAATGGCGTCCTCATCGGGTCGAACGCTCTCGAGCGTATTGATGCGTCCGTACAGACGATTGATATCCCCGGCGATATGACGCAGCCGGTCCGAGAGTGTGTTGGCTTTGTTGAACGCCTCCCGCACCAGCTTGATCACCCAGTCCGCCTGTTGCAGCGAGCCGGTATACTGCGGGCTGTTGAACGCCTGCCCGTCAAAGGTCTTCAGCGTGAGGACGAAGATCGCCACTACGAACGCGCCGCCAAACAGGGGAGACAGCACCCAGAACCTTGCCCGTTTCGCACGCAGGAACAGTGGAGCGATCAGTCCGCCAAGCGCGCCGATCAACATCAGGCGCAGCGAGAACTGCACGATGATCCGTCTCATCTGAGCGTGCAGCTCAGCCTCCATCTCCTCCTTCGGAGGCGTCTTTAGGAGCAGCTTCTTCAACCCGTCCAGCGAGACGTTCTGAAGCCCGATATTGAAAGCCAGCGGAGTCTGATGCGTGGCGGCGCGAACCTCTCCGAGCGGAGTGAACACAAGGCGGGTCTCCCCGCGAAACGCAGGATGGATGGAGAGGCGCACCTCGAACGCTCTCCATCGGTAGGTCTGCGATCCGAAGAGGGTGACGGAGAGACCGGCTCCCATAATCGAGAGCAGAAAGAGTAGGCAGAAGAAGCCGATTCCTCGCAGCCAGCGCGGCGTGCGGGAGAAGGAAGCTCTGCGTTCGGAGACGGGTTCTGTGAGAGTCTCTTCTGCCATCTGTCGGATCACCGGAGACTGTACGGGACTGCGGATGCGGAGAGCATACAGTGATAAGTATAGCGGATGAACACCGGTTAGATAAAGAGAAGCGCCTGAAGAGATGGAAAAATCTTCAGACGCTTCACAGCGAGTATCCGTCAGCGGTTACGATCTTGCGCGGAAGAAACGTATCAGCGAGATCACCACACAGGAGCCGACGAACGCGACCAGTATGCTCATGACATTGATTCCGGTCGCGCCAGGGGAATGGAAAACGATATTCCATATCCACCCGCCGACAACCGCGCCCAGTATGCCCAGAAGCATCGTCGCCAGCCAGCCCTGCGCAATGCCCTCGCTGCCCTTCATCACCGCTTTTGCCAGAAAACCGGCAACGAACCCTACAACGATCCAGGCTATCAGATCCATGCTTCGCCTCCCAACCCTCATGCGTCAGCATCCCGAAACAACTGCCATATCCGACTGATCACCAGAACTACGCGCAGAACGTGAGAACGGTTTCAGAGGAGATTGCGACAATCACGGGTTATGGGTACACTATGGCATGGCTTATTTCAGGAAGGGCTGCAATGCGAAGAGGTCTTGAGATCGGGCTGATCGCGCTGGTGACGGTGTGCGGCTTTCTGCTGACGGGAAGGATGAGCCGTCACGCCCTCAACAGTGAGCCTGCCCTGACGGCGGACTCGTTTCAGATCATCCCGGTACGCATCCATCTCTTTCGAACCTCCAGCGCGCCTGCGATTCACACCAGCCTGAGTCGGGAGGATATAGAACGGATCATGCGCAAAACGAACGCGATCTGGCATCGGGCGGGAATACACTTCTGGCAGGAATCGGTGGTTGAGGAGAAGCCGTATCGGGTTCCCTTTCCCCGCTCCGTATCCGAAGTCCCGCTGAACTTCCTGAACGCGCTCCCTCAGCCCGCCAACCGGACCGGGCGCATGTTTCATGTCTATTTCGTCGGCTCGATGTCCATCAACGGTCTGCATATGGGCAATGACGCCATCTATGTTCAGCAGGGGGCGGAACTGGTGAAGATGCCAGGCGGAATAGACGAACCGCTGCCCCGGGTGGTGGCGCATGAACTGGGGCACGGGCTGGGGCTGCCCCATCGCCAGGATCGCATTAATCTGATGTCCTCCGGCACAACGGGGACCGGACTCAACGCGCAGGAGATAGAACTTGCCCGGAAAACGGCGCGCAGCCTGCCCTTCTCCCTGAGCGCGGCGGAGTTCCTGGAGCATACCCGCATGTTGGATCAGACCGCGCAGCGAAAAGCGGTTGTTTCGCGCCTGCAGTCCCTTCTCGATCTGCCCGGCTCCTCCCCTCTGAAACAGCGCGCCCGGGAGATGCTTCAGAGCCTCTGAAACTACTTGTAAGCCACCAGACCGAACGCCTCCTGCTTGCGGGCAATCATTGTGAAGCCCGCTTCCTGCAGTCTCTTGACGGCTCCCTTCGCCACCACGCGACCGGTGGTGCTCTCCAGATCGCCGATGTAGTGAAAGACTCTGCCTCCCGGTTTCAGGACCCGGTAGAGATGCTGATAGAACTCCCCGGAGTAGAGTTCTCCCGCGATGCGAAACGCCGGAGGATCATGAAAGATCCGCAGGAAGGTTTCGCTCTCCATCTGCTGTATCAGTTCGCTGACGTCGCCGAGGAGCTGCGTGATCTTCGGGTTATCGAACAGCGCGCTAGACCAGGGGTTGCGGCGCGCTATCCAGAGCACGTTGGGGTCGAGTTCGACCGTAATCACCTGCTCGGCGGTTCTGGCGGCGGCGATGGCGGTGTATCCTAGCCCCGTGCAGGTATCCAGCACCCTTCCGATGATTGGCGAGATGGTCTTGTATTTACGCATCGTATCCTCATAGGGGTCCACCTCTTTGATACGATGCATCGGAATTCCGGAGAGGAGCATCGTTGGGGCGCGCTGTGTGGGCATCAGACTGTAGAACCGCTGAAGCTCTTCAGTATAGGTCTGGATTTTGATGATGTCGCTGTCTTCCACCAGAAAACAGGCGTTCTCGCTCCGGCATATCTCCTCGATCTTCTCCCAGTGAAGCACCTGTCCATCCGGAAAAACCACGCCGATGGGCGCGATCCTCACCTCCGACTGTGTCAGCCCCAGATCAAGGGAGGTTGACAGCGCATTCAGCCGCCCGTGCCGGAGTTCCAGCATCGGTCTTGCCTGATAGTGTGACAGGACGATCATTCTGCCGCTCCTGGAGTAGTTGAATGCAGATCACTGTTTGGGTTGGATAGGTCTATTCGCGAAAGGATACGGACTTTCCTCTCCGTTCTTCCGGCTCGCTACAAACGCATCCTCCGGACCCCGCCCCCAGTCCGTCATTGCGAGCGTCAGCGAAGCAGTCTCGCCTGCAGATCACCTGATCTTTTTACCGTTTTCTGCCAGATAATCATAAAACGCTTGACAGCAAAGGGATACGCCGGTAGACTATTAACCACTGTGGTGGTGAATAGAGATGAACGAACGAGAATCCATGGCACTGCTGGGTTTGACGGAGTATGAGGCGCGAGTCTATCGCGCCATGCTCACCAGTCACCCCATAACCGCATACAGACTTGGAAAGCTCTCCGGCGTCCCGCTCTCCCGCGTGTACGAAGTCGTCGCCCATCTGGTTGAGAAGGGAGCGGCGACCCTGATCCCCGGCGAGCCTGCACGCTACGCCCCGGTTCCGCCCGACATTCTCATTCAGACAGCGCAGCTTCGCGTCGCCTCCGCCCTTTCGTCCCTTCAGACAGAGTTATCGTCTCTCTACCAGTCCGCCGGATCCGATGGATCGGGCTGGATACGCGGGGAGAGGCTGGTTTTCTCTCGATTGATCTCCCTGATTCAGACCGCGAAGACGGATCTTTTGCTGGCAGCAGCCGCGTCGGTACAGGAACGCATTGCAGGATCGGTGGTGATGGAGCGGCTTGCGGCGAGGATGCGTATCTACACGACCTCCGGAGGCGTGGCGGATACGCCCTTTATCCTGCTCGCGGACTTCCAGTCGCTGCTGATCGGTCGCCTGGGAGAGGATTCCGACGCACTGTTCAGCCACCATCCGATGCTGATTCGTTTCGCTGAAGACTACTTCCGCCAGCGCGCGATGGCGGAGCTTGTCCAGGAGTCGCGTACTGCGACCCCAGCAGCCGTCTCCCCCCGCCTCACGGAAAACAACTGGCTGGACTGGGAAGAGGAGAAGCAGCGCCGCCTGCTTCGTGCACACTGAGAGTAACCGTACATCTACCGTTTCATGCAATCAACCGAAGGAGATACCATGCACTACGACGTTCGAGACCTGAACCTTGCCGAAAAGGGCAGGAACCGCATCGCCTGGGCGGAGATGGAGATGCCGGTGCTTCGGCTCATCCGCGCGCGATTTGAGAAGGAGAAGCCGCTGCAGGGACTGAACCTGGCAGCCTGTCTGCATGTCACGACGGAGACCGCCAATCTGGCGATTACGTTGAAAGCGGGAGGAGCGAACGTCGCGCTCTGCGCCTCGAACCCGCTCTCCACACAGGACGATGTCGCTGCCGCGCTGGTGCAGGAGTACGGTATCCCGACCTTTGCCATCAAGGGGGAGGATAACGATACCTACTACAAGCACATCCACGCGGTGCTGGACTACAAGCCTCATCTGACGATGGACGACGGCGCAGATACGGTCGGCGTGATTCACAGCGACCGCAAAGAGCTGATCTCCGGTATCATCGGCGGAACAGAGGAGACCACCACCGGCGTGATCCGTCTGCGCGCGATGGCGAAGGACGGCGTTCTCGCCTATCCGATCGTGGCGGTCAACGATGCCGATACCAAACACCTGTTTGACAACCGTTATGGAACCGGACAGAGTACGATAGACGGCATCATACGCGCCACCAACCGCCTGATGGCGGGCAGCGCGTTCGTCGTAGCCGGCTACGGCTGGTGCGGACGCGGCGTGGCGATGCGCGCGCGGGGTATGGGAGCCAGAGTGATCGTTACCGAAGTGGACGCGATCCGCGCGCTGGAAGCGGTGATGGACGGATTCGACGTGATGCCGATGGAGGAGGCAGCGAAGATCGGAGATCAGTTCTGCACGCTGACCGGAGACATCCATGTGCTTCGCCCCGAGCACTTTGCGCTCATGAAGGACGGAGCGATCGTCTCCAACTCCGGGCACTTCAATGTGGAGGTGGATCTGGACGGACTGAAGGCGATGGCGAAGTCCACGCGCAGCGTGCGCGAGTTCGTCGAGGAGTACACGCTGGAAGACGGCCGGCGTATCTACGTGCTCGGCGAGGGACGCCTGATCAACCTGGCGTCGGCGGAGGGACACCCCGCCAGCGTGATGGATATGTCCTTTGCCAATCAGGCGCTCTGTGCGGAGTACATGGTGAAGCACGCCGCCTCGCTGCAAAAGAGCGTCTATCCGGTTCCGAAAGAGATTGATAAGGAGATCGCGCGCCTGAAACTGACCGCGATGGGCATCAGCATAGATACCCTCACGGAAGAGCAGCTTCAGTATCTCGCCTCCTGGGAGATGGGAACGTAGGTCTCTCCGCGTCTACGCAGGGCATGACCGGGGGAAGCGGTCCGGCCATGCCCTGTGCGTGTTTCCCGCGCACCCGGTCTTGACACATCGCGCCAGAAACGGGAATAATACCGGCAGGAGAACAGGCATGCCCCTGCAGCAGACCCAGAATCTGGAAGCGATCCCTCTTCATGGTCTGGTCGTTCACCGGGTCTCGATGGAAGAGACTCTGGAGGCAATAGATCGTTTTATCTCCTCCCGCACGCCGCACCATGTGGTGACTCTCGACTCCTCCATGTGCGTGATTGCGCGTGACGACCCGGCGCTGCAGAGCATTGTCTCTCATGCGGAACTTGTTACTCCGGACAGCGCGGGCGTTCTGTGGGCGTGTCGTCGTCTGGGGACGCCGTTGAAAGAGCGCGTCTCGGGCGTGGAGATCGTGGATCGCCTTTGCAGCCTCTCTCCCTCTCGCGGTTATCGCCTCTTCTTTTTCGGCTCCGCCCCCGGCGTCGCGCAGGCTGCCGCCGAGCGCATGCGCTCCCGCTACCCCGGTTGTCAGGTGGTTGGAACGCGAGACGGCTTTTTCACGCCGGAGCAGGAGCCGGCGATTGTCGAGCAGATCAGAGCCGCGCGTCCGGACATCCTCTGCGTCGCACTGGGCATTCCCCGCCAGGAGAAGTGGATACATCGGTTCCGCGATACGTTGAATGTGCCCGTTCTGATCGGCGTCGGCGGCACGTTCGATGTCTACTCCGGCAGAGTAAAACGCGCTCCGGTCTGGATGCAGCGGCTCAATCTGGAGTGGCTCTTCCGACTCTTGAAAAACCCCCGCAAGATCAGCAAGGTGATGACGCTGCCGAAGTTCGTGCTGATGACGCTGCGCGCACAGCGACGGAACGGGCGTTCCGCCGGCGAACAGACGCGGACGTCCCGCCGGATCGGTTAACGCTGCCTGCTCCCCCCTCACATATTCATCGGGCAAGCCTCTGAACTGGTTGGGTATAATGAGAAAGCCCCCGCGGGAAGCAGAAAGAGGAGACAACGATGCTCACTCCGTTTACAAATGAACCGTATGTGGACTTCCGGCAGACTGAGCCGCGCAGCAGGATGGAGGCGGCGCTGCAGGCGGTTGGAAGCGAGTTGGGACACTCCTACCCGCTGGTCATCGGCGGCGAACGCATCTTCACGACCGACGACTATATCGTTTCACGCAACCCGGCGCGCCCTTCCCAGATCGTCGGACAGGCAGCCCGCGCCACCACCGAGTTGACGGAGCACGCGATCGCGGTCGCCGGCGAAGCCTTTACGTCGTGGAGACGTGTCCCCGGCGAAGTACGCGCGCGTTACCTGTTGAAAGCGGCGGCGATCCTGCGCCGGCGCATCTATGAGTTCTCCGCCTGGCTGGTCTACGAGGTCAGTAAATCCTGGGCGGAAGCCTACGCCGATACTGCCGAGGCGATAGACTTCATGGAGTTCTACGCCCGCGAGATGATGCGTCTTGACGGCGCGCATCCCACCGTCCCCTATCCCGGCGAAGAGAATGAGGTGCGCTACATTCCGCTGGGGGTGGGCGCGGTCATCAGTCCATGGAACTTCCCGCTGGCGATCCTATGCGGCATGACCACGGCGGCGGCGGTCACCGGCAATACGGTTATCATGAAGCCGGCGGGGCAGTCGCCGATCATCGCGGCGAAGTTCATGGAGCTGCTCGAAGAAGCCTCCTTCCCGTCCGGCGTGGTCAACTATCTGCCCGGACCGGGGCGCGAGATTGGCGAAGTCCTCACGGGACACCCGCAGGTGCGCTTCATCTCCTTCACAGGTTCCCGTGATGTGGGTCTGCATATTCATCAGCGCGCTGCCATCCATCAGCCCGGACAGAAGTGGCTCAAGCGTGTGGTGCTGGAGATGGGAGGCAAGGACGCCATTCTGGTGGATGAGGACGCCGATCTGGAGGCGGCTGCCGAAGGAGTCGTCGCCTCCGCCTTCGGATTTCAGGGGCAGAAGTGCTCCGCCTGTTCCCGCCTGATCGCGCACAGGGCGGTCTATGACGATCTGCTGCAGCGCGTGGTAGAGCGCGCCAGCCGATTGACCGTCGGAGACCCGACCGACGGGAACAACTTCATGGGCGCGGTGATTGACGCTTCACAGTTTGAGAAGATCAAAGAGTATATCGAGATCGGTAAAACGGAGGGCAGGATTGTGCTGGGCGGGGGCGAGCCGGAGGGTGTGACGGAGGGCTACTTTATCGCTCCCACCATCATCGCCGATGTCGCTCCGGAGGCGCGCATCGCGCAGGAGGAGATCTTCGGACCGGTTCTGGCGGTGATCCGCGCAGAGAGCTTCGATCACGGACTGGAGATTGCCAACGGAACGGAGTACGGGCTGACCGGCGCCGTCTACTCCAATAACCGGGAGCATCTGGAGAGGGCGCGGCATGAGTTCCATGTCGGCAATCTCTACATGAACCGCAAATGCACCGGCGCACTGGTGGGAGTTCAGCCGTTCGGCGGGTTCAACATGAGCGGAACCGACAGTAAAGCCGGCGGGCGCGACTATCTGCAGCTGTTCCTGCAGGCGAAATCCATCTCGGAGAGGCTGTAGGAGGCGCAGCGGGCGATGACCTGGCGCGTGCTGGTGACCGCTAGAGCGTTCTGGGTCAGCGGTCAGGCGGAGGATGCCAGACTGAAAGCGGCGGGGTGTGAGGTCGTGCGTTCGCCGGAAGCCGGACCGCTGCCGGAATCGAAGCTGATCCCCCTGCTGTCAGACTGCGACGCGGTCATCGCCTCTAACGACCCCTACCATGCCACTGTCTTCTCCGCCTGCCCGCGCCTGAAGATCGTGGCGCGATGCGGCGTCGGCATAGACCGCATAGACCTGCAGGACGCCTCCGAGTCGGGCGTCGTGATCACCAACACGCCGGGCGCGATGACGCAGGCGGTGGCGGACTATACACTCGGTCTGATCCTCGCACTGGCGCGGCACATCCCGCAGGGAGATGCGTTGATGCGCTCCGGCGGATGGGGTGAGCTTCCCGGCTTTCAACTGGCGGAGAAGACCCTGGGACTGATCGGATGCGGGCAGATCGGGCAGGAGGTTGCCAGGCGCGCCGTTGGCTTTCGCATGCGCGTGCTGGCACACGACCCGGCACAGGAGCGCACCGGGGGTGTTCCCGGTGTTACGTTCGTCTCTTTAGAGCGGCTGCTCCGGGAGAGCGATATCGTCTCCCTGCACGCCCCCGCGCTCTCCGAGACAAAAAATCTTATAGACGCGGAGAAGCTCGGCTGGATGAAACGGAGCGCCTGCCTGATCAACACGGCGCGCGGCGCGCTGGTGGATGAGTATGCGCTCCTACAGGCGCTTCAGAGGGGACAGATTGGGGGAGCCGCGCTGGACGTCTATGCGGAGGAGCCGCTTCCTGCCGACCACCCCCTCAGAAGCGCGCCCCGCTGCCTGCTCTCCCCGCATAACGCCTTCAACTCGGTCGAAGCGGCGCACGCCATGTGCCGGATGACCGCAGACAGCATTCTGTCCCTGAAACGCGGTGAGCGACCGGAGTTCGTCTGCAATCCCTCGGTATGGGACTCGCCTGCGCTCCGCTCCGCCCCTTAAGCCCGGCTTCGCTGGAACCGCTTCCGGAAGATCTCCACCACCTTGCGCTGATCCTCCTCTCCGAGCACCTTCAGGTAGTATGCGCTCACAAGGTAGGTCGCCACACCCAGCAGAGCCGGTATCAGGATAAAGAGGCTCCTTGTGAGCCAGACCGCCCCCGCCATCAACGCCGTCGCCAGCAGGGAACGCAGGATCTTCTCCGCCGTCTCCCGATTGAGCGGGTTCGATCGCAGCAGAATAAACGCGAAGATGACGGTGATGATCTCGGCGAGGATATTGGACGCAAGCACCCCCAGTTGACCGAAACGTGTCCAGCGCATCGCCAGCGGAGTGAGCAGAAAACTGAAGACCACATGCATCAGCACCGTGCCGCCAAGAAAGCCGCTCCAGACGGCGTTCTTCTTCTGCGCGATCAAAAAACGATAGATGGTGGTGTTGATGTAGAGCGGAATGATCATCAGGGCGTAGAGCTGCAGCAGAACCGGAACCGCCAGAAATTTCCCCTGACCGTAGAGCAGTCTGGTGAACGGAAAAGCCAGCAGAAAGATGAGCGTTGCGACCGGAAGCCCCATCGCAATCATTAGCGACAGCATGCGCGACTGCATCCTGCGAAAGTCGTCCGGGTTCACATCCGCCAGACGCGCCAGAGAAGGCAGCAGCGCCGTGCCGATGGCAACCGGCAGGAAGAGAAAGGTGCCGCCAAGCCGGATTACCTGGTTGTACTCCCCTACCGCCGCATCATTCATATAGTGGCGCAGAACAAACACGGAGCTGAACCCGAACAGGCTCATGATCACGCCGTTGGCGAAGAAGGGCAGTCCCCCTTTGATCAACTCTTTCCAGAGCGCGACATCAAACTGCGGCATCAGGCGGATGATGCCCCGGATAGCGATCAGGCTGCTGATCAGGATGACATAGTTCCAGAGGGTGGAGATGACGGAGATGCCCAGCGGACCGTAGTGCAGAAACGGGATCGCCATCAACATCGGCAGCGTGGAGGCGAAATCCATCACGGAGACTGCGCGCGCGTTTTCCCAGCCGTTGAAGGCGGAGCGAATGGGATTGAAGACCTTCGCGGCGATCATGCTGACGAGGTTCAGGCAGCCGATGTAGAAGATCAGATCGCCGACATGCATGACCTTCATCACTAGCAGGGTGACCAGAATCTGCGGCAGCAGCGTTACAAGACGAAACGCCCAGAGACTGCGAACCAGCCGGTCCGCCTGATCCCGGCTGCGTCCGATCTCCGCGACCAGATAGCTGTCTATTCCCAGAGCAAAAATCGCCCCGACCGCATTGGTGATGGAGGCGGCGACCGCCAGCTGCCCCATCCCCTCCTCGCCAATACGCCGGGGGATGATGGAGACGGTCAGAAAGGTGACGCACCAGGAGACGATCTGCCCCAGAAGATAGACGATAGTGTTCTTCGCAACCTTCTGATGTGAGATCGCGGGCAAAGGTCCATTCTCGGTTTGAATTGCCAACGCTCCAGCCCAATCAACTCAAACTTGCTCTCTTCACACGTTCATGATCCATTTTCAGTCTAATGCTTCATCCAATCCATTTCTCGCGAACCGGCTTCTCTGCTCTTCCCCTGTTAAGACGCGGAACTGGTGATAACTCCCGCCTGTTTCGATCTCGCTTCAATCTCTGCAAGGGAGATGGGATAGAAAAGATTCCGGTTGCGATACTTATATCTCTTGAGTCTCCACCATATCCGACGAAGAAGCCGAAGCACTCCACGATCGAATTTGCGGTTCAAGCAGTCCTCCAGCGCCTGTTTTAACTCCAGGTCGTTGTCGTTTTTCCGTACAGTTTTGAGAATATCTTCATACCATACTTCAATATTCCGGGATAGCAATGGCAAAGATGCGACCCGCTTCAAATCTAGCTCGGTTTCAAAGTTAGTACATCTGTCCAGCACACCCGCAGCGCGAAGCACCACCATGGTTCGAAGACACTTCTCGCATCTCCCGCAGTTGAGCTTGCCAGAGACGTTATGATAACAGACGCGCAGATGCTTTTGAGCAACCTCCGCCCCTGCAATGAACATGATCTTCTCTGAGCGAGAAGTCTCAATGCTGTCATGGATAATGGCAAACCACTCAGTACTCCAGAGCGGGTCAACCTCTGGATGGGACCCCCACGGGAAAAGCATGTCTGGAGTTCTTCCTGAGGGGATTATCATGCTGGCGAACCTGCGAGACAGAACAAGGGCGACCCCTGCCAGCACGGATCCATGATAGTGCTTCCCCCAGTCTACCGTCGCATCGAAAAGGTGACGTGCATTAGTCTCCACTTCCACGAGCGGCAGCCGTATATCTTCGGCGGCATGACGAAGCTGCTGTTGCACGCGCTCTCGAAGATCAAAACGATCTAATTGAATATCCAGTCCGTGACCGAAAATCAGTCCGCTCAGCTCCTCGCGATGCGTCAGTATAGAGTAGAACGAGTCGACACCTCCGCTGAAGAGGCACCCCGACTTCCCCGTTTCGATCGGCGCAGGCGGACTTCGCATTGGCTCCGCCTCAACTCGGACCTTTTTCAGCTCTTGGGGAAACCACGCATGAAGCTGCTCCTGTATCTTCTCAATTCCCTTCAGGAACTTCGGCGAGACAGGCGTCTCCACCACTATATCGGTTCCCAGACGCATGGCGGGCAGCAGGGTCAGCGCAATAAACGGCTCCACGCCCTCATAGACCGGCTCGCCTGGAACACGTAGAAACAGCTCGAACTCTCTGTCCTGCACCGTCACCGGATGCAGCAGCGTCACGCGCCCGTCCGATTCCAAAACTTTTCGTGGTCGTGTCATCCTCATCGCTGGTATGGTTCCTCTCCGAAGCCATCAACGGCAGCAGCTTCGCTCCCATGGTGTTGATCTCTTAGGCAGTCATCGTCGCTCTCGTCACTATTTCCGGCAGGCTTCTGTAGGCTTCCCGGCTCTGCTCCATCTGTTCTTGCGCGGCGGAAAGCAGGCTGTTGCGATAACTGTCTGCGTCCTGCCACAACTGACGTACCGTCTGCAGCAGCTTATCCTCCAGCATCGGGTCGTCCAGATGTAGCACGGCGCACCCCTTTCCGAACATATCGGCTAACCCCTCAAATTTCATCACATAGTACTTCGACTTCGCCAGACAGACCGCAGGCACGCCCTGAGACAGCGCGAAGACCCCTGCGTGGTAGCTTCCCGTGACCACCACCCGGCAGCGAGACGCCTCATGAGCGACATCTAGGGGCGAATCAAAACCTCTGCTCTTATCCGCACTGCCGCCCAGCCCCCGCGTCAGCCGCTCGATCGCCTCCAGATCGTCGCCACGCCCGTAGAAGGAGATCGGCAGGGGTATCAGGGGAGCCTTCAACTCCTTCACAACCATCTGGAAAACGGAACGCACCTTCTGCAGAAGGTCTGAATTCACCTCCGAGTAGCTGGCTACCCGCAGGTTGATCCCCAGCCCCTCTCCTGCATGGTTCAGACGGTTGATATAGCTATATTCGACCGCGTCATCTCCCGTAACACGGATTCGGTCTTTCGAGACGCCCATCTGCTCAACCAGAGGAAGACTGAACCGCCTCTCCCGCAACGTGATGAGACTCGCCGTTCGCAGCACCCTGCCGGTTAATCGTAATAGATGGGGATTGTCAATCGGTCCGATTCCATGCCCCATGAGAACGGACGGTTTGCCGCATCTTCGCGCGATGTCCAGCGTCGTTAACGCTCCCATCATGTTGATGGGGAATATTTCGGTGATATATCCTCCGCCGGTCGCCACCACCAGATCTGCCTCTCGGATCATCTTCTCCAGCCCGTATCGGTTGCGGCGAATGGTCATCAGCTTTAGAGCCAGCGAGGGATGCCGGTAGACGATCTTCCCTTTCAAGCCGTTCAACAGATTTTTCACCGCTTTAGAACGAGATTTTGGCGTAGGCGCGCTCTCCGATCCAACGGACGCGGCTTCGGACGAGACCCCTAAAGGAAAAGCGACTGCGCCGGGCGTCTGTTTTAAAACCGCTTCTGGATTGAGGGTGAGCACATGGATCTGCGCATCGGGCCAGAGAGAGTGAAGGCGATTGACGCCGATCTGAAGCATTGCCAGATCGCCCAGATTACGCATATCATAGCCGCTGTTCTCCACGACGATCTTCATGTCGTCTCTACCCTCCTCCCCTGATCCTGATGGTTGACAGGGACGGATAGTCCGTTCTCCACACGAAAGAGCCGGTTATACTCCTCGAACCCGTACCGAACGCGCCGGCGGAAATATCGGTCGAGAAGGAAGCGGTGAGGCTTTCTGAGTAGTTTGGACCATCCAGCATTCCTCTCTTCCCGCTCCCACATTTCAGCCAGGGGATGGCGGATCTGCTTCAACTTTGCTAGAAATGCCCCTCTGCCGACCGCATAGTTATCCAGATGCTTCCATACCGCTTTCAGCCCGTATCGGCGCCCGTAGGTATGGTACACGCGCACACGCGGGGAGGAGATACAGACGACCCCTGCTTTCTCCACCCTGAGACCGTAGTCTATATCCTCGCAGCAGGGGAAGAAGGTGCCTGCTCCCAGAAAGTTATCAAAGGGACCGACCCTCTTTGCGACGGAGGTTCTCAGCGCGAAATCGCCCCCAGCCCACCCGTATCCGGGGGGTGCGCTCTGTTTACGAGGATCGTAGTAGCACTCGTTCGCATGAAACTCCGGGCAGGTCGAGATCAGCGACCGAGGGGTATCCGGGGCGATAAGGCTTCCCCCCAGAAGCCCCGCCTCCGGGTATTGCTGAAACGACTCCGCAATGGTCTGCAGCCAATCCTCCGGCGCTTCACAGTCGTCGTCGGTAAAAGCGATCACCTCTCCGCGGGCGGCTTCGATGCCGGCGTTGCGCCCCCGACTGAGACCCTTTTCGTTGAGATGAATGTTCCGTATCCGACCATCCCGTTTCACTGTCCTGCAGACGGCATCCTGCAGGTCGGCGCTGCCTCCCTGAGACACGATGATCAGTTCCCAGTCACGGTAGGTCTGTGAGAGTATGGAGCGCACGGAATACTCCAGCGTGTCCGGACGCACGGTTGATATGCAGACTGTGATTAACATGCTCTCTTGGTAAACGTTTCGAAAGCGGCTCTCGTGATCTTTCGATTCTGCAGGGCGATGCGGCGCGCCTGATCCACCGCGCGATTGCGCCTCTCGCGGCACTCCTCGCGATGATCCAGCATCCAGCAGACCCTGTCCAGAAGTTCATGCGTCTGAAACTCGCCCATCGGGAACATCCACTCCTCCAGCCCGATCTGCTCCAGAAATCCCCGGGTCTTCGGCTCGTAGCCCAGCGCGAGGATCGGCGCGCCGCCCGCCAGACTCAGGATTCCGCCATGTAGGCGGCTGGAGATCACCAGATCGCACTGCCCCATGATCCAGGCAAACTCCTGCGGATGCACCCACTCGGTCACCACATGCGCTCTAGACTGCAGATCCGCCGGCAGCATCCCGTGAATTCTGAGAGGCACATCCACCTCCACAAACATGGAGCCGGGCACCTCCGGATGACTGGTCATAAAGACGATATCCGTATCGTTCCGCAGCAGCACTTCACGGCAGCACTCCGCGATCCGTCTTTCAAACTCCTCCTGCTTCTTCTTCGGATCCGGGTATCCGAGCCAGTGCCACTTATGGACGACGATCCCCAGCCGGCTCTGCAGGCTCCTGTCCGGGACAAACTGCTTTTCCGGTCTCCTGGCAGTGAGAAGGATCGCCTCGTCTATGGTCTGATGCACATTCTCTGTTTTCACGCCGATGCGATCACGCACTGTCGTCAGCGCATCGGCGTCCCGGCAGATGACCGCCGCGGCGCGCTCCATCACCTCCCGCAGGCGATCCGGAAGGTCGTCCTCCTGCGTAAAAGGACCGTAAGAGGCGGCATAGAAGACAAGCGGTTTCCCCAGCAGAAGCGCTGTCTGATACTCTGCGACCCGATGCGGACGCAAGTACTGTGCCGTCCAGGAGGTAGAGAGAGGCGCGCCTCCGGTAACGATGACCAGATCGGACTCCGCAAATTCGCGAAACAGCTCTCTCTCCTTGCCGATCAGCGTCGGGATTGGAATGCCGTGCTGATGGAGCTTTGCCTGCAGCGTGAAACGCTCCGGCGCGGTTCGACGGACGATTTTCGACCAGACTTTCCATTTCGGCGTGTACCAGTCGTAGAGTGCATGCCATAACGTGCGCACCAAGTTCAACTCCGGGTAGAGCTGCCCGTAGACTCCCGGATCGGAGGTCGCCCCGCAGAAGCACGTCTTGATAACCGTATCCGCTCCAAACTCCTCCCGCAGAGAGGCGTGCATCGCCAGCACGATGGCGGCGTCTCCCATATTGCACAGGACATTATCTACGATCAGGATCTTCAACAGGCGCATTCACTTTCGATAAAAAGTCCTACGACAGCGGATGAACTTTTCTGCGAGGAACGGTCGCCAGTCCGGTCATGCAGTAGTAGAGCGTCAACAGGTAGGTCTTGAAGCCGCTGGGCTTCCGCAGGCGCAGCAGGCTCATCAGGGTAATGCGCATCATCCGTCCATTAAACCAGAGGAACCGGTAGAGATACGCCGGTCGGAAACGGTTTTTCAACAGATACGCCCAGAAGAGACCGCGTCCCTTGCCGAACATATTCGTAGTAAACTGATCTTTCTCCGCGCCGGCGCGCGCCCCGGCATGATGCACCACCCGGATCTCATCCACATGATGGATCCGAACCATAGGTTCGGCGTAGAGCGCGCGAAAGGCGTACTCATAGTCCTCATAGCCGATCATCGGCGTTCCGGCTCCCAGACACTCTTCAAAGAGTCCGATCCGCTCGATCACTTTCGTGCGGATGCACATATTTGCGCCCATACCCGCAATATGGTAGTGAGATCGGGTTATCGGACGACAGGTCTTGAGCAGGATATAGGGGATGTGCTCATTCTGCCAGTCGTAACTCTCCGGCGGGATCACTGTCCCGAACAGGATCCCCAGATCAGGATAGTTTTGAAACTCCTCCTCCACCCTCCGCAGCCAGTCGGGAAAGACCACCACATCATCATCCGTGAAGGCGATCAGGTCGCCCTGCGCCTCCAGAATCCCCACATTTCGCGCCCGGGAGAGTCCGCGCGTCTCCGTCAGCAGGTAGCGAAGGCGCGGCTCGCTCTCCGCGATCCTCTGAACGACCTCGCCGGTCGCCCCGTCATCGCTCTGATCAACGACCAGCAGTTCGTCCGGCAGCCGCGAGCCGGCAAGGATGCTGTGAAGCGTCTGTTCGATCAACGGTCCTCTGTTGCGCGTACAGATTATCACCGATACCTTCATGAAGACGAACGCTCCTCACCCGACTGGCATTGCAGTATGAGAGATTTCCCCTGTTATTATTGGCAACTCAGTGTAACCTACTCACCGATTATCATACGGCTCAGCCAAAGGATGAAAATAAATACGCCGCGCCCCCGTGAACTGCTTATGAAGGCGCGACGTTTCAACTCTGATGCCTGCTCTTCTCCCGACAACTCTGAAAACGGACTATTTTCCGCTCTCAATCAACGCAAGAAGGTTTTCGGTCATCAGCGGACCCATCTTCGGACCAACCGAGACAGAGGACTCGTAGGCATAGAGTTTCAGGATGAAGTCCTCCGCCGTCAGGATGTACCCCAGCGCGTCGCCGGTCAATCCCAGCTGAAACTTATAAGGTGACCGCATCTTCGTTTTGAGATAGAGACCGATATTCGGCAGCACCTCTCCCGGAAGCGTAATGAACTCCGCCGGTCCCAGCGTGAAGCGGGAGACCTCCGTCAGGATGTCCGATCCATCCACCAATTCGCCGGGCAGAATTTTGGCGGCGATCAGCAGCTTGAAGCCGGCGTTCTCCAGAGGAACCCGGAAGAGCCGCTGCTGAAAAGTGAAGTTGGGAGACTCCTCCCAGGAAGCCCCCTCCAGCGCGGCAAGCGTGGCATCCGCCAGTGTGTTGCCGATCCGCTCCGCTTCGGGCCACGCCTCTCCCTTCGGATACTTCTCCTCGTTCTGGATCAGCGCGGTCACCATTCCCCCCAGCGCGCCGTTCATATAGATCGCCACGCCGCCGAGCCTCTCCTCCACGCGCAGCCGCAGCCAGTGCGGAAAGTCAGAGGTCATGGTACGGTTGTTCAGCACCTCGGGATGACATGCAAAGTTAATCAGTGTGGCGATGGTCTTCCCCTGCGGATTTGCCACCTGCATCGCCAGCAGCTCGGTGTCAAGGATCTCCTGAACGCGCGCATTATAGGAGCAGTTGGCGACCTCCGCCTGCCTGCCAAATCGTACCTTCGCCGGTTCCAGTCTCGACGCCGTCTCATCCACCAGCGCAGCGATCTTCTTCAGAAGCCCCTCCATCCACTCCCTATCCACGCCGCTGGTCATCCGGTCCGGTCCCCACTGACCGTAGGTGTCGGGTCCGGAGTGCGTGTGGGTCGCGCCGATCAATACCCGCTCCGCCGGAACGCTCCGGACCATCGCGCGCACCCGCTCTGCATAGGGGCGGATGATTCCCAGCAGATCGCAGCTCACCAGCGCCACCGTCTGGTCGCCGTTCTGAAGCACCAGGCAGCGCGCCCAGAGCGGATCATGCTGACCCGTGCTTTTCCGGTTTGAGGCGTATCCGGCGATGAAGGCGGCGCGTGTCGGGGAGATGTCCACCTTCCCCGCCGCCGCTTTAAGCTGAGCAGACACGGGAGCCTCCAGAGTGAAGAGAGCGAGGACCGCCAGAACAAGAGCAGGCGCAAGAGGACGCATCCGAATGAACCTCCATGTCCGAGAAGCAATAATACAGATATTCAACATGTACGGTAGGACTATCTAATCGTTATGCCGGCTCACTCCGGCAGGCTGCCCGTAAGCAGCAGCATATCCTGCGGATAGGGTATCGAGACGCGAATATCGTCGGACGTGCCCGGCTGCCGATCCGGTCCCGCGCTCATAATCCCCCCTTTTCTGCGAGGCGTCGGAGGGCGATAGAGCAGCTTCTGCCCGAACGGGTCGTGCAGAAGGCTCTTCGCCTGCGCATATCTGCCGACATATCCGCCCCTGACCAGCTCTTCCAGGCTCAGCGGAGGTCGCTGCTCCATGCGGATGTAGTGCTGACAGGCTTCCGAAATCTGCTCCATGCGAACGCGGGCGACATCCCGCCGAAGGTCACGCAGCAGCGGATTACGATCCGGATACAGCAGCGATCCGACAAGCCCCACCGCGATCAGCGATAGAATTGCGCTCTTCACGAACTGCATCAGAGATGCCTCCTCGAAGGCATTTCTTCCGCAGTCTGCGCGATTTATCGTTAACTTTTTTTCAGGAGGTCAGACGGATCAGCTCTCGCAGCGTACGGGGTACCGCCGTGAGCGGGTCTTCCGCCGCCTCATACTCCAGGTTCAGGTAGCCGCGATAGTTGACCTCTGTCAGCAGCTTCACAATCCGCTTCAAATCCGCGGGCTTGCTCTCCCGATTGTAGTGGGTCTCCGTCTTCACATGCACCGAGATGGCATAGGAAGCCACCTGCGCGAGATCGGCGTAGGGGTCTTTTGTATGGAAGTTGCCGGTATCCAGCTTCAAGCCCACCCACTCCGACTGCACCGCGCTCAAGATCGCCTTGACCCCCTCCGGCGTCGCGGTAACGCCTCCGTGATTCTCCAGCGCGAGCATCACGCCCTTTTCGGAGGCGCGTTCACTGCACTCCTCCAGGCACTCCACCACCCACTTCTGCGCCTGAGCCTCCGACACGCCCTGCGGGGCATTCCCGGCGAAGACCCGCAGGCAGGGCGACCCCATATCGGCGGAGTAGTCTATCCACTGTTTGACATGGGCGATCTCCCGGTCACGCGCCTCACCCGGCGGAAGCGTGAAGGTACTGCGCGTGGCAGAGCCGCAGATATCCAGTCCCAGCAGAAAACAGTGGCGCACAATCTTATTGATGTAGTCTCCGGTCAGAGGATCGGGGAAGTAGTATCCGGTCAACTCCACTCCGTCTATCCCGGTCTCCGCCATCCGGCTGATGAAATCCTCTAGAGTCATGTGCGGGGCTTTCTTGCCCTGCAGGTAGTCACGGTAGGAGTAGGCGCAGTTGCCGACCCGCAGATGCGGACCGCCGGCTCTCTGGATCGGCTCGATCGCCCCGAGAGAGAGAGGCATCACCGCCGCACTCGCTGCAAACATCGCGGACTGGCTGAGAAAGGCGCGTCTCGATACGCCACATTCCATGTTGATCCTCGTTTCTCTATAACGCTCGCCCGACCGCCGCCGCGATGGGACGGCACTCCTCCATAAGCTGCGAGAAGCTGTCAAAGGTCAGCGACTGCGCCCCGTCCTTGATCGCTTTATCCGGCTGAGGATGCACCTCAATGATCAGTCCGTCTGCGCCGCAGGCGATGGCGGCTTTCGTCATCGGGGCGACGAGGCTCGACTTTCCCGTCCCCTGACTCGGATCCACGATGACGGGCAGATGCGAAAGCTGTTTGACCGCCGGAACCGCCGAAAGATCGAGGGTATTGCGGGTATGGGTCTCAAAGGTTCGTATGCCCCGCTCGCACAGCATCACCGCGTGATTTCCGCCCAGGAAGATATATTCGGCTGCCTGAAGCCACTCCTCGATCTTCGCCCACATCCCGCGCTTGAGCATGACCGGCGTTCGGCAGCGCCCCACCTCCCGAAGCAGATCGTAGTTTTGCATGTTGCGCGTACCGATCTGGAGGATGTCCGCATATTCGCAGACCTGCTCCACATTGCGCGGATCCATCACCTCGGTGATGACCGGCAGTCCGGTCTGCTGCGAGACCTCCTTCAGGATCTTCAGCCCTTCGACGCCCAGCCCCTGAAACGAGTAGGGAGAGGTGCAG
>CALLMM010000049.1 GCA_938005745.1 uncultured Chthonomonadales bacterium | reverse complement strand
TCGCTGCCGCTTCGGTCGGCACTGCCGCCAGTACGGGCGTCGCTGCCGCTTCGGTCGGCACTGCCGCCAGTACGGGCGTCGCTGCCGCTTCGGTCGGCACTGCCGCCAGTACGGGCGTCGCTGCCGCTTCGGTCGGCACTGCCGCCAGTACGGGCGTCGCGCCGCGCGCCGCAGGGACCGCGCCTGTCGCAGGGACTGCGCCCACCGCAAAGCCGGAGCTGGGCTTTCCGGGAGGCAAGCCGGCGCCGAAGCCGGAGCGTCCCCTGCTTGGCAGCGCGGAGCCGGTCGTTGTGATCGCCTCCTCCACCGGCGGACCGGCTGCGCTCAGCCAGGTGATACCGAAGCTGCGGGGCGATCTGCCGGCGGCGGTGGTGGTGGTGCAGCACCTTCCGGTCGGGTTCTCCCGTCCGATGGCGATGCGTTTTGATCTCTCCTCCGCGCTGACGGTGCGGGAGGCGTCGGAGGGCGACTATCTGAAGCGGGGTGAGGTTCTGATTGCGCCCGCCGGGAAGCACCTGGCGTTCAACAGCGCCGGACGGGTTGTCCTGAACGAGGATCCGCCGTTGTGGGGCGTTCGTCCGGCGGCTGACGTGACGCTCAACTCCGCCGCCGAGCGGTTCGGGAAGCGAGTGATCGCGGCGGTGCTGACCGGTATGGGACGGGATGGCGCGCTGGGCGTCAAGGCGGTGCGCCAGCATGGAGGAGTGTGCTACGCGCAGGACGAGGCGACCTGCGTGGTGTTCGGAATGCCGCGCATGGCGCACGAGACCGGCGCGGTGGAGAGACTGGTGCCTCTGGGAGAGATCGCCTCTGTCATCGAGGCAGCCGTTGCCGACCGGCTCCAGAGATCGGCGTAGACTGCAGTTGCGAGGTGAATGAAGTTGCAGGAGTGGACAGAACTGAACAGTACGCAGCGCGCGGACTATGAGAGCTTTGTTCAACAGGTCTATAAAAAGAGCGGGATAGATCTGAATCTCTATAAGTCTCAGCAGATGTATCGTCGGCTCTGGGGGATGGTGGAGCGTGCCAACCTTCGGTCGTTTACCGACTATTTCGCGTTGATCAACCGCGATTCAACGGAGTGGGCGACCTTTCTGGACCGGATGACGATCAACGTCTCGGAGCTGTTCCGCAACCCGGAGAAGTGGGAAGAGATGCGCCTGAAGGTGCTCCCCGCTCTGCTGCAGCGGGGCAGACCGCTGCGGATATGGAGCGCGGGCTGCTCCATCGGGGCGGAGCCGTATACGCTGGCGATGCTTCTAGACGACCTGAAGCCGGGCGTCAGACACTATCTGCTGGCGACCGATATTGACCAGAAGATACTCGAGCGCGCGCGGCAGGGTCTCTTCACCGAGACCGATATCCGCAGCGTCCCCGCGTCGTACCGGTCGCGTTATCTGCGGGCGGCGGGCAGCGATTTCGAGGTGGTACCGGAGCTGCGGCAGCGGGTAACCTTCCGCAAGCACAACCTGCTGGCGGACCCCTTCGAGAAGGATTTCGATCTGATCGTCTGCCGGAATGTGGTGATCTACTTCACGGAGGAGGCGAAAGATAAGCTGTTTGCGCGTTTTCATGCCTCTCTGACGCCGGGAGGCGTGCTGTTCGTCGGCGGGACGGAGCGTATCTTTAACTATCGCGAAATCGGTTTTGAATCACGCATACCGTTCTTTTATGAGCGAGTTCACTAGAGACACGGACGGAGGAGTTCACGTGGCGAAGCGAATCCTGATCACGGATGATGCGCTGTTTATGCGGGTAACCCTGAAGAACATCCTGACGAAAAACGGATATGAGATAGCGGGCGAAGCCGCAAACGGACGCGAGTCGGTTGAGATGTACAAGACGACCAGACCCGACCTGGTGACGATGGACATCACCATGCCGGAGATGGACGGGATCAGCGCGGTGCGGGAGATCCGCTCTTTTGACCCCAATGCCAAGATCATCATGTGTACGGCGATGGGACAGAAGAACATGGTGATGGAGGCGGTGACCGCCGGGGCGCGCGACTTTATCGTCAAGCCTTTTCAACCGGAGAAGGTGCTGGAAGCCGTAAACAAGCTGCTCGACTGACGCGGGGGAGAGGGACATGAAAGTAGAGTACATCAATCCTTTCGTAATGGCTTCCTTCAGCGTGCTGGAGATGGTGCTGGGGCATAAGCCGACGAAAGGACAGTTGTCCATGCGCCCCAACGTCTTCACCTCGCAGCAGTGCAATGTCATTACTGGCGTGGCGGGCAAGGTGGAGGGGCAGGTGATCTACGGCATGAGCCTGATGACCGCCGATAAGGTCGCCTCGACCATGCTCGGACAGCCGATCCGCACCTTCGATCAACTGGCAGCCAGCGCGATTGCCGAACTGGGCAACATGATCACCGGCAACGCGATGGCGCACCTGTCGGAGGCGGGGTACGTCTGCGATATCACCCCGCCGACGATTGTGCGCGGCTCCAATGTGAAGATATCCACGCTGGCGATCCCGGCGGTCGTTATTCCCATCTGTATGGAGCAGGGACAGCTCGAACTTACGGTCAGTCTACAGGAGCGATAGAAGCATGGATGGAGTGAGTCTGAATACGGGCATGGAGGCGGCGCAGGCGATGCTTGTGCGTTCCGCCGGGC
The DNA here is from genome assembly GCA_938005745.1 of uncultured Chthonomonadales bacterium. Taxonomy (GTDB): domain Bacteria; phylum Armatimonadota; class Chthonomonadetes; order Chthonomonadales; family CAJBBX01; genus CALLMM01. Next base: position 45,941 of record CALLMM010000049.1, on the reverse strand, counting down.
AGGATACAGAGAAGACGGCAAAGCTGTTGAAGAAGGCGCTGCAGTCCGAGCAGGACCTGGTTGCGACCCTGCTGCCGCCGCCGGGCGGACGGCTTGACATCCAAGCCTGACCTCTCGCTGCACTACTCTCCCGGGAACCGTCTGCCGCAGGCAGGCGGTTCCCGGCAGGATTCCAAAGACCGATCCCGAAATCTGACGCGGCTGACGGAGCGAAGCGCCGGAGGAGCGAAGGGGTGGAACTGGAATCCGAGATGTCTACCGCCGAAGCGTGGGCTTCGGCTTTCTCTCTTTTACGCGCCGATATCGAGGCGCAGCTTCTGGCGGGCGCAGCGGATCTGGGGCTTTCGCTGCGCGCCGAGCAGACGGCGCAGTGCGTGCGGTATCTGGAGCTTCTCTACGAAGCGAACCGGCGCATGAACCTGACCCGCGTGCCGCCGGAGCAGGCGGCGACACTGCACCTGCTCGACTCGCTGGCGGTCTGCCGGGCGGTAGAGATGGGCGCGGCGCGGCGTCTGCTGGATGTGGGCACGGGCGCGGGGCTGCCCGGCATTCCTCTCAAGATCGCCTTTCCCTCTCTCACGGTCACCCTGCTCGATGCGACCCGCAAGCGGCTGGATTTTCTGGACGCGGTGATTGCGGAGCTGGGCTTGATTGGTGTTGGCACGGTCCACGCCCGCGCGGAGGATCTGGCGCGCTCGTCCGCGCACCGCGCCGCCTACGATCTGGTGACAGCGCGGGCGGTGGCGCGTCTGGATCGTCTGGCGGGATGGATGCTGCCGTTCGTCCAGCCGGGCGGCGCTGCCGTCGCCCTCAAGAGCGCGGGCGCGGAGGCGGAGATCGCCGACGCGGAAGCCGCTATCCGCCGCAGCGGCGGCATGCTCGCGCAGACCGTCCGCCTCACGCTTCCCGGCTCCGACATCGTGCGTCTGCTGGTCGTGATGCGACGCCGGGGGAGAGCCGGCTGAGCCGGACGGAGGTCTTCGTGTGTTTCACCCTCACCGGGAGCGCTGTGTAGATCGGCGGCGTAAGGGAGAGTATGACTGAGACGAAGAGGGTCGTTCCCGCTGGCGTTACGCTTGCCCTTGTTCCGTTCGAGACGGCTGTTTCCCCGGACCCGCCGGGCTGCTGACGTCGTTGCGCTATTCCATAACGAAAAAAATATTTATCCCTTCAAAAGAAGGAATGCGGCCTGCTCTGGTGCAAAGAGGTGTGGTTGCTGCCGAGAGAATCGCTGTACATTCTGCGGTGTTTCGCCGGAGATCCTTCTCCTGCAGCATCGAAGCCAGTTAACTGGACTTCACGCCATCTATTCACAACCCAACAAGGAGGCGCAAGATGGAGAGAGCGGAACGCAGGAGCTTCGACCATCCGGACGAGGTGCGGGAATTCCCCCTGGGGCGACTGGAACTGATTCACATCGGCGGCGCTACCATCGGGCGGGCAGTCTTTGAGCCGGGCTGGCGATGGGCGACCTCGGTGCAGCCTCTCGCGAAGACGAAGAGCTGCGAGGCTCCTCACTTTCAGTACCATGTCTCGGGCGTGTTGATGGTGCGGATGGACGACGGCACCGAATTGGAGTGTCGGGCGGGGGATGTGTCTCTGCTGCCTTCCGGACACGATGCCTGGACCGTGGGAGACGAGCCGGCGGTGGTGGTGGATTTTCAGGGTATGATTGACTACGCGAAGGCTTTGTAGCCGGCGGCAGCCGCCAATCGGCTCTTCGCCAGGCATGTCGCTCCAAATCTGCCTCCCGGCATCCGACCCAGACGAAAGACGCAGGTGCTTCACAGCCTGGTGAGACTTTGACGGAACGGACTTCGGTTGACTAGACAGACTCTTGAGAAGTATCAGGTAGTGGTATTCCTTGCCGCGATTAGCTGCGGCTTGACCGTCGGGATAGCGCTGCCCGGTCGGCTGGTACTGCTGGAGGCAGCACTCTGGCCCGTTCTGGCTCTGCTGCTGTATGCGACCTTTACGCAGGTACCGCTGGCGCATCTGCGGGACGTCGCCTCCGACGCCCGTTTTGTCCTTGCCGCGGTTGTCGGCAATTTTCTGGCGATCCCGGCGCTGCTGGGGGGGCTGACGCATCTTCTCCCAGACGACCCGGCATTCCGTCTCGGCGTCCTGCTGGTGCTGCTGGCGCCCTGCACGGACTGGTTTATCACCTTCACGCATCTGGGGGGCGGAGACACCGGGCACGCCATCGCCTTTTCGCCGGTCAGTCTGCTGCTGCAGGTGGCTCTGCTCCCGCTGTATCTGTGGCTGTTTCTGGGGACGGACTTTGTGACTGCCGCGGCGCGCCGGGATATGCTGACCGCGTTCGCGGGTCTGATTCTGCTGCCTCTGTTAGGGGCATATCTCACGGAGCGGTGGATTGAGAGCCGACCGGGGCGAGGAGCTGTGCAGGAGAGGCTGGCATGGCTGCCGGTGCCGCTGCTCGCGGTGGTCGTCTTCATCATCGCCGCGACGCAGGTGAATCTGGTCGCCGCCTCTCTGTCGGCGCTCGGGCATCTGCTGTTGATCTACGTCGGCTACCTGGCGGTTGCGGGTCTGCTGGCGCGTCTGCTCGCCGGCGTCTTCTCCTTACCGCCGTCGCAGGGGCGCGTTCTGGCGTTCAGTCTGGGGACCCGCAACTCCTTTGTGGTGCTGCCTGTGGCGTTGGCACTCCCCTCCTCCTACGGGCTGACAGTCGTCGCGATCGTGTTTCAGTCGCTGGTGGAGCTGATCGGCATGGCGGTCTATCTGTGGTGGGTACCGAGGCGGCTCTTCCCCGCCACCTCTGGCAGCACGATCCCGGAGGGTGAGGGCACTTGTGCGAACTGAAAGCAGTGTGTATCAGTTACTGCCAGGACAACCGCGTTAGTCCGATTAGAGGTTTTAAGAAGATGACGAGTGACGCCGCTACGCTGTAAGAAGAGGAGATGAGGACTATTCAGAGCTCTTCAGAAAAATAGAACGATCTTTCATACATCTTGGCGGTAGTCTACCGAAAAGAGACGCCAACAAGGGTCATGAGTAGTGTGAGAGGACCTACTACCTTGACCTTTTCGTCCCTGACACGTACGAAGCGTTAGGACGCTCAGACCGAACGATCTCCGGATTTCGACCATCACTACGAGAGACACTCGTACAAGGAGCAATTATGAGTCGCTGCTACTTGTCTACTACCGTCATCCTTAGCCTGTTCGCGCTGGTAGCTCCGGCGGCCGCTGCCGACCAGCCTGTGAAGGTATTCATCCTCGCCGGACAGTCGAATATGGAAGGGCATGGGTTCGTGAAGGCTGACCCGGACCGCAACGGCGGGAAGGGTAGTCTTGAATATCTCACGAAAGACCGAGCGACAGCGCAAAAATTTAAGCATCTGCTCGACAGAACCGGCGCATGGGCCGTGCGTAACGATGTCTGGATTCACTACCTTGACCGCAAGGGAAAGTTAACGGTGGGATATGGGGTCGGTGAGGACTGCATCGGTCCGGAGCTAGGATTCGGTCACGTCGTCGGAGATGCCTATTCGGAGCCGGTTCTGCTCATCAAACTGGCGTGGGGCGGAAAGAGCCTTGCCCGGGACTTCCGCCCGCCGAGTGCAGGCGGTGACGTAGGACCCTATTACAGGGAGATCGTTCAGCGGACGAAAGCCCTGCTCAGCGACCTAAAAAATCAGTTCCCGGAGTTAGCCCATCGCAGTTACCGTCTCGCCGGGTTCGGTTGGCACCAGGGATGGAACGACCGCGTCACCCCAGACTTCGTCGCCGAGTACGAGAAGAACTTGGCTCACTTTATCCGCGACATCCGCAAGGATCTAGGGGCGCCGAATCTGCCGTTCGTCATTGCCGAGACAGGCATGGGCGGCTTACTGGAGCGCGACCCCCACGCGCTTGGTCTGATGAAGGCGCAGGCGGCGGTTGCGGAGTACCCAGAGTTCAAAGGGAATGTCGCTTTTGTTGGCACGCGCGCGTTCTGGCGGGAGGAGGAGGTCTCGCCGTCACAGCAGATCTATCACTGGAACAGCAACGCCGAGACCTACTATCTCATTGGCGAAGCGATGGGGAACGCCATGAAGCAACTGTGCAAGAGTGCAGAGGCGGGGGCGGTTCAGAGGTCGGAGATGTCGGGCTACCTACTTGTACCCCATGACAGGGTGTCCAAGACCTATAACGCCGGCTTCTCCATGTATGTCGCTGCCTGGCCGCTTTTGAAAAACTACCCCGGCGCGGAGTTCCAGAGCGGCCTGTTTGGTACCTGGATGTTTGCGCAATACGATGGTCAGACACCGCAGGATCTCTACTCCGACATCGAGGGGGGACTTGGATGGTGGCGTGATACGCGGTTCGCCACCGTGACGCCCAAATTCATCATGGGCGGCGTCGCTCTGAACTTCAGCGAATGGGCGAACGGACCTGGCGCGGGCAAGGGGCGGGATTGGAAAAATCCGGCTGGACACTATGCGGTGGCTCAACTTAGCCCGTGGGTTCTCTGGCCCCCGGATGGCCTCAACCTCAAGCAAGGCACTAGCGGCGAACTCTTCGGTTACGGCTATTTAGCCCTCCCGCTCATAGATGCCAAGAAGACGACCGCCGGAAAAGACGTTCCGACCGGAAACTACTGCTGGACCCTGTTCCTCAACACAGGTAACTTCAAAGGACCGGTGGCTTTCTTCACCCCCTATTTCTGGTCACGCCCCTCTGTCGAGAACCCGAAACTGAGCGGGATGTTCCTAGATACTCGTCCCGCCGAGCCAAACAAGGCGGTGCAGATGGAGACGCAGTACATTCCTGCCTACCTGTCTCGGGATGCGAAGGGCGACACGTATGCCCGCATTGCTCCCGTCCAGTTCCCAGGAGAGCCGGGAGAGACCTCCGTGCTGGTGCACCGCATCACCGCCTACAACAAGGCGGCGCTGTGGGATGGCGTACAGGCGTGGTTCAACGGCGGACCGCCCGTCTCCGGCGCTATTAACGCACAGGCTTCCAGCGTGCATACCTTCCACAATCAGGGGGGAGCGACGTGGCAGATCCATGTGCCCAACACGCCCAACGATAAGGGACACCCCCTGGCATGGAGCTCGTTTGCTACGCCTGTCGCGCTGGATGCCGTCACGTATGGTTATCGCTGGAACAGGGAATGGGTGTCGAAAGCCGACTCGAAGCGCGGGTCACTCGTCACCCTCCCTGAATACTATCGCCTAGAGAAGGAGGGCAAGGACCAGGGGAAGTGGGCGGTCGTGAGCCCCAAAGAGGTTCCCGCCGAGACTGGCTTGGCGAAAGTGACCTTCCCGCATCGGCGCGCAGCCAACCCGGAGCCTTACATCACTCCCGACGAGGAGGGGAGCAGTTGGAAGAGACCAGGACCGGTGGCGGGCCCGTTCCAAGCGAAATTGGGGGATGGCAGTATCGTAACCTACTACTGGTATCGCTTTGCAGACCAGCCAGCTCTGCTCAATGCCGACCTTACGGACGCCGAACGGGAGAGATTGCAAAAGCGCGTAGAGATGCTGCACCGCCTATGGACCAAGGATCGCGACTACCTGCCGCCTCCTACTGTGGGGAGACTTGCGCTCCTCGATCCAGCCGTTCTCGTAACCCCGCCGAAGGGGCTAGAAGTCGGCTACGTCCCGATCGTCACCCGTCAGGCAGCCAAATAAGACCGGTTCGCACCGAGCGTAAAGCCTCGCTTGCGGCCTGACGCCGCTTCAAGCAGGACTCCGCCGGCTCTCTTACGAACTCTCCTGATGACCATTTTATCTCACCGGGAGAGTTTTCTTATGTCCCTCAAAATCGCGATGATCGGAGCCGGAAGCATCGGCTTCACCCGCCGGCTTATGGCGGATCTGCTGACGGTGCCGGAGTTTGCCGACACCACCTTCGCCTTTACCGATATCAACGAGCGCAATCTCGATATGGTCACGCAGCTTGCCCGGCGCGACATCAAAGCCAACCGCCTGCCGGCAAAGGTGATCGCGACGACCAACCGTCGCCGCGCCGTCGCCGACAGCGACTACGTGATCTGCATGATCCGCTGCGGCGGTCTGGAGGCGTTCCAGACCGATATTGACATCCCGCTCAAGTACGGGGTGGATCAGTGCGTGGGCGACACGATCTGCGCCGGCGGGATCATGTACGCGCAGCGGGGCATCGCGGCGCTGCTGGAGTTCTGCAAAGACATCCGGGAGGTCGCCAAGCCGGGCGCGCTGTTCCTCAACTACTCCAACCCGATGGCGATGCTCACTTGGGCGTGCAATAAGTACGGCGGGGTCCGGACCGTCGGGCTGTGCCATGGCGTGCAGGGGGCGCAGTGGCAGATCGCCGACTGCGTGACGCACTGGGCGCGCCGTGAAGGGCTGATCGGACCCGAGGAGAGCGTCCACCGTAAGGAGATCGCCTTCGTCTTCTCCGGCATCAACCATCAGACCTGGTGCCTGCAGGCGCAGTGGCGTCAGTATGACCTGATCCCGATGCTCTACGACCTGTTCACCTCCCACCCGACCTACCCCACCACCGAGAAGGTGCGCATTGATGTGCTCAAGCGGTTCGGCTACTACTCCACCGAGAGCAACGGGCATCTGTCGGAGTACGTTCCCTGGTACCGCAAGCGGCTCGACGAGATCCCCCGATGGATAGACCTGTCGTCGTGGATCAACGGGGAGACGGGCGGGTATCTGCGCGTCTGCACGGAGGGACGCAACTGGTTTGAGACCGACTTCCCCAACTGGCTCAAAGCCGAACCGCCCCGCTTCACCCCCGAAAGTCGCAGCGAGGAGCATGGCTCCTATATCATCGAGGCGCTGGAGACCGGACGGACTTATCGCGGTCACTTCAACGTGCCCAACACCGGCATCATCACCAACCTTCCGGAGGGCTGCATCGTCGAGTCGCTGGGCTTTGTGGACCGCAACGGCATCCATATGGCGCATATCGGCGATCTGCCGCTGGCGTGCGCGGCGACCTGCTCGGCGAGCGTAAACGTGCAGCGGATGGGGATGGAGGCGGCGGTGCACGGCGATGTGATGCTGCTCAAGCAGGCGATGCTGCACGATCCGCTGGTCGGGGCGGTATGCGACCCGGAGGAGGTGTGGCAGATGACCGATGAGATGCTGGTGGCGCAGGCGCAGTGGCTGCCGCAGTACGCCGAGGAGATCCCGAAGGCGAAGGCGCGTTTGGAGGAGGCGGAGCGCAGCGGGACGCGGGTGAAGACGATGGAGGGCTTTACGGGCATGGCGCGTCTGCAGACCCGCAGCGTCGAGGAGATGCAGCAGCAGGCGGAGGAGGCGCGCCGCAATGCGCAAGCCGCCGACAAGGGCAAGATGACGAAAAACGCCTGATCCGTTGCGCCGTTCTACCCGGACGTGGGGCTTCTCCCTCTTGTGCCGGTCGGGGCAGATAGTAGAGCGATGTTTGTTGCCGCCTATCGGAGCGTTGGCGCCGCCGATGGGGGTGGGAACAGATGCCTCGCTGTCTGCCCCCTCCTCCAGCGGTCCGCGCGGGCGTTCGTGCGGCGTAACGGTCCCGGGCGCGTAGTCCTCATATCTGCCAATGGTCCGGGAACCGTGTGTTCGGAAAGATCGCCTGCGCCTCGCGCAGCAGCTCCTGCCGCTCCGCGCGGGTATACCGATCCGACAGGTGGAAGAGGATCAGCGCGCCGACCTCGGCTTCCAGGGCAAGCTGCGCGGCGTCGGTCGCCGTCAGATGGTAGTTTTTCGCCGCCAGCTCCCGGTCTGCGTGCCGGTACTGGCTCTCGCAGACGACCGTCTGACATCCCTTCAGCCGCTCTGCCAGAGACTCCCGCGTCTGCGTGTCCATCCGAAAGTCGGTCAGGTAGGCGAGAGAGTCGCCGGGCGTCTCGATCAGGAGGGCTTCCCGCAGGGCTGTCAGGTCGTAACGCCTCCCCGCGATCTCCAGCTCCGTCTGTCCGGACAGCGGATCCTTCAACGCTTTCACCCATGCGCCGGGCGGCAGTCCCATCGCCTGCATCCGCGCGGGGTCTACGTTCCATCGGGGCTTCTCGCGCAGCAGATAGCCCAGAGACGGCGTATTGTGGTCGAGCGCGAACGCCTCCACCGTATAGCGCTCCGTCTCCAGAACAAGGCTGCCTTTCGCGGCGGTCTCCTCTTCATGGAGGATTTCGAAGGCTTCCGAAAGCTCAAAACGCGCCGTTTTCTGACAGTCCGGGAAGATGTCGGTAACGCGCCAGGTTCCGGTCTGCCGGTGGTGCAGGTTGTAGAGGAAGCCCTGAAAGCGATGGTGCAGGATGCGCGTCGTCTCCGGCGGTCCCCAGATACGGTTGGGCGGGGAGAGGCGGTTGTAGGTTCGGCGGAAGAGCGAGTCGAAGCCGCCTAGGTGGTCCATGTGCAGGTGCGAAAAGAAGAGGTGATTGATCGCCAGGATTTCGGCGTGCGACAGGGCGGAGAGGCAGCCCTCGCCGCAGTCGAACAGCAGCCGCTCGACGCCCTGCCCGCTGTCCACGCGCGCCAGCAGAGCGTTATCGCGTCCGGGATCGCCGAGTAGCTGCCAGGAGATGGTCATGGAGAGGGGACGGGGGCTGCGCTACAGCCCCAGGTCGTCGGCGATGCGGCTCATGGCGGCGATGCAGTTGCCGATATGCTCGTCCATCGGAACGCCGAGTTCTTCTGTGCCCTGAAAGATGTCCTCGCGGGAGACGCTGCGGGCGAACGCCTTATCCTTGAACTTCTTTTTGACCGAGGAGACCTCCACCTCCGCGATCCTGCGCGAGGGGCGCACGTAGGCGACGGCGGTGAGGAAGCCGCATAGCTCATCCACCGCGAAGAGCGTCTTTGCCAGCAGAGTATCGCGGGGGATGTTCAGATAGGTGGCGTGTCCGCCGATGGCGCGGATCATCGCTTCGGGCCAGCCCCGTTCCTGCAGGATACGCATGCCGTTGGTCGGATGGTCGGGAGCCTGGGACCACCGCTCATAGTCGAAGTCGTGCAGCAGACCGGTGTTTCCCCACAACTCTGCATCCTCTCCAAACTTCTCGGCGTAGAAACGCATCGCCGCCTCGACCGCCAGCGCATGTTTGAGGAGGCTTTCGCTCTGCGTGTATTCGGTCAGCAGGTTCCAGGCGTCGGCGCGGGTATGGCTCATGGACTTCTCTCTCCCTGCGTTCGCTACAGTCCCATGATGTTGTATCCGGCGTCCACATAGAGCACTTCGCCGGTGATTCCGCGCGCCAGTCCGCTGAGCAGGAAGGCGGCGGCGTCCCCGACCTCGTCCGCCTCGATGCGCCGGCGCAGCGGGGAGCGCTCCGCCACCTGACCGAGCATTCCGCTGAACCCGGCGATCCCCTGCGCCGAGAGCGTCTTGATCGGACCGGCGGAGACGGCGTTGACCCGGATATTGTCCGCGCCTAGATCATACGCCAGATAGCGCACGCTCGACTCCAGCGCGGCTTTACAGACGCCCATGATGTTGTAGCCCGGTATCACCCGCTCGCTGCCTAGATAGGTCAGGGTAACGATGGAGCCGCCGCCCGCCGCCTGCATCAGGGGGCGCGCCGCCTGCGACAGGGCGAGCAGGGTGTAGACGCTGACATCCATCGCCAGCGCGAAACCGTCCTGAGAGGTCGTCAGGTACTCTCCGCTCAGGTCCTCCCGTTTGGCGAACGCCATACTGTGCAGCAAGCCGTCGAGCCTGCCTTCAAAGCAGGCTCCCACCTCCTCCATGCTCCGCGCCACCTCTTCGGGCTTTGTGGCGTCGCAGAGAAAGATCGGGGTCGGCTCCAGATCGGTTCCCTGGATCAGTTTGAGGGTGTCTTCCTTCTCCCGGTCGCTGCGCACAGAGAAGGCGATCTGTGCGCCCTCCCGATGCAGCGAAAGCGCGCAGTGCCATGAGATGCTCCACTTGTTGCGCACCCCCGTTACCAGTACGCGCTTCTCCTGCATGAATCCCATAATCGTCTCTCCTGACTGCCGGGTATTGTGTGTCTGGTCTATTCGCGGACGGGGCGGGGAACTCCTGCGTCGGGCGAGAAAGCCGCGCAAGAAGGGGGCGGGTCAGGGTCTATGGCGCAGGGCAGCCAGAAAGAGCGTCGCCCATCCGGTCAGGAAGCAGACCCCTCCGAAGGGCGTGACGGCTCCGAGGATCCGCGCGCCGGTGAACGCCATCAGATAGAGGCTGCCGGAAAAGAGGACGATCCCCGCCGTAAAGAGCCAGCCGGACCAGCGCGCGGGAGAGCCGGAGGAGGTTCGCTCAACGAACAGAGCTGTGAACAGCAGCGCCAGCGCATGCGTCAGATGGTAGTGCGCGCCGGTCTGATAGACCGCCAGCAGGTCCGGGGAGATGCGCGCGCGCAGAAAGTGCGCGCCGAAGGCTCCGAGTGCAACCGCCAGGAGGGCGTTCAGGCTCCCCAGCATCACAAAGAGGCGCATCAGGGCGTCTCCGGCGAGTCGTTGGACCCGGGCCCGGCGTCCGTCGCACCGGAGGGGTCGGAGCCGCTCTCCCGTTCCGTATCGGAGGAGGGCGTCTTCCCGGTGTCGGAGCTTTCGGAGGCAGCTGAGTCTCCCGTTGCGGCGCGTTTCTGCAACGGCGAGTCGCCGGAAGCCCCGTCGGAGCGGGAGGCTCCCGGACGCGCCGGCGCGCCGCGGGAGGAGGGGTCGGAGGAGGAGCGCGAGGTGCCTGCGGGACGGTTAGGAGGTCTGGCGGGCTTGTTGTCGGTGCGCGGCTTTTTTTTGACATCGGAGGGGCGCGCCGCCTCCGCGATGATCTGACGCTGCTGGTAGTAGCGATAGCCCCAGACCCCGCCCAGCGCGAGCAGCACCAGCACGATGGCGATCACGGTGGCTCTCATCTGCCGGCGGCGCGCCTCCATCGCCGCGTGGATGGCGTCCTGGTAGCTGGTGCGGGTGACCGTTCTGCCGGTGACCGGAACGCCGTCGGAGAGCGGCGCGCTGGTCCGACGCTTCTTCTCCAGCGCCTGCAGCATCTCGTCTGCGCTCTGGTAGCGCGCGTTGGGGTCCTTCTCCAGCGCCTTCTCGATCACCTCCTGCATCCACAGCGGAACGGATTCTGGCAGCGGCGGAGGCGTCTGCACCATCTGCTGATGCCGCAGCTCCAGCGGAGAGGTGGCGCGGAAGGGAGGAGACCCGGCAACCATCTCGTAGAGCACGATTCCCAGACTGTAGAGATCGGTGCGCGCATCTATCGGGCGTCCGCTCAACTGCTCGGGACTCATGTAGGTGAGGGTTCCGAACTGCATTCCCCCCGTCTTGCCTCCCGCGCCCGCCGCCGCAATCCCGAAGTCTACCAGCTTGACCATCCCCTGCCGCCCGACAAAGATGTTTGCGGGCTTGATATCCTGGTGAATGACGCCCTGCCCGTGCGCGTAGCTCAGGGCGGAGAGAAGTTTTCTGGTGACGAAGACCGCTTGCAGGTCGGTCAGCGGTCCCTGCCGTCGAAGATAGCTCTGCAGGGTCTCTCCGTCCAGCAGCTCCATCACGATGTAGGGACGCCCCTCCTCGACATCCGTATCGTAGACGCGCACGATGCTGGGATGGTCCAGACGCGCGCAGATCCGCGCCTCGCGCAGGAATCGCTCGGTCAGCTCCGGTATCTTGGTGAGACCCTCGCGAAGCTCCTTGATGGCGACGGGACGATCCAGACCGGAGTGCCGACCCCGGTAGACCCGCGCCATGCCCCCTTCCCCGATCAGTTCGCCCCGTTCGTATCGCACGATGCACTCTCGCTGACAGTAGATCGAAAACAGTGATGGATCGAGAGTGTCCGCTGCTGCTGGCTGTCGGGCAGCCGGAGACCTCCCGCTCTGACTCATTCTTCCATACTTATACGAGGAGAGGCAGAGGAATTGATCCAGTCCCTCCCGGCGCTAGCGGCGGGCTGCGAGCGCGTCCAGCTCTTTGAGGGTGAAGCGCACGCTGACGATATAGGGCGGCTCGCCGGGCGTCCAGTGTCCGTAGGTCGTCGCGACAAAGGTTCCATCCGGGAGCAGTTCCAGCCCGGGATAGGCGCAGTCCGCGTCCTTATGGTTGTCCATCAGGCGCACGCGGTAGGCTCCTTCGCGTCCCTCCGTGATGTCCGCATAGGTTCCGACCCAGGCGACCCAGTCGCCCTTCGTCGGGCTTTCGTGCGTGGTGTCACGGAAGGTGATGACCAGCCGACCGTCCGGCGCATAGCGCGCCACATGCCGGTCTCCGGTGAGCGCGCCGGGCAGTTCGCGCGGCGCTGACCAGGTGCGCCCCTCGTCGTCCGAGAAACAGACGAAGGAGTTGAACCGTCGGCTGTTTTCGCGCAGCAGCATCGCTAACTGCCTGCCGTCCGGCGAGCGAACCAGTCCCGGCTCGCACAGATGCGCCTGCGGATGCTCGGCAGCGACCTCCGGCTCGCTCCAGGTCAAGCCGCCGTCGGCGGAGAGGATGCGGTGGACCCGGAAGCGGTTCGCCGCTCCGCCGCCGGCGCGCAGGTATCTTCCGTCGTCGTGGAAAAAGGCGGCGTAGCTGCCGTTGTGGAGGCGGATGACGGAAGCCATCGCGACGATGCCGCCAAAGTCGCCGATCGGCTTCAGCTCCGTCCAGCTTCTGCCGTCGTCCTCCGATACCGCCATGCGGATCGGATGGAGACCGGAGAAGAGGATCAGCCGCCGGACGCCCTGCGGGTCTATCACCCGATGGATGGTCGGGGTCTCCTGCGAGGTCGCCCAGTTGGGAGGCGTCGGCAGCCGCTCGCTCCAGGTTCTGCCCCCGTCCTCGCTGCGCTTCATCACGATCGCCCCGCGTCCGTGCCCTTTCGGGTAGACGATCAGGATCGTTTTGCCGTCCTCCAGCAGCACGGTGGTCGGGTGTCCGAGATACTGTCCCGGCTCCCGATCCACAATCACCTGCCGCTGTGTCTGTCCGGCGAGGTCTATCAGCGGGATGCGATAGCCGCGCGGCGGGGCTGCCTGTTTTTCGGCAGGCTCCGTCGGCGGGGCGCAGAGGCAGACCGCCCCCGCCGCGCCGATCAGCAGCAGCGCAATGTCCGTCACTCGCACTATCCTTTCACCGCTCCCGCCGTCAGACCTGCGACGAACTCCTTCTGCAGCAACAGGAACAGCACGATCACCGGCAGAACGCTCAGCAGCGTCCCCGCCATCAGCGCGCCGTACTGCTGCTGCTGCAAGCCGACCAGCGAGGTGAGGGCGATGGGGAGGGTGAAGCGTTCGCTGGAGTGGAGCATGATCTGAGGCCAGAGGTAGTTGTTCCAGGCTCCCATAAAGCTGATCAGGCAGAAGGCTCCCACCATCGGGCGGGAGACCGGCATCATGATATCCCAGTAGATGCGAAACTCGGAGCAGCCGTCTATGCGCGCCGCATGGATCAGTTCATCGGGGACCTGCAGCAGCGCCTGCCGGAAGAGGAAGATGCCGAAGACGCTGACCGCGCCGGGAATGATCAGCCCGCTGAACGAGTCCACCAGTCCCAGCCGGTAGATCAGTTCGTAGGAGGGAGCCATCAGAATCTGACCGGGGATCAGCAGGGTCGAGATCATCAGGATCATCACCAGCTTCTTGCCCCGAAACTCGTACTTTGCCAGCGCAAAGCCCGCCAGCGAGGAGAAGAAGAGCTGCGCCAGCACCGAGACGCAGGAGACGAAGACGCTGTTGACCATGCAGCGCAGGAAGTTGATATTATGATTGAACAGGGCGACGAAGTTGCCGAGGGTGTAGCGGGGGGCAAAGAAGACGTAGGCGAACAGTTCATCGGGACCCTTGAAGGCAGCTAGCAGCAGCCAGAGCATCGGGGTCAGCGCGATGCAGGCAAGCGCGACCAGGGTCAGGTAGACGATCAGGCGCAGAGCCTGCACGTTGGTTTTCGGCTTCATTCGCTGGCTCCTTTCCAGGCTCCGGTCAGGCGCATCTGGATCAGGCTGATGACGAGCAGACCGAGCGCGAGCGTCCAGCCGATGGCGGAAGCCAGCCCCAGATCGCCGGTGATGAAGCCGGTCTGAAACAGATACATCACGATGGTCAGCCCGGACTTGTTGGGACCGGAGGAGTTGCCGAGCAGGATCCAAGGCATCTCAAACAGCTGGAAGGATCCGATGGTCGCGGTGACCAGCACGAAGATGGCGACGGGGCGAATGCCGGGCAGGGTTACCGCCAGAAACTGCTGCCAGCCGTTCGCCCCGTCCACGATCGCCGCCTCGTAGAGGTCTTTGTCCACCGCCTGGATCGCCGCCAGGAAGTAGATCATGTTGAAGCCCACATACATCCAGAGCGAGGTCAGCACGATGGCGGGCATCACCAGCGCGGGTTCGGAGAGCCAGCGCGTGTCCAGCGGGATCGCGCCTCCGGTTGTGCGGTGCAGGGTGGTGTTCACCAGTCCGTACTGCGGGATGAACAGCACCTGAAACAGCACGCCGACGAAGACCGATCCCAGCAGATGCGGGGAGAAGAAAGCCAGCCGCAGGGCGTTGCGTCCCCGTACCCATCGCTGACTGAGCAGGATCGCCAGTCCCAGCGAGAGCGGAAGCTGCAGGAAGACCGACCAGAAGGCGAAGACCGAGGTGTTCCAGACGGCGGTATGGAAGTCGGGGTCGGAGAGCAGGAACGAGAAGTTCGCGCCTCCGACGAATATCTGGCTTTTCGGACCGTTCGTCGCGTAGAAGGCGAGGATCAGGCTGCGGATGATCGGATACAGCCCGAAGGTGAAGAAGAGCAGCAGGAAGGGGGCGACGAACAGGTAGGGAGCCGCTCTGTGCTGCAGGCGGAACCAGGAGGAGGTTGTCATAGCGTATCTCGCAGCATGGATGCTCGCATCGCGGCTATCCCAGTGATTTCGGGCGGTGGCGTCCCGGATAGCGCGCGTTGGGCGGCTCCAGGATGGCGCGCTGCCGCTCGGTCAAGCCGGGATAGTCGTCGGCGTTGTAGTAGTCTGCCGCCCAGGAGAGGGAGTTGGGCGAGTATTTGTAGAACAGGGTGCGCCGCTGCTCCTGGCTGCGCCAGGGCAGCGTGCCGTGCGTCAGCGCCTCCGTAAAGAGGATCGCCGTTCCCGCCGGACCGACCACCGGCTGCACGCAGGGGTGCGGACGATCCAGTTCGATCCACTCTCTCGGGAAGGGTATGTTGGACTTATGGCTGCCGGGAACGGCGGCAAAGCCCCCGTCGCCCGGGTTGACATCCTTGAGGTTATAGGCGACCACCGTCAGCCCGTTGCGGATCCGCCCGTTTTCGTAGTGATAGTAGTAGAGCGGGTCGTAGGGGGTCGCGCCGCCGTGCAGGGTGGTTCCGATGGGACCTTTGCCGGTACGGATGACGTCCGCATAGTCGTGATCGAGGCGGAAATGGGGTCCCAGCAGCGCTTCCAGATAGGGCAGGATGCGCGGGTTGTCTATCAGATCCAGGTAGGGCTGTCCCCATCCGAGCAGACCGATGAAGCGGTGCGTGTTGGCGCTGGGATCGGCTTCCGCCTCCAGCCGCTCATCCAGGATGGCGTTGAGCGCGGCGACCTGCTCTGCGCTCAGAGCGTCGGGGACGACCAGATAGCCGTGCAGATCGAAGAGGTACCTCTCGTGTTCGGTCATGGCGTCTACCCGTATGCTCCGATCTCGTGCAGCCCCAGCAGCCGGCGGCGGCGCGGATTGGCGCGCTCCAGGATCTCTTCCGGCATATGGTAGTTGATGAAGGGATAGAACCGCTGCGCGATGAAGCGGCGTCCGTAGGGAGCCTGCAGCACCCAGCGATACCGGTCTTTGGAGCGGTTGGGCGCGCCCCGATGCCAGGTCTGGTCATTCCAGACGACCGCCGTTCCCGCCGGACCGACCCCGCTGACGGCGGAGCGTCCCTCGTAGACCGGGTTGCCGTCGGCGTCCATGTCCTCCGGGTCGGGCTGGCGTCCGCTGCGGTGGCTGCCCGGAACAAACTGCGTCGGTCCAAGCTCCTCGTCCACATCGCACAGGTAGTAGTTGAAGTTCAGAACGAAGCAGGGCATGGGGATGCGCGGATCGAGCGGGACGCCTTTGGGGCGGGGGAAGCGCACGGCTTCATCCGCATGCCAGAAGGAGATGCCCTGTCCGGGTCCGGTGCAGAGCGCGCTGTTGGCGATCAGGTGGCAGTCTTTGCCGAGAATGGCTTCGACCAGATCAATCACGCGCGGGTTATCCACCACCGCCTCAAACTCCGGTCCGTGCTCGAACATCTTGGGACGCCAGATGTTCGATATGCCGCCGTACAGCTCAGCTTCCGCATCTGGCTGCGCGAAGTCCCGCTCCACGCCCTGCCGCAGTGTCTCGGCGGTCTCTTTCGAGAGCGCGTTTGGGATCACCAGAAAGCCGTCTCGTTCGAACTGTTCGATCATCTTCGGGATATCCATCGCTACTGCCACTCCTCACAGCCGCGAAACGGCATATGCACGCCGGGGATATACCGGGGACGCGGGTTGTAGTCGTTGATGCCGGGAACCGCCTCGCCCCGCAGCAGGAATGCGCTGGGCCAGCGTCCCTCCTTCGCGCTCTTGCCCTTGAGCAGGATGCGCGTGGTGGTGGGGATGTAGCGAATGGTCAGCCCGCAGCGGCGCAGGGTCGAGGTGTTGGCGTTGGAGCCGTGAATGATGTTGGGGTGGTGCACCGAGACCCCGCCCCGGCGGAGCACGCAGTCCACCGCCTTCGATTCGTCCACATATTCGGGGGGAATCTCGGAGCTGAGCACGTTGGCGACCTCCGTATTGGGCTGAAGCCCTTTGAGGTCGAGGGTATGCGTGCCGGGGATGAGGCGCATGCAGCCGTTTTCGGGCAGCGAGTCGTCCACCGCCAGCCACAGGGTGATCACCTCCATCGGTTCGAGGGGCCAGTAGCTGCCGTCCTGATGCCACAGCACCGGCTGCCCGTCGCCGGGCGGCTTGCAGATGTAGTGCGAGGCGAACAGGGCGATGTTGGGACCGATAAACTGCTGGGCGATGTCGAGCAGGCGGTCGTCGCTGACGAGCCGCACCCAGAACGGGTCGTTGGTCATCAGGGTATGTCCTAGATGCTCCGGACGCACGCCGGGATTCTTCTCCAGCAGCCAGGCGACATGGTCGCTGGCTTCCTGGATCAACGTCTCATCCAGCACGTTCTGGAACAGCACGTAGCCCTCGCGTTCATACTGCTCCACTGCCTGACTGCGGGCTTGCGCGGTCATTCGGATCTCCTTCTGCGTCGGCAGGAATCGGGTTCTGACGTCAGTACGGATTGCGCCGGATGAGTCTGCGGACCTCGTCGGCGCTCTTTTTCAACTGCTGGCGCGCATACGCCTCAAATCCCCGCTCGCCGTTGGCGCGGTAGTACTGCACGCACTGCGTCAACGCCTCGCCCAGCTTTGCCTTCGCCGTTCCGATGAAGGGGCTGGTGTACTGGAACGGCACGTCGGGCGCGAGTTGCGCGTAGAGCTTGCCGAGCGGCTGATTGCTCCAGTAGGGGCGCGGCTCGGAGTAAGCCGGCTCCTTCCAGCTTTCGCGGTCGGCGGGAAGGATATTGGTTTCGCGGAATCGCCCGGCAAGGTCCTCCTTATTCAGATAGAGATGCAGGGCGAGTTCCCAGGCAAGGTCCGGCTCCGGACAGTGGCGCGTGATGCCGATCATCGTGCCGCCCCAGGTGGAGGTGCGGCGTCCGCCCGGCGTCGCGGCGGGAAGCGGCATGAGCGCCATCTTCCCCGCCATGCTCGGAATGTCCTTCTCAAACGACTTGGTGCGCCAGTCCGGGGCGACCAGACAGAGGAAGTAGCCGTCCTCCACCGCTTTGGTAAGGATCTGCCCGGAGCCGAGATTGCTGCCGATCTTTCGGTCTCCGGCGACCAACGGCACATACCAGAGCATGGTCTGCACGGCGATCTCGTTATCGAAGATGCAGTTGCCCTCCGGGTCGAAGTAGCCTCCGTTGCGCTGGAACAGGCACATCTCCAGCCGGGACGCCTCGGTGTCCGGAAACTCGATCATGTAACGCTTATTGGGAATGGTCAGCTTGCGACCCACCTCCACGAAATCGTCCCATGTCTCGATCTTGCGGACATCCACCCCCTCCTTTTCGAAGATCTCGCGGTTATAGGCGAGCATCACGGGGTGAACGTCGTGCGGCAACCCGAAGATGCGTCCGCGACTGGTGTAGGGGGCGAAACGCGCCTGCACCATGCGCTCCCACAGTCCCGATTCATGGATGCGGTCGGTCAGGTCGAGAAAGCCCACATCCTTCAGCGGACCGCGAAAGAAGCTGCCCGCCCAGCTGATCTCCACCTCCACCAGGTCCGGCACATCCAGATCGGTCAGGAAGGCGGCTTGCAGCCGTCGGTTGACCGCCTCGCCGGTTACCAGCTGGATATCCACCGTCACATCGCGTCCCTTCTTCCTCTGAGCCTCTTCAAAGGCGGGCAGGGCTTTGCGATAGGCGTCGGCATGGGTGTCGGCGAACGTCCAGAAGGTGAGGCGCGCGGTCTTTTTCGAAACCGGGCGCATCGCCAGAAACAGCCCCGAAAGCAGGGCGAGGATCAGCATACAGAGCGCGGCATTACCGTAAGGAAATCGCATCCGTCTCACTCCCTCAGGAATCCCTATACTCTTCTTCGCAGCCTGCCTCCTCCTCCTGCCTGAAATTGGGGGCGGGGAGCAGATTTCAGCTTACCAGCTCCGGCGAGAGGTGATCCAGGCGGTTCAGATAGCGCAGGAAGGTGACGTTGGGGCGCAACTCGATCAGGCTGATGCCGGCGTTATCATGGAAAAAGTGGAGGCGGCTGTCCGACGGAACGGCGATCAGGGCGCGGAGGAGGTAGGAGGCGAACGTCCCGTGCGTTACGACCGCCACCCGCTCGTCGCCGTTTTGCTGGTAGAGCGACTGAAGACGGCTGGCGGCAGCGCGCGCCCTTGCCGACGCCTGCTCCGGTCCCTCCTGCCGCCGGAACCACCATCCCTGTGCGGTGACAGAGTCGGGGATTTCGCAGGCGGGCAGCATGGCGGCGATCTCGTCGCGCGTCATGCCGGGATGCTCTCCCAGCCCGTTCTCTTCGCAGAGGTCGGGGGTTACCCGCACCGGCAGTCCGACGGCTGCGCTGATGGGGAGGGCGGTCGCCAGGGCGCGGCGCATCGGGCTGGCGTGCAGCGCGGTGAGACCGGCAGACTGCAGCGCGTGGGCGGCGCGGCGGGACTGCTCCTCTCCGAGCGGGGTGAGCGGCGGGTCCGTAACACGCGGCAGATTGGCGTTGTTGGTGGACTGTCCGTGACGAACGATGTAGAGATGCATCCGTCAGATACTCTCATCCTCGCGGTCGTAGCAGGAGTAGAAGTAGGGGGTCGCCGCCTCGAACTCGGCGGCGCAGGTGTCCACCATCTTGTAGGTCGGGACGATGCCGAAGGCGCGGCGCAGGCTGCGGATCAGGCTCTCCGGCAGTCCGGCGTACTCAGCGATCTGTCGGTCCGAGAAGCCGATTCGCTTGGCTTCGCGCAGCAGGTCGGCGGCGGGAGCGTCGGAGTCGAGGGTGTCCGCCAGCGCGGCGATAGCGCGTCCATGCACCTTCAGCCGGGTCTCCATCGCCACCAGCCGCTGCAGCCGCTGCAGGAACCAGCGGTCTATCTGCGACAGCGCCTGCACCTCCTCGACCATCATCCCGCGCCGGAACGCCTCGGCGATCGCGAACATCCGCTCATCGTTGGGGGTGGCGATCTTCTCCTCCAGCTGCATATCGGAGAGGGCATGGACGTTCTTGGCGGTCAAGCCGTAGGCTCCGATCTCCAGGCTGCGGATCGCCTTCATCAGAGCCGGCTCAAACGAGCGGTCAATCGCCATCACCTCGCCGGTCGCCTTCATCTGGGTGGTGATGCGCCGGTCCGCCACCATAAACTTATCGAAGGGCCAGCGCGGGATCTTCACGACGCAGTAGTCGAGCGAGGGTTCAAAGCAGGCGAGCGTCTTGCGGGTGACGGCGTTCTCGATCTCATCCAGCTGCAGCCCGATGGCGATCTTGGCGGCGACGCGCGCGATCGGGTAGCCGGTCGCCTTCGACGCCAGCGCGGAGGAGCGGGAGACGCGGGGGTTGACCTCGATGACATAGTACTGGAAGCTGTCGGGGTCGAGCGCAAGCTGCACGTTGCAGCCCCCCTCGATGCCCAGACTGCGGATAATGTTGAGGGAGGCGGAGCGGAGCATCTGGTACTCTTTGTCGGAGAGGGTCTGCGAGGGCGCGACGACGATGGAGTCGCCGGTGTGCACGCCCATCGGGTCGAAGTTCTCCATGTTGCAGACGGTGATGCAGGTGTTGTTGGCGTCGCGCATCACCTCGTACTCGATCTCCTTCCAACCCAGCAGGGATCGCTCCACCATCACCTGATGCCGCATGGAGAGCTTGAGACCGCGCATGCCGATCTCCATCAGCTCCTCCGCGTTCCGCGCCACGCCTCCGCCGGTTCCTCCGAGCGTGTAGGCGGGGCGGACGATCAGGGGCCACAGCCCCACATGACAGACTTCGGCAAGCTGTTCCTCCGTCTCGACGATCCAGGACTCCGGAACCGGCTCGCCGATGCGGTTCATCAGGGCGCGGAACTCCTCGCGGTCCTCCGCCATGCGAATGGACTGGAGGGGGGTTCCGAGCAGACGCACATGGTATTTTTCCAGCGTGCCGGACTCCGCCAGCTGCGTCGCCAGGTTCAGCCCGGTCTGCCCTCCCAGCGTGGGCAGCAGTCCGTCCGGTCGCTCCTGCGCGATGACCCGCGTGGCGAACTCGACGTTCAGCGGCTCGATGTAGACCCGGTCGGCGATCTCGACATCGGTCATGATGGTTGCCGGGTTGGAGTTGATGAGGACGACCTTGCAGCCCTCTTCGCGCAGGGCTTTGCACGCCTGCGTTCCGGCGTAGTCGAACTCCGCCGCCTGTCCGATGATGATCGGTCCGGAGCCGATCACCATCACTTTATGAATATCGGGATGTCTGGGCATGGATGCTCCGGGGTGACTAGTCTGGCGTCGGCTGACCTCCGGCGAGGCGCGCCCCTCGCCGGCTCTCTTCATTACGCCGCACTAGGTGATGACGCCGTGATGAATGTCCCGGTGGGCGCGGTCCTGATGCAGCTTCTGCCGCTCTTTCGTGAAGAGGGGCTGTCCGCAGGCGCTGCAGAGGTTCAGTTCCGATTTCCTGTCAAGATATTCTATCACAGTCGTAACAAAAGTCGCATGGCTCCAGGTCAGCGGAGAGACAGAAATCGGCGCATGGGTGAAGGGGTCTACCTGTTCGGCGAGGACGCCGGAGGGCAGCGCATGGTCGGTCGCCCACTGGATGAGCGGGAGCGCCTGTGATAACTGCTCTTCGCTCTGCGCCCGGGCGATATAGTACTGCGCCTTCCAGAGGGTGCAGATGAACCAGGGGTTGCCCGGCACGCGGGCGATATCCTGACTAACCTGATGATAGTAGTCGTTCTCGTAGCGCGCCATGCCGCCGACCTCCGTCCTGACCCAGAGGCGGTCGTAGAGCGCCTGCGCGGTTGCCTCGATACGCGGATCGCAGGGATCATACATCCCGAACAGAAGCAGCCCCATCATGCTGGAGTCGAGCGTTAGATCGGTCTCCATGCGCCCGCCGGCGTCGAAACGCACGGCGCGCAGGAAGCGCCCCTCCTGCTCGCTCCACAGGTAGCGGTCGCAGCCGTCACGGATGCGGGCAGCCGTCCGGCGGAAATGCTCCGCCTCCGCCTCCTCGCCGAAGACCTCGGCGAAGTTGGCGGCTGCCATCAATCCGCCGTAGACCGCCCCGACCGTCCAGGCGAAGACACCCCGCCGCTCCTCCCAGAGGTCGTAGGAGGGCAGGGGAAGGTCGTGCGCCTCGTCCAGGTAGGTCGCCATAAAGCCGGCGGCGCGCATAATCAGGTCGCGGTAGAGCGGCTTGATGTTCTCCACATCGCGGAACTTGTCGAAGTGTTTCCAGAGCGCCCAGACCACCAGCGCGGTCTCATCCTCCTGAATCGGAAGCTGCGGCTCTCCATCGCGTACCCAGGGATGCCAGGAGCTTCCCGCGCTGCCGTCGGGGTTGTATTTGTGCAGGAAGAAGCCCTCGCGCGTCAGCAGGGGCAGACAGAACTGATGGAAGCGCACACTCAGGCTCTCGAAGCCGGCGACATCGAGGGCATGGGAGACCAGCGCGCCGTCGCGGGGCCACATATAGGCGTAGGTATCGCGGTTGAACTGGGTGATGTCGGTATCGGTCGCTGCGAGGATCGCCCCGCCCTGATCCATCTGCGTGGAGATCATCAGCAGGCTCCGCTTGTAGAGCCGAACCGCCGCTTCGGGCAGGTCGCCGAACTCGTAGTTGTCCTTGTTCGCCCACAGCCTCCAGTAGGCGGCGGTGCGCCGGAGAAGCGTCTGCGGGGTCTTTGCCAGCGTCAGCTCGTTGAGCCTCACCGCATCCTGATACCGCTCCGCCACGCAGATCCAGTAGTAGAACTCCTCGGTCTCGTTCGGCGCCAGAGTCAGATGCACGGCGATGGTGGAGTCCACCGACCCCTGCGCGATGCTGTTTTTGCCCAGCGATCCGTCTCCCTCCGCATCGCGCCAGGTTCCCTCGTATCCGGGGGTGTTCTTGTAGCCGATGGCGTAGTCCGCGATGCCGCCTCCGTCCGCCGTGCGCGCGTTGATCAGAAAGTAGCGCGGTCCCTTGTAGTGCAGCACGGCGCGGAGCGTCGGATGGTAGTAGGCGGTGTCGCCGATATCGTTATCGGAGATGGAGAAGTTGTGCGAGAAGAAGACGCGGACGGCGCGCGTTCCTCCCTGATGGTTGACGACCCGCACGCGGCGCAGGTAGACGCTCTCATGAAAGTCTACCGCGTCGCTGCACTGAAGCGTCAGCCCCATACGCGGGCAGCGGAGGGTTACCCCGGTAACCAGCGTCTCACCCTGATAGTCGAGGACGCGCTCCCAGTCGTCGTCGTGCGTCCAGCCGAACTGACCGTCGCACCAGACCCCGAAGCGAAACGGGTTTCCCAGGGAGTGGTTCTCCCCGCCCACGCGGGGATAGTGGAAGTCGCGCAGATGATAACGGCTGTCGAAGTTCACCAGCAGACGCCCGTTCCCGAGCGGCAGGTCTCGCGGCACGTGAGTCTTTCCGTTCTTGAGAGGTTTGGGAAGGAGATTCGGGCTGCGGAAGCTAAATTCCTGCCGGAGGGCGCGGCTGCGGGAGATGCGAACAACCGGCGGCGGTTCCTGCGTATCAAGAGGCAGACGCCGAAGAACGGGAGCGGGATGGGGCTGTTCGGTATCGGCGGGAGGGAGGCAAGAGAGAGATGAACAATCTTCGCCGACTGCGGGCGATCTGTATCGCTCTGCTGCTGACGCTGGCTGCCGGCGCGGGCGCGACGCAGCCGATCACGGTGCGCGTCAACGAAAACCGCGTCCTGTTCACCACCCCCGATCGTTTTCACGGCACCAACTACGTCGCCCTCTGGAACAATCGGCACGATTCGGCGGGAGCCGTGCGCGCCTTCTCGCAGATGGGCATGACCCTGCTGCGCTTTCCGGGGGGCGTTCCGGCGCACTGGTACGACTGGGAGACCCCACTGGCGACCGGCTGGACGCCGATGACCCCGGAGCGGGTCTACCGATTCGCGCGCGCCGGCGGCGCGCAGATGATCTTTCAGACCAACACCGCCACCGACCAGACCGCCACCAGTCGAACGACGGGACGCCGCTACTCCTTCAGCAGCTCCGGCGAACATGCCGCCAACTGGGTGCGCGCCGCCCGACAGCAGGGGATCAGCGTCGCCTTCTGGGAGATCGGCAACGAGCCGGAGATGGACGCCCCGAAAGAGCATAAAGCCAGCCAGGAGGCGATCTACCGCTGGTACAACGCCAAGTTCGCGGAGCAGGCGCGGGCGATGAAACAGGCGGACCCCTCCCTCAGGATCATGGGACCGGCTTCGACCAACACCTGGTTCTGGTGGGGGCAGCACAATCTGGAGAAGTTTCTGATCGCGCACGGCAATCGGCGCGGAACCGGGCTGGTGGACGCCGTCTCTCTGCACTGGTATCCGCAGGGAGGGGAGAAGGCGTGGGAGCAGACGCGGGGCTACGCGCAGGGCTGGAAGGAGTGCATGGAGTACATTCGCAGCACGATCCAGAGATACGACTCGCGTCCGCTGCCCGTCTACATCACCGAATGGAACTGGGGCGCGGGAGATAAGAACCTGTCGGGGCGCAGGCTCTCCAACGCGCTGGGCAACGCCGACTGCATCGGTATGTTTCTGCAGACGGGCGTCAGCGGGCATACCCACTTCTGCCTGCAGCGCATCAACCGCAATTGGGGCGTGCTGGCGACGAAAGACGACTCGCGTCCGGCGGATGAAGCCAGCCCGACCTACTATGCGCTGCAGATGGCGTCGCATCTGTACGGGCAGGTGCTGGAGACGCAGAGCGGAGCCGATCCGAAGCATGTGCTCTCCGCCTACGCCACCCGGCGCAGCGGCGAGATCCAGATGATGCTGATCAACAAGACGGAGAAGCCGCAGGACGTGCGGGTTCAGTTTGCGCGATACAACCCTGCCGGAAAGCAGGTACGGGTCTACTCCCTGCGGGGAGTCAACAATCGGATCAACGATGAGGATGTGATCTACAACGGCGTAACCCATCCCAGTCCGGCGACCAGGACGCTGCCGGAGCCGACCCGCGTCGCGGGACAGCAGCCGTTCCGTTACGCCATGAGTCCCTTTTCGATGCTTGTGCTGATCTTTCCGGAGAGATAGGAGCACCGATGACCGGCGAACTTGCCAGGCAGTGGACAACAGAGGGCTATCTGATCGTGCGAGGGCTGTTTGACGCGGAGCGCACCCGGCGGCTGCAGGCGATCTGCGAGGCGATCCTGCAGCAGTGGCGCGTGTGCAATCCGGAGACCGGGCAGCCGGGCGGCGGACCGGACGCGACCTCGATGCGCCATCTCAACCATCCCGGCTACTTTGCCGACGATCCGCAGGCGTTTCGGGAGGTGATGGAGGCGGCGGCGGATGAGAGGGTTCTGGCGGTCAGCCGGGAGATCTTGGGAGAGGATCCGCTCTTCCGCTGCACCAGCCTGTTCATGAACCCCACGCAGACCAGCATGGACGGCAACTGGCATCGGGATACGCAGTTTCTGATCCCGGACGAGGCGCAGGAGCGGGCGTTTCTGGAGCGGGGAACGCCGGAGGGCGACGCCATTCAACTGCAGGTCGCGCTGGTTCCGAGCGAAGATATCGAGTTTGTGCCGGGATCGCATCTGCGCTGGGACACGCCGGAGGAGTATCGGATTCGCCTGTCCGATAATCAGGCGCACTGCCGTTCCAACGCGATGCCGGGCGCGGTGCGGATCTCTCTGCAGCCGGGCGACGCAGTGGCGTTCAATCCGTTCGGGCTGCATCGGGGACGCTACCATGCCGATAAGCTGCGCCGTACCCTGATGCTGACCTACACCCGCCGGTCCCGCCCTCTCTGCGACTACTTCTCTGATCAGCCCTGGTTTCTGGAGCCAGGCTATCTGGAGGGGCTGACGCCGCGCGCACGCGCCTTCTTCGAGACCTTTATCGCGGTCTACACGCCGTTCTGGCAGCAGAATCGCGCTTCTTGAGGACGCCAGGGAGATCAGGCGTTATCAGCGCGGAGGCATCCAGGCGCGCCTTCAGATTCGCGCAGGATCTGTTCGGCGGCGGCGGGGAGATCGGGACAGATCAGGTCGGGCGGCGCGGCGAAGCGGGCGGGGTCGTACCGGCGGGTCTGTCCGCTCAGGATCAGAATAGTCCGGCATCCCGCCGCCCGACCGCAGGCGATGTCGTCCGGTTTGTCGCCCGCCATATAGCTTTCGGAGAGGGCGATCCCGTGCTCGCGCGCCGCCTGCTCCAGCATGCCGGTCTTTGGCTTGCGGCAGGCGCAACCCGCGTCCGGCAGGTGCGGGCAGAAGTAGATGCCGGTCAGTCTGCCCCCGGCTTCCTCCACCGCGCGCTGCAGTTTCCGATGCATCGCCTCCAGGCTCTGCGGCGTTATCAGTCCCCGCGCCAGCCCGGACTGATTGCTGACCACAATCACAGCGAAACCGGCGGCGTCGAGCCGGGCGATCGCCTGCGGCGCGCCGGGAAACAGGATCATCTCCTCCGGCGTCTTGATGAAGTCGGGGCTGTCGCGATTGATCACCCCGTCCCGATCCAGAAAGACGGCGCGGCGGGAGGGCATCGGAGCTAATCGCCTTTCAGGGGAGTCCAGCCGCGCTGCGGATAGGGCAGCCGCGCCGCGTCGTAGGCGCGGCGCCGCGCCGCGTACTGCTCATAGGTATGGACGCTCTCCGGATGGCGCGCGCTGCGCACGACGAAGTCGCCCTCCGGCGCATAACAGGCGATCTCGATCTCTGGCGCGTTCGGGTCGAACTCTTCCGGCTCCTGAAAGGCGTTGGTGGGAGCCTCCCGCGACTGGTAGCGCAGGTCTACGCTCCAGCGAACGACATCGGTCGCGTTCGTGCGCGAGCAGTGCGGCGTCATGTTGGTCATCAGCAGCGCGCCGCCGAGCGGAACCGGCACGTAGACCGCCTCCGACTCCGGCGCGGGGAGGTCCTCCGCCTTCACCTCCAGATAGCCGGCGTGCCCGCCGGTGTGATGGGGAACGATGCCGGCGCGGTGCGTGCGCGGCAGCACGAGCAGGCAGCCGTTCTCGATGGTGGCGTCCACCAGCGGGATCCAGCAGGTAACGATCAGGCTCCGGTCGCAGTGGGGAGAGAAGTAGCCTGAGTCCTGATGCCAGGGCACTTCGCCCCGATCCAGACCGGGCAGTTTCGGACGAATGCGGTAGACGCTGGAGGCGATAATCTCGGGTCCGAGCAGCCCCTCCAGAACGTCGAGCAGGCGCGGATGGGTGAGCAGGTTGAACATCTCGCGTCCGGTGTGCCCGCCTCCCGCCTTGCCCTCAATCGCCCGCCGGAAGTCGTGCCAGAGGTCGGGATAGGCGCGAACGAGACGGTGCAGCCGCGTCTCAAAAGGCGCGTCGGCGAAGGTATCGGCGATCTTTCCCCCCGCCTGAAGCCGCTGCGCGGTCGCCTCGATGATGTCGGCGATCTCCTGCCGCAGAGGCTCCAGCTCCTCCGGCGCAAACAGATTGGGAACCATCAGATAGCCTTCCGTATGGAAGAAGGCGATCTGCTCTTCGTTCAATCGGGTGGTCAGGGCAGGCGTCATCTCTCTCTCCCGTCTATGCTCTCTTCGTTCGCTCGCGCAGGGTCACAAAGACCGCGTGCAGCAGGATCATGTGCAGGTCTTCGATCTGCTGCATGCTGTCGCTCTCGATCACGATGCACTCCTGCGCGGTCTGCGCCAGTCTGCCTCCCTGAAAACCCGCCAGCCCGAAGGTGCGCGCGCCCCGTCGGTTTGCCGCCTCGATGGCGCGCAGGACGTTGGGCGAGTTTCCGCTGCCGCTGATCCCGATGACCAGGTCGCCCGGCTCCGCCCAGCACTCGATCTGCGGCTCGAAGATGTTGGCGAACTCGGTGTCGTTGCCCCATGCCAGCACCAGCGGGGTGTTGTCGGAGAGGCAGAGCGCGCGGAGCGGCTTGCCGGAGTCGAGGTAGATGCACTTCTGAAGGTCGTTGACGATGTGCGAGGCGGTGGCGGAGCTTCCGCCGTTGCCCATCAGCAGCACGCGCCGCCCCTCCCGCCACGTCTCCTCCAGCCGATCCGCCAGCCGCTCAATCCTCTCTTCGGAAACCTGCGCGATCAGCCGCTGCACTCCCGCCAGATAGTCCGAAATGATGCTCATGCTCTTCTCTGCGCTCCTGAATCGTGATTGTTCTCCTCATTATACCGGTCTCTCCTCCAACTTTCGCGCCGCAGGAGAGGAGATTCTCTCAGTAGAGCGGCGGCAGGACCTCTTTCTGCAGTGTCAGCATCTCGTCCACCATCGCGACGGCGGCGCGGTAAGAGTGAACGGTCGGCTCCAGCAGCACCGCCTGCAGCAGCTTCGCCTTCGACTGCTCCGCGTAGGCTTCGACCAGCAGCTGGTGGATGCTCAACTGGGTGCGGATCATGGCGGCGATCGGTTCCGGCAGCGGCTCCATGACGGACGGATGCCAGCCGTGCGCGTCGGCGGTCGCCGGCACCTCCACCACCGCGCCGTCGGGCAGGTTGGGGATATAGCCGCGATTGGGGATGTTGATGGCGTCCAGAGAGCGCGGCTCCCCGAAGGCGAGCGCCTCCATGATCGGAGCCGCCAGTTCGCCGGACGGCTCCAGCGGGTGATCCTCCAGACGACCCGGAGCGTGCGGCGGTCTCTTCCAGGGACGACCCGTCTTATCGCCGCTGAGCGAGTAGACGAACTCCGGGATCTCGCCGGTCTCCCAGGGATGCCCCTCCGTCGGATCGTAGAACCAGTGGAGATTTCCGGCATAGAACTCGTCCGCCCAGCCGATATATTCGCCAAAGTGGTTGGTTCCCGGCGACGGGTAGAGACCGAAACGGCGCAGCAGGATGCGGGACATCCCGATCTCGTGCCAGTCGTGGAGCCAGTCGCCCTCCCGCTCCGCCGCGCGCAGTCGGGGGTAGAGGTCTTCGCCGGTCCGCCGGTCGCGGATCGTCTGAAACCAGGTGAAGTGGTTGATTCCGCAGGCGGACATCTCCAGCTCTTCCACCTCTCGATCCAGCATGGAGGCGATCTGCTCCATTCCCATCCAGACGCCGTGACACAGCCCGGCGAATCGGATCTTCGTCAGGCGCGACACGCCCTCGCAGACTTTGTGCAGGGGATTGGTGTAGTTGAGCAGCACGGCGTTCGGGCACTGCCGCTCCATCTGGCGCGCGACCGGCACGACGGCGTTGAGAGAGCGCAGCCCGTGAAAGAGCGAACCCGGTCCGCCGTTCTCACCGAAAATCTGCCGGAAGCCGTATTTGCGCGGGATATGGTAGTCCTGCGTCCAGTGGAGCAGGCGGCGGATCTCAACGGCGGTTACCACAAAGTCCGCGCCCTCCAGCGCCTCCTCCAGGCGGGTGGTGGCGTGCACAATCGCCTCCCGCCGCAGGCTCTGTACCACGTGGCGGGCGTAGCTTTCGATCTCCGGCAGGCGGTCCGCCGCGATATCCATGAGTGTGAGTATGAGGGGACGCTGCGCCAGGGTGTCGCTGAGCAGCACATCCCGCACGGTCGCCGCGCCGAAGTCGCGGCTTCCCGCGCCCACCAGAACTATGCGAAGGGGTTGCATTCGATTTATCTCCCTGTGCGCCGGAACCGATCATGTGATCCGGGCGTTCATGCGGGGAGCGCGGTCGACGTCTCCCCGCTACAGGTTTTGCGCCGGCGGAAGAGATTCCTGTTGAAAATGGTCTGCAGGGTAGAGGCAGGGGCGTCGGCGAACGATATGGTATTGTATGGAAGAGACTGCTGACATGCACGGAGAGCCGCGCCGGGGCGGCAGAAGAGCCGCCCGCCGTCACCTCCCGGTAAAAGCCCTCCCAAAACCTCTGTTCCTGCGACTCCTCCGGAAGAACTCTCTCCCCGCTCTCCAGTCGGAGCGTGGGAGAGAGTTCTTTTTGTGCTGAGATCGCCCGTCAAGCGGGCAGGAAGAGCCGCGCCTCTCTCGAAAACAGGGGCGTGTCGGCTGTGCTGCACGGAGTCCGCCTCCGAAGATATCCGTTCGGACGGGCGATCCTCCGCACAGGCTCCGAATGAATCACTCTGCCGGAAGAGGAGGGACCGATGAAGAGGCGCGTACTGGGAAAAACCGGGCTGGAGGTCAGCGAACTGGGGCTGGGCGGGCTGTTTGTCTCCTCGCTGGGCGGGGAGTTCGCGCAGGCGAGAGCCGCGACGCTGCGCGCGCTGGAGCTGGGCGTCAACTACATAGACACGGCTCCGGGCTATCTGAACAGCGAGGAGGTGCTGGGGCGGATTCTGCAGGAGGTGCAGACGCCTCTTATCCTCTCGACCAAATTGGGCGGCAGACCGCAGCCCTTCAACGCGCAGGATCGGGACGGCTTGCTGCGTTCGGTGGAGGAGAGCCTGCGGCTGCTGAAGCGCGACTGCATTGATATCCTGATGATCCATGAGCCGGATCGCCCCGGTCAGTACGACTGGTGGAGCGATAAGGAGCGATTCGAAGGTCCTGTGACGGGCGTTCTGGAGGATCTAAAGCGGCAGGGGATCATCCGCTTCACCGGACTGGGCGGCACGACCGCCTATGAACTGCCGCCGATCATCCGCACAGGGCGGTTTGATGTCGTTCTGACCGCCTTCAACTACAGCCTGCTGTGGCGGGAGGCGGAGATCGAAGTGCTTCCGGCAGCCAGAGAGCAGGGCGTCGGCATCATCGTCGGTTCGCCGCTTCAGCAGGGCGCGCTGGCGCGCCGCTACGACGAGGAGGTGCGCCACGGGGCGCGCTGGCTGAGCAAGCCGCGCCGGGAGCAGTACATCGCCCTCTACGACTATCTGGACGAGATCGGGCTGTCGCTGCCGGAGGCGGGTCTGCGCTTTGTGCTGTCCAACCCCGATGTCTCCTGCGTGCTGATGGGGGCGCGCTCCATAGAGGAGGTGGAGCAGAACGCTGCTGCCGTAGAGAAGGGACCGCTGCCGGCGGAGGTTCTGGAGCGGCTGGACGCAATAGCGGCGATGGTTCCGTTCCGCCCCTTTGAGGAGCCGTTCGGGCTGCCGTTCGGGCGCAGGTACTACGGACCGGGCATGGCGCGGTGAAGACGGCGTCGTGCCCCCGCATTTCTGTATCGACTCCTCTCATTCTCCCTGCTGGCGAACCGCGATTCCTCAGCCGCCTCCCACATCATCACGAAAGGCGGCTGAGGCAGGCAGCCTCAAAGCGGTTCTATCGTCGTCGGCGCGCCAGAACGAACAGTCCGGTCAGTCCGCCTCCGACCAGGAACGCCAGCGCTCCCGGCTCCGGGACGACCTGCGTTCCATAGAGGCGAATGTCGTCGAACAGAAAGACCTCGCTGCCTCCGTCGGTGGAGGAGAAGAACCTGAGGGTCAGGAGGCTGCCCGCGCCCTGTATCTGGCTGGAGATCCGTTTAAGATTGTTATCCAGCAGGATTCCGTTGATCGCCATCGGATCGTTCAGGACAACCTTGGTGCCGCTCTCCAGGGTGTAGGTCTGATCTAGGTCCTCCCGGACGCTGGAGAGGAAGACGTCCTGCTCCGGACCGCCGTCCAGAGAGACGGTAAAACGATGCGAGTCGTTGGCGGTCTCAAAGTCTCCCATCGCGGCAAAGTCGATGCTGATCAGCAGATTAGTATAGCCGCGGATGTCGAAAACCCAGATCGCCGAACCGATTCCGGAGGAGTTATCGGGGTTGAGCAGGTCTTCGACGCCGAACACCCGATCCGTCTTGCGCGTCTTCAGGATGCCAAACTGATCCGGCGGGAAAGAGCCAGCGGAATCGTCGGCGAAGTCGAAGTTGACATTGCGATCCACGATGCCGAAGACATCGAACCGGCTGCCGGGAAAGGTGCCCGGCAGAGGATTGCCGGAGAGATCCGGTGTGATGGTACGCGAAACGAGGTTGATGCTGCTGTCAAAGTCGTCATACGCGAACAGGGTCTGAGCCTGCACGGGTAGAGCTGCCAGCAACGACAGAGTGGCTGCCGGCAGCCACGCTCTCCAGAGGCGCTGCATTCTGCACTCTTCCTTTCTGAATATGAAAGTCAAGAACACTGTCAAAAATGCCTGTCTGCATAGAGCGTTCCAGTTAGTGGGGCTTAACAGGGATTTAAACATCTCTTAATAGGGATTTAAACATCTCTTAATATGGTATTAATCTTTTGCGAGGATACAGGAAAAATCGGTCTTATCAGGAAATGGACTGCCGGAAATCGCGGCTGTGTGCCGGGCATGCAGCAGCAGTCTGCACAGGGGAGGGTACGATGAGTGTTCTGACGGCGCAGCAGATCGAGAAGTTTCATCAGGACGGCTACCTGAAGTTCGGGCGTGTGATCTCCGACGAGCAGGTCGAACGGATGCGCACGGCGTTGAGCCGGGTGATCGAGGAAGAGCTGACCCGCACCGACTACTCCAATCTTCCGCCGGAGTTTGCGTACGGTCATGCGCGAAAGGGGGAGGGAGAGGTCCGGCGCGCCATTCATCAGTTTGTGAATATGTGGAAGGTGGCTCCGGAGTACCGGGAGACGATCCACCATCCGCTGATCACCGGCGCAATCCGGGAGTTGATGGCGGTGGAGCATGTGCGGCTGTGGCACGATCAGGTGATCTCCAAGCCGCCGGGAGACAACGAGAAGTTTCAGTGTCATCACGACTTCTACTTCTGGCCCCTGGAGCGACCGACCATGATCACCTGCTGGCTCGCGCTGGACGACGCGACGGCGGACAACGGCTGCATGCATGTGGTTCCGGGCAGTCACCGCGATCCGCGCTTTCAGCCGCCCGACTGCGATCTCTCCCCCGACATCTTCCTGGAGCCCAAGCCGATGGGACCGGGAGAGCCGGGCAGCCTCTATCAGGAGGTGCGCACCTGGGATCGCGAGCAGACCGTGCCGGTGGAGTTGAAGGCGGGGGAGTGCATGTTCCATCACTGCCTCAACTACCACTTCACGCCGCAGAACCGCACCGAGCGGCAGAGACGCGCTTTCGTGATCATCTATATGCCGGACGGAACGCGCTACAAGCATGCGCAGTCGCCCCATCACGTCTGCACCAGCTATCTGAATCTGACGGACGGGCAGGAGATGAATCTTCCGCAGTTTCCGATCTGCGGCGAGTAACGGAGGGGCAGGAGGCTGCGTGCGGTTTTCTCAGGGCGACCTGGCGGATCGACTTGACAAAGCGCAAGGACGTAGGTAACATAGCGCTCTGTTGAAATGTGCTGTTGTCAGGAGATCAGGACGTATGGCAAAATCGCTCATCATCGTCGAGTCGCCGGCGAAGACGAAGACGCTGAAGAACTTTCTGGGGGCGGGCTACCGTGTCGAGGCTTCGATGGGACACGTGCGCGACCTGCCGGAGCGCGAACTCGGCGTGGATATTGAGGAGGATTTCAAGCCCAAGTATGTCTCTATTCCCGACAAGCGGGAGATCCTCAAGAGACTGACGGCGGCGGCGAAGCAGGCGGATACGGTCTATCTGGCGTCCGACCCCGACCGGGAGGGCGAGGCGATCGCCTGGCATCTGGCGCAGGCGCTGAAGCTCAAAAACGCGCAGCGTATCGAGTTCAATGAGATCACCCGACAGGCGGTGGAGAACGCCATCCGCCACCCGCGCACCATTGATGAGCGGCGGGTGAACGCGCAGGAGGCACGGCGCATTCTGGATCGGCTGGTCGGCTACCGGCTCTCCCCTCTGCTGTGGAAGAAGGTGCGCAAGGGGCTGTCGGCGGGACGGGTGCAGTCGGTGGCGGTGCGCCTGGTCTGCGAGCGGGAGCGAGAGATACAGGCTTTTGTTCCGGAGGAGTACTGGAGCCTGACGGCGACCCTGACTCCCCAGCCTCCCGAAAAACGGTTCCCCTTCGAGGCAAAGCTGGTCGGACGGGGCGCAGAGAAGCTCGCGCTGAAGAACGAGGAGGAGACCTCGGCGGTGGTGCGCGCGCTGGAGGGAGCGCGCTATGTGGTGCAGGCGGTTCGCTCGCAGGAGCGTCGCCGCAATCCCGCGCCTCCCTTCATCACCAGCACGCTTCAGCAGGAGGCGTCGCGCAAACTCGGGTTCGGCAGCCGCAAGACGATGATGCTCGCGCAGCAGCTGTATGAGGGGGTGGAACTGGGCAGTCAGGGAGCCGTCGGTCTCATCACCTACATGCGCACCGACTCGACCCGCGTCGCCGCCGAAGCGCAGGAGGAGGCGCGCCGCTTTATCGAGGAGCGGTACGGCGAGAAGTATCGTCCCGAAAAGCCGCCGCAGTACCGGGCGAAAGGCTCCGCGCAGGACGCGCATGAGGCGATCCGTCCGACCTCCCTCTACCGCACGCCCGACCAGGTGGCGGAGTTTCTCAGCCGGGATCAACTGCGCCTCTACCGCCTGATCTGGCAGCGGATGGTCGCCAGCCAGATGGCTCCCGCCGTCTTCATGGTCACCACCGCCGACATCGAAGCCAGCGCCTATATCTTTCGCGCGACCGGCTCCGTGGCGGTCTTCGACGGGTTCATGACGGTCTACACGGAGGGGCGAGACACCAGCGAGAAGACCGATGAGGAGCGCGACCCGCTCCCGCCGCTGATAAAGGGGCAGAGCCTCGACCTGCTGAAGCTGGAGCCGAAACAGCACTTCACCGAGCCTCCTCCCCGCTACACGGAGGCGACGCTGGTGCGCGCGCTGGAGGAGAAGGGCATCGGACGCCCCAGCACCTACGCCAGCATCATCTCGACCATCGTGGATCGGAAGTATGTGGAGCTGGAGGAGAAGAAGTTCAAGCCGACGGAGCTGGGGATGACCGTCAACGATCTGCTGGTGAAACACTTCCCGCAGATCCTGGACGTCGGCTTCACCTCCGATATGGAGACCAGGCTCGACCGGATCGAGGAGGGAGAGCAGGATCGCGTGACCCTGCTGCGCGACTTCTACGGTCCCTTTGAGGAGGCGATAGACCGGGCGCATGAGACGATGGAGCGGATCAAGCCGCAGGCGGTCGAGACCGAATATAAGTGCCCCCAATGCGGCAAGCCGCTGATGCTGCGGCAGAGCGCGCGGGGACTGTTTCTGGGCTGCTCCGGCTATCCGAAGTGCCGGACGATCCTGAACCTGGACGCCGACGGCAATCCGGTCCCCCCGGAGGAGAAGCCGCAGCCCGTCGTCACCGATCAGAAGTGCCCCAAATGCGGCAAGCCGCTGGTGGAGCGGCAGGGACCGCTGGGCAAGTTTCTGGGCTGCTCCGGCTATCCGAAGTGCCGGACGGTGGTGAAGCTGCCGGGCGAGGAGGGGGGAGCCGGCGCGAACAATCTGGAGCCGACCGGCATTCTCTGTCCGAAAGACGGGGCGCAGGTGATGGCGAAGAGGACCCGATACGGCACGCTCTATCTGTGCGCCAACGATCCCGCCTGCGACTTCAAGACGTGGCTGCGTCTGGTCGGGCGCGCCTGCCCGCAGTGCCGCTATCCGCTGGGCGAGTCGGTCTTTCGCGGCAGACCGAGCGGGAAGATCAAGTGCTCCAACCCGGACTGCAGCTATCAGGAGAAGGCGGAAGCCGGAGACGCCGCCGCCTGACCGCCGCCCTGCCGCATCCGCCGAATAACTCGCCAGCCAATTTGCGTTTTCCTCCCGGATATGATATAATACCGTTCAGTGATAGCGATTTTGAAGAGAGTGGGCAGCTGCTCACTCTCTTTCTTCTGAATCTGATCGGAACGCGCCTGCATCCTGCTTTCCGGTGAGTAGCGCGGAGGGCAGAGCCTTCCGCTCATGGAGAACACAGAAATGAGGTGATCGGTCTATGATGAGCATCCGTGTGAGTGAGCTGGCGAAAGAGTTGGAGATGTCCAACGCAGAACTGCTCAGCGCGCTCAACGATCTCGGCGTCTCCGCGCCCGGTCCTGCGGCGATGGTGGATGCCGACACCGCGCAGGTGATGCGCGAAATGTTTGGCAAGAAGAACGGCGGCAAGGTCGTCGAAGTGGAGGCGGGAGCGACGGTCAAGGACCTGGCGAGCGCGATGGGGGTGGCGGCGCCGGAGCTGCAGAAGAAGCTGATGTCTATGGGGGTGCTGGCGGCGATCAACCAGCGCCTGACCATGGATGTCGCGCAGAAGCTGGCGAGCGTCTACGGCTACACCGTCCGGTTGAAGGTGGAGCAGAAGCCGGTGGCAGTCGCCGCGGCTCCCAGACACAAAGCCCCCGGTGGCGGACCGCAGCCGCGTCCCCCGGTGGTGACCATCATGGGGCATGTAGATCACGGAAAGACCACCCTGCTGGACGCCATCCGCAATACCAACGTCGTTGCCGGAGAGTTCGGCGGCATCACCCAGCATATCGGCGCATATCAGGTCGAGGTGGACTACGAAGGACACAAGCGCCGGATAACCTTCCTGGACACCCCCGGTCATGCCGCGTTTACCGCTATGCGCGCCCGCGGAGCCAGCGTGACCGATATCGCAATTCTGGTGGTGGCGGCGGACGACGGAATCATGCAGCAGACGGTGGAGGCGATTGACCACGCCAAAGCGGCGGAAGTGCCGATTATCGTGGCGATCAACAAGATTGATAAGCCCGACGCCAACCCGGAACGGGTCAAGACCCAGTTGACCGAGTATAATCTGGTTCCCCGCGACTACGGCGGCGATGTGGAGTGCGTTCCGGTCTCCGCCAAGCAGAAGATCGGGCTCGACGAGCTGCTGGAGTATATTCTCTTCCAGGCAGACCTGATGGATCTGAGAGCCGATCCCCATGCGCGTCCGTCCGGCGTCATCATCGAGGCGAAACAGCGTCCCGGCTCAGGACCGGTTGCGACCGTTCTGGTGCAGGAGGGAACGCTGCGGGTGGGCGATAACGTAGTCTGCGGCATCGCCTACGGCAAGATCCGCGCCATGATGAACGAGCGCGGCGAGCGTCTGACCAAAGCCGGACCGGCGACCCCCGTCGAGATCCTGGGGCTTTCGACGGTTCCGGATGCGGGCGATACGCTGGAGGAGGTCAAGGACGAGCGCACCGCCCGCCAGATTGCCGAGCAGCGCATTCAGCAGCGGCGCACCGCCCGGATGATGGCGGGGGCGCAGCGAATCACGCTGGAGCAGATCGCGGAGAGGATCCGTCAGGGAGAGACCAAAGAGCTGCGCCTGATCATCAAGGGGGATGTGCAGGGATCGGTGGAGGCGGTCGTCGGGCAGCTGCAGCAGCTCCCGCAGGACGAGGTGAAGCTGAAGATCCTGCGCAGCGCCGTCGGCAACGTGAGCGAGGACGATATTATGCTCGCCTCTTCGACGGGGGCGGTGGTCGTCGGCTTCAATGTGCGGGTGGACAATCCTGCGCACGCCGCCGCCGAGCGCGAACGCATTGACGTGCGCACCTATCAGATCATCTATGAGCTGACCGAGGCGGTCGAACGCGCCATGAAGGGACTGCTCGCGCCGGTCTTCGAAGAGGTGGCGCTGGGCAAGGCGGAGGTGCGCCAGCGTTTCCAGACCCCGCGCGGCGTGGTGATCGCCGGCTGCTACGTGACGGAGGGGAAGATCGTGCGCAACGCGGATGTGCGCGTCCGTCGGGGGCGAACCGTCATCCATACGGGCAAGATCGAATCGCTGCGGCACCTCAAAGACGACGTACGCGAGATGGCGCAGGGCTTTGAGTGCGGCGTTGTGGTCAGCGATTTCTCCGATGTGCAGGTCGGCGACATCCTCGAAGCCTACGAGATGCGGCAGGTGGAGCGTTAGTCCAGTGCGGTGCGGCGGGGAGCCTCTGTCCGGCGACGACGCGCCCTCACTCCGCAGCCGACCTCCCGGATCTTCCCGTCGGGGCGTCGGATTCATGACAGCATGCATATTGGAACCCTGACAGTCGTTGTCTATCTGGCGGAAGGGTCTTCGCTCAAAGAGAAGCGGCAGGTGATTAAAAGCCTGATCGAGACCACGCGCCGGAAGTTCAATGTCTCTATCGCCGAAGTGGACGACAACGATCTCTGGCAGCGTGCCACATTAGGCGCTGCCTGTGTCGCCAACGACGCCTCCCACGTCCATCGCGTCCTAGATAAGGTACTCGACTACATCGAGTCCAGCCCCCTCCTTACGGTCGGCGAGGTGGAGATGGAGATGCTCTGATCCCGACTGGCGATCGCTCCCGCAGAGTCAGAGGATTCGCTCTGCGGGCGTTTCAGGGAGTTTCCGTATCTCTTTCTCCGGTGCGGGGGCGCAGCCTCTGTCGGAACTTCTCTGTATGATAGAGCGTAACGATGTCAACCATACGTCAGGAACAGGTACAGCAGCTGCTGGTCGAAGAGATCAGCGACATGCTTCGACGCGATCTCAAAGACCCGCGTCTGGGGTTTATCACGGTAACCGGCGCGCAGATATCGCGCGACCTGCGTCACGCCAAGGTCTTTGTGAGCATTCTGGGCGACGAGTCGGCGCAGAGCGAGAGCCTGGCGGCGCTGACCCGCGCTGCGGGACGCATTCGCGGCGAGTTCGGACGACGCGCCCGCCTGCGGGTCGCCCCGGAGATCATCTTTCGGCTGGACGAGGCGATCGAGCACGGAGCGCGCATATTTACTCTGTTAAAGCAGATTGAGGCTGAATCACACACGAATGAAAGCGGATCTTCAGAGAGCGGCGGAGGCGATACGACAGGCTAACAGGGTCGTCCTCGCCAGCCATATTAACCCCGATGGAGATACCATCGGCAGCAGTCTTGCGCTGACACATGTTCTGCGGCAGATGGGCAAGGTCGCCGTGCCGCTCTCCCATCACGGTGTTCCGGAGATCTATCGCTGGCTGCCGGGGCAGGAGTGGATCGTCCGGAGCGTCGAGGAGCGCGATTTCGATCTGGCGATTATCTGCGATACCGGCTCGGTGGAGCGGATCGGAGAGGCGCGGGGACCTGTCGAGGCGGCTCCGGTCTCGCTCTGCATAGATCACCATGTTACCGAAGGCAGCTTCGGGCAGATCCGGGTGGTGAACGCAAAAGCCGCCGCAACCGGGGAGCTGGTCTACGCGCTGCTCACAGAGATGGGCGTCACGCCGGATCGCGCTGTGGCGGACTGCCTGATGTGCGCCATCATCACCGATACCGGCGTCTTCCGTTTCCCCAATGTAACCCCGCAGACCCTGCGCATTGCGGCGGAGCTGATGGAGTGCGGTGCCTCGCCGTCGGAGATCAACGAGATCGTCTTCGAGAATCGCTCCCTGGCGGGCTTGAAGCTGCTGGGGCGGGCGCTGGAGGCGCTGCAGCTCTCTGCCGACGGACAGATCGCCTGGTCGGTGCTGAGCGAGCAGGACTTTCTGGAGTGCGGCGCTGCGCCGGAGGATACGGAGGGGATTGTCAACCATGTCCGGGCGGCGCGGGGCGTGCAGGTCGGCGTGCTGCTGCATCAGCTACCGGGCAAGCGGGTGCGGGTCAATCTGCGCTCCCGTAACGGTTACGACGTGCGCCGGGTCGCTGAGGCGTTTGGCGGCGGCGGGCATACGCTGGCGGCAGGCTGCTCACTGGATCCTCCCCTCAACGAAGCTGAATCGAAGGTGCTCGCCGAAGTGAAGCGATGGATGGCGTAGTCATCGTTCACAAGCCGGAGGGGATCACCTCGCACGATGTGGTCAATCGCCTACGCCGTCTCTTCGGAACGCGCCGCGTCGGACATGCCGGCACGCTCGACCCGATGGCGACGGGCGTCCTGACGGTCTGTATCGGGCAGGCGACCCGCATCGTCGAGTATCTGACTGCCGGGACCAAGGAGTATCTCGCCGAGGTCGTCTTCGGCGTAACGACCGACACGCAGGACTCGACCGGATCCATCCTGACCGAGCAGGACGCCGGTCATCTGACCGAAGCGGCGGTACGCGACGCGCTCGTCCCGTTTCGCGGTAAAATAGTGCAGACCCCGCCGATGGTCTCCGCCGTGCATCATGCGGGGAGGCGGCTCTACGAACTGGCGCGGCAGGGGCTGGAGGTGGAGCGCGAGGCGCGTCCGGTGGAGATATTTCACCTGGAGATGACCGGGTTTGCTCCCGGTGTGCATCCGACCGCCACGCTGAAGATCGTCTGCTCCGCCGGAACCTATATTCGCACGCTGGCAGCCGATATCGGGGCGTATCTGGGAGTCGGCGGCATGATGAACTCCCTGATCCGCACGCGGGCGGGAGACTTTTCGCTGGAGGAGGCGCGGACGCTGGAGCAGCTGGAGGCTCTCCGGGCGGAAGGCGCGCTGGCGGAGTCTCTGCGCTCCATTGCCGATGCGCTGTCCGGCTGGCAGCAGATCGTTCTGACGGAGGAGGAGGAGCGGCGAATACGACAGGGGCAGCGCGTTCGCGCCGATCTTATCCGCGGCGGTTCCGGTTCGCTCTGCCTGCTGTTGAATGCGCGCCGGGAGGCGGTCGCCGTTGCGCGGGAGCAGGCGGGACATCTTGCGCCGATCAAGGTGCTTGCGGAATCCTCCTGCGGCGCGCCCCGAGTCTCGTCTTGAATCGCTTATGATTGTCCGGGTAGGCATGGAGAATATTCCGGAGCCGTTTGCCGCCGCCAGCGTCGCCATCGGCACCTTCGACGGCGTCCATCGCGGTCATCAGGCGCTGATCTCCGCCGCCGTCGCCGACGCCCGCGCCCACAGCCGCCCCTCGCTGGTCTTCACCTTTGACCGCCACCCCTCCGAACTGCTCACCCCGGAACGCGCTCCCGGCTATCTGTGCACCCCGGAGCAGCGGCAGCGATGGATCGAGGCGCTGGGCGTGGACTGCCTGGTTATCGCGCGCTTCGACGCCGCGCTGCGCGAGATGACTCCGGAGGCGTTCCTGAGAGATATTCTGAAGGAGCGTCTGGGGGCGCGCGCTGTGCTGGTCGGGGACGGCTTCCGGTTCGGGCGCAATCAGGAGGGCGATATCGCCTACCTGGAGGCGCAGCAGGAGCGGTTCGGCTATACACTGCATGTGCTGGCGCCGGTGATGGTCGGGGGGGAGCGCGCCAGCAGTTCCCGCATCCGAACGCTGCTGCGCCGGGGCGATCTGGCGGGAGCGGAGGCGATCCTCGGACGCCCCTATGCGTTGACCGGCGTGGTGGTGGAGGGCGAAAAACTGGGGCGCCGGCTGGGCTATCCCACCGCGAACCTGCGTCCGGTTGTGCCGATGGTGGTTCCGGCGGACGGTATCTATGCGGTGCGCGTGCGCTGGAGGGAGCACCGGGCGAAAGGCGCGTGCAGCATCGGGATGCGTCCGACGGTCGGCGGAACGCAGCGCACCATCGAAGTGTTTCTGCTGGACTTCTCCGGCGATCTGTACGGGGAGACGCTGGAGATCGAGTTTGCGGCGCGGCTGCGGGATGAGCTTCGGTTCCAGACGCTGGAGGCGCTGGTGGAGCAGATGGGGCGCGATGTGGCGCAGGTCGCCGAACTGCTGAAGTAGCGGCGCCGCTCGCGCAGGCATGTGAATGCCGCGCTCAGGCGGCGCGGTAGCCGGATCGCTCGAAAAGCTCGGTCACCACATCGGAACTGTGGGTCACCCGGTTGCGCCCGTGGTTTTTGGAGATGTAAAGCGCCTTGTCCGCCTGATCTACCAGCTGGGAGGGCGAGGAGGCGTCCTGATCCAGGGTCGCTATCCCCAGGCTGATGGTGACGGGGCGCAGCGTCCATGGGTGATTGGCAACCGCTTTTCTCGTCCGCTCCGCCACCTTGCGCGCCTCGTTCTCTCCGGTGTTGGGCAGCAGAAGAACGAACTCCTCGCCACCGTAGCGCGCTACCAGATCGTGGCGGCGCGTACTGCGCTGCAGCAGCGCGGCGACGGTTCGGAGCACCTCATCACCTGCGGGATGCCCGAAGGTGTCGTTGTACTGTTTAAATCTGTCCACGTCCAGCATCACAATGGAGAG
Source organism: uncultured Chthonomonadales bacterium (assembly GCA_938005745.1). Classification (GTDB taxonomy): domain Bacteria; phylum Armatimonadota; class Chthonomonadetes; order Chthonomonadales; family CAJBBX01; genus CALLMM01. Next base: position 4,563 of record CALLMM010000049.1, on the reverse strand, counting down.
CGGCGCGCCTTCCCGCACCGCGCGCATAAACGCCTTTTCCAGGGTCTCCCGGAAGTAGCGATGGTTTTTCAAACCGGTTAAGCCGTCGGTCGTAACCATCTCCGCCAGCCTCTCATTTGCGCGGATCAGTTCCTCCCGTTTCTGCTGCAGCTGACGATTGAGGTCCTTCTCCACCTCGTACTTGTGCGCCAGTTCGTTCTCCAACATTTTGCGTCGGGTGATGTCCACGTTGGCGCAGATCAGCCCGGTGATCGCTTCGGAAGTGGTTCGCAGCGGAATGATGTTCATCAGCACGCACAGCGGGGTCCCGTCTTTGGCGCGCAGCGTCGCCTCCATTCCCATCAGCTCCTGTCCGGCGATCACCTGCCGGATCATCTCCCGTCTATCCGCGAGCTGTTTCTGCTGCTTCTGAGGGCACTCCTCCGGGAAGAGATCCCAGATATAGCGGGCGATCACCTCATGCGGCTGGTAACCGAACAGTTCATAGGCAGCCTGATTCCACTCGAAGATGCGTCCCTCTTCATCACAGGAGTAGCAGGCGACGGGCAACCCCTCAAACAACTGCGCGAAGCGGTGATTCGCCTGCTGCATCAGCTCGGCCGCATCGATGAGGTCGCGGTTCTTCTGCTCAAGCTCCTCCGCCAGCCGCTGCTGTATCTCTGTACGCTCCTGAAGCTCCTGCTGCATGGAGAGGATGCGGCGCGCTACGTTCAGTCGCGCGGCTAGATCGGTGGTATCGAGCGGCTTCACCAGAAAGTCGTCGGCTCCTGCCTCCATGCCTTCAAAGCGGTCTTCGCGCGCGCCTTTGGCGGTCAGCAGAATGATATAGACGTAGGGGCTATCTTTGCGGCTTCGAATCCGACGGCACAGCTGCACGCCGTCCATGTTTGGCATCATCCAGTCGGAGATCACCAGCCGGTAGTCTTCTCGGATGATCCGATCCCAGGCTTCCAGCCCGTCGTGGGCGACGGTAACCTCGTAACCCATCTTTTCCAGTGTGCGGCGCAGGATCAGCGCGGAGACGCTGTCATCTTCGGCAACCAGAATTCTCATTTTCCACAGCCTGTAGAGATGCGATTCTAAGAGTCTGTCCGGATCGTTCATATCCCAACAGGCAGCGACGCCGGTTTTTGCCGCTTCATCACGGAAGAGGGATACGGTCGGAGACTCAATCTACAACGAATTAATCGGCTAAATCGCGCGCGGACTAGAGTGGAAAAAGAGGTGTAGAACGCCAGAATTGTCCGGGAGGGCGCCTGGATCGTCCGGAGGCGCTGGGAGGGCAATGGCGCGCAGGGCGAGAGAACGGGCAGAGGCGGCGTCTACGCCCTATTCGAACTGTTCTGCGGGGACGGAGAAGACCTTCAGCGCGAGTCGTCCCTGACGCTCCGCCGAGAGTCTGTTCAGCGCTTCCAGAACCCCGGCGACCATCTCCTCCGGCACGCAGGTCATCACCATCGAGTTCAGTCCGGGCCAGATCGGCGTTCCTTCCCGGCGTCCGCGCGTTCCGTTGCCGATCGCGCCGGTGAATCGCGTGTAGCCGGGCACCTCCAGCTTTTCCAGCAGACCCATCACCCGGGCGTCGGCGCTGGCGTCGCAGATGATAAACAACAGACGCATGAATATCTCCTTGGAAGGGTGTGGCAGGGCGGGCTGCCGCGTCGCGTCAGCGGTTCAGGTCGCGCAGAAAGCGGTCGTACTCCTCGCGGGAGAGACTGCCTCCGGAGCGAAGATGCACGCGCCCGTCGGAACCGGCGGGCGGGGGGGCGGTCGTCTCCAGCTGTCGCTCCAGCCGTCGCAGCTCCCGCCGCGCCTGCTCCTCCTCCGGGCTGGCGAAGCGGAAGGAGTCGCCGCGATTCATGCGCCGGAGCTGCTCCTCCAGCTGCGCCTGTTCCCGGGCGAACTCGTTGACCGCAGCGCGATGCGAGGGCGTCGGGCGGCTGCTGAACAGGAGCGCAGCCAGGATCACCACCGCCAGTCCCAGTCCCACGGGCAGCGCAAACCGCAGCGCAGAGCGCAGCGGTCTGTTTGCCATAGGAGAGGCGGCAGCCGCCGGCGCAACGGCAAGCAGTACCGCTTCGGGAGGCGGAAGCGGGCTGCGGCACTGCCAGCAGTGTGTCTTTCCGGGAAAGTTATTCGCCCGACAGCGCGGGCACTGAATGCGACTCTGACCCTGATCCATCGTGTTGCCTACTTCCCAACGGCGCAGGCTGTCGGTCGCCGTCGCGCTAATGGTTGCCGTCGCGCTGACAGGCGCGATAGGCGGCAAGCGCCGCCTCATAGACCGCCTTGAGCGGCGCGTTATGCTGGCGCGCCGCCGCCTTCACATCTTCATATTCGGGCGCGGCAGTGGTTTCGTTACCCTGCCAGCGTCCAATCTTAATACGGATCAGACCGTAAGCGGTTTCGACGCTCTTCCATTCGCGCTCCAGGCAGAGGCGGCGCATGGGCGTAAAACGCACGCCGAGCGTCGTGGTCTCCGTGAAGAGCAGCGACGCCAGCATTTCGGCGGTCTCCATTGGAGCCAGCACACGCAGCAGGGTCGCCGGTCTGCCTTTTTTCATCTGGATCGGCGTCAGGAAGACATCCAGCGCGCCCGCCGTCATCAGGCGTTCGATCAGCTCCTCATAAAACTGCGGCGAGAAGTCGTCCAGGTTGGTCTCCAGCGCCATGATCTCCGGCGCGCCGCTGAAGAGGGCGTCCGCTCTCTCCCCGAGGATAACCCGCAGCAGGTTGGGACGGTTACGAAACCGCTTCTTTCCCGCGCCGTATCCGGCGGTCCTGAGGGTCATCGTCGGCATCGGTCCGAACTGCTCCGCCAGCGTGGCGACGATGGCGGCTCCGGTCGGCGTAACGATCTCCCCCTCGATATCCACGCTGTAGACCGGCAGCCCTTTCGCCAGTTCCAGCACGGCGGGGACCGGGACCGGCATCACCCCGTGTTCGCAGCGCACAGTTCCCCGGCTCATCGGCAGGGGGGCGCAGTGGACCGCCTCGACTCCCAGCCGCTCCAGCGCGATACAGGTTCCGACCACATCCACGATGGCGTCTAGCGCGCCGACTTCATGAAAGTGCACCCGGTCGGGCGTCGTCTGATGAACGCGCGCCTCCGCCTCTGCCAGCCGGCGGAAGATCGCCAGCGCCTTTGTGCGGACGCCGTCGCTCAGGTCGCTGTTGTCCAGGATCGCGGCGATATCGGAGAGATGCCGGTGCGCGCTCTGCGGCTCGGTCTGCGTGATCGTAACGTCCGTCGCGCCGATGCCGTTGACCGAGACCGGCTGCGTCTGCAGCGACCAGCCGGGCAGTTTAAGCCGCGCTAACTGCTGCCGCAGATACTCCTCCTCCACGCCGCAGGCGATCAGCGCGCCCAGTGTCATATCCCCGGACAGACCGCAGAAGCAGTCGAAATAGGCGATACGCATACAATCCTCTTAAGATTCAGAAAAGCCTGTGCCTAACATTCTTGCGCCGCAGAGAGAAATCCTGCCGTACTGCGCGTTTCACGGATGTGGAGATTACCGGAATCGCGTATCGGGCGCAGAATGCACTTTTCATAATGGTGATTCGCGCATAAATGTGGAAAAAATCTGCGTTATAACCATCCGGCGGCTGCAGGATCGCTTCGAGACGGGCAGCACTTCTCTATCTTCAAGCATGATGTGAACGATCCAAGTCAGTTCGACGGAGGGCCAAAGACGTGCAGAGAAACAAGCAACGGACCGCAAAGCGCGGGCGGCGTGGTTTCACGCTGATTGAGATGTTAGTCGTCGTGCTTGTCATTGCTATCCTGATGGCAGTGGCGATGCCATTGTATCTCGGAGCAGTCACCGATGCAGGACGAAAGGCTTGCCGTGCCAATATGCAGACGATCGCCAGCGCGGAGCAGGCGTTCCGCCTACGCAGCTCTAACTTCAGCTACACGACCGATCTGAACCAGTTGAACGCGAGCATGGGATCCACCGCGACGCCGGTCTGTCCCTATAACGGCTCCTACAGCGTGGAGATCTCGGACGGATCCGCGACCTCCGATAACGGTCAGACCGTCCCGGCAGGGTCGCTGATCATTCGATGTTCGCATCCGGCGCACGGCTCATTTGCGCCTGGCGTGGACTCGGAGTAGAAACGGTCGCTGGAGAGGTCTGCAGGGGGCTTTCCGTTCTGTCTGACAGTGAAAAACTATGTGATCTTTTTGCAGGAGTGTGGAAGCAACTCAATGTTGCTTCCACTGTGGAAAATACGGGGATCGCGGCAGGCGTAGAGAGCCTGCCGGATCGCCGATCGAAGCAGAGGCGAAAGATCACAGAACCCAAAAACGTTTGCCAGTTCACTCTCGCCCGCATGACGCGGTGAAAGGATTTGATTTCGATGAAGCTTATGCTTACTCGCCCGAAGCGGTCAAATGGACGGCGCAAGGGCTTTACATTGATCGAGCTGCTGGTGGTCATTCTGGTGCTGGCGATCCTGATGGCGGTGGCGCTGCCCCTCTATCTGGGCGCCGTCTCCGATTCCCAGCTCAAGACCTGCCGGGCAAACATGCAGACCATCGCCAACGCCGAGCAGGCG
>CALLMM010000048.1 GCA_938005745.1 uncultured Chthonomonadales bacterium | reverse complement strand
CGCTTGTCCGGGTTTTTGCTCTTCATTGGGCCTTCATAGTAGTTGGGGTCGGGCTTCTCCTCTTTCCCACTGCATCCGGCAAGGAGCGGGACCATCAACACCGCCGCCAGTCCCATAGAGATCAGGAAGTGGAGACGGCTTCTGCGAAAGCACCTGCTCAGGTACATTATTCGATTGATTTCCCTTCTTCCAACGTTTTGTCTCCCGCAGGCGCACTCGGACTCGAGCCGCTCTGGGAGGGCTGACCGACCTTTCCGTCTTCGGTTGCGAAGGTATTCCTTCCCCCCTTCGACTTCATCAAGCCGGTATAGTATCCGGGGGCAGAAGGGGCCGGTTTTGCGCCGGGAGCGCCGACTATGAGGATGCGCAGCACCACTGCGCCCAGCACCACCGCCAGCCCCACGACAGCGTACATCATTCGCCGATCTTTCATGATCTGCTGTCTCCATGCGCCATCGGAAACGGAGCCGATCCGAAACAGATTGTCAGAGGGGTATCACGCCGGTCAGACAGACGCAACTGCCGGAAGGCTAGAGAGGGTCAGAGCCTCTCCAGCCTTCTCAACCGCACTGTTGATCTCCTCCCGCCGATGGCTGGAAGTACGATCTACTTGTCTACGGCGTAGTAGCGCTTGTAGACGCATCCGTTGGAGTCGGTCGCCAGGTAACGCTCAGAGTTGCGGGCGATCCACTTGGCATGACCATCCAGGAAGATATGCGTGCCGCCGCCGTGATGGCTCTCCGCCGACTCGCAGCCCATGGTCGTTCCGAATCCTCCGTTGGCGATCACGCCGGTGAAGCCATCGGTAACGATGACGGTCTCCGCAACGCGGTTGGGCATGGCGAAGGACATGACAATGCGTCGGACATCGCTGCCGGCAAAGTAGGCATAAGGATCTTCCTGCGTGCAGGACCCAAACTGAACGCCAAAGCCGATACCGTAGTTGGCATGGTACCACTTCGGCGGCCACCAGACTCCGGTCGCCAGCGCGCCGTCGTCACAGTCGGGGCGGTTGGCGGTCTCCTGGAACTTCGCCTCGTTGTAGGAGGGGCATTTCATCATGCCGGTGGGCTGGACGCCGGTGAAGCCGGCGTTGGTGGGACGGTTCGGCATTCCGTTCTTGATGTAGGGCTGAAGGTTCTGAGTCCAGCTTATCAGGTCGTCGCGCTGCTCGTTGCGAGGCAGCCCGGAGCGGACAAACCAGGGGATGAGGGTCTCATCATAGTCCTGGCCGTACATAAGGATTGCCGTGCCGATCTGCTTGGCGTTGCTGACGCAGGTGATGCCTCGCGCCTTCTCACGCGCCTGCGCGAAGACCGGGAAGAGAATTGCCGCCAGGATCGCGATAATGGCGATCACTACGAGCAACTCAATCAGTGTGAATCCGTGTTTGCGAGAGACCATTCGTCTCCTCCTCGAAGTTCAGTCTTCCTTAAAAAGGATTCCGTTGTGTTGTTGTGTGTTATGCGCCGGAAACGGTCAGGTTACCGGCAAAGGATGCGAGAGTGTACGTGATAGAGGTATAGAGTATCGCGTAGATGGCTTCCAAAACCTATTTCTTTAAGGACGATCCTCCTTTCATAACAGAAATTCCTGTTATAAATTGCAGAACCTCTCTGAGAAACGAAAAGGCTCCGCTCCGATAGCTTCCATAGTATCCAGAGCGTATTCCGAATTAAGCGCAGACGCAGCGCGTTATGTAATGGCGTCGGTGCCAGAAAAGCAGATGAAGGTTAATCGAAGATATATCTTAGAGGTGTGCGAAATTATAGAGGACGACGTTGTAAAAAATCAAGTATACAAAAGATGACGTTTCTCGAAAATTGCTTTTTATTTTGGAAATCGTTCCAACTTCCATCCGGCTGCAGAGCAGTGACTACCAGCAAGTACCAACAACGTCTTTCTGACCGAAAATCATGTAAAATCCTCGGCATTCTACCGGTTTTTATTTTCGTTCTCTGTGCGGGTCAGGCGGTCTGGAAGACCGCGTCGGGCGTGGAGAGGCGCGGTATCTGCACCACAATCTGCGGGTTCTTCTTGAATACCGCCCGGAAGAGATCGCCCCGGCGGTTGAGCGCGCCCATCTCGACCGTCGGCTCCCTGTCGGTGACGACATGGAAGAGCACGGAGTCCTCCGTCACCTCGCAGGTCAGTTCGCGGATCAGACTCTGCTTGGAGCGGTCCAGGGCGTCGGCGACGCGCAGGATCGCCGCCAGGTAGTTGACGCGCTGCCGGTTCTCCTCGCTGAGGGTTCCATAGATGGTGTGTTCCGGGGTCGGGAGCGCTTTGCGGTGGTAGCGGGCGACATTGGCAATGATCTTGACCTCCTCGCGCGTGAAGGGCGTCAGCGGCTCGGTGAGGATCATCATCAGGGCGTGGCGGTGGTGTCCTCTGGGGGAGACGAAGTAGCCGATGTCGTGCAGGATGGCGGCATATTCGAGGAGCTTGCGATCCTCCCGCGTGAGGGAATGAAACTCCTGCAGCTCCATGAAGATCGTGCCCGCCAGGCATTCGACCTGATGGGCGTGCATCGGTTCATAGTTATACTGCCGCGCCAGTTCCAGGATGGCGTCCAGTCTCTGTTTCGTCTCCATCCGTTATGTCGCTCCCGAAAGGGTTGGTAGTTTGCAGGGATGCGCGCCGCCGGAGCGGCGGGAGACCGTCCTCCCCGACGGGGTCTCTATCCGAACCGGTCATAGAGGAGGCCCCAGCGCAAGCCGTGACAGCTTACGGCGACGGCGTTCAGCCGACAGTGAAAGAGCGCCTGCGCCAGCAGGATCGCGCCGCCCAGAATGATATCGGCGCGCGCCGGGTCCAGTCCGATGATCTGTTTGCGCTGCTCGACGGTGTGCGCCGCGTAGGTCTCGATCTGCGCCTCGATCTCCGGAAGGGAGAGGAGGCAGCCGTGCAGCGTTTCGGGATCGGGGTCTGCGCGGCGCAGGGAGACCGCCGCCATATTGACGAAGGTTCCGCCCACTCCCACCGCCTGATAGTTCTCCCCCGGCAGCGTCAACCCCTTCAAAACTTCCGCTGCGAGCCGATTGGCGTCGTTGATCTGCCGAATGGAGGGCGGATCGGAGTGGAGAGCGGCTTCGGTCAGGCGCACCGCGCCTATCGGCAGGCTGATGCGCCCCGCCATCTCGCGGCTGCCGGTCTGTCCCAGAATGAACTCGGTGCTGCCGCCGCCGATATCTATGACCAGCAGTTGCTCGGCGTCGCGCCACAGCGGATCGCGCCGCACCGCCAGATAGGAGAGCCGCGCCTCCTCCTCTCCGGAGATGGGGCGCACCTCCACGCCGACTTCGCGGGCGCGCAGGATAAACTCCTCCTGGTTCACCGCATCGCGCAGCGCCGCCGTCCCGACCGCCACGATCTCCTGCACCTCCTCTTTGCGGCAGAGCGCGGCATAGTCTCTCAGCGTCTCCAGCGTGCGCCGGATCGCGACCTCCTGCAGTCTGCCTCCCACCATTCGCTCTCCCAGGCGCGTGGTGCGGGAGGTGTCCAGCACGCGGCGGAACCCGCCTCCCGCATCTCGCTCGACGATGGTGAGTTTAACGGTGTTTGTGCCGACGTCAATGCTGGCGAAACGCTGCATGGCTTCGGATGCCGATCTGCCGCGCTACGACTGGCAGGCGGAGCAGCCGCCCATGCGCGCATTGAAACCGCAGGAGGCGGACGCCTCCGAAGCGCGTGTTCCGCACGGAGTGAGCTGGTGGTTGATGGCGAAGCGCGACAGCAGGCGCGAGAGAGACTTCCCGCCGCATTCCGGGCAGACGACGCCCTCCGCCTGCGTATTGCGGCAGAGCGCCTCGAAGATGGTATGGCACGATCCACAGCGAAACTCAAACAGGGGCATCGCGGTTTTCAACCTCCACACAGAGAAGTCAACAGGCTTCTTCCACCAAACAGGTGCATCATTGTAGCATACGCGACAACGGCACACAAGCGTGCGCGCGGAGAGGAAAAACGGGGACGGCGTCGAAACTGGAGGGGTAGTCTGCGGCTTCAGAAAGGATGGCGTGCGTGAGATTCATAACACGAAGAGAGCTACTACGCGCGGTTGGCGCGATGTCTTTGCTTCTGCTCCTGATGGGAGGACTGGCGACGGGAGGCTGCCGGAGCGGAGGCGGCGGCGCGGGGGGAGGAGGCGGGCAGAATGTGCTGCGCTATGCGCTGCAGACCCGTCCGACCAGCCTCGATCCAGCAACCGTCGAGGATGGTGACACCATAGACCTGCTGCTGCAGGTGTTTGAGGGGCTGGTGCAGTGGAACGAGCAGAATCAGGTGGTTCCCAACCTTGCCGAGAAGTGGGAGATCAGCCCGGACGGCAGGGTCTACACCTTTACCCTGAAGGATAATGTCTACTTCCATCCGCCGCATAAACGCAAAGTGACGGCGCAGGACTTCGAGTACAGCATCACGCGCGCGCTGCTGCCCGCGACCCGCTCCGGCGTGGCGCTCTCCTACCTCAACGACATCGTCGGGGCGCAGGAGGTCGCCGATGGCAAGGCGACGACGCTTGCCGGGCTGAAGGCGCTGGACGAGCGGCGTCTGCGGATCACGATTGACAAACGCAAGCCCTATTTTCTTGGCAAGCTGACCTATCCGACCGCCTACGTGGTCTGCCGGGAGGCGGTGGAGCAGAATCAGGGCAGGGTGGATGAGAAGAGCATGATCGGGACGGGACCCTTCATGCTGAAGGAGTATCGGGTCGGCTACAACGTCTCGCTGGTCGCCAACGCCGAGTATCACGGCGGGAAGCCGCTGCTGGACGGCATCGAGCGTCCGATCCTCACCGACTCCAATGCCCGGCAGACCGCCTATGAGAGCGGGCAGTTAGATATCACCGATGTGCAGCTTGCCGACCTGGACCGCATCCGCCAGGACAGCACGCTCAGCAAGGAGATCAAGCAGTTTACCCGCGCCGCAACCTGGTATCTGTCGTTGAACCAGAAGGCGTTCGAGCCGTTTCGCAATCGGGATGTGCGCCGCGCCTTTGCCCATGCCATCAACAAAGACGCGCTGATCCGCACCGCCTTGAAGGATACCGTGAAGAAGGCGAACGGGGTGCTTCCTCCCGGCGTATTCGGCTACGACCCGACCCTGCAGGGCATTCCCTATGATCCGGAAAAGGCGAAGGAGTTGCTGGCGAAAGCCGGCTATCCGGGCGGCAGAAACTTCCCCAAGCTGGTGATCTCTTTTCGACAGGGCTACAAGCAGATCGAGGACGGAGCGATCTCCATCCGCAACGATCTGAAGCAGAACCTCGGCATTGAAGCCGATCTGCAGCCGATTGAGTGGACTCAGTTTTTGAAGATGCGCGCAGACGGCGTGCTGCCCTGCAGTCATCTGCGCTGGGGAGCCGACTATCTGGACGCGCAGAACTTCCTGTCGCTGCTGCTGCACAGCAAAGCGCAGGAGAACACCATCGGCTACAGCAATCCCGAGTTTGACCGGCTGTGCGATCTGGCGGACGTGGAGGTGGATCCGAAGAGGCGCGAATCGCTCTACCGTCAGGCGGAGCGGATTGTTGTCGAGGACGCTCCCTGGGTCTGCCTCTATTTTCAGAGCAATGTCGAACTGCACAAGCCGTATGTGCAGGGCATACGAGACGGGCTGCTGGGGCACCTGCCGCATACAACCGTTACCGTCAAACGTTAGCCGAACCCCTGTTTTCGTGAAAGGAGCTCCGGCAGATCGCGGGAGTTCCTTTCGCTTAATATATACTTTTACGTCTCTATTCGTCTGCATCTCCTCGGAGCATCGTCCTCTATGGTCGCATACATTCGCAAACGCCTGCTGCTGGCGATCCCCACGCTGCTGGCGGTAACCTTCATCACCTTCTCTGTCGGGTATCTGGCTCCCGGCAGTCCGATTGACGCCAAACTGAAGGAGCGCAACGATCCGGAGACCCGCGCCCGCCTGATGCGCGAATACGGTCTGGACCGTCCGCCGCTGGTACAGTACGGCGATTTTCTCTGGAAAGCCGCGCGTGGCGATCTGGGCACCTCGATCACCTTTGACCGCAAGGTGTCCGAGATCGTGCTGCAGCAGTTTCCCGCGACGGCGCAGCTTGCGGGGATGGCGATTGCGCTGGCGTCGCTGCTGGGATTGTCGGCGGGGATCGTCTCCGCGCTGCAGCACAATCGCTTTCTGGATCGGTTTCTGATGGGGGCGGTGCTGCTGGCGGTCTCCCTGCCGACCTTTGTGCTTGCGCCGCTGCTGATGCTGGTGTTCGTGCTCTGGCTGGGCTGGCTGCCGCCTTCAGGCTGGGACGGACCGCTGAACTATGTTCTGCCGGTGCTGGTGCTGGGGGCGCGTCCTACCGCGCTGATCGCGCGTCTGATGCGCTCCTCGATGCTGGAGGTGCTGCGGCAGGACTACATACGCACGGCGGTTGCCAAGGGGCTGTCGCCGGCGCGGGTGGTCTTCCGCCATGCGTTGAAGAACGCCTTTCTGCCGGTGCTCACCGCGCTCGGAAACTCGCTGGGATACCTGCTGACCGGCTCATTTGTGGTGGAGACGATCTTTCGCGTGCCGGGTATCGGCTTTGAGTCGGTGGACTCGATCATGCGCCGCGACTACCCGGTGATTCAGGGGATGTCGCTGCTGGTGGCTGTGATCTTCATCCTGGTCAATCTGACGGTGGACATTCTCTACGGGATTGTTGATCCGAGAGTGCGGTTTGAGGAGGCGCGGTGATGGCGGTTGAGAGAGTGGAGGAGGCGGCGCGCATCGCTTCGGGCAGTCCGTCACGGGAGGTGTGGCTGCGCCTGCGCCGGAACCCGGTTGCCATGATCAGCGCGGGAATCATCGTGTTGATGGCGGTTCTGGCGATTATCGCGCCTCTGATCGCCCGTTATCCCTATGACTACCTGGATCGCGGCTACGAACTGTCGGCTCCCGGAAGCAGGCACTGGCTGGGAACGGATCATCTGGGGCAGGATGTCTGGAGCAGACTGCTCTACGGGGCGCGCGCCTCGCTGACGGTGGGGCTGGTGGTCTCCTCGCTGGGGCTGTGCATCGGCGTAACGATGGGGATACTGGCGGGATACCGGGGCGGGATATGGGATACGATCCTGGGGCGGATCACCGACGCGATGTTCGCCTTTCCCGACCTGCTGTTCGCCATCCTGCTGGTCGGCATCCTGCGTCCTACCTCTCCGATTGGCAGTTTTCTGACGGTCTTTGTGGCGCTGGCGCTGGTCGGCTGGCCCGGCATGGCGCGCCTGGTTCGCGGGCAGGCGCTTCAGCTTCGCAACAAGGAGTTCGTTGAGGCGGCGCGCGCGGCAGGCGTGCGGGATTGGCGCATAATTACCAGACATCTGTTGCCCAATATGTTAAGTCCCATCATCGTTGCGGTTACGGTAGACATTGCGGGGGTCATTCTGGCGGACGCGACGCTGAGTTTTCTGGGGATCGGGATTCAGCCTCCCTATCCCAGCTGGGGGCGGATGATTCGGGATTCGCTGCCGCATCTGCGCTCTGAGCCGCTGCTGATCCTGTTTCCCTCGCTACTGCTGGGCGTGACGGTGCTGGCTTTCAACTTCTTCGGTGACGCGCTCCGCGACGCGCTCGACCCCCGTCTGCACGAGTAGCCTCCGTCGAAGAGGAGCAGACAGGCGCATGCGGCTGGTTACCTATAACATATGCGGCGGTCTAGGGATGGACGGCAGGCGTTCCATCGAGCGGATCGCACAGACGCTGATGGAGGTACAGGCGGACATTGTCTGCCTGCAGGAGGTTCACCGTCGTCTTCCCTGGAGCAGATGGGAGGATCAGCCGCAGCGTCTATCGCAGTTGACAGGGATGCCCGCCTACTTTCGGGGATCCTGGGGTCTTGGAGGCAGCCGTTTCGGCAACTGCACCCTGACATCGCTGCCGGTGAAACATCTTCAGCAGCTTCCGCTCCCGCGCAAGACTGCTCCCATGCTGGCATGGTCGGAGCCGCGCAGTCTGCTGGTGGTGGAGTGCGAGACTGTCGGCGGAACGATAACGGTCTTCAACACACACTGGAGTCTGGATCCACGGGATCGCATGCTTTCGGCGGAGCATATCGCCTCGATACTGGCGGGCATCCAGACGCCGTATATCCTTGCCGGCGATCTGAATGCGGTTCCGTCATCGTCGGAGGTTCAGACGTTACTGCACAGAGGTCGGTTGACGGACGCTGGCTTAGCGCTCGATCTGCCGACGTTCCCCTCCGATCAACCGCGCCGACGCATTGACTACCTGTTCCACTCCTCCCGCCTCCCGTTGAAAAGCCTGCGTGTTCTGGACACGCAGGCATCCGATCATCTGCCGGTAGCAGCGGAGTGGGATCCCTATTTCATGTGAAATACGCCCCTACTCCCCCAGTATCCGCCGCACGATGCCCTCAAGCTGCTCCTCCGAGTAGAATTCGATCTCGATCCTGCCGATCTCCCCACTCCACTTCAGGGAGACCTTCGTGCCGAGCGCGGTGCGAAGCGTCTCCTCCACCGCCACATAGTGCGGATCTTTCGCGTGCGCGGCATCGGTGCGCGGGGGAGACGCCGGAGGATCGGGCAGCCCGTCGCGCATCTCACGGGCAAGACGCTCGGTCTCCCGCACGGTCAATCGCCGCCGCACCACCGTCTCCCAGGCAGAGAGTCGGGCTTCCGGGGCGACCTGAAGCAGGGAACGCGCATGACCTTCCGAGATCTCACCCCGCGAAAGGCTGTCCAGCACCGGAGGAGGCAGACTGAGAAGCCGCAGGGTGTTGGCAATGGTCGGCTGCGCTTTGCCCACCCGTCGCGCCACCTCCTGCTGGGTCATCCCGAACTCGTTGATCAGACGCTGATAGGCGAGAGCCGCCTCCACCGGCGAGATGTCCTCACGCTGAATATTCTCGATCAGCGCAAGCTCCAGCATCTGGGTGTCGGTACACTCCCGGACAATCGCAGGGATCACCGTCAGCCCGGCTTCCGTCGCGGCGCGAAAACGACGCTCGCCTGCGATCAGCTCATAGGAGTCGACCGCAATGCGCCGCAGCAGCACCGGCTGCAGTATTCCCTGTTCGCGGATGGACTGCACCAGCTCCGCCTGCTTCTGTGGATCAAACGACCGGCGCGGCTGATAGGGATTGGGACGTATCTGCTCCACGCGCACCTCGCGAACGCTGGCAGCGTCCTCTTCCGCCAAGCTGCTGCTGAGCAGCGCGCTCAGTCCCTTACCCAACCCTCGCTTTTCCATTCTGGAGAACCTCCTGGGCAATATCTCGATACGCCTGCGCACCGCGCGATCGGGGATCGTATATAATCGCGGGCATTCCGTGACTGGGTGCCTCCGACAGACGCACGTTGCGCGGCACAATGGTGCGGGCGACCTTCTCGCGAAACGCCTGCTTCACCTCCGCCACCACCTGCTGAGACAGCTTCACCCGGTTGTCGTACATGGTCAGAATCACCAGACCGATGGTCAGTCCCGGATTCAGATGCCGTTGCACCAAGTCCACCGTGCGCATCAACTGGCTGACTCCCTCCAGCGCGTAGTATTCGCACTGGATCGGGATGATGACCGCATGCGCGGCGACCAGCCCGTTGAGCGTCAGCAGTCCGAGCGACGGGGGCGTGTCTATCAGCGTGAAGTCGAACGCCTCCGACAGGGTGTCCAGAGACCGCTTCAGATAGCTCTCCCGCGCCATACGGGGCATCAACTCCACCTCCGCCCCCGCCAGATCGAGATTCGACGGCAGAAGGAAGAGGTTCTCGATCTCTGTGCGGAAAACTGCCTGATCTATCGGGTAGTCGTTGATCAGCACGTCGTAGGTGGAGGGGTGCCCGGAGCCGTTCTGAAGCCCGATGGCGGTCTTATCTACGCCCAGTCCGCTGGTAGCGTTTCCCTGCGGATCGAGATCAATGAGGAGGACTCGCTGCCCTGCCTGCGCCAGCGAAGCGGCGATATTGACAGCGGAAGTGGTCTTCCCGACCCCGCCCTTCTGGTTGACCACTGCATAAACAGTGCTCATCTGTCTGCTTTTCCTTCAACATAAGAGTGCGTTGCGTTAGAATTGGGCAGGGCAGCGGGGAACTCCTTCTGCAACGCCGGGAGAAATAGTGAAAAGCGGGATGCCACCGGGGCATCCCGCTTTTAAAGCAGACATGTGTTTACCACGCGACGGAGGATTTGCGTTCTGACAGCCGATCCGGGAAGGCGGCAGGTCCGTCTCTCAGCGAATGCGGTCGGCGTAGGCGCGGCGGATCATCAGATCGGCGATCTCTTCTCCGCTCACCTGGTAGTTTCCGCTTTCGATGCGCGCCCTGAGCGCCTCTACCAGCTCTTCGCGAACATCCGGCAGCGCCTCTACGGCTTTTTTCGCCTGCTGGATCTCCTGCGCCCGCGAGGAGATCTCTACGGACGCCTCGGCGCTCTGCCCGTGGGTCATCACGGGCTTTTCACTCAGATCTATACGGGTGGGTCTGGTCGGAGCCGCAACGCTCCGGGTACGAATGATGCGGTCTACCTCTTGAACAGAGATTTTCACCTGTTTGCCTCCTTCTCGTTGTAGTCTCCGCACATCTACGAAGACCCCAAGTCGAAAGATGGCAACCTGGCAGCCATAGTCTGCGATGCGTCGAAAGCTTGCGGATCGTCGCCTTCGCTACTTTAGGCCCATAGCTTTGCGTCCCCACATTTCTATGGGTTTGCCCTTGACATCTTTTTCTACCCGAATTATTGGAAAATGCTGCCAGAACTTTAGGTCAAAATGAGAAAAGATTTCATTTTCCGGTTTGACAGCATATCATACTCGCCTCTGACCTGTCAATCATCGTTTCCGGCATTTTTACCGGGCAGACCGCCGGTCAGATCTCCCTGCGCCCGCCCTGCGCCGCAAGCGCCTCCAGTATCTCCTTCTCCTCCTGACGCCAGATGATATCGGGACGGGACAGGTGATGCTCCCCTAGCAGCACCCGCGCCGTCATCTCATCGCCGATCCAGACGTTCCCCAGCGGCTGCTCGCTGCGCAGAGCGATCGCCAGAGAGGGGATGCGCGTCGGATCGGCGCCGACCGCCAGGATTACCGGTTTCCGTTCGCGGACCAGCTGCTTGATGCGGGGAAGCCCCAGACCCACCACGGAACGGGCGTTGTACTCGATGGGGTCGCCCTTCGCATCAAACCACCAGCCGCCGAAGTTGCCGATCCCGCCCGCCTCGGCGATCGCCTTCATGTCCGCCTCGGTAATCAACTCGTTTTGCAGGGAGTCGTGACGGGGAGCCCAGTCGGTCTGATGATGCGACGCCAGCGACCCCAGCACCAGGTTGGTTTTGGTCTCCAGCGCCTCGAGGATAGACTTGACCAGCGGCAGGTTGCGCACCACCTCCATATCCGCCGCGTCCACCACCGCTGGAATGGGCATACAGGCGTACTTGCACCCGAACTGGCGGGCGATGTCGCGCACGATATTGTTGGCGTCGAAGCGATCCATCTCCAGACGACGCACCCCCTGCGCCGCCAGCACCAGCCCCTTCCGATTCAGACCGATCCGCGGCTGAAGGTAGTCGGAGACCTTGCGGGTCACGAACCCATAGGTGACCGCCAGACACGGCTCCGCAATCTCGCCGAAACGACGATCCAGCTGTCCGGCGGCTTCGTGCGCGATCCGATCCAGGATCACTTCGCGCACATTATCCGGCAGCATCTGCGTGAGCATCTCCTGACGCCCATGCACCACGATGCAGTCCAGGAGATTGAAGCGTTCCCGCACCTGCGCCGCCAGGTTGCGCAGGCGCGTCCCCTCCGTCGTCCGCGAGGGAAGCAGGGCGATATTGACAATCCCGGCGCGCCGCGCCGCCTCGCACATCGCAACCACCTTGGCGCGCGGGCGGATGCCCAGCTTCTCGACAATCGTCTCATGGGTCTGACGTTCGATGAAGTACATCTCCGCCACGCGATACAGATCGCCCTCGTCGTACTCCTGCGGATCGGTCGAATATGCCATGATCCCGGCTCCTTTCGTACCTGCGAAATGGACAGGTAACAGATGAGAAGTTTCACACAGATTATAACAGATTGTGAAAATTGATACTATACAGACACATTTGTAACTTTTGATACGAAAGTCATTGCATTTTTGCTGTCTCTACCTTATAATACAGTCACAACCGGCTGCGACCTCAATGGCGAGGAGACGCAGCCGGGATCTCTTTACCTAACATCGCGCTTTCGCCAACACGCTGTTGGATATCGACTCAAAGAGGAGTAAGACCATCATGAGTGTACGAGGGACGTTTGACGATCGAAACGACGCCCGCCTGGCGGTGAAGCTCTGGCTGGGGACGAGCAGCCCGGAGTCTTATCGGCGGGAACAGGTTCGCAGTCGCATTGCCGAGGTAGTGAAAGCGGATCGCGATCCGGTAGATCGGTCTGCCGATAGCTGGCGTGAAGGCTCCTACGGGGCGATGATAGGGATTCTGGAGTTTATCGGTGAAGAGATTGCACGAATGGCGCAGCAGCGTGACGACAGCGAATGCCGACAGGCGCAGAAGGATGTTCTCCTTGCGGCGACCTGCCTTCCGCACGACCCGTCTGATGCGTTTGTCCATGTCTGCCGCGCGAGCGCGCTTCTTGGCGAGGCGCATTCTGACAGCCCGACAGTCCGCGTAAAGCGCGCCCTGGAGCTAGCGCAGGAGCTTCTGCGTCCGCCGCGCGCGCTGCCCGGCGCAAGCCCCCAGGCGCTTGCCGTCGCCTGAGAGACACGCTGCCGCCAAAAAGATGGGACACGACCGCGGCGCGCTCCCGGCGCGCCGCTACTTTTTTGCCTGCACGCTGTGAACATATAGGAAGACCAGCGCGCACGCGCCAAGCACCGCCGCCGCCGCCACAATCAGAACCCGTATGAACAGAGAGGGGCTTCCCGCTCCCTGAAAGATCCACAATATCCCGCCCGACAGCGTCAGACACTCCACCAGCGCCGCCGCCATCCAGACCGTTTCGCTGCGCGAGCCGCCCTGCTCCAGGCGCTCCGTCACGGCACGCGGCTCCTCCTCTTGCGCGGCTCTCATGCTCCCGCTCCCTCGTTGAGATGGTAGAGAGCCGGGTCTACCAGACTGACCGTGCTGGATATGCGCGCCAGTTCCGGATTGCAGGCGGCGTCCGGACCGATCAGAATGGTGTCCAGTTCGATCCCCAGACGCTCCAGCCTCGCCCCGATCTCTCCATAGACGGTACAGCGTCCATCGGTCAGCAGACCGATACGCGGTCTGACATTCGGTCCCAGCTCCCCGCTCTCCACAATGCGCTCGATATCGTCCGCCGCCACGGTCAGGGCTTCGACCGTGCGGGTCGCCTCCCCGGAGAAGTTGGTCTGAAAAAGCTCCCGCACCAGATGATCCTTCTCCTGCACCGTCGCCGCGCAAAGCGGGGGATGCTCCGGCTTCGGGATCAGCACATCCGCGAAGCTGCGGAAGTAGTAGCGCGCATTCGGGCGTCCCAGGTCCACCCGCAGCATGGCGGCGGCGAGCGCCAGCTCCATGACCGCGTTGACGCCGCGCGGCGCGCACCCGTGCACCAGCGAGGTGCTGCGATCAAACAGCAGATAGATCAGCCTTGCGCCCTCGCCCTCCGCGCCTCCCTCGATCTCCACCGGAACCTCGCAGATCCGCTTCTCGCGCCGGGTGAGGAGACGCTCCTCCGCGCGAAACATCAGGTAGCGGCGGTCTTCGCGGTAGGCAAGGACCGGGATGGAGCCTTCCAGCATACGGGCGATCAGCAGGTCTTCCGGCAGGTTCTGGTAGAGCAGCGGAGCGGCGCGCAGATCGGAGAGCGTTCGCGCCGTGCGCAGCACGGGGTTTCCCGGCGGGCGGCGATTCTCGCGATGCTCGATCTCCGTCTGCGGGATGAAGAGCGTGCAGGGCTCCTGAACGACCGTCTCCGATTCGCGCCGCAGAAAGACAACCTGCCGCTGCGCCGCCGATCCCTCCTGCCCGTCCGGCGCGTCGCAGGCGAGATGCAGAAACGGCGGGTTCTCCCGGATCAGCGCCGCGATGATTCGCTCGACCCGCCCCGGATCGGCGAAGAAGTCGGTTCCGCTGCCTGAAAAGGCGACGGCGCGCCGCGCTAGTTCAGCGCAGTCGTCCAGATTCCGCATCCTCTCCAGCAGGCGGGCGGTCTGCTCTTCGCTGACGGTCAGGCTCTGCGCCGATGCGTGCGCCTTCCGGCGCAGCACCAGCATCCAGGGGCGCAGATGCCGCGACCGACGCCACTGCGGGAACAGGGCGCGCAGCATCTGCAGCGCTGTCCGCCACAGATGCGCCAGCCGCTCCGGCAGACGCCATCTGCCAGACAGCAGCCGCTCCGGAGAGGTGATGGCTAGAGAGTGCTGCCGGCTCTCCATCGGCGTCCTCGCTCGCGGAAGATCTCCGTGCCGGTGCGGCGGACCTCCTCCGCCAGTTCGCCCAGGGCGGTCAGCCCCTTGCATTCGGCGATCCAGTCGTTGAAGCCCGTCTCTCCGAACAGTTTCAGGGCGGTATAGGGCAGTTCGAAGATGATCTCACCGGCAGTGGCGGGAGCGGCGCGCAGCCGGTTGATCTGATCCATCAGCGCGCCTAACTGATCGTAGCGGCGAAACTCCTGCAGATGCTTCTGCGAGGGAACCGCCATCTCGCACACCTCCCTCCAGATCCGCCGCGCCTCCTGATACTCCGGCGTCTCGCCTCCCGGCAGCGCGTGCTCCAGACAGCGCAGATGCTCATAGTGCGGCTCGCGGCACTCTTTGATGCGGGCGACGGC
Source organism: uncultured Chthonomonadales bacterium (assembly GCA_938005745.1). Lineage (GTDB taxonomy): Bacteria > Armatimonadota > Chthonomonadetes > Chthonomonadales > CAJBBX01 > CALLMM01. The sequence continues at coordinate 4,702 of CALLMM010000048.1, read as the reverse complement.
GCGCAGGACGTTCAGCAGGTTGTTCTGGCTGCGGGTGTTCATCAGGTGGCCGGGGAGGGCTCTGGCGCTGCATCGCTCCTCGAAACGGTGCAGACACCAGGCGAGCACAAGCTTGATGCCGGAGGAGACCCGTGTCTGCTCCACCTCCCGACAGGCGGTCTCCAGATCGCGGTACGGGATCCCCTGCGCCGGATACTTGCCGGAACCGCGTCGGTCCGCCGCCTCCATGGCGCAGAAGCGGGTGGCGATCGTCTTCAGGCGGGGCGCCTGAAAGACGAACATCTGCCGCGCCTTCACCGCCTCCCACTGTTCACCCTGCGGCATGTGGTTGCCGGTCATGAAGGCGCTGTGGAGGCGGCAGACGTAGACCTGGTCTTTGGTGACGAAACGCCGCTCAAGCAGGATGGTGTTCAGCGCGCGCGCCAGCGCCACGCCCGCATCGGGCCACTCCTCCATCAAGGCGAAGTGGGCGTCGCATATCCCCCCCTCCACATAGTAGATCTGCCTGCCTTCGCGGCGATAGACGGAGGGGATGGGCGGTCCGATGAGATGGTCGGGAACGGTGAAGGCGGAGAGCTGGGGGCGAAAGAGGACGGCGTCCTCGAACAGGTCGGCAAGGAGCGTCAGCAGCGTGCTCTTGCCCTGCCCGGTCGGTCCGACGATGAACATATGATTGCGTGTCAGCAGGGCGAGCGCCGCCTGCACGAGGGCGTCATCATACCCTACCAGAAATGCCCGCAGATCGAGCACCGCCTCGAAGATATCTTTTGCAGTGTAACGTCGCTCCATCCGCTGCCTCCTGTGGCAACAAATGGCTCTACGACGCAGGGCGGCTGGAACAGATGATCCGAGTTCGTAGTTGCCTGAACGGAACCGTCAACGGTTGCACCGCGCAGAGACCGGCTTCCCGTGAAATCGGGAGGGTGGTTCATGATCCGCGCCTGCTCTTCTGCGCCGCCGCACCCGACGGCTCCCCGGCGGGCGAGCGGTCTGTATTGCGCGGAAAATCATGAATAAAAATCGTTTAGTTTGTCAAAATAGAAGGTATCGGGTAGTATAACAACCCCATCGCCATCTGTCAAGAGAAAAAAAGCGGCATCTGCGCGGGAAAAACGCAGAAAAGGGGCGAAAAAAAGTGGTTGAGCGTTGACATGACCGGAGGCGATAGTATATACTATGCAGGTTTTGCACGGTAAAGCTGTATTATCGCGCGAGACTTACAAGGAAACCGTTCACACCAGGAGGCCGCCAGGGGACAATACACACCCCTATGTGTGTTGCTCGCGATTTCGGTCATAGTCGCCTGAGACTATTCCGCGCCTGCCCCTCCTCTGTGTGTGAGAGGGGTTTTTTGATTCTTCCGGGGGCGGTCCGCAAGAGACCGCCAACCGTCCGATCTCGGAGGTCTGCATGCCAACCATCAATCAGTTGGTCCGAAAGGGACGCCAGCGTATTAAGAAGAAGAGCGCGGCGCCCGCCCTGCGCGGCAATCCCTTCAAGCGAGGGGTCTGTCTGGTCGTTCGCACCGTGTCGCCCAAGAAGCCCAACTCCGCCCTGCGGAAGATCTGCCGTGTGCGTCTGACCAATCAGATCGAGGTAACCGCCTACATCCCGGGCATCGGACACAACCTGCAGGAGCACTCGGTCGTGATGATCCGGGGAGGGCGCGTCAAGGATCTGCCCGGCGTGCGCTACCATGTGGTGCGCGGAACGCTGGACGCCGCGGGAACCCGCGATCGAAAGTCGAGCCGCAGCAAGTACGGGACCAAGCGTCCCAAGGAAGCGGCGAAGAAGTAGTCCGGGTCGCCCCTGCTTCATCCACACGGTTTTGCGCGCCAGTGCGCCCGTTGTACGATCCATACGGCTCGCTCCAGGAAGCGGGTGAACCTGTAATAGCGTAAGGAGAGACTGTTATGCCGAGAAAGGGACCGGTTCGCCGTCGCGCGATCACTCCCGACCCCATCTTCAACAGCGCTCTGGCGACTCGGTTTATAAACCGCCTGATGCTGGACGGAAAGAAGAGCGTGGCGGAGCGGATCTTCTATGGCGCGCTGGAGATTCTGGAGCAGCGCGCCAAGCGTCCGGGAATTGAGGTCTTTGAACAGGCGCTGCGCAATGTGATGCCTGTCATCGAGGTGCGCCCCCGTCGCGTGGGAGGCTCTACCTACCAGGTTCCGGTCGAAGTGCGCGGGGAGCGCCGCACCGCCCTGGGAATTCGCTGGTTGATCCAGAACTCCCGCCGGCGCGGGGGACGTTCCATGATGGAGAAGCTGGCTGCAGAACTGCTGGACGCCTCCAACAATACCGGCGCCAGCATCAAAAAGCGAGAGGACAGCCACAAAATGGCGGAGGCGAACAAAGCGTTCGCTCACTACAGGTGGTAGATGCCAATTGAGCGCGCCGCCTGTATCAGCCAGACAATGCGCTCAATTGGAGGTTATTTTTTATGGCACGAGAATACACGCTGGAACAGACCCGCAATATCGGCATCGCCGCCCATATTGACGCGGGCAAGACCACGACAACCGAGCGCATCCTGTACTACACAGGACGCACCTATAAGATCGGCGAGGTCCATGAGGGAACCGCCGTCATGGACTATATGGTTCAGGAGCAGGAGCGCGGCATCACCATCACGTCCGCCGCAACCACCTGCTTCTGGAACGGTCACCGCATCAACATCATTGACACGCCGGGACACGTAGACTTCACCGTCGAGGTCGAGCGGTCCATGCGCGTGCTGGATGGCGTCGTTGCCGTCTTCTGCGCGGTCGGAGGCGTGCAGCCGCAGTCCGAGACCGTCTGGCGTCAGGCAAGCAAGTATCGCGTGCCGCGTATCGCGTTCATCAATAAGATGGACCGGATGGGGGCGAACTTCTTCTCGGTCATCGAGCGGATGCGCGAGCGGCTGGGAGCCAACGCCATCCCGATCCAGCTTCCCATCGGCGCGGAAGCCGACTTCCGGGGCATCATTGACCTGGTGACCATGCAGGCTTCGCTCTACCGCAACGACGACGGCAAAGAGTACGACGTGGTGGAGATCCCCGCCGACCTCAAAGACCTGGCGCTGGAGTGGCGCGAGAAGCTGGTCGAGGCGGTCGTCGAGTGCGATGACGCGCTGATCGAGAAGTTCCTGGAGGGCGAGGTCATCACGCCGGAGGAGATCAAGCACGGTCTGCGCGTCGGCACCATCATGGGCAAGATCGTTCCGGTCACCTGCGGAGCCGCCTACAAGAACAAGGGCATCCAGCCCCTGCTCGATGCGGTGATAGACTTCCTGCCCTCTCCGCTGGACATCGGCGCGGTTCCCGGAACCGATCCCAACACCGGCGAGCGGATCAGCCGCGAAGCCCTGGATTCCGAACCGTTCAGCGCGCTGGCGTTCAAGATCGTCACGGACCGCTTCGGGACGCTGACCTTCTTCCGCGTCTACTCCGGCACCCTGCAGAAGGGCGCAGCGGTCTATAACTCCACCAAGCAGAAGAAGGAGCGCGTCGGGCGCATTCTGCGGATGCACGCCAACTCGCGCGAGGATGTGGACACGGTCTACGCCGGCGATATTGCGGCGGCGGTCGGACTGCAGTTCACCACCACCGGCGATACGCTGTGCGACGAGCAGAAGCCGATCCTGCTGGAGGCGATCCAGTTCCGCGAGCCGGTCATCTCGCTGGCGATTGAGCCGAAGACGAAAGCCGACCAGGAGAAGATGGCGATCGCGCTGCAGAAGCTCTCTGCGGAGGATCCCACCTTCCGCGTGGGAACCGACCAGGAGACCGGACAGACGATCATCTCCGGCGTCGGCGAACTGCATCTGGACATCATGATTGACCGGATGCGGCGCGAATACGCCGTCGAGGTGACGCAGGGCGCGCCGCAGGTGGCGTATCGCGAAGCCATCACCCGCAAAGCCTCCGCCCGCGAGCCGTTCAAGCGGCAGACCGGCGGGCGCGGACAGTATGGCGACTGCGAACTGGAGGTGGAGCCGCTGGAGCCGGGCAAGGGCTTCGAGTTTGTGAACAAGGTGGTCGGCGGAGCGGTTCCGAAAGAGTACATCCCGGCGGTCGAGGCGGGCGTTCGCGAGGCGCTGGACTCGGGCGTTCTTGCCGGTTACCCGATCGTGGATATCCGGGTGACGGTGGTGGACGGCTCCTATCACGAGGTGGACTCTTCGGAGATGGCGTTCAAGATCGCCGCGTCGCAGACCTTCCGCGCTGCCTGCCGCAAGGCGGGACCGGTGCTCAAAGAGCCGATCATGTCGGTCGAGGTGGTGACGCCGGAGCAGTTCCTCGGCGACGTGATCGGAGACATCAACTCTCGACGCGGGCGGATCGAAGGCGTGGAGCCGGGCGCCGGCGGAATGCAGGTGATCCGGGCGCAGGTTCCGCTGGCGGAGCTGTTTGGCTACGTAACCGCTCTGCGTTCGCTGACCCAGGGGCGCGCCGATCCGACGGTCGAGCCGTCCCACTACGAAGAGGTGCCGCGCAACCTGGCGGAAGAGCTGGTCGCCAGGTCGCAGAGCAAGCAGCTGGTAAATCGTTAAACGAGTGACTGACCGGAGGTTTTTTCGATGGCGAAGCAGCGATTTGAGCGAACGAAGCCGCATGTAAATATCGGCACGATCGGTCATGTGGATCACGGGAAGACGAGTCTGACCTCGGCGATCACGCGGGTACTGGCGGAGGTCGGGAAGGCGAAGTTCCAG
>CALLMM010000047.1 GCA_938005745.1 uncultured Chthonomonadales bacterium | reverse complement strand
ACGAAGTCGTAACAAGGTAGCCGTACCGGAAGGTGCGGCTGGATCACCTCCTTTCTAAGGCAACTCCTGATACACTCACCTACCTGAGTGACAACACTCACCAACCTGAGTGACACAGGACAGCCCAGGTCGAAACTGGCGGATTTGCCAGCAGTACAGCGTCTCATCAGACCAACACTGTCAGATGTGAACAGACACGGAGCGTCACTGTGCGCTCCGTGTCTGTTTTTTTTCACTCCTGCGATGGAAGATGGCTTCGCTGCGCTCGCAATGACAGGCTGGGGGCGTTTTGCGCGTAACTGCAACGGTAGAACCCGCCAGACTCTCATGGCAGAGCGGGCGCAAGCCAACCGAAGCGATCTCCTCTGTTCTGGGAACGCGGAGAGGTCTCCGGGTGCCCGGTGCGCCTCCGCATCAGGCTGGCGTCAGCGCGGCGACGATCTTCTCCATCTCCATCGCGCGCGAGCCTTTTACCAGCACGCAGTCGCCCGGCTCAATGAGCGCAGGCAGTCCGGCAGCCGCCTCTTCCGTCGTCTCAAAGGCGCGCCAGCGGTCTCCCTCCTCCTCCTGCATCGCGGCTCTGCCGATCTCCTGCGCCAGCGCGCCGACCGTTATCAGCAGATCAATGCGCTCCGCCCGGACGATCTGTCCGACATATCGGTGCGCCTCGAGCGCGTACTCGCCCAGTTCCCGCATCTCGCCCAGCACCGCTACCGAACGCGCCCTGCGCCCCTGCGCCGTCAGCCGGAGGGTCATCAGGGCGGCGCGCATGGAGTCGGGAGCGGCATTGTAGGCATCGTTGAGGAGGATTGAGCCGTCCGGGAGCAGCAGGGTCTCCATGCGCATCGCCGGAGGACGAAACGACCGAAGCCTCTCCGCAACCGCCTCCAGCGAAATCCCCAGCGCATCGGCGACGGAGCAGGCTGCCGCCGCATTCGCCAGATGGTGTACGCCCGGCGCAGGTATCGCCATCGGACAGCCGTTGACGCGAAAATGCGGATGACCATCCTTGGTAAAACGCACATCGGTCACCTGAAAATCGGCGGGCTTCTCCACGCCGAAGGATCGGGTCGGACAGCCGCAGCGGGAGCGCAGGAAGTCGGCATAGTCGTCATCGGCGGGAATAATCGCCATCCCGCCGGCAGGAAGCGACTCTAGAAGCTCCGCTTTCGTCGCGGCGATGGCGTCACGGGAGCCGAGAAGCTCGATATGCGATACGCCGATATTGGTGATTACGCCGATGGTCGGAAGGGCGATCTCCGCCAGCTCCGCGATCTGTCCCCGCCCCCGCATCGCCATCTCGATGACGGCTGCCTGGTGGCTTGCTTCCAATCCAAAGAGGGTCAACGGAACGCCGATCTCGTTATTGAAGTTCTTCGCGGAGGCATGGGTCCGGTACTTCGCGCTCAGGGCGCAGGCGAGCGTCTCTTTCGTCGAGGTCTTCCCGACGCTGCCGGTTACTCCGACGACCGGAATGTCGAAACGCTGACGGTAGAAACTTCCCAGCATCCCCAGAGCGCGCAGCGTATCCGCAACGACTAACTGCGTCCCCTCAACGCCCTCCACGAAACGCTCCACCACCGCCGCTGCCGCGCCCTTGCGTATCGCCTCCGTCACATACTGATGTCCGTCACCTGTCTCTCCGCGCAGCGCAAAAAAGAGCGTTCCCAGCGTCTCCTGCCGGCTGTCCGTACAGACGCCGTGCGCCTCCCCTTCCGACGCCCCCACGATCTCCGCGCCGATCACCTGCGCCGCTTGTTGAATAGATATCGGTTCCATGCTTTCAGTATAGGCGTCGCTCACAGTCTGTGTCAACGCGCGAAAGTGAGGTTCTGCAGAATGCGCCACGTAACGGCAGGATTGCTCGCTGCGCTCGCAATGACAGCCGAGTGCCTTCTACGCCATGACAGTCTGAGGGCGTGTAGCGCGTGATTGGACGGTAGAACCCGCCAATCTGCCCTTGCGAGGGAGGTGCAAGCCGACCGAAGCAATCTCGTCGTTTCCTGTCAGGTGGAAGATTGCTTCGCTGACGCTCGCAAGGACAGTCTGAGGGCGTGTTGCGCGTAACTGTAACGGCAATACGTCCCGGTCTGTCATGGCGAGGGAGCGACTGCCGACCCTCCTCCGTCTTTGCGAGGGAGGCGCAAGCCGACCGAAGCAATCTGATATGCATGCCCGGAAAAACTCGCTTATGATGAATCAATATTCCCATGCGCGTATCCGTTGTGTATAATGACATATTGCCCTCAGCCGTCGCCGCCGGGCAAAATGCTGCACAGTATCCTTTCAGGAGGATCCCTGCATGAGTCTGCTCAGCGTTGTGGTTGTCTGCGCCATTATTCTACTTCTGGCATATCGCCTGTATGGAGGACTGCTTTCGCGCCTGCTGCGCCTCGACCCGGAGGCACAGACGCCCGCCGTCGAGATGCGGGATGATGTGGACTATGTGCCGATTGAGCCGAAGTTTCTGATCGGGCAGCACCTCTCCGCCATCGCCGCTGCCGGTCCCATCGTCGGACCGATCCTGGCGGGAGTGATGTTCGGCTGGCTGCCCGCGCTGCTGTGGATCCTTCTCGGAGCAATCTTTATCGGAGGCGTGCACGATAAGCTCGCGCTCATCGCCTCGGTGCGTCATCGGGCGCGCTCCATCGCCGAGGTCGTCCGCGAATATATGAGCCGGCGCGCCTATCTGCTCTTTCTCGCCTTTATCTGGATTGCGCTGATCTATGTGGTGGTCGCGTTCACCGACATCACCGCCTCCTCGTTCGTGGGCGTCCAGACGCTGGAGAACGGACAGGTCGTTTCCGGAGGAGGCATCGCCACCTCTTCGCTGCTCTATCTGCTGCTGCCGATCCTGCTGGGACTGCTGCTGCGATACACTAAGATCTCTCTCGGCATGGCGACGGCGATCTTCCTGCCGCTGGTAGGTCTGGCGATCTGGGGGGGACAGAAGATACCGTTCGATCTTTCCACGCTGACCGGACTCTCCGAACTCGACGCAAAAAAGGTTTGGAACGTCCTGATACTGGGCTACTGCTTCGTGGCGGCGATGATTCCGATGTGGCTTCTTCTGCAGCCGCGGGGACATCTCGGCGGCTACTTCCTGCTCTTTGCGCTGGTCGGAGGCGCGCTGGGACTGATCTTCGGAGGAAAAACGGTCGAGTATCCCGCCTTTCTGAACTGGACAACCGCCCGGGGCGACACCCTCTTCCCCATGCTCTTCATCACCATCGCCTGTGGAGCCTGCTCAGGTTTTCATGCGCTGATCGCCTCGGGGACCACCTCCAAACAGCTTCGACGGGAGACCGACGCGCAGCCCGTCGCCTACGGCTCGATGCTGCTGGAGGCGATGGTGGCGATCATCTCCCTCGCCTGCGTCATGATGCTGGCAGCCGGCTCTCCCCTCCTGCAGAAGCCGCAGCCCAACTTCATCTACGCGCAGGGCATCGGCTCTTTTCTGGCGACGCTGGGGATACCCGTCGCGTTCGCCGTCTCGTTCGGTCTGATGGCGTTCACCACCTTCGTCTACGATACGCTGGATGTCTGCACGCGGCTGGGGCGTTACGTGCTTCAGGAGCTGATGGGCTGGCAGGATCGCAAAGGAAAGTGGGCGGCGACCTTCATCACCGCCATCGTCCCCCTGATCCTCGTAACGCAGACCATGACCGACGCGGCCGGCAAGCCGATCCCCGCCTGGCGCGTCTTCTGGGAGCTTTTTGGAGCCAGCAATCAACTGCTGGCGGCGTTGACGCTGCTGGGCGTGACCGTCTGGCTGTGGAAGCGGGAGCGCAAGCCCTGGGTCTGGATCGTGGCGGGACTGCCGACCCTCTTCATGTATTCCATGAGCGTCTGGGCGTTGACGAAGATCATCGGGAGGGACCTTGCCGGGGGGGTGAGCCTCAACCCGGTTCCCTGGGTCGGCATGGCGCTGGTCGCGCTGGCGGCGGTGATGCTGGTGGAGGCGGTGAGAATACTGCTGGAGACCATGCGCGTCTCACCGCCCGGCGAACCGGTCACCGCTCCGACCGCATCATAACTTCTGTTCAGAGACAAGCGATAAATGGCACGCAAGAAATCCGATCCCAACCGCCCGATCGAATCTTACGAGCATCGCGACAAGGGACGCCTCAACAACCCGCCCGTGGGGCTGGTGACGCCGGAGACCGACCCCGATGCAGGAGCGAAGAAAAAGACCTACGCCTACGACCCGCACCTCGACCCGCAGCTCAACTGGGCGGGCAAAGCCGAGCATACTTCCTTCGAGGTCCCGACCGTCTCGCTCCACGTCCACGAGCGCATTGACCCGCGCACCATCATCGAAGCCGTGCGCAAGAAAAACGGCCAGCCTCAGCCGATCCAACTGGGGCTTTTCGAGGCCGAGCGCGAAGAGCCGCTGCGCAAGGCGGTGGAATTCTACCAGCACCGGCACGGCTGGAGTAACCGTCTCATCGCCGGCGATTCGCTCCTGGTGATGAACTC
>CALLMM010000046.1 GCA_938005745.1 uncultured Chthonomonadales bacterium | reverse complement strand
GCTCCGCTTACAAAAACAAAAATATAAAAAAATCTACGGTGTTTTAAATGGCAGCATTCATGCAGACTATTTTCAGGTATATTACTGCCAGGTGTTGTGAATCGGCACCTGACGTGTGTCAGGGATCGGATTGAGATTGCTTCGGTCGGCTTGCGCCTCCCTCGCAAGGACAGGGGAGGGGCGGCTTGCGCCTCCCGCGCAATGACAGGGGAGGGGCGGCTTGCGCCTCCCGCGCAATGACAGACCGGGACGCGAACATTTCAGTTACGCGGCTCACGCCCCTAATCCGTCATTGCGAGCGATAGCGAAGCAATCGTCTACCTGCCGGGAACGGATCACCCGCGCGGCGGCAGTATACAGGATGTCGAAGTTATAAAGGAGTATCTCGTGGCGGGTATTATACTGGCAGGCGGTCAGGCGAAGCGCATGGGGCGGGATAAGGCAAGCCTGCCTTTCGGCGAGTCCACTCTGCTTCTGCATACGGCGCAGACCCTCGCGCAGGTCAGTGCGCCGGTGGTGGTAGTAGCGGATCGCCGGGACCGCTACTCGCTCCCAGAGGGAATGCTGATGCTGGAGGACGCCTGCCCGAATGCCGGTCCGCTCGGCGCGATCATCACGGCGCTGGGATCCCTGCCGGAGGGGTATCATCTGGTAACGGCGTGCGATATGCCGCGCCTGAGGGCGGAGACGCTGCGCCTGCTCCTGCAGGAGGCGCAGGGTTACGATGCGGCGGCTCCGGAGATCGCAGGCAGGCTGGAGCCGCTCTGCGCGGTCTATCACACCCGCTGTCTGCCGCTTCTGAAGGAGCGGTTCGACTCCGGGGAGCGCGCTCTGCATCGCGCTCTGCGAGCCGTGAATCTGCGCCGTGTGGAAGCGGACAGGCTGCGCTCCGCAGACCCCGATCTATCGAGCCTGATCAACATCAATACGCCGGAGGAGTACCGGAGCCTGATCCGGGAAGAGCGTCATGAGTAGACTGACCCATCTGGATGAGCAGGGACATGCGCATATGGTGGATGTGTCGCAGAAGGCGGAGACGGCGCGAACCGCCGTTGCGCGCGGGAGAGTGCTCCTCTCCGAGGAGACGCGCAGGCTGCTGCGGGAGAGTTCGGTTCCCAAAGGCGACGCGCTGGCGACGGCGCGCATCGCCGGGATCATGGCTGCCAAGAAGACCAGCGAACTGATTCCGCTCTGCCATCCCCTGCCGCTGACCCATGTTGCGGTGGATCTGTCGCTGACCGATCAGGGCGTGGAGATAGAGGCGACCGCCTCGATCACCGGAAAGACCGGCGTGGAGATGGAGGCGTTGACCGCCGTGTCGGTCGCAGCGCTCACCCTCTACGACATGGTGAAGGCGATTGACAGGGGGGCGGTCATCACCGACATCCGGTTGGAGTATAAATCCGGAGGAAAGAGCGGGGTCTATCAGCGCGAAACACCGTCGGAGAGATCGTCCTCCGATTAGCGAAGATCGCCCCGATGCGCCCGCCGAGAAGCTGCAGGCGAATTCAGGCTACGCGCTTTCGACCACCAGGCGGTCAGCGACGCGGGCGCGGCGCGCAAACTGGGTCAGCAGCTTGATCTCCTCCGCGTTAAAGATGCGCGGCTCCTGCGTATAGATTTCGACCACGCCAACCGTGCGGCGACCGATCTTGAGCGGCACCCCTAGATAGGAGGAGAGCCGCTCACGGCTCAGCCAGGCATGCTGACGGGAGCGCGGCTCCTCGGAGAGAAGGGGGATCACCAGCGGCTTGCCGCGACGCGCCACCCAGCCCGCCAGCCCCTCGCCCAGCGGGATGCCGGCGTCCGGAGGCGTCGAAGAGCGGAAGTGACTGGTCGCCTGCAGCCGAACGACCTCGCCGTCCACCCGGTAGATGGCGCAGCGGTCGGCGCGCATCACCTCAATCGTCAGGTCCGCCATCAACTGCGGCATATCCTGCGCCTCCAGCGCGGAGCCTAACGCCCGCGCCACGCGATGGAAGTAGGCGCGCATGGCGCTGGACTTCGAGCGGGCGTCCTGATAGAGCATCGCGTTGACGATGGCGACCGCCGCCTGATTGGCGATCGTGTAGAGCAGCTCCATCTCGGCGACGGTGAACAGCCTGCGCCGGGAGGACATCGCCATCAGAACGCCGATCATCTCATCGCCGACCGCCATCGGCACGCAGATGGTAGAGACGACCCCCTCCTGATGGATCGGCGCGGAGAAGTTGCGGCTGTCGGCGGCGACATCGGCGACCGCCGTCGGCGTCATCCATTCGAAGACCCAGCCGGCGATCCCCTCCCCGCTGCGCGGGCGTATCCGCTCGAAACTCTCTCGATCCACCCCGATGCTGACCCGCGTGACCAGCCGCTCCTCCTGCCGATCCATCAGCAGCAGGGCGAACTTGTCCACCTTCAGCAGATTGACCACGCTCTCCGCCACAAACTGGAACACCCGATCCATATGCAGCGTGGCGTTGACATGCTGGGAGAGATCGTAGAGCGCGGTCGCCTCTTCGGCGCGGCGCGTGGCGTCTTCATAGAGCCAGGCGTTCTGGATCGCGATCCCCGCCTGCGAGGCGACGGCGGAGAGCATCCGCAGGTCGTTGGCGTTGTAGACGGTCGCCTGACCGCTGGAGACCAGGATCAAGCCCAGGATATCGTTGCGGCTGCGGATCGGGGCGATGACGGCGGAGCGCGTGCGGCGTTCGGTCGTCAGATCATCGAAGTCGGGTTCCAGATCGGTATCGGCGATGAGCAGGGGCTGCCCGGTCTCCAGCACGCGCGCGGTGACGGGACCGTCGGCGGCTAACTGAATTTCACGGTCATCGTCGTTGAGTCCCCGATCGGCGGCGATAAACAGATGCGTGCGCTCATCGTTGAGAAGGAAGAGGGCGGCGGCTTGATGCGGCAGATGCTGGCAGACGGCATCCAGTACAGAGTTGAGAACCTCCTGTACATTCAGGCTGCCGCTGACCGTCAGCGCGGCGTCGTAGAGCACCTCCAGCTCGCGCTTACGCTCCGCGAGCGCGATCTCCGCCTCCTCATGCGCCAGCGTGAGCGGGACATACTCGACCAGCGTCTCCAGCAGCGCAGCATCCTCCGGCGTGAAGGCGGCTCCGTCGGTCTTATTCAGGGCGAACAGCGCGCCGATAATGGCTCCCTCGCGCTTGATCGGCGCGACGGCGGCGGCGGTATGCGAACGGGGGTTCTGGCGGGTCTGCGGATCCGCTCCGCCGCCCAGAAGCGTGGGCTGACCGGTGCGAAAGGCGGCTTCCGCCAGAGAATCGTCCGTAAAGATCTGCAGCCCCTGCACGGTGTCGGCGTTCTCGCCCGCTACCGCCACAAAATCGAGCAGACGCCCGGAACCGGCGCGAAGACCGATCGCGACGCTGGCGGCTCCGGTCAGCGAGCGCGCCTCCTCCGCGATCAGTTTCAACGTCTCTCCCGCCGTCTGCCGGACGGTCAGGGCGCGTGTGATCCGGCGAATTGCCTCCTGAAAATCGCGGATCGCCTCTGCAGGCGCAGGTTGCCTGGTAGACATCCTCCCATCCCCTCCGGAAGTCATTTTCGCATAGCGGGAAAAATGTGTCAAGAGGCTGCTGACGGTCCGCGCCGCCTCTCCCCTGAATCGGAAAATCGCGCCTGCCAGACAGATCATCCGAACGGCGAAATAGGGTACAATGATACCGGCTGCATCCAGAGCTTTACGAGGTTGTGTACGGCTGAGCCGCCGACGGCGGCACGGAGGCACAGCGCCGTTCTCCGTCAGTCTTCTTCGCACATCCTCCCGTTCATACGAGAACCTCTTTCCTCACCATTACAATAAGGAGCCACACGACTATGAGCAGTCCAAAGCGCGTGTACCTTTTCCATGAGGGAAACGCAACCATGCGCGATCTGCTGGGCGGCAAGGGCGCAAATCTGGCGGAGATGACCAACATCGGCCTGCCTGTTCCCCCCGGCTTTACCATTACCACCGAAGTCTGTAACGCCTACTACGAGTCCGGGCGCAGACTGCCCGACGGCTTGATGGACGAAGTGAAGACCGCGCTCGCAGCGGTTGAGAAGGCGATGGGCAAGACCCTGGGCAACCCCGACAATCCGCTGCTGGTCTCCGTCCGCTCCGGCGCAAAGTTCTCCATGCCGGGCATGATGGACACCATTCTGAATCTGGGTCTTAACGATCAGACGATCAAAGGACTGATCGCCCGCACCGGCAACGAGCGGTTCGCCTACGACGCCTACCGCCGCTTCCTGATGATGTTCAGCGACGTGGTGATGGACGTGCCGAAAGAGAAGTTCGAGCACATCTTCACCGATTTGAAGAAGAAGCTGGGCGTTACGCAGGATACGGAGGTCGGCGCCGCCGATCTCAAGGCGCTCTGCGAGCAGTTCAAAGCCTTCACGAAAGAGCAGGCGGGACGCGACTTCCCGCAGGATGTCATGGAGCAGCTGGAGATGGCGATCACCGCCGTCTTCCGCTCGTGGAACAACGAGCGCGCCATCGTCTACCGCCGCCGTGAGAAGATCAGCGACACGCTCGGAACCGCCGTCAATGTGCAGGCGATGGTCTTCGGGAATATGGGCGAAGACTCGGGAACCGGCGTGGCGTTCACCCGCAACCCGGCGACCGGCGAGAATGAGCTGTATGGCGAGTACCTGATGAACGCGCAGGGCGAGGACGTGGTGGCGGGCGTGCGCACCCCCATGGACATCAAGACCCTCGGCGCGCAGAATCCGGAGATCTACAAACAGTTCCATGAGATCGCCCTCAAGCTCGAAAACCACTACCGCGAGATGCAGGATATCGAGTTTACCATTGAGAACGGACGCCTCTTCATCCTGCAGTGCCGCGCCGGCAAGCGCACCGGAGCCGCCGCGGTGAAGATCGCGGTGGATATGGTGAAGGAGGGCTTGATCACCAAGGAAGAGGCGGTCGGAAGCCGCGTTACTCCGGAGCAGCTGGAGCAGACGATGCATCCGCACTTTGTCACCAAGCCCAAAGAGCGGATCATGGCGAAGGGCATGAACGCCGGTCCCGGCGCCGCCACCGGACACATCGTGCTGGACTCCGAAAAAGCCGTCGAGCTGCACCATGCCGACCCCAAACAGCCGCTGATCCTTGTGCGTGAGGAGACGAACCCGGACGACCTGGCGGGCATGCTCGCCAGCAAGGGCGTTCTGACCAGCCGAGGCGGACGCACCTCGCACGCCGCCCTCGTCGCCCGACAGTTCGGCATCCCCACCATCTGCGGCTGCGGCGATCTGAAGATAGATCATAACGCCCGCACCGTCTCCGCCAACGGCATCACCCTCAAAGAGGGCGATTGGATCTCCATTGACGGCACGGAGGGTATCGTCTATACCGGCAAACTGGAGACCGAGACCCCCAAAGAGACCGGCGAGGTCGGCGAACTGATGCACTGGGCGGATGAGCTGCGCAGACTCGGCGTCCGCGCCAACGCCGATACGCCGGAGCAGGCGGCGGAGGCGGTCGAACTCGGAGCCGAGGGGATCGGACTGTGCCGCACCGAGCACATGTTCCTCGGCGACCGCGTGCCGCTGGTGCAGGCGATGATCCTGGCGGAGAACGAGCAGGCGCAGAAGGAGGCTCTGGACGCGCTCCTGCCGCTTCAGCGCGAGGACTTCGTGGGCATCTTCAAGGCGATGGGCGGACGCCCGGTAACCATTCGTCTGATTGACCCGCCGCTGCACGAGTTCCTGCCGAAGATGGATGAGCTGCTGGTCGAGGTTACGACGCTCAAACTCACCGCGCCGGACTCGCCGGAGCTGCCCGCGAAAGAGAAGATGCTTGCCGCCGTGCGCCAGATGCATGAGGCGAACCCGATGCTGGGACTGCGCGGATGCCGCCTCTCGATCTATCTGCCGGGCATCGTGCAGATGCAGGTAGCCGCCATTATCGGCGCTGCCTGCGAGGTGAAGAAGGCGGGGCTGGATGTCCATCCGGAGATCATGATCCCGCTGATCGGACATGTGAACGAACTGACCTGGATCAAGAGCCGCCTGGAGCAGACCGCGCAGGAGACCATGCAGGCGGAGGGCATCGAGGTAGACTACAAGTTCGGCACGATGATCGAGATCCCGCGCGCCGCGCTGACCGCCGCCGAGATCGCGAAGGAAGCCTCCTTCTTCAGCTTCGGAACCAACGACCTGACGCAGATGACCTACGGTATCAGCCGCGACGACGCCGCCAAGTTCATGCAGCTCTACCTCAACGAGAAGATTCTGCCGGGCGACCCGACCGAATCGATTGACCGCACCGGCGTGGGCAAACTGATGAAGATGTGCGTGGAGGATGCGCGGGCGGTGAACCCCGACATCAAACTCGGCATCTGCGGCGAACACGGCGGAGACCCCAACTCCATCGAGTTCTGCCACCAGATCGGTCTCAACTACGTCTCCTGTTCGCCCAAGCGCGTGCCGGTGGCGCGTTTCGCCGCCGCGCAGGCAGCCATCACGGGCAAGGCGGAGCGCGACAAGTAGTCCGCTCACCCGCCGCATGAAAACGAAGGGGGGATCGGAAGGCTGCCTTCCGATCCCCCCTTCCCGCGTCTATCGGCTGTCAGTCCACAATCACGATGGCGACCCGTTTGACGTAGCTGTTCCCGCGGCGGGACTGCGCGAGGATCCGCACCACATCTCCCGACTTCAGGTTGGCGGTTACGCGCTGGAAGGCAGCAAGGTTGGGCGTCGGCACGCCGTTCACCTGCAGAATGATATCGCCGCGCTGAAGATCGGTCTCGGTCGCGCTGCTGCCCGCCTCCAGCGACCGGATCACAACCCCCTCCGCCCGGGGAAGACCGGCTTTCTCCGCCGCATCCGGCGTCAGGGCGACCACCTCGATCCCCAGACTCGGCTTGGCGGCGGAAGCGGCGGGCGGCGCAGGCGGCGCGATCGCGGGGGCTTCTCCCAGTTCCGCGTTCACCACCTTCTGCTCGCCGTTGCGCACGAGCGTAATCTTCACGGTCGTTCCCGGCGCGATGCGGCTGACCGTCAGCCGCAGATCGGTTTCGCTGTAGATCTGCTTATCGTTGATCGCGATAATCACATCCTCCACGCGAATGCCCGCTTTGCCAGCCGGAGAGGCGGGGTCCGGCTCCTGCTGCACCAGCGCGCCCCCGGTAACCCTGTAGGAGGAGGCAAGACGCGGCGTCACGGTGCCGGGATCAATTCCCAGATAGCCATAGCTCACCCGTCCCCGTGTACGAAGCTGCTCGATCACGAACTTGGCGGAGTTGATCGGAATGGCGAACCCGATCCCGATGCTGCCCCCGTTCTCCGTCTCGATGGCGGTGTTGATCCCGATAACTTCGCCGTCCAGGTTCACCAGCGGTCCGCCGGAGTTGCCCGGATTGATCGCCGCATCGGTCTGGATCATGCTGGGATAGAGCCGCAGGCTGCCCGCGCCCCGATCCAGAATCTCCTGACGCCGCGACAGGCTGCTGATGACGCCTACTGAGAAGGAGTTCTCATAGCGGAACGGGCTGCCGATGGCGATCGCCCACTGCCCCACCTTGACACGATCTGAATCGCCCAGCCGGGCGGTCGGGAAGCCGCTTCCTTCGATCTTCACCAGCGCAAGGTCGCTCCGGTAGTCGCGGCGTACCGTCCCGTTGAACTCTCTGCCGTCATGCAGGCGCACCGTCACCCGGTCCGCCCCGCCGACCACATGATCGTTGGTGAGCACCCAGCCGTCCGACGAGATAATCACACCAGAGCCGGTTCCCTCCGCGCGGAAGGCGCGGGGCAGACCGCTGCGACCGAACGGGATGGAGGGAATGCCCTCCTCCTGCTCCTCCGAACGATCCACGCGGGCGCGGGTGATCTTCCGGGTGGTGATGGTCACAACCGCCGGCTCCACCTGCTCCGCCACGGAGACAAAGGCGTCTTGCAGGGCGTGCAGCAGCGATTTCTGCCCTGCGCGGGTCTCTTCGGCGGAACCGGCGCGGTTCTGTGCGACACATGCGCCGCCCGGCAGAACCAGGCTCCCGAAGGAGAACGCAATGAAGAAAATCAGCGCCAGACCTTCTCTGGCAGGGGGGATACGATGGCTCACGGCTAGGATACCTCCCGGTGTATAAAGACGCTCTGCATCATGCGGAAAACAGGACCGTAGTTTCAAAATACCGACCGTGAATCCTGAAAATCCAGCCTTCAGAACCCCCAGCCCAGCAGAAATCGCGCCGCGTATGTCTATGTGGACGAATGCAATGGCGAAAACGTTCTCTTCTTTCCGGCATCTATGGCGTGAGATTGCTTCGGTCGGCTCCGCCTCCCTCGCCATGACAGGGAAGGAAAGGCTCACGCCTCCCTCGCCATGACAATCTGGGACGCTTGACCGCTGCAGTTAGGCGGTACACGACCTCAGCCTGTCATTGCGAGCGTCAGCGAAGCAATCTCATCCTTCGGTTCGCCTGCAAAAATAGAAGGGGAACGATGGATCGCCCTCGTTAGCCAAGAAGGCGGCAATTTCGCCATCATTTCCACGGACAGCATGCAGATCCGGACGCTGGCTGCTCGATGACATGCGTTGTCACATAGAAGGCCGCGGGCTACCGCCGCTGAAAAGGTCGCATCTGAGAGGCGATCTGCTCTTCATTGACCTGGAAACGACGCGCCAGGTAACGCCAGTCCCAGCCGTCCATATAGAGCGCGTAGAGCGTCTCCTGTTTCTGCCTGGCGCTCCGGGAGATGGCAAGCAGCGCGGCGATGGTATCCAGCCCCATCCCGCGATTACGCATCTGACTCAACAGTCCGTTGGAGGGGCGAAACGCCTCCGCCAGCCGGGCGCGCCAGTCGGCTTCGCGCTCCGCGTTCAGCCCGTTGACAATGCTTGAAAGCCCGTGCGGATCGCAGCGCCCGACTACCATATAGTCCCGGCTCTGGGTCGCGTAGTCCACCATCACCTCGCCGTAGGGCAGCGTCAGCACGTTGGCAATGCTGTACCCCGGCGGACGCCGCTGCAACGGGGGAGCCTGGCAGATGGTGATGACCGACAGGCCGTTGGTATAGCGCAGGGTGGCGCGGTTCTGCCCGTCCACCATCATCATCGCGCAGTTTTCCAGTTCATAGCCCTCCGGCATCCAGAACGGCGCAGAGATGTCATAGGTAGATGCGCGCCGCAGTGAGGCGATATCGGAATAGATCGCGGAGCGGCTGATATTGACCTTCCGCGCGTTGGCGGGAAACTGCGCTTTCACCTCCCGCGCCTCGATCCGTGAAGGATACTCGATGGAGTTAAAGAAGGTCACGTTGAGCGTATTTCCGCGCCGGTCGTTCTCCTGACGGCACAGCTCCACGCCCGTCTGCGCATCTATCCACAGATGCAGCGTGTGATTGATGGGATCGCGCGGCACGCACCGCAGGCGATAGCAGGCACGGTCGGCAAACCGCTCGCGTCCCTCCAGAATCACGCGGTAGTTTCGCAGGATCAATCGCGTCTGCCGCGCAATCGCGCGCGGGTCGCGTTTTACCGGGAGCGAATGCTTGATCTTCACCTGATTCTGCACGGGATCGTAGCTGTATATCCACTTTCCGTCATCCATCGTCCGGGAGCCGCGCTCCTCCGCCGGCTCGAGCACCTCTGCCAGACTGCGACCATCGGCGGTGCGCACCACCCGTTTGCGAACGGTGCGCGTCGGTCCATGCGCGGAGGAGTTGATCACGGTCATTCTGCCCCGCAGGTTCACGCGGTTCTGCGCCTTCAGGTAGAGTTCCAGGACCGATTCCGGGGTAACGGGACGCCGATCAGGCAGGGCGAAGACAGCGAGAGGGAGGGTGAGAAGGATCGCGGTAATCAGAAAGTTGGAGAGCCGCGTTCTGCACGCGGCTCTTCGATGTATGCGGAAGTAGGATGTCATAGCAAGCCGCTCCAGCGGAAGGCTCAGCGAGCATCCTGAATGATTGTATTCTGCCCGGCGGGTACGATACTGGAGCGTGAACCGGACGGCTGCGCCCGATCCCACGGATCATGCACGAATAGATAGTCGTTCACCGGCACGTTCGACGGGCTGACGCTCACCGGGCGCGGCGGCAGTCGGGAGGCGATCTTCTCCTCCTCCCTCAACGCGACCGAGGTCGAGTACGCCATGTAGGCGAAGGCGGCGATGCTCGCTGCACAGAAGGAGGCAGCCAGCCGAAGGCGGCTTCTTTCGGAGCGGCTTAGGAAAGCCCACCAGACTCCCCACGGAAAGCGACGGCGCGACGGCGCGCGCTCCTGTGCGACCGCATTCAGAATCCGCGCCTCCAGCTCCTCGCGAGGCTCTTTCATCTTCAGGCTGCAGATCAGCCGCTTGGTCATCAGGAGCGACTCATGCTCCTCGTTACACTCTTCGCACTGGCGCAGATGCTCCTGAATCTTCAGTTGCTCTTCGCCTGTCAACTCTCCATCTATATATGCAGAGAGAAGATTGCTCACGCGACGGCAATTCACGCCTATCTCCCCTACCACCGATCCATCGTGGCTCGAAGTCTATTTCTCAACATCTTCCGACCGCGATGCAGCCGGGATCGAACCGTTCCCAGCGAACAGTTCATCGCTTCGGCGATCTCTTCATACGAGAGACCTTCGACATCCGCCAGCACCACCGCCTGTCGGAAGTCCGCCGGTAGCGCATTGAGCGCGCGCTGCAGCGGCTCGTCCAGTTCCGCCTGCAGCATCAGCGACTCGGGGTCCCCGGTCAGGTCCGGCACCTCCAGGCGAACCTCGCCGTCGCTGCCGCCGTTGGACAGCGGCTGATCCAGCGAGTGCGCCCGAAAACGGGGACGCTTTCTCAACTCATCAATAAATACGTTTGAGATGATACGATAGAGCCAGTTTTCAAACGGCATCTGCCGATTGTACCGGTCAAAAAAGCGGTACGCACGCAGGAAGGCTTCCTGCGTCAGGTCCTCCGCGTCGGCATGATTGCCCGCCATTCGGTAGGCGATATTGTAGGCTTGACGATGACATCGCTGTACAAGCGTGTCAAATTCGCGCCTGTCGTGACCCGCTTCGCCCAGAAACGTTTTGCTGGTCTCCATCTCTCGTGGCAGTCCTCCACATTCAACCGTTACGGATGAATCCCCGTGTGGAGTTCCCGTATGAGATATATCCGGCGAGTTGACCGGGTTTCGGCTATCTTTCGGTTTGAGGATTTTGCGCAACATGCACCGGCTCCGGTAATCGGGACAGCATCTCAGAGATCGTAACGAATCGGTATCCCTGCCGTTTCAGTTCGCGCAGTAGGCGCGGCAGGGCGGCGGGCGTGCCGGGATAGGTATCGTGTAGCAGGATGATACTGCCGTTCTCGACGCGCTGCAGAACGCTCTGCACGATCTCGTCCGCCGATACATCCCGGTAGTCGTTGCCCGCGCAGCTCCAGGTCACCGTTACATACCCCAGCGCGCTGGCGACCCGCAGCGCCTGCGCATTATAGCGAACGCCGGGAGGACGCAGAAGACGCAGATGCCGCCCGGTCGCCCAGTGAAAGTAGATGTCGCCGTCGTTGATCTCGCGCCAGGTCTGCGCTTCGTTGAGGGTATCGAGGCGTAGATGGTTCTGCGAGTGGTTGCCGACCTCATGTCCCTCCGCCAGCATGCGCCGCACCAGTTCCGGCTTCTTATCCACCTCTTTGCCCACCACGAAGAAGGTCGCCCGCACGCCCTCCGCCCGAAGCGCGTCCAGAATCTGCGGACAGGTGGGGTAGTGCGGTCCGTCATCTATCGTCAGCGCAACCTCGCGCAGCCGGCGGTTGCCGTGATGCAGCAGCCTCCAGCGCGAATCGAACATATCCTCCTGCCGCCAGCGTCGCACCCAGTAGAGCGGGTTGACGGCGTCCTTCAGGCGCATGGCGCGGCGGACATGCCACAGCCCCGCAGCGGCTCCTATTGCCGCCAGCAGCAGCACTACCAGCAGCAGTTTTCGCTTTCGTGATCGCATCGGATGGGTCGGGAAGGCGGGGTCGCAGACCGAAAAGAGGCGTGACCGCGACGTCGCCCCATTATAGGCGATAGCGGAGCGTTTTGACAAGAGGAGCGATTTCGATTTCGGCAGGAAATCTCCGGAGGAAACGTCAGGAACTCGTATTCCGGCATTGCGTCCGCTCTTTCGATGCGCTAGAATAGAAGTGGGGGTACCGCCGTTGTCTCTCTTTCCCCTGGAGGCGATCTATGCGAATAGTAGAGGATCCGCGCCTTTCCGATCAGCGCGTTACCGAGTGGTTTCTGCGCGAGAAGGCGCGACGAGAACGAGAAAAAGAGGAGTCACGCCCTCCGGCTCCGCCCTCTCCGATACCGGTCATCACGCTGTCCCGTCAGTTCGGCGCCGGAGGTCATACCGTCGCCCTCAAGCTTGTCGAAGTGCTGGGTCCTCGCTGGCAGATCTGGGATAAGGAGATCATCGAGGCGCTGGCGCGCGCCGCCAAACTCCGCACAGAGATGGTGGAGACCCTGGACGAGCACACCCAGTCCTGGATCGAGCAGATGAGCCGCAACCTGTTCAATCTGCGCGTGATGGAGCCGCTCGCCTATCGCCGCCATCTGACACAGGTTCTGCTGGCAGTCGCGCAGCAGGGTTATAAGATCATCGTCGGACGCGGAGCCAACTTCGTGCTGAAAGACGCGCTCAACGTCCGCCTGCGCGCCTCCGAAGAGTTCCGAATCCAGCTTGTCATGAAACGGGAGAACGTCAGCCACGAAGAGGCTGCCCGGCAGATTCACCTGGTAGACCGGGATCGCTCTGTCTTCACGCGCACCGTCTTCGCCCACGATATAGACGATCCCGCCGCCTACGATATGACCCTCATGACCGACACGCTGGGATTTGACGCCTCCGCCGCCGCGATCGCCGCCGCCGCGCGCAGCATGTTCCGGGAACTGAAATCGTAGCGCATGAACGACGCTCCCCCGCCTTCGCCCGGCGCGCAGGCTGCGCCCCTGCTGACGGAGACGCTCTCCCCGGCAGAGGAGCGATTTGAGTTTCTGCGGCGTCGGGCGGGCTTCTATCTGGCTCCGCTGGCGTTCTTTCTGACTCTCTGGCTCACCTCCGGCAGGCTCACTCCGGAGGGATCGCGCCTCAGCGCGACCCTCGCCTGCACGCTGGTTCTCTGGCTCACCGAAGCGATCCCCCTGCCCATGACCGCCCTGCTGGGCGCAACGCTCTGCATCCTTCTGGGCGTCGCGGAGGCGGAGAAGGTGCTTGCGCCCTTCGCCAATCCGATCATCTTCCTCTTTATCGGCAGTTTTCTGCTGGCGCATGCGATGATGCTGCACCGTCTGGACCGCCGTTTCGCGCTGGCGATGCTCTCCGTCCGATGGGTCGGCGCAAAACCCGGACGGATGCTGTTTATGCTGGGAGGCGTTACCGCGCTGCTCTCCATGTGGGTCAGCAACACCGCCACCACCGCCATGATGCTGCCGATCGCGCTGGGACTGCTGGGAGCCATGAGCAGGACCGGAAGCGGCGCGCAGCCCGTGCGACGCTCCGCCTTCGCCGCCGGCATGATGCTGATGATCCCCTACTCGGCGTCGGTCGGCGGTCTGGGAACGCCGATCGGCTCTCCGCCCAATCTGATCGGCATCGGCTTTATCGAGAAGCAGGCGAACGTGCATATCAGTTTTCTGGAGTGGATGGCGCTCGGCGCGCCGATGATCGCGGCGATGTACGGGGTCCTCTATCTGCTGCTGCGACGGCTGCATCCGCCCGGCAGCGAGGAGATGGCGCACGAGTCCGATCTCGCCGCCTATCTGCGCCGGGAGCGTGAAGCGCTGGGCGGCTGGACGCGCGGGCAGATCAATACGCTGATCGCCTTCGGGACGGCGATCCTGCTGTGGGTGCTGCCGGGCGTGCTGGCGATCTATCCCGGTCGCGAGCATCCGCTGACGCAGTGGACCGATTCGCGTCTGCCGGAGAGCGCGGTGGCGATGCTGGCGGCAACGCTGCTCTTTGTCCTGCCCACCGATGCAAAACGCGGCGAGTTTACCCTCCACTGGCAGGAGGCGACCCGTATAAGCTGGGGAACGATCCTGCTCTTTGGAGGCGGGCTGAGTCTGGGCGGTCTGATGTTTTCGACCGGCGTGGCGCAGTCGCTCGGACAGTCGGTGACGGCTCTGACCGGCGCCAATGCGCTCTGGACGTTGACCGCGCTGGCGATTGCCATGGCGATCGTGATGAGCGAAGCCACCTCCAACGCCGCCGCCGCCAATATGATCACCCCGGTGGTGATTGCGCTGGCTGCCGCCTCCGGCGTCAATCCTATCCCTCCCGCGCTCGGCGCGTGCATCGGAGCCAGCTTCGGCTTCATGCTGCCCGTCTCGACCGCGCCTAACGCCATCGCCTACGGCTCCGGGCTGATCCCCATCACGAAGATGATACGCGCCGGCATTCTGTTCGACATTCTCGGCTTCTTTATCATTCTCCTCGCCCTGCGCCTGCTCTGCCCGCTTCTCGGCTGGAGTTAGGCGGGCATCCCTTGGGAGAGGGTATGGAAAGCAGCCTGCCGGCGTCGGGTACGATAAAGTCATTCGGGCTCGGACGACCGGGACCGGCAAGTATATTCTGGAGATCGGGCAGGGAGAGAGATAGATGAGCGCGCTGATAGCCGAAAAACTGAAGCAGGCGGAGACGCTGGTGGCGCAGTCGGGGGCGGACGTATGGCTGACCTTCGTGCGGGAGACCGATGAGGGCGGCGACCCGGTTCTGCCTCTGATCCTGGACGGAGGGCTGGTCTGGCAGAGCGCGCTGATGGTCAGCGCGCGGGGAGAGCGGGTCGCCGTCGTCGGCAGCTACGACGCCGATCCCCTGAAGGCGTCCGGCGGCTGGCAGGAGGTGATCCCCTATGTCCAGAGCATCCGCGAACCGCTCTGCGCCGCGCTGGAGCGGCTGATACCGCCGGCGGGACGCCCCCCGAAGATCGCCGTCAACTACTCCTGCAGCGATGTCAAGGCGGACGGGCTTTCGCACGGAATGTATCTGCTGCTGGAGGAGTATCTGCGCGGAACCCGCTTTGCAGGCTGCCTGGTCAGCGCAGAAGAGATCGTCATGGGTCTGCGCGGGTTGAAAACGGAGACGGAGGTCGGACGCATTCGCGCCGCGATCGCGGAGACCATGCGGCTGTTTGCGGAGGCGGCGGCGTTCGCGAAGATCGGCGTGAGCGAGCGCGCCGTCTACCGCTATGTGCAGGAGCGGATAGACGCTCGCGGGCTGGGCTACGGCTGGAACCGCGCCGCCAATCCCATCGTCAACAGCGGTCCCGACTCGATGGCGGGTCACGGGGTTCCCTCCGACGCCATCACGCTCGCTCCCGGTCACATCTTCCACATGGATCTGGGGGTTGTCAAAGAGGGCTACAGCTCCGACATCCAGCGATGCTGGTATGTGGCGGCTCCCGGCGAGCAGACGGTCCCCGACGATGTTCAACGGGCGATGGCGGCGGTAACCGGGGCGATCTCCGCAGGCGCGGCGGTCCTGCGCCCCGGCATCGAGGGCTGGAGGGCGGACGAGGCGGCGCGAGCCTGTCTGAAAGAGTCGGGCTACCCCGAATATATGCACGCGCTTGGGCATCAGGTCGGGCGCGCCGCTCACGACGGAGGCGCGATTCTGGGTCCGCGCTGGGAACGATACGGCAGCACCCCCTTCCTGCCGATCCAGAAAGACCAGGTCTATACGGTCGAACTGGGCGTGAACGTCGCCGGCAGGGGCTATCTGGGGATCGAAGAGATGGTTCTGATCACGGAGGACGGCTGCGAGTGGCTGACAGAGCGGCAGCTAATCGTTCCTCTCCTGCCGGCGATCTGAACAGGAGAACGGTCTTTCATGCGCCTGCTGCATCCCATCAACCTGCTCTGGCTGCTTCCCATCGCCGGTCTGATCGTCGCCATGTATATTCTGAAGCTGCGAAGGCGGGACGTTACCGTCTCCTCGACCTTCCTCTGGCGGCAGGTGATCCGGGATGTGCAGGCGAACGCGCCCTTTCAGAAGCTGCGGAAAAACATGATGCTTCTGCTGCAGCTTCTGGCGGCGCTGCTGCTCGTGCTGATCCTGTCGCAGCCGTTCTGGCGCACCCGGGGACTGGGGGGGCGCAGCATCGTTCTGGTGGTGGACGCCTCCACCTCCATGCTGGCGACGGATGAGAACGGCAGCCGCCTGGATGCCGCCCGACGGAAAGCCTTGCAGATCATTGGCGACATGAAGCCGCAGGATCAGGTGATGGTGATCGCGGCTGCGGCGAGACCGGAGGCGGTTACCGGCTTCTCCAGCGACCGGAGCGCGGTTTCTCGGGCAGTCAACAGCCTCACGGCGCGGCAGACCGCCGTTAATATGCGCGACGCGGTGAATCTGGCTGCCGCGCTGGTCGCTACCCGCGACGCCGCACAGATTGATATCATCTCCGACGGCGCGTTTGACCCGGTCGTCGGCGTCAATCTGGGAAAGGCGCACGTCAATTTCCACCCGGTCGGCAGGCGGTCGAAAAATGTCGGGATCACGGCGGCGGACTATCGCCGCAATCCCGTGGGCGAGGGAACCATCGAGGTGCTGCTCGCGCTCAACAACTTCGATTCTCAGCCGCAGACCTTCACCGTAGAACTCATCCACGAGAAGAGCCTGCTCGACGCCCGCGAAGTAACGCTCCCGCCGGGCGGCGAGAGCATGGATATCTTCGAGATCCCGGAGCCGCAGCAGCCACTTGCGCTGACGGCGCGCCTCGATGTGAAAGACGAGTTCGCCGCCGATAATCAGGCGTCGCTGATCATCCTTCCCCGCAAGCCCATTCGCACCCTTCTGGTTTCCAGCGGCAACCTCTTTCTGGAGAAAGCCCTGCAGGCAGATCCGAATGTCGAGCTGAGCCGCGTCAATCTGGCGAGCTTTGCCGGTCCGGACGGCTTCGATGTGGTGATCTTTGATCGCGCCGCCCCCCCGAAGCTGCCGGAGGGGAACTACCTCTTCGTCAAATGCAGCAGCGACCAATCCCCCGCTGAACCCGGACCGGAGACGGAGAACCAGACGCTGATTGACCCGGATCGCAGCCACCCGACGCTGCGCTACGTGGACTTCAGCGCGTCCCGCTGGATACGTATGCGGCGGGGAACGCCCGCCGGATGGGCGCAGGAGCTTGCCTCCTCTGAATCGGGACCGGCGATCATCGCCGGCGAGAAGGGCAGAATGCGCGCCCTCTGGATCGGCTTCGGGCTGGATCTCAGCGACGGACCGTTTCCCCTGACCGTCTCCTACCCGATTTTTCTGACCAACGCCGTGCGCTGGCTCTCCTTCAGCGAAGACACTGCCGCCTCCCAGATACGCACCGGCGCAACCATCACGCTGGACACGCCTCCCGACCTGCGGACGATCACGATCATCAAGCCGGACGGAACCCGGCGCGAAATCGCCGTCTCCGGGCGCGGAGGCGCGGCGTTCGACGACACGGATCAGACGGGCATCTACACGGCGACCGGCGCAAACGGCTACCGCCGCCTCTTTGCCGCCAACCTCTCCAGCTACGCCGAATCGAACATCGCGCCCCGCCCCGATCAGGACTTCGGCGCGAATCCCCCCGGCGCCCCCGGACGGCAGGTTACGATTCAGCGGGAGCTATGGCCCTGGCTGGCGGCGGCGCTGCTGGGGCTGTTAGCCTTTGAGTGGTGGGCGTTCCACCGGCGCACTTTCGTCCGATAGGCGGTTGACTCAGACGGAGGCTTTGCAGTAACATAACGCAGAAGAATGGAAGAGACCTCCCTTTTAAGTGCGCGCCCGGCGAGGCCGACAAAGGGTGAGAGAGCACGGCGATATGAGAGGCGCACCGACGCGCCCGGCACGTTCGTTTTTCCCACGCCTTGCTGGCGGGCGCGCACCCGACAGACAAGGCGTTTTTGGTATCCGGCGGAGGCGCAGATGGAACAACGGCAGGTGATGGACGCGGAAGAGATGCGGCGCGCGATCACGCGCATCGCGCATGAGATTCTGGAGAAGAACCGCGGCGCGCAGAACCTTGCGCTCGTGGGGATCCTGCGGCGCGGCGCGCCTCTGGCGGAGCGGCTGGCGGCGATCATCGAGCAGATCGAGGGCGTTCGGGTGCCGGTAGGCAAGGTGGACATCGCCCTCTACCGGGACGACTACCCGGAGCGGCAGCCGGTGGTCGGGCGCACAGAAGTCCCCTTCGACATCAACGAGAAGGCGATCGTGCTGGTGGACGAGGTCTTCTTTACCGGACGCACCGTCCGCGCCGCCATCACCGCGCTGGTGGACCTGGGACGACCGGCGAACATTCAGCTTGCGGTGCTGATAGACCGGGGGCATCGCGAACTGCCGATCCGCCCGGACTACGTGGGCAAAAACCTTCCGACGGCGCGCGCCGAACACGTCGCGGTGCTGCTAAAAGAGATTGACGGCGAGGACTGCGTATACATCCGCAAACCCGGGGCGTAGCCCTTCAGTCTGAAGCTCTATATGCTGCTGCATCGGTTCGCCGAGCCTGCCTACCCGGCGCAGGCTGCCGGGAATCCGACCGACGTCCCTGACCTGCAGACCTTTCTCGACTCGCTGTGGACCTCCTGAGAGGAGAAGCCTTCATGAAACACCTGCTTTCGCTGCGTGAGACCGATGCCGCCGACATACGGCGCATTCTGGAGACGGCGGCAGCCTTCAAAGAGATTCTGCGCCGCCCGGTCAAGAAGGTTCCCACCCTGCGCGGGAAATCGGTGGTTACCCTCTTCTATGAGTCCTCCACCCGCACCCGCACCTCCTTCGAGTTAGCCGCGAAGTATATGAGCGCGGACGCCGTCAACATCGCCGTCGCGCAGTCATCCGTCACCAAAGGCGAGTCGCTGAAGGATACGCTGCGAACGCTGGAGGCGTTGACCGCCGACTGCGTGATCATACGCCACTCCTCCTCCGGCGCGGCGCATCTCGCGGCGCAGTGTGTCCGCATTCCCGTGATCAACGCCGGCGACGGACGCCACGAGCACCCGACCCAGGCGCTGCTCGACATCCTCACCATCTGGGAACATAAGATCGTCGGAAGAGAGGACGACACCTACCCCCGCGCCCTCTCCTCCGAGCGTCCCTTTGATCTTCGCGGTCTGACGGTCGCCATCGTGGGCGATCTGGCGCACAGCCGGGTCGCCCGTTCTAACGTCTGGGGTCTGACGAAACTGGGCGCAACAGTACGCTGGGTCGGTCCGAAGACGCTGCTTCCCGCCGACGCGCATCAGCTTCCGGTCCGTGTGCATACGCGGCTGGAGGAGGCGCTGGAGGGCGCGGATGTGGTGATGGCGCTGCGCCTTCAGACCGAACGACAGGAGAAGGGGCTGCTGCCGAGCCTGCGGGAGTATTCGCGCATCTGGGGCATCTCCCCCCGAACGCTCCGATATGCGCGTCCCGACGCGCTGGTGATGCATCCGGGTCCCATGAACCGCGGCGTGGAGATCTCGGCGGAGGTGGCGGACGGCGAGGGCGGCATCCGCGCCGCTATCGAGGAGCAGGTTACCAACGGGGTCGCGGTTCGTATGGCGTGCCTCTATCTGCTGATGGGCGAGATGATGGGAGCCGGAGAGTGAGCATGAGCGAACTGACCCTCAACAGAGACGCCCTGAAGTATGCGGCAGACATCGCGGAAGCGGCGGTCGCCTCCGGGACGCATCCCTGCGCGGCGATCGCCGTCGCCAGCAGCCGGGAGACCATCTGGACGCATCTCGTCTCCGGCGCGGACGCGATTGCGGAAGATACGATCTTTCTGCTCGCCTCCATCTCCAAACCGATCACCGCCACCGCCGTCATGCGGCTGGTGGAGCGGGGAAGACTGCTGCTGTCGCTGCCGGTAGTCCACTACATCCCGGAGTTTGGCGCGAACGGCAAGCACGCTGTCACCCCGTGGCATCTGCTGACCCACGCCTCCGGGATCAACGAGACGAGATGGGCGATGGGACGCTTTGCCGGAGAGGGCGATGTC
This sequence comes from uncultured Chthonomonadales bacterium, assembly GCA_938005745.1. Taxonomy (GTDB): domain Bacteria; phylum Armatimonadota; class Chthonomonadetes; order Chthonomonadales; family CAJBBX01; genus CALLMM01. The sequence continues at coordinate 9,613 of CALLMM010000046.1, read as the reverse complement.
GGTCCCTGCATCGAGGAAGCCTGCTCCGCCTTTCTCAACTTCGAGCCGGGAACGCGGTGCGAGTACTGCACGCTCTCCTATGCTGTCCTGGCGGAACTGATCACCCGGCAAAGCGGCATACACTACACGGACTACCTGCGCGAACAGGTCTTCCTTCCGCTGGGAATGAGAGACACCGCGTTTCGCCCGGCGGAGATGCGCCGCGCCGCCCCGGTCCACGATTTCGGTCCTCCGGAGCACGCGGAGCGGCTGATGGCGCGCGCGGTGGCGGGCGGAGGTCTGTGGAGCACGCTGGCGGACCTGGTCGCCTTCGGGCAAGCATATCTGCGCGGAGGAACCTACCAGGGCTATCCCCTGCTCTCGCCGGCGTCCATCGCGCTCATGACCCGCCATCAGACCGAAGGGATGACCCTCTATGAGGGCGGCTACCCGACCCGTCCGGCGGACTTCGGGCTGGGGTGGGGCAAACCCTCGCGGGGTGAGATGATCGGCTCGCCCGGCGCGTATGAACACGGTGGCGCTACCGGAACGCGCCTCTACATTGACCCGGAGTACGATCTGATCGTGGTCTTCCTGACCAATCGGTGGGGACTGGAGTCGGATACGCCAAAACGCATTGTGAACGCCGTCCTCGGCGCGCTCCGCAGAGAGCGGGCGGCTCCGCCGTGGACAGAGCGGCTGTGATGGGGAGGTGAAGCGTGAGACTGGTACTGCAGGGAGGGCGTATTCTCGACCCGTCCCGACAGATAGATCAAGAGGGCGACCTGGTGATCGAGGACGGGAAGATCGCCGGGATCGTTGCGTCCGGCAGCGCGCGGGGAGAGATAACGCGCGATGTGCGCGGCAAGCTGGTGACTCCCGGACTGATTGACATCCATGTCCATCTGCGCGAGCCGGGCTTCGAGTACAAAGAGGATATCGAGAGCGGTACGCGCGCGGCGGCGGCAGGCGGCTTCACCGCCGTCTGCTGTATGCCCAACACTAACCCGGCAATTGACACGGCGGCGGTTGTGCGGCAGATCATCGAGCGGGCGGAGCAGGTCGGATCGGCGCGCGTCTACCCGATCGCCGCGCTGACTCGCGGCATGGAGGGCGGACAGCTGTCGGAGATCGCGGATCTGAAGGCGGCAGGCGCAGTCGCCATCTCCGACGACGCCTTTCCCATCCAGAACGCCGAGACGATGCGGCGGGGCATGGAGTACTGCGCCCAGTTCGGACTGACCCTGATGACCCACAACGAAGAGAAGACCCTCACCGTCGGCGGCGCGATGAACGAGGGCTTGACCGCGACCGTGATGGGCATACCCGGCATTCCGCGCGTCTCGGAGGATATCGCGGCGGCGCGCAATATCCTGCTGGCGCACCTGACCGGATGCCGGCTCCATCTGCTGCATATCTCTACCGCCGGAACGGTGGAGCTGCTGAGGCTGGCAAAAGCCAGCGGCATCGCGGTAACCGGCGAGACCGCGCCGCACTACTGGGCGCTGACCGACGCCGCCTGCGAGGGATACAATACCAACGCCAAGATGAATCCCCCCCTGCGAACACCGCAGGACAACGCGGCGATCCTGCGCGGACTGGCGGACGGCACGATTGACGCCATCGCAACCGATCACGCGCCGCACGCTCCGTACGAGAAGGAGCGCGAGTTCGATCAGGCTCCGTTCGGAATACTGGGACTGGAGACCTCCTTCGCCTGCGTCTATACGCAGCTGGTCAAGCCGGGTATCCTCTCCCTCTCCGACGCCATCGCGAAGATGACCTGCATCCCGGCGCGGCTTCTCGGGATCCCCGGCGGCACGCTGGAGACCGGAGCCTCCGCCGACGTGAGCGTTTTTGATCTGGAGACGGTATGGACGGTTGACCCCGCGCAGAGCCGCAGCAAGTCGCGCAACACGCCGTTCGCGGGCTGGGAGCTGCAGGGAAGAGCGTCGTTTACGGTTCTGGGCGGACGGATCATCGAAGTCTGAACGTGGAAGCGAGAGAACAGAGACGCAATGAATTCGTTGATGGCGTTCGTTGTGATTGTGGGCGTGCTGGCGGTCATCGTTAACTGGTCGCGTATTCAAAACTGGTTTCAGGCGCGGGCTCAGCGCGGAGGCATCCAGACGCGCCTTCAGAAGAGCGCGCAGAGCGAGGCGAACCGTCGGTCCGCGCGTCCGCAGCCGGTCGAGAATCGCACGCTGCAACAGGCGCGCCTGCGCTACGAAGCCTACCTGAAAGAGGTTACCAGCCTGTCGGTGGAGCAGGCAAAGCAGCGCGCCGAAGCCGCCCTGATGAACTCGCGTTTCTGGCGGTGCACCCCGGCGGACGGCAAGGCGCACCGACTGGAGCGGGAGTTCAACCGCAGCCTTCGCGATCTCTTCTCGCGCTGGTCGCTGGTCGAGGAGGCAGGTGGAACGCTGCGGATCAGCCTGGCGGAAGCTGCCGCCTATACCTGGCCCCTGCATGACGCGCTGGCGTTTGGCGCCGACGCCGACCGCAAAAAACGCTACCTGAAGATCGGCTCCGACTCGGACGGCAACCCCGTGGTCATCTGCCCTCCGGAGGAGACGCTTTACGTCGTCTATGGAACACAGTCGTCCAGCGAAAAGATGTGGGCGGCGGACTACCCGAGCATCTATCACTGGCTGCTCGTTAAACAGTTTCTTATGGAGCAGTAACACTCTGCCGAACAGGGCGAAGCCCCGGAGACGGACAACCCATGCAACCTCAGAACCCATCGTTTATCGCGCGTTATCGGCGCACGCATCAGCGCGGAGGCATCCAGACGCGCCTTCAACGCCTGATCCTGGCATGGACGCTGCTCCTGTGGTGCGCGGCTTCGGCGCAGGCAGCCGACCCGCTTCGCTATCAGCGCGGAGGCGTCCAGACGCGCCTTCAGTTTGTCGTTACCTATGCCCCGCAGATCGGGATACGCTCCTTTACCGGGCGCGTGTTGGTGATGCTCGGAGAGAACGCGAATGTACAGCCCCGTTTCGGACCAAACTGGTTCCGTCCCCAGCCCTTCTTCGCGGTGGATGTGAAGGACTGGAAGCCGGATACGGAACTGATCGTAGGAGAGCAGGCTCTGGGGTTCCCCGCCCCGCTCTCAAAGCTCCGGGAGGGAACCTATCAGGCGCAGGCGGTGATGGATCACAGTCTGCAGACCCACCGGATCGGCGACGCGCCGGGCAACGCCTACAGCGCGGTCGTCAGCGCACCGCTGGATCCGCAAAAGGGCGGAACGATCCGGCTGCGTATTGACACCGTGGTTCCGGAGCGCACATTTCAGGAGAGCGAACAGGTGAAGCTGGCGGACATCCCCAGCCAACTGCTTTCGCGCTTCCACGGACGCCCGGTGCGCCTGCAAGCCGCCGTCATCCTCCCGCCGGGCTACGCGCAGAAGAAGACACGCCGCTACCCGGTCGTCTACATCATTCCGGGCTTTGGCGGCGACCACCACACCGCGCGCTTTATGGCGAATCGGGAGATCGAGGCGATACAGGTCGTGCTCAACCCGGACGCACCGACCGGTCATACCGTCTTCGCCGACTCCGCCAACAACGGACCCTGCGGGGAGGCGCTCATCAAGGAGCTTATTCCCTACATCGAGCACACCTATCGCGCCGTCGGAGAGCCCGGCGCGCGCTTCCTGAACGGGCACTCCTCCGGCGGCTGGAGCAGCCTGTGGCTGCAGGTAACCTATCCCGACTTCTTCGGAGGCACCTGGTCTACTTCGCCCGATCCGGTGGACTTCCGCGACTTTCAGCGTATCAACCTCTACGCGCCGGGAGAGAACATGTTCACCGACCGCGCAGGAAATCCGCGCCCGCTCGCGCGAAGCGCAGACCAGCCGATCATCTACTACCGCGACTTCTCCGACATGGAGGAGGTGATGGGACGGGGCGGGCAGCTGATGTCCTTTGAGGCGGTCTTCAGCCCGAAGGGACCGGACGGCAAGCCGATGCGTCTGTGGGATCGGAAGACGGGCGCGATTGATCCTGCGGTGGCGAAAGCCTGGGAGAAGTACGACATCCGCCTTGTGCTGGAGCGCAATTGGGAGACGCTCGGTCCGAAACTGAAGGGCAAGCTGCATATCATCACCGGCGAGAAGGATACCTTCTATCTGGAAGGCGCGGTGCGTCTGCTGGGCGAGAGCCTGAAGCGGCTGGGCAGCGACGCCGTCGTCGAGATTCATCCCGGTAAGGATCACGGTAGCATTCTGACCGCCGCACTCCGGAACCGGATCAGGCAGGAGATGATGGAGACCTATCGCAGACGCTATCCCGAAAACGCACCCCCTCCTCCTAGCCGGCAGAACGCGGCGGCTCCTCCCGCCGCCTTCCTGCCCGCCTCGCAGCCCCCTGCGCCCGTGAAGGTAACCGTGGAGAAGACGGCGACCGGCTATCGGCTGCTGCGCGACGGCAAGCCCTACTACATTCAGGGAGCCGGCGGCGGGGACCATCTGGAGAAGCTGAAGGAGGCGGGCGGCAACTCCATCCGCACATGGGGCGCGGACAATCTGGAGCCGCTGCTGGAGCGCGCGCACTCCCTCGGCTTGACGGTTACCATCGGCATCTGGCTGGGGCATGAACGGCACGGATTCAACTACTCCGACCCGAAGATGGTTCAGGAGCAGTTCGACAGAGCGCGTGAGGCGGTGCGCCGCTACCGAAATCACCCGGCTCTGCTGGCATGGTCTCTCGGCAACGAGATGGAGGGACGGGGCGACAATCCGCGCATCTGGCGGCACATCAACGATCTGGCGCGCATGGTGAAGGAGGAGGACCCGCGCCATCCAACAATGACGGTCGTGGCGGAGATCGGGGGAACGAAACTGCAGATGTTCAACGCGCTCTGCCCGGATGTAGACATTCTGGGGATCAACACCTACGGCGGACTGACTTCGCTGGCAAAGCGGCTGAAGGAGGCGCACTTTACCCGCCCCTATGTTATCACGGAGTTCGGACCGCTCGGTCCCTGGGAGGTGCGCAAGACCGCCTGGGACGCTCCCATCGAACCGACCAGCACACAGAAGGCGGCTTTCTATCTGGAGAACTACCAGAAAGCGATCGCGGCGCAGCGCGAACAGTGTCTCGGCTCCTATGTCTTCCTGTGGGGCAGCAAACAGGAGGCGACCCCGACATGGTTCGGGATGCTTCTGCCCACCGGTGACCGCCTGCAGACGGTCGAGGCGATGACCGTCGCCTGGACCGGGAAGCCGCCCGCCAACCGCGCGCCGCGCCTGATCCGGCTGGAGACCCCGATCAACGAGAAAGAGACCGCTCCCGGACAGACGTTTGAGGCGCAGGTTCTGGCGGAAGACCCGGATAACGACCCGCTGACGGTGCGCTGGGAGGTGCGCTCTGAGAAGATCGAGCGTTCGCAGGGCGGCGACTACGAAAAGGAGCCTCCCCTGCATCCGGATTCGATCCTGGAGGCGAAAGGTATGCGCCTGACATTCCGCACGCCGCCGAAGCCGGGCGGGTACCGTCTCTACGTCTATGTCTACGATAACAGAGGCAATGCCGCGACCGCCAACGTTCCGTTTTTCGTCAAAGCGACCTAGAAAGGGGAATGCTGTGTCCGCCAGCGCGACCACATCCGTTCTGATCCTCCGCCATGCAAACATCCTCACCATGGATGATGCGCTGACACGCGCCGAAGCCATCGCTATAGACCGGGAGAACGGGCGCATTCTGGCGGTCGGCTCCTCCGAGGCGATGCGGGAGCGTTACCCCGCCGCGCGCGCCGCAGATATGCAGGGGCGGACGATCGTGCCGGGCTTCAACGACTGCCACATGCACATTCTGCCCTACGGGCTGGACCTGGCGCGCGCCGACCTCTCTCCCGCCGCCGGAGTAACGAGCGTGCCGGAGCTGATCGCCGCGCTTCAACGCTGGTGCGCACAGAACCCGCAGAGCGCATGGGCGCTGGGCAACCGCTACGATCAGAACGTCTTTCCCGGCGCGGCGCATCCGACGCGATGGGAACTCGACGCGGCGTTTCCGGACCGCCCCGTCTATCTGATCCAGACCAGCAAGCATGGGGCTGTCGCCAACAGCGTCGCGCTCCGACTGGCGGGCGTTACGCGGGAGACGCCCGACCCGCCGGGAGGCGAGATCGTGCGTGACGCCGACGGGGAGCCGACCGGCGTGCTGCTGGAGTCGGCGATGGGTCTGGTCGTGAAGGCGGTTCCCGCGCCGACCGCCTCCGAGAAGGTCGCCGCCATCCATCGCGCGCACGAGGCGCTCTTGCGCGCGGGGATCGCCTCCGCCTCCGACCTGAACACGCACCCCTCCGAGATCACGCTCTACCGGCAGGCGGTCGAGCAGGGCGCGCCAGTTCGCATGACCCTCTGCCCGCACGCGCCCGCATTCGGCGCGCCGGAGAGCCTCCCGGAGCGCGAGGCGTTCGCGCGGCAAAAGTTTGAGGGGATATCCTCGACTGCGGGCGGTCTGCGGCTGGGACCGATCAAGCTCTTCTCCGACGGCGCACTGACCGTTCGCACCGCCGCGCTGCGCCAGCCCTACGTGGATGGCAGCGGGACGGGAATGCTGCTGCATGAACCGGAGGAGCTGAAGGCGTACATCACCACCGCTCACCTGCGCGGCTGGCAGGTAGCGGTGCACGCGATCGGCGACCGCGCCGTTGAACTGGTTCTGGACTGCTACGAAGCGGCGGAGGCGCTTGCGCCCGGAACCACCGCCGCGCGCCGCCATCGGGTCGAACACGCCATGCTGCTGGACGAGGGACTGATTGCGCGGTTCGCCCGTCAGAAGGTGATCCCGGTGGTGCAGCCGGAGTTTCTGGCGCGGCTGGGAGACGCATATGTGCTGGGGCTGGGGAAAGAGCGCGCATCGAACATCAACCCGACCGCCTCGCTTCAACGCGCCGGGGTGGCGGTCCCCTTCAGCTCCGACTGTCCGATTGTGCCCGGCGCGCCGCTGGACGGAATACGCGCCGCCGCCCGGCGTATCACCCGCGCCGGTCTCCTGCTCGGACCGGAAGAGCGCATCCCGCCCGTGCAGGGACTGCGGAACTACACCCGCTGCGCCGCGTACAGCACTTTCGATGAGACGAGCACGGGAACGCTGGAACCCGGCAAACGCGCAGACTTGACGATCCTCTCCGACGATCCGACGACCGAGGGCGGATTGGAACAGGCGCAGGTCATCTCCGTGATGATCGGGGGTAGAATCGTCTACGGTGCAGACGTATGGTAATTACCTGCATTTGGGAGAAGGTATGAAAGCTATTCTCGCCCTGGAAGACGGGACGATTTTTGAAGGGGAGTCGCTGGGGGCGTCCGGCGAGACGTTCGGAGAGGTAGTCTTCAATACCGGCATGACCGGCTATCAGGAGATCCTGACCGACCCCTCCTACGCCGGGCAGATCGTCTGTCTGACCTATCCGATGATCGGCAACTACGGCGTCAACGCCGACGATTTTGAGTCGCGGCGCGTGCAGGTGGAGGGCTTTATTGTGCGCGAGGCGGAGTCGGAGCCGAGCAACTGGCGATCCGGGCAGACCCTGAACGCCTTCCTGAAGGAGCGGAAGATTGTCGGGATTCGCGGCATTGACACCCGCGCGCTGACACGCGCCCTGCGGGTGCGCGGAGTGATGATGGGGGCGATCTCCACCGAGGAGAGCGCCGCCGCCCTTCTGTCCCGGATCCGCTCCTCGCCCTCCTACTCCGGCATAGATTTTGTCCGCAAGGTTACCACGGAAGAGCCGTATGAGTGGAGCTTTGAGGGCGAGCCGGAGTTTCATGTCGCCCTGCTCGACTGCGGGGTAAAGTTCAACATCATGCGCAGTCTGGCGAAGGTCGGATGCAAGACGACCGTCTACCCCTGCACCACCCCCGCCGAAGCGATCCTGGAGCGCAACCCGGACGGCATCATGCTCTCTCCGGGACCGGGAGACCCTGCGCTGCTGGGCTACGTCGTGGAGACCGTCAAAAAGCTGGCGGCGAAAAAGCCGATCATGGGCGTCTGCTTGGGCAACCAGCTGCTGGGCTATGCGTTCGGCAGCCGCACCTTCAAGCTGAAGTTCGGGCATCGCGGCAGCAACCATCCGGTCAAAGATCTCACCACCGGACGGGTCTACATCACCTCCCAGAATCACGGTTTTGCGGTAGACCCGAACGAACTCAAGGACGGCATGGAGGTGGCGCACATCAATCTCAATGACGGCACGGTCGAAGGGCTGCGCCATCGGGAACTGCCTATCTTTTCCATACAATATCACCCGGAAGCCTCGCCCGGACCGACAGACAGCGCCTACTTCTTCCGACAATTCGTGGAGATGTTACGCAAACAGAGGGGAGACAGGGATGTCTCAGGAGAATCCGCTTCCTGATCCGCAGGTACAGCCTGTTGAGTCGGAGGTAACAGGTCAGACTCCGCCGTCTGACCTGTCGTCTCAGCCTGACCCGGAGATGCTGAAAAAACAGATCCGACATCAGCGCTACCTGCGTCGGCTGCGGATGATCTTCCCGATCCTGCTCATTCTGATCTTTCTCGTCTACGCCTTCACAACCAACTTCATCCCCTCCGACTCCATGATGCCGACGCTGCGCCCCGGCGACCATATTCTGACCATGCGCGCCTGGCTCGCCTATCCCTTCGGGCGGATGCCGGAGCGCGGCGACATCATTATCTTCATCCTGTCGGACGAGAAGCTGAAAGAGGAGGGTTTCCCGACAGCGGAAGAGCTGGGACCCGATGCCGTGAAGGGACGCCGTCCCATCGGCGTCTTCCGCACGCCTCCCGGTCAGATTCTGATCAAACGGGTGATCGGTCTGCCCGGCGAAGAGGTGAGTCTGCGGGAGGGAGGGGTCTATATCAACGGTCAGAAGCTGCCCCCCGACTATCCGTCCCTGCAGATCCCTGCGAAGGATTTCCGCATGGCGTATCCCTACGGCGTCATCCAGCCGCTCAAGCTGGGGGAGGATGAGCTGTTCGTGCTGGGAGACAACCCCAATAACAGCGAGGACGGACGGTTCTGGGGCGCGCTCAAGCGGCGGGATGTCCTCGGAAAGTTTGTCCGGGTGCTCTGGAACGAGGATGAAAGCGGACCCAACTTTAAACGCGCCCGCGAGGAGAGAGCAAATCAGCGTGATTAGCCGTCCGGGCATCTTGATCCTCCGCAGACTCCCATGAGTGAGACGCCGTCCCGCGCACAGGAGGGTTCCCTGCGCCCTTCATTACGACAGATCGGGTCTCTGCGGGGGGCGGCGCTGCTAACGGCGCTGCCGTTGATCGCGGGGCTGCGCCTGATCGCCCTGCGATCCGACCCCTATCCCCTCCTCGACTGGAGCGCGGGACTGCTGACCGACGAGGGCTTCTACCTGCACAACGCCCGCAACACCCTCCTCTTCGGACATCCCCGCACCGACGAGTTCAACAACATGCTTCTCTCCCCCCTCCTGCACCTGGCGCAGGTCGCCCTCTTCTCCCTCCTCGGCGTCGGATCCCTGCAGGCAAGACTGCTCAGCGTCGGCGCCGGACTGCTCTCCCTCCTGCTGCTCTTCGCCGCCCTCCGACGCGCCTGCGACGCCCGCATCGCCCTCACCGCAGCCCTCCTGCTGGGACTGGAGCACACCTACCTGCTCTACAACCGGATGGCG
>CALLMM010000045.1 GCA_938005745.1 uncultured Chthonomonadales bacterium | reverse complement strand
ACCCTGCAGGGTTCGTCCGCGCTGCCCGTCCGTCTGTCAGAAGATCGCGGGGATTGCGTCGAGCAGGTCAGTCTTCCATCTCCTTGAGATCAATCTCCTCCGGCTCCATATCGCCGTAGGGGGAGTTCTCGGCGAAGTCGCGCTTCATGTGCCCGACCGAACAGCCCCGGCAGCTGCCGCAGCGACCGGTCTTCTCCAGCGTTACCTCCGACGCCGGGAAGGTCAGCGGCGCCTCGCTCTCCAGCAGCGTTACCAGCACCTCCTCCTTGATGACGTTCAGTTCGTAGACGCGCGCCTGTCCTCTGGGCGTACGGACGATGTCTCCGATCTGCGGCAGACGCTTTTTCGCCTCCACATAGTTCTCATGTTCGTAGCTGAGACAGCACATCAGCTTGCCGCAGACGCCGGAGAACTTGACCGGATTGAGGAAGAGGCTCTGATCTTTCGCCATCTTCATGGAGATCGGCTGAAACTCGGTCAGGAAGGTGGAGCAGCAGAGGGTCAGACCGCACGGTCCCACGCCCCCGATCATCTTTGCCTGATCGCGCGCCCCGACCTGATAGAGCTGCACCTTGCAGCGAAGCTGTCCGGCGAGGTCTTTGACCAGTTCGCGAAAGTCTACCCGGTTCTCCGCCGCGAAGTAGATGGTGACCTGACTGCCCTCAAAGGTGTACTCCGCCTGCAGCACCTTCATCGGAAGCTGGTGATGCCGCACCCGCTCGATGCACAGCAGGCGCGCCTGTTTCGCCCGCTCCGTGTTGCGCTGCTCCTGCTCCAGATCGCGCGGCTCCGCCAGACGCAGGACTCGCTTGAGGGGGGACTGTATCTCGGAGTCGGGAGCGTTGCGCGCGGTGATGCGCACCGTGCCGATCTCCACGCCGCGCACGGTCTCGACAATCACGCGATCGAACTCTTTTAACTCCAGCGTTCCCGGATCGAACCAGTACGATTTCGCGACCCGTTTGAACGCAACGCCCACAGCCAGAGGCATGCAGCCCTCTCCTTTCTACCACGGTCAAGGCTCTCCGCCATTCTAACACAGCCGGAGAAGAGTTGGCAAGCGAGGGTCAGGCGACGGGGCGCAGCAGTGCCTGCGCAGCGTTCCAGCCCGGAAATCCGCTGACGCAGCCGCCCGGAAAGGCGCCGGAACCGCACAGGTAGAGACCGGGAATGGGGGTCTGCGGACCCTTCATGCCGCAGCGCCCGCCGAACATCTGGTCGGGAGTGATCTCTCCGTGAAAGATATGTCCGCCGACCAGCGCGAACTGCCTCTCCAGATGCTGCGGGGTGAGGATCTGCCGCCGCTCCACGCTCGCGCGGATATTCGGCGCGTACTGCGCCAGGATGTCCAGGATTCGGTCGGCGTAACGCTGCGCCTCGGTCTCGTAGTCGAGTCCCGCCTGCAGGGTATAGGGGAAATACTGCGTGAAGCAGGAGAGGATATGTCTGCCTTCCGGCGCAAGGCTGCGGTCGGTGATGGTCTGGGTGTAGATTTCGATCATCGGGGAGACGGAGGGACGTCCCTGTCGGGCGTCCTGCCATGCCTGCTCCAGATAGTCCAGCGAGGGGCAGATATGCACCGTGCCCAGCATGCCGATCTCCGGGGGGATGCCCGCCGCCCGCAAACAGGTGAAATCGGGCAGTTGGGTAACGCCCAGATTGATCTTGCAGGAGACGCCCTCGCTGCGCCATCCGGAGAGCGTGTCGCGCAACGGCTCCGGCAGGGGCGAGTCGAGCAGTTGGAACGTGACGGCGGGGTGGGCGTTGGAGAGGATCGCCTCCGCCTCGTAGGTGTCGCCGTTCGCCAGCGCCACGCCGACCGCGCGGTCGCCGCGCGTCAGGATGCGCGTTACTTCCGATCCCGGAAGGATCTGCGCGCCGTGCTCCCGCGCCGATTCCGCCAGCGCCTGTGTGATGCGCCCCATGCCCCCGCGCACAAACCCCCACAGTCCCCGCGTCCCCAGAACGCGCCCCATGTAGTGATGCAGCAGCACATACGCGGTTCCGGGCGTCTCCACGCCGGCGCAGGTTCCGATCAGCCCGTCGGTCGCCAGCACCGCCATCAGCCGGGGATCGGAGAAGCGACGCTCCAGCAGCTCGCGCACGGAGAGGGTGAAGAACTCCTCGAAGAGCATTCGCTCTCCCGCCTGCGCGTAGGCGTCCGCCAGTTGATCCAGGGTCGGGGAGGGACCGAAGAAGAACGGCTCCAGAATATCTGCGGCGCGTTCGATCTCGGCTTCGAACGCAAAGTAGGCGTCCGTCTCGGCGCGGCTGCCCAGAAACCGCTCCAGTTCGCGGGCGGTGCGTTCGGCGTCCGGGTAGATCAGCAGGTGGGATCCGTCGGGGAAAGGGGCGAAGCCGCCGGTCTCGCGACGGTAGACCTCGAAGCCGTAGCGCGGCAGCTCCAGATCGGCGACGATGCGCGGATGCAGGAGGCTGCACAGATAGGCGGCGGCGGAGACTCGGTAGCCGGGCCAGACCTCCTCCGTCACGCAGGCTCCCCCCACGATCTCGCGCCGCTCCAGCGCCAGCACCCGTCGTCCGGCGCGCGCCAGATAGGCGGCGGCGACCAGCCCGTTATGTCCTGCCCCGATGATGATCGCGTCGTAGCGCGTGGACATGCCTCTCTCCTAGCGTTGGATGCCGCGCGGTCCGCCGCGCATGACCGCCTCGATCTCTTCGCGGGATGCAATCAGCAGGTCGCCCGGAATGGTGTGCTTGAGGGACGCCATCGCCGCGCCGTAGCGCAGCCCCTTCTCCAGATCGCCGTCCAGAAAGCCGTGCAGCACCCCCGCGTCGAAGGCGTCGCCCGCGCCGACACGATCCACCTCGGTGGCGGGAATGCCGGCGCAGCGATGCATCTGTTCGCCTTCGAGCGCCAGCGCGCCCTCTCCGCCCATCGTCAGCACCACCTTCGGAATGCCGTAACTGTGCTGGAACGCGCGGGCGATCTCTTCGGCGGAGCCTGTCAGACCGAAGACCTCCGCCGCGTCGGAGAGCGCGCAGATCAGGATATCCAGAGACGGCAGGATGCCGGAGAGGGTCTGCCGCGCCTGTTCCGGCGACCAGAGTTTAAAGCGGTAGTTGACATCCATCGAGACCGACAGCCCGCGCCGGCGCGCCTCCTGCGCCGCGTGCAGGACGGTCGCGGCGCACGATTCGCTCAGAGCGACGGTGATCCCGGTCAGATGGAGGTGGCGCGCGCGCTCCAGATGCGTCCAGTCGAACATGTCGGGGGTTAACAGACTGACGGCGGAGTTGGCGCGGTCGTAGGTAACGTTGTGGGGGCGCGGGGGCGCGCCGAACTCGATGAAGTAGACCCCCACGCGCCCGGTCGAAGTCCAGAGGATCAGGGAGGTGTCCACCCCCCAGCGCGCGATCTCGGAGGCGATTTTGCGACCCGGTGCGTTGGAGACCAGCCGGCTCCACCATGCCGTCCGGCGTCCCAGCCGCGCCAGCGCGATGGCGGTATTCGATTCGCTGCCCCCGATCCGATACTCCAGCGTCTCCGACGACTCCAGCCGCTCGCGTCCCGGCGGGCTGAGCCGGATCATCGTCTCGCCAAAGGTGATGACATCCAGAGGTTGTGTGGTGTTCATGCGCCGTATCGAAAAGTTATTTGCGGGAATACTTCACCGGCGCAGTCTTTCGATCCTGCTTCGGGTAGCCGACGGCTCCCTCTCCTTCGGTCGCGATGAGCAGCGTCTCCGCCGGGATCGCCTCGTAAAGGTCCACCTGCCCGCTGGGCCAGGTGATCTTCACCTGCTGCGCCTGCGTCTCCTTCCCCAGCCCGATGGTCGCCGTCTGCTCCAGGGCGGAGAGGAAGCTGGAGCCGCTGCGTATCCGGTACATCTGCGTCAGACCGGCGGCGGTAACCTCGATCTTCGCGCCGTAGCCGTTGCGATTGGACTTCTTGCCGATCACCTGAATGCGCAGCCACTTATTGGCGTTGCCCCCGTCGTTGCGCAGAAGTCTGGGCGGGCTGTCCATGTTGGCGATCAGCACATCCAGATCGCCGTCGCCGTCAATGTCGGCGTAAGAGCATCCCCGCGCCACCTGCCTCTGCGCCAGCGCGCCCTTCTCCTCGGCGACCTCCACGAAGTTCAGACCGCCCCGATTATGATAGAGCAGCGGTCTTTCGGCATAGCGGACGCCGGGCTGAAACTCCTGCACATTGTGGTAGAGGTGTCCGTTGGCGACCAGCGCGTCCTTGCGCCCGTCCAGGTCGTAGTCAAAGAAGAAGAGACCCCAGCCCATCTTCAGCAGGCTGGTGCTGGCGACGGCGGACTGTCCGCTCTTCTCATAGAAGAGCTTGCCGTCGGCGTTGTGGAACAGAGACAGCCCCTCGCCGGAGAAGTTGGAGATCAGTATGCTTTCGCGCCCGGAGTTATCAATATCCGCCGCGTCAATGCCCATGCCCGCCTTCGCCACGCCGTTCTCCGCCAGCGCGATCCCAACGATCATCCCGATGTCTTTGAAGGTTCCGTTGCGCTGGTTATGGAAGAGGCAGTTAGGCTCCATGTCGTTGGCGACCGCGATATCCTCCCAGCCGTCGTTGTCGAAGTCCAGAACGGCAAATCCCCATGTCTTGCCCGGCGGATAGACGAATCCCGCCTGCTGGCTCACGTCCCGGAATTTGCCGCTGCCTTCGTTGCGGTAGAGGCGCAGCGACTCGCCGTCGTAGACGTTGGGGGTGCAGTAGGACTTCTCCCCTTTGTAGACCGAGCAGAAGACGTCCGTTTCGGGCGTCCATTTGCAGTAGTTGCCGACGATCAGATCGAGGTCGCCGTCCTTATCGTAGTCCACCCAAGCGACGGCGGAACCCCATTTGCTCTCATTGTCTACCCCCGCCTCTTTCGTCACGTCCTTGAATTTGCCGTTGCCTTCGTTGCGGAACAGGCGGCTCGGACCGAGGACGCAGCTGATGTAGAGGTCGTCCCAGCCGTCGTTGTTGTAGTCTCCGACCGCGACGCCCATCGTATGCATCTCGACATCGAGACCGGAGCCTTTCGTGACGTCGGTGAACTTGCCGTTTCCGTCGTTGCGGTATAGCGTGGTGAAGCTCTGTTTGCGTCCCGTCTTCACTTCGGGCCAGTCCGCGCCGTTGAGCAGCAAGATGTCCGGCTTGCCGTCGTTATTGTAGTCGAAGAAGGCGCATCCGGGCGTTTCGCACTCCGGCATATACTTCTTTCCCCGCGCGCCGCTGAAGTGGACGAAGCGGATGCCGGCCTGCTCGGTGATGTCGGTGAAGGTAACCTTTTCGGGGGCTGCAGGCAGCAAGCCGTCGCGGACGCCGCTGCCGGAGGCGGGATTGGCAGGAGGGGTCGGCGCGGACACAGAGGGCGAGGGATCGCCCGGTTTCGCGGGAGAGGAGCAGCCGGTCAGGCAGAGCGACCAGAGGATCGCCAGGGCGCATCCGGCGATCGCCGGAAGAGCGCGTCGTTGAACTCTTGAGAAGTTTGGTTCCATAGCGGTATATTTATGAGTGATTTGCCCGCCGTCACACGAGCGGGATGGGAATCGAGGTCTTCCGGGCGACAGATTCCAAGAAATACAGGCTCACGTTGAAGATCGAGAGACCGGAGCGGCGGTCTGTGCCATAGCCGGTGAGAGTGCGGCGGCGCGGGGGACAGGCAGAGAGGGGCGAGACGGTCATATCCCAGACATCTCCAGAAACAGCGGGGAGCCGCGCGACGGCGTTACGGGTTTCCGGGAGCCGCGCCCCGGACGCGCTTGAGATTCTCTTCCTGATTCTTTCGCTCCCACCTGCGAAACTCCTGCTCTTCGCGCCGCGACGCCTCCATATCGCCCGCCAGCATGTAGGCGCGCGACAGATAGAGGTGGATGTTGCCGTCCTGCGGACGGATCTCCAGCGCGCGTTTATAGGCTTCGATCGCCTCCGGGTAGCGTCCGGCTTTCTGCGCGTTCACGGCGATCTCGACGAAGACCGGGCTGGGGTCGCGGGTCATCTCCGTCACCTTCCGCAGGGTCTTATCCGCCTCGTCGAACCGACGGGCGGCGGAGTATAGCTGCCCCAGATTGCGCCAGTACATCACCATCTCCGGGGACTCTTTTGTCGCCATCTCCGCGTATCGGATCGCCTCCGCATGGTTCTGTTTCACGCGATGGGAGCGGCTCAGAGCATGATAAGCAAGCCCTTTATTCGTCCCTCCCCGTTTCAGATAGATGTCCACATACCCCTGTATCTCCTCCGGCGGGCGGTTCTCCGACAGCAGGGTCGCCAGCGACAGGTAGGGTTCCGCCAGCGCGGGAGCCAGCTTCCCCGCCATCTCAAACTGCGCCGCCGCCTCGGGGTAGCGGCGGAGCGACTGCAGCGCCAGTCCGCGGAAGTAGTGGGCGCGCCCGTCGCCGGGAGCCAGTTCCAGTTCGCGCTGGAAGGCGGCGTCGGCTTTCGCCGGCTGATTGCTGTTCAGGTAGAAGAGACCGAGGTTATGGTGAACGACGGGCGATTCCGGCGCAAGACGGATGGCGGTCAGAAACTCCTCCTGCGCCTCCGCAAGGCGTCCGGCGGCAGCCAGTGCCACGCCATAG
Organism: uncultured Chthonomonadales bacterium; assembly: GCA_938005745.1. Classification (GTDB taxonomy): domain Bacteria; phylum Armatimonadota; class Chthonomonadetes; order Chthonomonadales; family CAJBBX01; genus CALLMM01. Next base: position 60,107 of record CALLMM010000045.1, on the reverse strand, counting down.
CGGGAGCGCAGGGCGTAGTCGAGCGGGGCGTTCTGGACGGCGAGACGCATCTGATCCAGCGTTGCGGCGTCCGGCGCGGGCTGCGCCCCGGGAGCGTTCTGGGCGCGGGAGGGAGCCGCCTGCGGATTCTCCTCCGGGATCTCAAACCAGGACTTCGGCAGGCTCAGATAGATGACGCCCAGCAGCGCCAGCGTTCCCAGCAGCACAAACAGCGAACGGCGCGGCTTTACCGGCTGTGCGCGATCAGCGGACATTGCCGGGACCTCCTCCGGGGGAGACGGCGGTGGGCGAGATCGGGATGCCCGCCTCAATCAGGCGCTGATGAAGCTCCGCGCGCAGCTGGCGGAGCGTTGCATCCGCGCCAATCGTCTGCTCGGTCTCGTTGAGCAGGGAGAGGGCGGCGCGATACTGACGGTGCTGCATACAGAAACGCACCATCGCGTAGCGGCGCGAGCGATCCCGGGGAGCCTTCTCCGCCTCCGCGCGCAGCTTCTCAATCCCTTTCGTATACTCCCGATAGGACTGGAACGTCGCCAGCGCCTTCTGTCCCTCCTCCGTCTGTCCCGCCTTGATCAGCGCCTGTCCGAGATCGTAGTAGATCGGTCCGGGCTGGGGAGCGTTCGCCTGCGCCAGCCGGAAGTGAGCGATGGCGTCGGTGAAGCGTCCCTCATCCATGCGCGCGCGTCCCAGCCAGAGGTTGGCTTCCCAGTCGCGAGGACTGAGTTCCAGCACCTTCTCGAAGCATTTGATTCCCTCCCCACGGTGGGTATTCTTCATCATCTCGTAGTAGACGCGCCCCAGCGTGAGCCATATCTCCGGGTTATTCGGGGCGGCGTCGCGCGCTCTGATCAGCCACGCCTCGGCGTTGGCGCTGTCCGCCTGCCGCGCGTAGGTGCGTCCGATCAGAAATAGTCCGGGCGCGGGGTTCCCCGAAAGCTCCAGATACCGTTTCGCGTACTCGATCGCCTGGTTGGCGGTTCCGTGCCGGTCGTTGATGCGCGAGAGGAGCAGGTAGGTGTCGGGCAGGCGCGGATCCGCCTTCAACGCCCGATCCGCAAACCTGCGCGCCTCCTCCGGACTGCCCAGACGCAGGAGCACCTGCCCGACGTTCGCCTGCGCCTGCGCGTCCTCCGGGGCGAGCGTCGCGGCGATCCGCAGGGGGGGCAGCGCCTCCTGTATCCGCCCCTGCGTCAGGTAGAGCATTCCGAGATGATGGGGGGCGCGTTGAAACTTCGGGAACCTGCGTATCATCTGTCGCAGTTGACGCTCCGCTTCCGCCAGGTCGCCCGTCTTCATATCAAACAGCGCCAGTTCCAGATGACGCAGCGGGTCGTTGGGGAATTTCGCGGCGGCGCCCGCCAGAATGTCCCGCGCCTCGATGACCGAGAGCGTCGGCGTGTTGGAGGGCGGTGTGGCGGGCGGCATGGTGGCTTGAGAGGTGGTCTGTCGGGCGGGAGGAGGCGCAGAGGCGGGGGGAGCCTCCCCCGCCTTCCCGCAGCCCCATAGAACCAGCGTCAGGGGCAGGCAGGCGACCCAGAGAGGGCGCGCCCGCCGCCCGGTCAGCGAGGCGAACTCAGCAGTCGCCGTGTCTCTTCCCATTGTTGTCGTGCTTTCGGATAGTTGGGAGCCATCTTGAGCAGAAACTCGAAGGTGTCCAACGCCTTCTTATACTCTTTCAACTCTTTGTAGACGACGCCCAGTTCGTACACATAACTCGGCTCTTTGGGGTTGGAGGCGATCTTCGCCGTCAGTTGGGTCTCGCGCTGGTTCAGGCGAATGAGCGGCTGCGCCAGCTGCGTTTCGCGTTGCCCCTCCTCCATCTGCCCGATCTGCATCAGCAAGCGTCCCAGCTGGTAGCGGAAGCGCCCATTCGAGGGCTGGTAGCGCACGGCGTCGCGGTAGCGGGCGACCGCCTCCTCTTTGCGGTTCAGCCGCTCATAGACGCGCCCCAGTTCAAAGTGCGCCCCGCCCCATTGCGGCGACATCTGCAGCGTGCGCTCATACGCCTGCACCGCCTCCTGGAAGTGCTTCTCCGACGGGTTGTAGGCGTAAGCCTGTCCGAGGTTATACCAGCAGGCGGGATCGTTGGGCAGCGCCTGCGTCGCCTTCAACCCGGCGTCTATCGCCTTATCATACTCGCGCATATTCAGATAGACGCGGCTGAGCAGGGCGTATCCCTGTCCGGGCGAGGGCGTGCGCTGGATGAACTCAAGCAGGTACTTGACAGCGTACTGGTATCGCTCCGACGTATTGTTGATCAACGCCAGACCCAGATAGGCGTCCGGCTGAGACGGATCAAGCTGATTGGCTCTCTCAAAGTGCCTGGCTGCCGCCTCGTTCTGATTCATATACACATACGCCTGTGCGAGGTTCAGATGTGCCTGATAACTTTTCGGAGCTAGCTTCGTCTCCAGGGCGAACATCTCCACCGCGCCGTAGTAGACGCCGTTTCGCATATAGAGCATGCCGAGCGCGTGGTAGATCTCCGGTCTCTTCTGACCGCGCTGCAGGGCTTCGCGCAGCACATCCTCCGCCTCTCCCGGCTGTCCCTCATTATCGAGGGCGACCGCCAGTTGTATGCGAAGGTTGACGTCGTTGGGGAACTGCCGCACCTGATATCGCAGCGCGGAGGAGGGACCGAGTTGGCGGAGAAGTTCCGGAGAGCCAGAGTTTGCGAAAGGATTCGCGTTTGGCGCGAGCGCCCCCATCGGATCCTCCAGCCATGCGCCGGGGGAGGCGGAGGAGGAGGCGGGCGGGGGCGCGGGAGTGGAGGCGACCGGCGCGGGCGCAGGCGGCTTCTGTCGGGACTTCAGTCCGTAGTAGAGCGCGGCAGAGCCTGCCGCGACGATGACCAGAACAAGAATAAGACGAAAAGGAGAGCGGGAGGACACGTTCGTGCCTCCGGAGGCGGGGGCGGTAGACGGTTCAGGATGGGACATACAGCCTCATGACAGATATCGTGAAAAGTACGGCGGCGACTGCCTTCTCAGGCAGAGCCGCCGCCGTACCGGCAAGGGGTCAGGACATTTAGAAGGCGGGCGTGACGCTGCCGGCGCCGGGAACGATCTGACCGGTGTCCGGACCGACTTCACGCACGTTGCGGGTCGGGATCAGCTTGGCATGACCGTCCGCGAAGACCACGTTCACATGGGTCTCGTGGCGGGTGGCTCGCTTCATGCACTCCCACTGCTCTGTGGTGAAGCGCGCCTGCGTGCCGCGCGGGTCGTCGCCAAATCCACACTGCGCGCCCCAGTTGGTGTCGCTCCAGATGGTGCGGCGCAGGTAGAGGTCCTCGGTCCAGCCGAAACGGTCCCAGGCATCCACGAGAACGCCGATATAGTCGGACCAGAGCAGGTCGCTTGCCGGGCTCTGCAGCGCAGCGAGCGACTTGGCGCTCATTCCCTCCGCCCAGCCGTAGCTGATGTAGGTGGAGCGCTGCCAGGAGCTCTGTCCGGGGCGGAAGTTGGACTGCGGGAAGTTAATGCAGTATCCCGGCTGCCACTGCATCTTGTCGCTCGGATCCTGGAAGATGCCGATGTTCTTGATGTAGGGCTGGATCGAGTTGCACCAGGCGGCGGCGCTGTACGCCTCAAAGACGGGGTCGTTGCCGCTGACTGTGCCCGGTCCGCCGGCGTTGCCCGACTCGTTGCAGGACATCAGTCCCCAGTTATAGTAGGGGAAGCGCTCATCGTAGTCCTGAGCGTACATCTGGGTTCCAAGACCGAGCTGCTTGAGGTTGCTGGTTCCGGTGGATTTTCGCGCTGCGGCTCTCGCCTTCGCAAAGACGGGGAAGAGAATGGCTGCGAGGATCGCAATGATGGCGATGACGACGAGCAGCTCAATAAGAGTAAAGCCGCTGCGGCGCTGCCGGATGGCAGATAACGACATAGAGTTCCTCCTTCAGCAGTGAAGCTGATTTGTAGTGGTTCGGCTCGTAAGATCGAGCCTGGATGATAGAGATGTTTTGTGCGTGTAGAGAGATCCGAGAGTGTGAAGTTAAGGCTAGCGCGGAGTAGCGGGACGTCCGCCGGGTCCGGTGTTGGGCTGGGCTCCTGCCGGTCTCCCGCCCTGTCCCTGAGCCGCTCCGCCCGGAGCAAAGGGTCCAGGATTTGCAGGAGCGGTGGTTCCGGTGGGAAGGCTTCCGCCGCCGCCGCCGGTGCCTTTCCAGATCGCAAACCCTGCTACAGCAAGAAGAACAATGATCACTACCGCGGCTACAACAGGACTGACCTTTTGCTTCAAGACCCTGCACCTCCATGGCAGTACGACGCTATCGCGACAGGTAATCCGTATGATAAAGCAGGGATAGCGTCCAAACCTTAAAAAATTTCAAGGTTCCTAATGATAATGTCTTTTCTATGCGTTGTCAAGCGATATTATAAAAAATTTTTGGGCTTTTTTTTCGAGCGGTTTTCACCGGATTCCGTGCGGGCTGGATCGCCCTCCGCCGGAGGCGCGGCGCAAAAAATCGCCGAAGCGTGGCAGCAACGCTTCAGCGATCTTCTGCCGGAGAATCGGGGGAGGGGCTAATCTCGAAGAGGTCTACCCTGAGCGTCCGTGTTGATCGAGCCGGTAAGGATCATGATGCCTTCGATCAGTCCCCAGATACTGCTGAGTCCGCATGTACAGATTCCGAGAACAAGTTGAATGATCCCTTTCTGGGTATAGCCCAGATAGAAGTTGTGGACGCCCAGACCGCCGAGGAAAATGCCGAGGAGACCTGCCGCTATCTTCGATTTGTCGCTCATGCTTCCTGCTCCTGAGAGGTGGAATCCGCGCCTATCCTAACGGCTTTTGCGGCGGCTGTCAAGCGATATCTGTGGCGGCGGTTGTGCGACAGGCTCTCTACAGGTCAATCGTCTGCCCGTCGTAAGCCAGCGCGGTTCCGGGAGGCAGCTCCGCATTGACAACATCGTGGTCGAACTGATGGGAGAGGTGGGTGAACAGCGTCTGTCGGGGCTTCAGCTTCTCGACCACCTCCAGCGCCTGATAGAGTCCGAAGTGGGTTGCGTGCGGGGCGAAGCGCACCGCATCGAGGATCAGCAGGTCGAGGTTCTGCAGCTTCTCCATCGCCGCCTCCGGAATCGCGTTGACATCCGTGACATAGGCGGCGTTGTGGAACCGGTAGGCGAGAACCGGCAGCCTGCCGTGCATCACGTAGAAGGAGCGGATCGAGACGCCGAACAGCTCAAAATCCTCTGGAACGAGGTTCAGCTGAATGCGGGGCTTGCCTCCTCCTGCCTGCGTCTCCATGAAGATGTAGCGGTAGATGCGCCGGATATCCTCCAGCGTCCCCTCGTCGCCATAGACGGGGATCTCCTGCCCGGAGAGATCGTTGAAGCGGCGCAGATCGTCCAGACCGAAGATGTGATCGGCATGGGTATGGGTGAACAGCACGGCGTCTACGCGATCCAGTCCGCAGGTAAGCGCCTGGAGGCGCAGCTCCGGGGTGGTGTCTACCAGAATGGTTCTGCCGTTATGCTGCACCGCGATCGAGGGGCGAAACCGCCGGTTCTTCGGGTTGTCCGAGCGGCAGACCGCGCAGTCACAGCCAATCATCGGCACGCCGTGTGAGGTTCCGGAACCTAGAATGATGATCCGCATAGTGAGTCATTCTACCTGACCGTACAGCAAGATTGGATTCGCTGGCGACAACATTGCCGATCTCCGTTTTACTGGCAGGAGTTCCTCGCTTTCGGGCGTAATCTTCCCTCGAAATTCATCTATAATACAGCAGTCGGGAGGCATTCGGGTTGATGCGTGCAGGGATCGTTTCGGGTCTCATCTGCGGGTTCATCGTGATGGGCGGCGCGGCGCGGGCGGAGGTCGGCATGACGCCGGCGCACTTCTGGATATACAGCTATTCGGCTCCCCGCATTCCCATGGCGGGGGACGTGGACGGGGATGGGCTGGCGGACTTCGTCGGTCTCTACCCGGAGGGCGAGGGGATCGTAGATGTCTTTCGCACCTCCCCGCGGGGCAAGGCGATCTTCGGGGTGCAGGCGCGTCGTCCCTTCGGCGGAAAGGGCGTGGCGGCAGCCTGCGGAGCGTTCACCGGCGAGCGCGGCGCGGACACGCTGGGGGTATTCGCAGACGGTACGGTGCGGATCGCTCATCGCTGGAACCGGCAGACCCGCGTCTATGACCGGGACGATCCGGCGGCAACGATCCCCGAAAACCTTCGCCCGCAGACCCCGGCGCGCGCCGTCTCCGGCGACTTCGACGGAGACGGCAGGACCGACACGCTGGTCGTTGGCGCGAATGGACTCCCCCTGCTGCTGCGCAATCTCGGAATGGAGAACGGCGCGCCCCGCTTCGCTCCCCTGCCCTTTGCGGAGGATTCTGCGCGGTTGAACGGCTTGCGCGACCTTGCCGCCGGCGACCTGGAGGGGGGTGGAAGAGCGGCGATCGTCTGGAAGAACGATCGAGGAGCCGTCTTTCGCGCCGATCTGCAGGTACGCGCGGACGGCTCCTGCGCCCTCACGGCGGTTCGTCCCGTGATCCGCGCGCGCCGGGAGGAGAGGCTGGCGGTCGGGCGATTTCACGGAGGGAAGACGGCGGATATTCTGGTTGGACAGCGGCTTCTGACGGGGGGCGACCCGGCGAGGGTTACGACGCTCTCCCATCTTCCCGACGCGCAGACCGCGAAGGGGGATCTCGTCTGGCTGGCGGCAGACTTCGACGGGGACGGCAGAGACGATCTGCTGCGCGCCCGTCGTTCCGGAGAACGCTTTGTGGGGGATGACCTCTATCTGCACTACGCGCGCGCGGACACTGTCTCGGCGCAGGCGGCGGACTCCGACGGCGACGGGCTGCTCGATGTCTGGGAGACCGGTCAGGTGAAGCCCGCCGGGCTGGACCTTCCGGCGCTGGGCTGCTCTCCCCGCTACCGCGATGTGATTGTGGAGCTGGTGTGGTTTGAGAACGTTTCGGAGGCGGCGGTGCGCTCGGAGATGGAGCGTTGCGTTCGTTTCTTTGCCGCGCTCCCGGTAACGAACCCGGACGGGCGCGCCGGGATCGGTCTGCGCCTGATCTTTCAGAAGCCGATCCCGACCGGCGAGAGCAGCAAGCCCTGGTGGGAACTGGGCGAAAAGTACCATCCAGCGGCGCATCGGGGCATCACGCACTGGATGGTTATCTATAACGCGGGGGGCGGGCAGTCGGGGCAGATGGCAGATCGCGGCAGCTGCGGCGTGCACGCTCTCTACGCCACCTTCCTGCACGAGTTCGGTCATCAACTGGGGCTGGATCATACCGGCTACTGGGGACCGGCGTGGTGCCCGACCTACTCCAGCATGATGAACTACGCCTACAGCTATCAGCGGGGCGGCAAGGCGGAGGATATCGCCTATTCGGACGGGCGGCTGGCCTCCATCGTTCTGAATGAGCGCAGGCTCAACGAGTATCTGCCTCTGCCCATGGAGAAGCTCAGCTTTCTCACCGGACCTCCCTATCACTATCGTATGAAGCCGGCTCCCGATGGAAAGGGGACTCTGATAGACTGGAACTGGAACGGGATCTTCGGGGAGAAGAACGTCGCCGCCGACATCAACTACGGCTACTCCACTACCGGCGGACTGCGCCACACCATCGGCAAAACCTACACGGCTCCCTCGCTGACGACCTCCGGAACGGGCAAGAGCGAGCGGCTGCTGCTGCTGTACGGACGACTGCCGGAGGGCGCGCCGCTGCCCCCCGCCGACGCCACCGCCAGACATCCCTCCCTCTCGCCGGATCAGCCCGGACGTCTGATGCTGCGGGTCTGGCAAGGGAAGGACGTTGTCAGAGACGCGGCAAAATGGTCGGATGAGACGGCGGTAGAGCCAGCCGGAGTTCTGGGCGATCCCTCGGCGGCGTCGCTGTCCGGCGAGGCATGGGTCGCCTACCCGATGGCGTCCGGGATCGTTCTGCGCCGAATCTCCTTTGACCGCGCGGGACAGCCGCAGTTCGGCGCGCCGCTCTCCATTCCCGACAGCCAGAACGCCTCCTGCACGCTGACCGCGCTCAACGGCAGGCTCGCCCTGCTGCTCTGGAGAGACGCGAAGACGCCGGTGGGGCTGCGGCTTCTCGCGCCCGACCGGGGGAGCCTGAAGATCGGACCGGAGCATTCGCTCGGATTTACCAGCAATGCGCCGGTGGGAGCCGCCGCCGGGGGCAGGGAGAAGGGCGCCTCCATTCTGTGGATCGCGCTGAACACGGATCAGGACGCGGGCAGACCCGGACGCTGGCAGGTGCGTAAATTCGCGATTCATGCGGACGGAACCGGCAGACAGACGGCGCAGGAGTGGATCGGCGGTGAGAAGGGAGGCGAGCGCAATAACAGCCGGCTGATGCTTCTATGGGAGCCGGACCGCGCGTTTCAGCCGGATGGACAGGTATACTTCTTCGGCGCGGGGATGTTCAGCGACGCCGCGCGCTGGCAGTGTCACTTTGTTTCGGTGCGGATCGCCGATACTTCGGTTAACGGCGGCTGGAAGACGCGCCGATACTATGATGAGTGGACGCAGAGCCGCTCCGCTCCGGGGGTCTGTTTCTTTCGGGGAGATATTGTGCTGGCGGTGCGCTGGTTTGGCAACGTGCGCGGAACCGAAAACGATAATCTGTTTGTGGCGTTTCATGGTCGGGGGATCGAGTCGGAGCCGATGGGCGACTTCGACGATATCGCCCTGATCCGCGATGTCGGGCTGGTGCGATCCATTCCGTATGTGGCGGAGTAGACGGCGCAGAGCCGGAAGAGGAGAGCGGATGTCATGCGGGAGAAGGTAAGTATCGTGCGCTGCGCGTCTACGGCGGCGGACGCGGAGGTGGTGCGCCGGACAGAGGAGGCGATCTATGCGCTGGGCGACTACGCCGCCGGATTTCGCCATGCGCGCAAGATCGCGGTCAAGATCAACGCCGGGATCCCGCGTCTGGTGTTGACCGACGGCAAGCAGACCGAGTTGACCGATCCGGCGGTGGTCGAGGGGGCGGTGCGCGCCATCCGCGCCGCCACCGACGCCGAGATCGTGATGGGAGACGCCACGACCTCCGGCGACAGTCACGCACTCTATGAGAGGCTGGGCTATCCGCAGCGGCTGGCTCCCTATCCCAACATCCGCCTGGTGGACTTCGGCGAGGGCGAGATGACGGAGGTCGAAAACCCCTCCCCGCACGCCCTGCTGCGCCGCTACACCCTGCATCGCGATCTGGCGGAGGCGGACGCCTTCATCTCGCTGGCGAAGATGAAGGCGCACACCGGCATGGGCGTTACGCTCTGTATCAAGAACCTCTTCGGCTGGACGCCTCCCCGCGTCTACGGCGCGCCCCGCAACTATCTTCACGACCGGCTGATCCGCCTGCCCCGCGCCCTGACCGACCTTGCCGCCATGATGCGCCCCTGCCTGAACGTGGTGGACGGGATCGTCGCCGCCAACATGAGCGAGTGGCACGGGAGCGCGCTGCGACCGGGCGTCATTCTGGCGGGAACCAACATCGTCGCCACCGATAGCGTCGGCGCGCGCGTGATGGGGGTAGACCCGTCGGCGGACTATCCTGAACATCCCTTCTTCTATCGGCGCAACGCCATCGCGCTGGCGGAGCAGGCGGGGCTGGGTCCGCTCGCGGCGGATCGGATCGAGGTGATCGGTCCCGCGCCGGAGGAGGTGCGGACGCCGTTTGAGGTGCACCGCTACAGCGGCGCGACCGACCGCGACGGACAGCTTCAGCGGGGCGCGCAGTGCGTTGCCCGCTACCGGGAGCATCAGGCAGAGTATGCGGAGCGGTATCGGGGGCGGTATCTGGCTCTGATTGACGGGGAGGTGCTGTGGGACGGACCGGACATGCACGCCATTCAGAAGCTGGAGCATGACAGCGGGCGCGACTGGCGCACCGCCCCGCAGTTTGTCGTGCGCTGCCTCCCTCCCGAAGAGGAGATCGAGCAGATGGACTGGTACCGGGTAGACACCGAAATCATGTGCGGGGCGTCGGTCGTCCGTTAACGCGAGGACGATCCGTTCACGGGCTGTCTGCCGGTAACGCCTTTTCCTTCGGTCACGATATAGATAGTGTCGGCGGGTAGATTGCGCAGGGTCTCCCGGCGTCCGCTCTGCCACTGGATCTGCACTGTATCTATGACGGAGGCGTCGCCCAGTCCGAAGTGGACGCGCGTATCGCTGGCGGAGAGGTAGGAGGAGCCGGCGCGCACCGCCGCGCTCTGCTGCGCTCCGCCCGCCGTCAGCGTGAAGCGCGTGTGCAGCCCGCTGCGGTTGCTCTTCGTTCCGACCGCTTTGAACATCACCCAGCGGCGGCGGTCAGGGGTCTGGTTGTGCAGCAGCTGCGCCGGTCCGTTCTGGTTGAGCGCGAGCGCATCTACCCTTCCGTCGTTGTCGAAGTCCCCGACCGCCAGCCCCCGCCCTACATGCGGCTCCGCAAGGCCTCCTAGCTGCCGCAGATCGGCGATCTCCTCAAAGCGCGCGCCCTCCCGGTTGCGAAAGAGCTGTTTGCGCTGCCGGTAGGTAACCCCCTCCATCTTAGTCTCTGCATGCAGCTGCACATGTCCGTTGCAAGCCAATAGGTCGGTCCAGCCGTCGTTGTCGTAGTCTAGAAACTCGCACCCAAACGCCAAGAAGTTGAGGGTCGGCGCATGCAGCCCTGTGTCGGAGGTAGCGTCGTGGAAGAGGCCTTCTCCCATGTTCTGGAACAGGACATTGGGAAGCCCGGAGAAGTTGGTGACGTAGAGGCTGTCGCGCCCGGTGCGGTTGTAGTCGGCGACGCCGACGCCCATCGCTGCCATGACGATCCCCCCATCGCTGAATGCGCATCCGGCTTTCAGCGCCTCGTTGACGAAGGTTCCGTTGCCCCGATTATGCCAGAGGAAGTTGGGGGTCAGGTCGTTGGCGACAAAGATATCCTGCCTGCCGTCCCGGTCGTAGTCGAGGAAGGCGACAGCCAGCCCGCGCCCGGTCTCGCGCGTAATGCCCGCCTGCTCGCTGACATCCACGAAGCGGGTTCCTGTGTTGCGGTAGAGGCGGTCGGTGTCGGGGTCGTACAGCTCCGGCGTGCAGTAGTCGGGGCGTCCGTTGGCGTCCTTGCAGGGCTTGTCCACCTCCCACGTCCAGGGGCAGTAGTAGCAGACGTAGAGGTCAAGGCGTCCGTCGTTGTCGTAGTCGCCGAAGGCGGCGGAGGTGGCGTAGCCGGTGCTGTGGATTCGGTCCAGCCCCATCTTTGCGGTTACGTCCGTGAAGCGTCCGGTTCCGCGCACGTTGCGGAGGAGATGGTTGCTCCGATAGGCGGTGATAAACAGGTCTTCAAAGCCGTCGTTGTCGTAGTCGCCGACCGCGACGCCGTGGGCATAGCCCAGGTCGCGGTCCAGCCCGGAGCCGGCGGTTACATCCCGAAAGGTTCCGTCGCCCTGATTGCGGTAGAGGGCGCAGTGCGGGCGGGGCGAGTCCAGCGGCGGCTTGCGGGAGGGGCCCGACTGCAGGAGCAGCAGGTCGAGGTATCCGTCGTTGTCGTAGTCGAACATCGCGCAGCCAGCGGGGGTGCTTTCGATGAAGTAGAAGCGCCCCTCCGCGCCGGCGGAGTGCGTGAACCGGACGCCTGCCTGCGCGGCGACATCCACAAAGAGCGGTTCGGCGGCGGGAGCAGGCGAGCTAGCGTCGGGCTTGTCGGCGACAGGCGGACGGCAGCCGGCGGCGCACAGGATCAGCAGAGCAAGGCAGATGCGCAGCCGTTTCATGGCATGTCGCTCCCGGAGGAGGCGGCGCGCAGGGCATGGAACAGCTCCAGCGCCTCCGGATGATCGGGCGATCGGCGCAGCGCCTCCTGCAGAAGCACCAGCGCATCGCCGCGATTGCGATGAACCGCCTCCAGGCGGGCAAGTTTCACGGCGGCGTTCAGGTCGTCGGGCTGTCGCAGATAGCGCGCCCGCGCTTCGATGATCTGCCTGCGGTCCGCCTCCATCTCCGATGCTTGGCGTCGCAGGGCGGGAGCGCGCCGATCTTTTGCGCGTTCATAGATGCCGGCAAGCGCGCGCAGGTTCTCCGGCGTGGCGCTGGCGCGGACGCTCTCCTCTAGCAGAGGGCGCGCCTGCACATCCCGTCCCATGCGCGCCAGCAGCAGCCCCTGCAGAGTACGGCTGGCGAGGTGGCGGGGATCCTGCTGCAGCGCGCGCGCCAGCAGCTGCAGCGACTCTTGGTATGCCGGCGGCTTTCGGTCGCCGCGTTCCGACAGTATCCAGGCGTAGAGATAGAGCGACTGCACGGAGGCGTCTTGCCGCTGGGCGCGCGGGAGGAGGATCCGCATCGCCTCATCTGCGCGTCCAGTCTGCGCCAGGCTCTGCGCCAGTGTGAGGGCGATCGGCTCATCGCTAGGCGCGAGCCGGTGCGCCGTCCGCAGCGAGGCGACACCCTCCTGACGCAGCCCGCAGGCAAGTTGGGTCATCCCCAACAGGCTGTGCGCTTGCGGGCAGTCCGGCTCACGCCGCACGGCTTCTTGCGCCGCGCGCATCGCCTGCAGGGTCTGCCCGTTCTGAAAGAGCAGGCTGGACTGGACGCACTCGACATGTTTGACGGCGGGGTTGGCGGCGCGCAGGGTACGCAGACGCACTAGCGCGGCGCGGAGATTGCCGGCGGCGACCGCCTGATCCACCAGGGCGAAGTAGGCGGGCGCAAAGGTCGGATCGAGGGCGACGGCGGTCTCCCAGGCGCGCGCCGCCTCCTCCGGTCGTCCGGCGCGCGCGTGCTCCAGACCGCGTTCGTAGTGACGGCGGGAGGCAGAGACAGAATCTGTCGGCGCAGACGGAGGCTGTGCGGGCTTGCGCGGCGCACAGGACGCCAGCAGCGGGAGCAGCGCGGCGATCAGCGCCGGCGTCATCGCGAGGCGGAGCCGCCGGTTCATGGCTGAACTGCCGACGCCGGCGTGCGCGGGGCGGTCTGCATGACGCGCGACTGAACGGAGCGCTGTGCGTTGAGCGCGCCGAAACGCTTTTCAAACTCCTCCAGCGCCTTCTGCGGACGCGGGTCGTCCGGCTTGAGCGCAGCGGCGCGGTTGAGGTAGTAGCGGGCTTTGCGGGCGTCGCCCCGCCGCAGGGTCAGCTCTCCCATCTCCAGATGCAGATCGAAGTTAGAGGGATCTGCGGCGCATCGCTTCTCCAGCCGGCTTTCGCGCTCCGCGTCGGAACGCAGCTGCTGGAAGCGCCGGCGCGCCATCTCCGCCTTCTTCTCGTTGCCGACCGCCTGATAGGCGGATGCCAGCGCGAAGAAGACATCCGACTTATCGGGGACGAGCTTCGCCGCCTGCTCCAGCTGGAAGACGGCGCGTTCGTGGCGTCCGGCGCGCTGGTAGAGTCGTCCCAGACCGTAGCGGGCGAAGGGCATCAGCGGATTGATCTGCAAGGCGCGAGTGAGGTCGGCTTCGGCGCGGGCGAAGCTCTTCGGATCGGGGTTCTGATCGAACCAGCCGAAGCCGCGCATGGCGAGCGCCTGCGCGTTCTCCGGGTCAAGCTGGAGGATGTGATCGAGGATGGGGCGCGCCTCCTCATGGCGGCGTTTGGAGGCAAGAACCTCCGCAAGCATCGTCAGAAACTCCAGATCGTCGGGCTGCAGCCGCTCCAGACGGCGCAGGTACTCCAGCAGCTGCTTATCGTCGCCCATGTAGGAGAGCACATAGACGCAGATCGCCAGCGCGGAGAGGTCGTTCGGATTGCGCTCCAGCTCCCGCTTCGCCTGTTCGTAGGCTCCGCGCTCATCGCCGGCACACAGCAGGGATGCGGCGAGGCGGGCGTGCGCTGCCGGAGTCTGCGGCGCGACGCGCAGGAGGTTCTGGAAGGCGTGCGCGGCGTTGGGCCAGATCTGCGCGGAGAAGTACAGCTCTCCCAGCAGCTCCCAGGCGTCGCGATGGTTGGGGTTGCGCTGCACGACGGCGAGCCACTCCCGTTCCGCCGCCTTCGCCTGTCCCTGCCGGGCGTACTCCATGCCGGCGCGCAGAAGCCGGGTCTCCAGCTCAGTGCGGGATTGCCAGAAGAGGACGCCCAGCCATGCGGCAGCCGCCGCAAGGACCATCAGCCCTGCGGCGGCGCGGCGTGTGATCCAGCGTCGCCAGCGGATATTTTCAACGAAGTGTGAACGTATCATCGGCATTCAGGGGATGACCAGATTCCGTGGACACTGGCAAGAGGATGCGGTCTAGCGGGGCGCGGCTCCGCCCATCGGACCCTGCTTGAACTTCTCAATCTGCTCTTTGCTCATGTTGCTGAAGTCAGGCTTCTTCATCATCGGGTCCGGGGGACGTACATGCTGGGACTTTGCGTTGGGGTCGGCGGTCGGCGCCGTGTAGCTGCGGTAGAGCAGGGCGCCGGCGACGGCGACAACGCAGACGATCACGATGATCACTACGGGCACAGGCAGTTTCTGCTTCATGATTGTTTTAACTCCACATCGAGCCTCTGACCCGGTCAGGCGCACAGGCTCATCCATGAATAGCTGCGCCGGTGCAGAAGCTCTGCCAGGTTCGCTCTGCATCGGCGCAGACGAGCAGGCGCAATCTACGCGCCGAAACTTCAGCAGTGCCTACAGGGTCGGGCAGGGTCCGGTGAACCGTCCGACGTTCCAACCCCACGGGTAGACGAAGTCTCTGGTGATCCCCGCAGTCGGATCGCGGTCAGACATCCAGTGCCCCTCTCCCGGTCGGTTGTTGGGGTAGCTGACGCTGCTATAGCGGCTGCTCTTGGCATGTCCGTCCCAGTAGACGAAGTTCGCCGGTCCGGGGGGATTGCCGCGGGGCCAGGAGCCAAAGTGCGTGAACAGACCGTCATGCATGTTGTCGTTGCAGCCCTCCTGATCGAGCCAGGGCCACTTGGCGTGCACGTCTATAGCGCCCCAGGTGTTCTCCGCGATCGCGATGGTGTCGCCAGGACGCGACAGGAAGGCGTCGCGCAGGGGTCGGAAGCTGACCCACGAGGAGACGCCCGGATCCTCCACCCAGTTTGCCGGTACCCATGTTACGTCGGTCGTGTTCATGCCGTAGCCGATCGGCATGATCCGATCCGGCTCAAACCACCATCCCTCGCCCTGTCCGTTGGGAGAGTTGGGGTCGGTGCGCGAGCCGGGCGTCAGGACGGAGCGGGGGTTGGACGGGCAGGCGAAGATCTGCTTATTCTTGATGTAGGGGATGACCGCGTTTTTCCAAACGTAGTCGAAGTCGCGGAAGCGGGGCATGACGTGGGTCTCGTCGTAGTCCTGGCAGTACATACGCAGCGAAAGACCGAGCTGCTTCATGTTGGACAGACAGGAGACCATGCGGGCACGTTCGCGCGCCTGCGCAAAGACCGGGAAGAGGATGGCTGCAAGAATCGCAATAATAGCGATAACGACGAGCAGCTCGATCAGGGTGAAAGCCGAGTCGCGTGTTCTGGAACGATTCATAACCTGTTGTTCCCTCCTTAGGTTGTATAATGATCTCTCGAACGGGAGACGGTCTCCGGATCGAGAGGACAGACAAGCCAGGAGTTTCACACCGCGAAAGAACAGCAGGAGAACAGCAGGAGAACAGCAGTATCAACGCTCTGATCTACAGGTGTACCGATAGTCTGCGGCAGCCGACGCCGGCTCCGCAGCTCTGTCAGCCTTCCATGATACTCGTATCCCATCACGAAACGGCATCATGTAGGAATTTGAGTCAATTATAGAGAGAGGCTGGCAGGTTGTCAAGGGAGAAACTACCAGATTATTAGAAAATTTTAAGTATATAGCCAGGCTAAATATCTGATCTGTGCAGAGAGGGGAAACCGCGCTGCGGGTGCACGCGCGTTACCGTCTCTGCGACCGCTCCCAGACCTTGATCCAGTGGTTGCGATACTGCGCGTGGGGAATGGTTGCGATGGTCTGATGCGGCATGTGGCACTCGACACAGCCGCTTTTCGGGTTGACGCGGCAGACCGTCCCGCTCTGCGCGAAGTTGGGCGAATCGGGCTGCGGGGGCTTTGGGACGGGCGACTCGTGGCACTTCAGGCAGAGGGCGTTGTTGGAAGCCGGATCGGGATCGGAGTCGGCGTGCGGGTCGTGGCAGGAGACGCAGGAGAGCGTCTTGCTGACCTGATAACAGCGGCTGCGCGCCAGCGCGACGCCCTGAAATCGCGCCAGCCCGTTCTCCGTTTTAAACTCGCCGGGTTTGGCGTTCTCTTCCGTTCGGTGGCAGACGCCGCATATCTGGTTGATACGTTCGGGGGTGGCTTTCCGGAGGTTCTCGATGGCGAAATGGGGCACTCGCTCGCCCTTTGCGGCTCTCTCGACCGTCTCGACATGCTCCCTGCCCGATCCGTGACAGCGTTCGCAGCCGATGCCCAGATGCGAACGCTGGATATCCGGCGCGCCGAAGACATCCGCCCGCAGATAGGTGACGTGGCACTGCAGGCAGGCGACCAGCCGCTCGCCCGCCTGCACGATCCCGGCGGCGCGCTCGAAGACCCGGTCGCCGGGCTTCTGCATGGGGGTAAAGTCCCAGCGTTTGCGCGCCGTGTAGTAGCTGATGCGCAGGTCTACCCAGGCGTCGGGGTGCTCCCGGCTGAGGAAGGTGATGGCGTTGCGTCCGCTGCCAAAGGCGAAGTCTGCGGGAAGCGCCGCGCTGCGTCCGCCGCTCTCTCCCCGGATGACGCAGACGCCGTTCTCCACCGCCGGTCGGTAGGTGTAGTTCAACACCGGATCGTGCACCTTCTGCCCGCTGCGGAACATGTCGCCGTGACTCTGTTCGGTGACCGGAGCCAGAGTCCGCGCATGGCGCGTGCCGGCGTACTTCTCGCAGATCCCCTCATGGCAGCGGACGCACGCCTGATCGCCCAGATAGTTAGCGGCTTCCGCCTCCGACAGCATCCGCGTTCCGTCCCACAG
Source organism: uncultured Chthonomonadales bacterium (assembly GCA_938005745.1). Lineage (GTDB taxonomy): Bacteria > Armatimonadota > Chthonomonadetes > Chthonomonadales > CAJBBX01 > CALLMM01. The sequence goes on along the minus strand of CALLMM010000045.1, from coordinate 43,245 downwards.
AGCCGCCTGCGGCGCGACGGCTCCTTCGGAGGTCGGGGGAGACGGCGGAGGCGGGGCGGGCGGAGGCGCGGACTGCCGGCAGCCGACCGCCACCAGCAGAACGCTGCAGACGCTCAGCGCAAAGAGGCAGAAGTAGAGGCGCAGGCGGCGGGGAGAGGTCATGATCGGCTCTCAGCGTGTGGAGCGCAGGGCGGTCGTAACGATCTTGCCATCCTTATCGCGCATCCACAGTTCGGGACGGGTGACGAAGTGCGCCGGCGATTTCAGTTCGCCGTTTGCCAGACCGACCGCCATCTGCACGGCGGCAGACCCCTGCCGGTCGGGAAAGCAGTTGATGGTCCCGTTCAGGATGCCGCGCTGAACCGCCTCCCGTCCCGCTTTGCCCCCGCCGAAGCCGTAGACCGGGATTTTGCGGTCTCCGAGCGCTTCGCGCGCCGCGATGGCAAGGCTGTCGCTGGTCGTTACGACCCCGATCAGGTCGGGGTAGCGGGAGAGTGTCTGCTTCGTCAGATCGCGCGCCTGCGCCGGCGTCTCTACCGGCTGATCCACAACCGGTCGAATGCCCTGCGCGGAGTGGTTGGCGGCGATCAGTCCGTCGGCGCGGTCGGATCCGGTCGTGTTCTTCTCAGTGGTGCGTATCTGCAGGAAGCCGCCCTGCGAGGACATGGTGCGGAACATATCCACCCCGAACTGCTTCCCCGCCATCATGTTTTCGCTGCCCACGTAGCCGCCCAGCTTCACCTTCTTCTGTTTCAGGACGGTCGGGTGCGCCTCATCCGCCAGATGGACGACGGGGACCCCCTGATTCTGCGCCTCCGCCAGCGTGTCCACCACCTGTTTGCTGTCTATCGGAATGACGATCAGCGCGTTCGGCTTGCTCTGCGCCGCCTGCCGGATCAGATCGTGCTGCGCTTCGGCGGTCTCCGCCGGCTGCACGGTCAACTCCACCTGCATCTCTCTGGCGGTCTTCTGCGCCGACTCGACGATCTCACGGTAGTAGGGATCGTTCTGCGCCTTGGCGATCAGGGCGATCCTGTACGACTGTTTGGGCTTGATCGCGGACAGCTGCTCGGAGGTAACGGCGTAGAAGGCGGGTTCTACATCCCTCCGCCAGTCCCCCGGATCGTTCTTACTGCAGCCTGCCAGAGGCCATGTCAACAGCGCGATACCGACACCTCTGAGCCATCGGTTCATGCGTCCCCTCCTCAGCGTATCACTTCCGCCGTCGGTTTTCCTTCCGTCAGGCGGTAGAACTTATTCGCCTCCAGCCCCTTCCATGTCTGTTTAGTCCCGCTGGGCCAGCGTATCTCGATGGCGTCCGCCCTCTCCGCCGGTCCGAGACCGAAGAACAGCCGCGAGTCGCTGGCAGCCATGTAGCTGCCGGCGTTGCTGGAATCGATCACCTGCCGCCTGCCCTGCGCGGTAACGATCACCCGCGCGCCGAAGCCGTCCCGATTGCTCTTGACGCCGACCAGGTGCAGCGATATCCAGCGGTTATTGTTTTCGACGCGGTTATGCAGCAGCATCGGGTGCCCCTCGTTCTGGGAGATGACGACATCGAGCCTGCCGTCGTTGTCCAGATCGCCGACCGCCAGCCCTCGCCCGACGATCAGCTTGCGCGCCCTCTCTCCCATCTGCGCGGTAACCTCTTCGAACGTGCCGCCGCGATTGTGAAAGAGCTGCACCGGCTGCTCGTACTGCGTGCCGGGATTGACTCTGGCGGTGTTATTGATGACGTGACCGCTCGTAACCATCAGGTCGCTGTAGCCGTCCCGGTCGTAGTCGAAGAATTTGGAGCCGAACGCCACCCACTTATCCATGCGCTCCGACAGTCCCGCGTCCAGCGCGCGATCCGTAAACTGCCCCTTCCCCAGATTATGGTAGAGCGACTTCGCCTCGTTTTGGTAGGTTGCGACGAACAGATCGAGCAGTCCGTCCTGATCGTAGTCGCCCCAGTCTATGCCCATGCCGCCGTGCACATGTCCGTTGATATTGAAGGCGGTTCCGCTGGCGACGCCCTTGTTGATGAACTGCATCCTGCCGTTGTTTTCGAACAGGTCGCCGGGGCGTTCATCGTTGGCGATCGCGATCCCGACCCAGCCGCTGTCTTTATAGTCCGCGAAGGCGACGCCGAGAGCGCGCCCCGCTGCCGTCGTCAGCCCTCCTTCTACGGTGATGTCTTTGAATTTGCCGCCTCCCATATTCCGATAGAGGAAGCCGTGCTGCGGTTTATAGATGTCGGGGGAGCAGGAGTACTTCTCGCCCTGCGGGTCGCCGCAGAGGTGCACGGTATTGGGACCGAATTCGGCGTATCGGCAGACGTAGAGATCGAGCAGTCCGTCGCGGTCCAGGTCCATGAAGCCCGCGCTGGTGCGCCAGTCGCCGTTTTTGCGCGAGTCGGGGGGCAGCGCCTGCAGTCCCGCCTCGCGGGTTACCTCTCTGAACCTGCCGTTCCCTTCGTTGCGGTAGAGGGCGCTGCAGTTATAGCCGCACAGGTAGAGATCGCTCCTGCCGTCGTTATCGTAGTCTCCGACGGCGACCCCGCCCCAGTATCCCGGCTGGCGCAGTCCCGCCTTCTCGGTAACATCCTGAAACTTCAGGCTACCGACGTTTTTGTAGAGGCGCACCTGATCGGGACCGACCAGCACCACATCCAGCAGCCCGTCGTTGTCGTAGTCTATCAGCCCGACGCCGTGCCCGATGGTCTCCAGGATGTTGAGCGGCTGTTTGGGCTTGGTGATCATGAAGTCCAGACCGGAGCTTTCATGGACGTCCTCAAAGATCGCCGGTCCCGCTGGCTGGGCGGAGGCGGCGGACGTCGGGACGGCGGCGATCTCTTTCGGCTTACCGCTGCAGCCGCAGAGCAGGCTCAGCAGTCCGAACCCGGACAGCATCCAGCAGAGTGTGCGAGAGGGAGGTGCGGTTCTCATGGTCTTTCAGGGTTGTTCCGACAGAGGCTTTCGCTTCTTGCCATACGCCCAGATCAGATGGTCCGCCATGCTGATCGGCACTTTGGATCCGGGGAAGACTTTTCGGGTGGGCATGTGGCAGCCGATACACTTATCCCGGGGGTTCACCGGGCAGGGTTTGCTCGGGACGGCGGGCGTAGGCTCCATGCCGGTCGGCTTTCCGCCGTGACAGCTCAGGCAGGCAGACTCGTAGTCCTTATGGTCTTTCGAGGCGTTCTTGTGCGGATCGTGGCAAGTGAGGCAGGAGAGGGTATCGCCGCTCTTCTGGTAGCAGGGACTCTGCATCAGCCCGTAGACCTGAAAACGCTGCGTCATGCTGATCTCCAGCCCGGAGGTGCCGACGGCGTTGGGAGAGCGGTGGCATTTTCCGCAGATCTCCATCAGCTTTGACGCCTTCAACCTCCCCAGTTTGGAGATGTGCGGATCGTACAGGGGCTTGCCCTGCGCGACGGCAGCCTTCATCCGCTCGGCGTGGGCGCCGGCGGGTCCGTGACAGCTTTCGCATCCGATCCCGAAGAACCGCTCCTCCGGGCGCGTCTTCTGCTGCGGGACGGTGATGGTGTGGCAACCCATGCACTGACGCGCCAGTTTTTCGTTATGGACGAAGCCCAGATGGTTATCGAACATCTCCTCCTGTCCGGGGGTGATATACCAGATGTTCTGTCCGGGGAAGTAGCTCATCCGCAGCTCCATCAGGGACTTTTCGTCCATGAACGAGACGTAGGTGATTCCCAGCTTGCCCGATCCCAGCGCGAGATCGAGTTTTCGTCGTTCGGAAGGGTTTTTCCAGTTGGCGAAATAGTAGAGCGATCCCTCTTTGACGATCGCGTACTCCGTTCCGGAGATGCGCCCGACGGGCGGAGCCAGTTTGCCGAGGTTTTCGGCGTCGGCGACGCGCAGACTGTGCGCGTGATGGCTGTTCTGGTGATCGAGGAAGGAGTTCGGATGGCAGGATTCGCAGGCTTCATCGCCGGCAAAGAACTCCTTTTGCGCCGCCTCCGCCGCCGGCGGCGGAGGCGGCGCAGCGGGCTGACGGCAGCCTGCCGCCAGGAAAAGCGCGCCGGAGAGGAGAGAGGCGAGCGTCAGACCGCACCTGAGCGCCCCAAGGTTTCGCTGGATCATCCGCAGTACACCTGAGAGAAAAGATACGATTGTTCAGCGGCTGGACGCGAGGGACTTAACGCGGTCCGGGCGTAACCATCTGCCCGTACTCGTTCATCATCTCTGCCGGAGGGGGCGGTCCCATGGTGTTCTCATCATTGGGACGGGCGCTGATGCGAACCTGTCGGGAGATGATCTCCTGATAGGCTCTGGAGACCTCTTCAAACTCTTTGCGTACCCCCGGCATATTCGGCTTCAGTTTCAGAGCCGTCATGAACTGCCAGTAGGCTCCGATCATATTGCCCGATTCGCGGTAGCGGCGCGCCAGTTCGACGCGCAGATCGGGATTTTTGATATCCGAGGCGACCTTCTTCTCGGCGATGACGGCGTTATCGTGCAGGTCGCTCAGCCGCCGGAACTCGGCGTTCGCCTTCTCCGCCGCCTTCTCGTTGCCCAGACGCTGCTCGACCCGCGCCAGATTGTACCAGGCTTCCGCCGACTGCGGACGCAAGAGCACGGCGCGCTGCAGGTACTGCTGCGCCTCGACGACGGCGTTGAAGCGCAGGTGAAGCTGTCCCAGCGCGAACACTACATAGTTATCGTTGGGGTCTTTCTCCAGACACTTCGCCAGCAGCCGCGCCGCCTCCCGATACTCCTCCTGCGTGCGCGCCTTCATGCCGATGGCGGTTGCCAGCGAACGCGCATAGTGGGCGTTCTCCGGCTCCAGCTCCACCGCTTTGCGAAAATACTGCACAGCGGGTTCGAACTCCGCCTGATAGGCATGGGCATGCCCCAGTTCGGCATGGATGGCGGCTAGATTCGGGGCGAGGGCAAGGGCGCGCTTCAGCGGCTCGATGGCTTGCTGCGGCTTGACGTTATCATTGTGGCACTTGCCCAGACGGTACCAGGGTTCCGGTGTGTCAGGCGCAAGGTTGGCGGCAAGCTGAAACTGGGTCTCCGCAAACTGGTGCATCTGTCGCTGAGTAAAGACCATCCCGTATCCCAGATAGACCAGCGGGTTCTCATCGTCCAGCGCCTGCGCTCGGTTGAGGACGGGAACCGCCTCGGCGTCGAACCCCTCGCGGGCGAGCGCGTGCCCGAAACGGGCATAGACTCTTGCCGCCAGACTGCCGGATGCGCCGGATGGCAGCGCGGCGGCGGCGGCGCGATACGCCTCTAGCGCTTCGCGGTGGCGGCCGCTGGCGGAGAGTTTCTCGCCGTAGATGAGAAGGATCAGCGGGTCCGCCTGCGACGATTGGGATGCCTGCTGCAGCTGTTCGAGGCTTTTGCGTGCGAACCACCACTCACGCAGCTGCTCACGGCGGTAGATCGTTCCGGCTACTGCCACGACGACGAGGATTAGCAGTAAGAGAGGGAGAAGACGATTGCTTTTACGTGGTGCAGCGTGCTTCATCGGTGTTAGGAGTCTGCGTGGGAGAGGGCGGAGAGAGATCCGCCCCCATGACCGTCATCAGCGTGGCGCGCCGCCGCCCGGCGCTGGTCCACCGGGAGCGCTGAAGGGCGATGTAGTGTTTCTCTTGGGCTGAGCCATCCCGCTGCCTGTCATCTGTCCCTTCGGTCTGCCCGTTTCGGGGTCTATGAACGAGGGCGGAGGGGTTGAGACCGCTTTGGGTTCCGCGAGGTAAGATCGTCCGAACAGAACCAGCAGTCCCACCACGACGAGAATGGCGATCACGACGACGGGCGTGGAGACCTTCTGTTTCATCTACTCCTCCCATCAACAGAATGAGCGAACAACAGGAGTGATTGGGCAGTCAAGACCCCGGCGCTTCCACCGGAGAGAGCTAGCCTGCCAGCGATATGTAGAGGACGATTCAAAGACGATTGTAATACAGGTTGGGAGAGTTCGTCAAGAACAATTTAGAATCGAGGCTCCCCTCGCAGGTTCTGCGGCGAGGAAAGACTGCGAGAGGGGAGCCTGACGAACTCACTACACGGTAGCAGACTAGAACGGTAGGTTGTCCGGGAAGTAGACCGGCTTCTGCTTCTTGGGTTCTCGGTCCCAGCCGCAGTAGTGGTCGAGTCTCTCGGTCTTCCAGGCTTTGTTGGGGAGATAGCCCGCATGTCCGTCGGCGTAGGCGATGACGGAGCCGTCCTGATGGCGGACCGTGTTTTTCCAGCGCTCGTAGTCGGTGTGCGATCCCCAGGCGCCCCAGGCTCCTGCGTTGGCGAACCAGGTGCGGGTCGGACCGAAGGGGGGCCAGTTTCCGCACTCATCCCAGTCGTTGATCAGTGGACCGATCCCGTCGGACATCATGATGGTATTGGCGGGATACTGTAGCCGCGCCAGTTTGCGGTAGGGGTTGTCAATGCTGACGAGGTACTCGTTGATCCCGTAGGAGGAGCGATAGTAGCGGGCAGGAGCGGTACCGCCGCGGGTGCTTCCCAGCTCGACGGCATAGCCCCATCCGTTGGAGTCGCTGCCGCCCGTCGCGCTGAAACTGCGAGTATCGTTGGGGCAGGCGTGGATACCGGTGTTTTTGATGTAGGGAATGGTCTGGTTCATCCACCAGCCGGTTCCCTCCGGCATGTTCCAAGAGTTCGTAGGGTTCTTGCCCCAGTCCCACATGGCAAACTGCTCATCGTAGTCCTGGACATACATCAGGTGACCCAGCGCAAGCTGTTTCAGATTGGAGATACAGGTCGCCTTGCGCGCCTGGTTGCGCGCCTGAGCGAACACTGGGAAGAGGATGGCTGCAAGAATCGCAATAATAGCGATAACGACGAGCAGCTCGATCAGGGTGAAAGCCGAGTCGCGTGATCTTGATCGGAGCATCTTTTCTGTTCGTTTCCTCCTTATCTATAGAATCTCCCGGCGGTACTAGGGTTGTGCCGAGGGAAAACGCATGAGAACTTCGTTGGGTTGCGTTACAGGAGGGCAGGAAATGTATGCAGCTCGCCCACAGGGAAATATCTGCTAGAGATCGGTTCCTTAACAGAGACTTAACTTGTTAGTTAGCAACAATAAGGTATGTGTGGAGATTTGTCAAGAGGTCGGGGAAAAAATCTTAAATTTTTTTAAGTGAAGCCGTCGGCGGGCGCAGGGCGTTTCGGGAGCGAGGCGTTAAGAGGCGGCGTCGGGACGAAACTGGATCATGATGAAGACATAGATGATGTAGAGCGCCAGCAGCAGCGCGCCCCGGCGTCGTTCGATAAATCCGTGACGGTTGGGAAGGACGGAAGCCAGAAGCAGGATACCGAAGAGCAGACCGGAGGCTACCTCTCGCCAGGAGAGGGTGATGGGGTGGATCGCCGACGCGACCCCGACAATGAACAGACCGTTGAAGATATTGCTGCCGATGACCGTGCCCAGACCGATCTCTTCATGTCCGCGAATGCGGGAGATGACCGTCGTCGCCAGTTCCGGGATCGAGGTGCCGACGGCAACCAGCGTCGCGCCGACGATGAAGGGGTCCATTCCGAGCCACGCGCCGATACCCTTGGCGCCGATCACGATCAGGCGTCCCGCCAGCACCAGCAGCCCCAGCCCGATGACCGCCTGCGCCAGCGCTCCGAAATGGCTCAGCTCGCCCAGCGTCTCCTCGGCGGCGCTGCGCTGCCGCTTCGCCTCCCGCGTTGCGGCAATCAGCCAGCCGGCAAACAGTCCCAGTAGCAGCAGGGCGTCCAGACGGGACACCTCTCCGTCCATCGCCATGATACCCAGCACGATCGGGGCGATCAGCGCCACCGGGAAGTCGCGGCGGATGCTGTCGCGGGTCGCCTGGATGCCGCCGAAGAGCAGCGCCAGCCCGAGGATCAGCCCGACATTCACCACGTTGCTGCCCAGAGCGTCCCCCAGCGCGATCTGCGGCTTGCCTGCGGAGGCGGCGTTGATGGAGACGGAGAGTTCCGGACTGGAGGTAGCGAAGGCAGCGATCGTCGCCGCGATGATGCCGGAGGGGATGCGCGCCCACTTCGCCAGTCCGACGGTGCCGCGAATGAACAGTTCGCCGCCGACGCCTGCGCAGAGCAGACCGATCAGCAGCGGCAGCAGGTCGGTCATTCGGGTTTCCTGGTGGGAGGCGTCTCGTCGTCGTCGGACTGTATCTCGTGCATCGCCTTTTTCATCTGTCGGATGCCGGAACCCAGCCCCCGCATAATCTCCGGGATCTTGCTGCCCCCAAAAACGATCAGAATAATCAGCAGTACAATCGCCAGTTGTCCGGGTCCGAAACCGTCGAGCATGATCTTCTCCTGGAAGGAAAGAGCGATAGAGAGGAGGATAACTGCATTATACCCCTAATAAAAGACGAAGCGGGAGGGTCTCCCGCTTCGTCTTACGCTCTGGACAGCCTGCTCCCGATCAGACGACCGAGAGTCCGGGGTTGTCCTGCAGGAATCTCTCCTGCGAGGGGGCGTCAGTAGCGCCGGTCTCCGCGCCGGTCTCCACCGTAACCGCCGCGACCTCCGCCACCGCCGCCATAACCGCCGCGACCTCCGCCGCCTCCGCCGCCGTAACCGCCGCGACCTCCTCCTCCGCTGCCGCCGCCAAAGGAGCGCGGACGATCCGTGCGCGGGCGCGCCTGATTCACCGTCAGCGTGCGACCGCGAAACATCATGCCGTTGGTGCCGTCAATCGCCGCCTGCATCTGCTCCGCCGGAATGTCTACGAAGCCGAAACCCTTCCCCTCAACAATGCGTGCATCCGAAACCGGTCCGTACGCTGTAAACAACTCACTCAACTCTTCAGAGTCGGTCGAGTAAGGGAGTCCCCCTACATATAACGTTGCCAACTCAGACATCTTCTTCTGCTCGTTCCTTTCTGGAGAGCCGGCGCTCTCCTGCCCACTCCGGTGTCTACGGGAAGGATCGGACGCAGCCAGGCGTCCCACTAAGACGCGAAAACCCCGAATCGAACCCACACAGCGTACGAACACCGAACCGCAGCCCTTCTGCTGCCACACCCCCACTATACCACTCTTCGTGAAACAATGCAAATCGTTTTTTCAGACGAAAAAAACGCGAAATGCGTTTCGTTCAGACGCAGCCGCGGTGTCTGCGCCGCCTCGACTGGTGCGCGGGATGTCAAGTGAAACTAGAATGCCGCTTGACGCAGGAGTCCGGCGGATGCTATGATAAACAAAGATTTTTCAACACCTAGCCGGCGGGAATGCCCGCCTGTTTTTTTCATTCACTCCTTCCGCAGATGCGGAGCGGTAACCTATGGACCTGAGCACCCGACAGGGGCGACGCGAGCAGGGGCAGCGCATTCAGAAGGCGGTCGAACGCGCCGGTCTCTCCGTCGAGGAGCTGGCTAATCGTATCGGCTGCTCCCGCGCGCTGATCTACCAGTATCTATCCGGAACAACGCTGGCGCAGCCGGATCGGTTGCAGCAGATTGCCGCCGAAACCGGCGTCTCTCTGGTCTCCTTCTATGCGGAGGAGGATTCGGAGGAGCGCGAAGGGCGGCGTCCTCCGGAGCGCGACGATCCGCGCAGTCGTCTGACAGAGCGGATCCAGCAGCTGGAGGAGCTGGCGCAGGCGCAGGAGACGCCTCCGGATTGGGACGCGCTGGTCTCGACCTGTGATCGGATCGTCTCCCTCGCCTCTCAGATAGACGACGCCCCGGCGGAGGCGCGCGCGCTGCTGCGGCAGGGCAAGGCGCGCATTCATCTGGGGGAGGCGAGCCGGGCGGTCGAAAGCCTCTCTCGCGCCGCCGACCTCTTCGCCAGTCTGGAGGACAGCGCGCGGGAAGCCGACGCGCGTCAGGCGCTGGGCAATGCGCTGCTGGCAGTCGGGCGGACAGGCGAGGCGCGCGCGCAGTTTGAGCGGGTCGCCCGCAGCGAACATCTGTCGGCGCGCTGGACCGGCGCGGTCTCGCTGGCAGCCGTCTATGAGCAGCTCGGGGACTACCGGCAGGCGATGGAGCGGTGCGATGAAGCGGCAGCCATTCTGGAGGAGAGCGGCAGCGCGCAGGAGACGGCGCGGGGCATGCTCTATGTGAATGCCAACCGCGTCAATCTCTATATGGCGTGCGGAGATTTCCTCAGCGCGGAGCCGCTGGCGCTGCGCTGTCTGGAGGATGCGGAGGGACAGGGCAGCAGCGATCAGTATGTGGAGGCGCGGCTGAACCTGGGGTTCTGCGCGCTGGCGCTGGGACGCTGGTCTGAGGCGCACCGGACGCTCGCCGCCGCCGCGCAGCTGGCGCGTTTTCTGCATGACCGCAGCCGTGAGGCGCTTGCGCGGGGCATCCTTGCTCTCTCCCTGTCGGCGCTCGGCGACTACGACTCCGCTCTACGGCAGGCGAAAGACGCCCTCGCCTCCGCGCTTTCGCTGGGCGACCGCCGCGCGGAGCTTTTCGCGCAGATGGCGCTTGCCGACGCCTACACCAACGCCGGACGCGACGTAGAGGCGCGCTATCACGCCAATCAGACCTTTGCCGTCGCCTCGGCGCTGCGGCTGGCTCTCTATGAGGCGGATGCACGGCTGCGGCTGGCGCGGTTGTGTCTGCGGTCCGGCGAATCGCAGGAGGCGGCGGAGCATATCGAACGCGCCCTGCGCGCCGCGCAGCGGCTGGGGGCGCGTCATCTGGAGGCGCAGGCGCATCTGCTGCGGGGAGAGCTGCTTCTAAGCGCCGGAGAGAGAGAGCCGGCGCAGGCGGCGATCGAGGCAGGCGCGGCGCAGGCGCGGGAGCTTCAGCTTCTGCCGGAGCAGTGGCGGGCGCAGGTTTTGCGGGCGCGGCTGCTGACGGACGCCGACCCTCCGGACCGCGCGCAGGCGCTGGAGGCGATCCGTCAGGCGGTCTCGATGCTGGAGAGCGTGCGAAATCGGGTGCGCGAGGCAGGAATGACGGATACGATCCTCGAAGATAGGGAGCGGCAGGAGATCTATCTGCTCTGCGCGCGCTGGATGAAGGCGGAGGGACGCGCAGAGGAGGCTGCCGCCTTTATCGAACAAGCCGGGTGGCTGCCGCTGGCTGCCAGACTGGCAGCGGAGGAGTGAAAGACCGGTGAGCGGGAGTGTCCGGCGATGGCAGCGGCGAGGCGGTCTGCTCCTGCTGGCGATGGGGGTTGTCGCGGCAGTCGGGTGCGGCGGGGCGGGGATTACCGGGGGCAGCGTGCCGATCGGCACTTCGCGGGTACGGGGAATCGTTACGCGCGCCGATAATCTATCTCAACCGGTCTCTGGCGCACAGGTGCGTCTCTCGATCGCGCCGTTCGCCTCCGACCGAACCTCCGACGCGCAGGGAGCTTTCGACTTCGGCAGGGTGACGGAGGGCTTTTTCCGCTGCGCTATCACGCCGCCGGAAGGCAGCGGTCTGAGCCTGGACTGGTCCTGGGACTATACGGTTCCCCGCGACACCGATATGTTTATGATTGCCGCGGTGCTGCCCTCCGGCTTTGACCTGCAGCGTGTGGAACGGGTCTCTCTGACGCCCGACAGTCCAGCGATCCGGGTGGGGGAGACGGTGCGGTTTCAGGCGACGGCGTTTGATCAGAACGATCAGCCGATCGCTGCCGCTCCGTCGCTGCTGCTGCAGAACGAGACCGGAACGCTCCGTCCCGATGGAACCTTCATTGCGACGCGAACAGGGAGGAGCAGGCTGTTTGCGCGCATCGGCGACCGATCCGTCGGCGTAAATATCGAAGTACTACCCTAAGGAGGATTCCGTTGTTCAAGCGCGCTTGCGCCCTCTTGCTTCTGACGGTCGCGCTCTACGGCTGCGGCGGAGGCAAAGGGACCACCGATAAACTCTTCACCTATCGCGCCGGTTCCAGATGGGTCTATCAGTTCTCCGGCACCGTGACGCTGCCCGCCGCTCAGGGAGGAGGCACGCAGAACGTGCAGGCGAACAGCACCTACACCCTGCAGGTCTCCTCCAGCACCTTCAAGGACCTCAACAACCAGGATGTCAATATCCTGGAGCGCACCTTCGACTTGAAGCTGCTGGACGGGCGCACCGTGCAGGCGAACCTGCGCCTGTATGTGACGCAGTCGAGTCTGGGGCTGTTTGTGCACGGAACCAACAACTGGATCGGGCAGACCTTCGATCAGAATCGCGACCGCTTCGTGCCTGCGGGCGCGAACCCGCCGTTCAAGTTCCTCTATCTGCCCAGTCCGGTCGCCGACGGGACGACGGTCGCCTACGCCAACCCGTTTGTCGCCACTCCGGCGGCAGGCTTTGAACTGCAGGCGGCGGGGGCGCGGCAGCAGACGCAGGTTCCGGCGGGCGACTTCCTCGCCAGAAGCTTTGCCGTGAACGAGGAGTTCAATCAGTTCAAGCTGCTCAACGGGCGTATCGCGCCGGATGTGGGGATTATCAGCGGCACGGTGGATCTCACGCTCTCCGACGGGACGAAGATCAACGGAACCATCCGTCTGCAGAGCGTAAGTCTGTAACCGATCGCCGCTTCATCAAAACAGCGACCGCCCGGATTCGCTCTGAAGCCGGGCGGTCGCTGTTGGATTATGAGGTTATAAACGGGAAACTATTGCGAACGATGCTCTGAGCGCGACACGGACTGCGGCGGCGCTGTGCGCGAAGGCTCTTCGTTGAGATGGACGGGATGACACCTCCGAAGCGACACGGTTTTCGCCCATTCACGCGGGATATTTACGAAGAGTTGCTGACCGCTGCGTGGGAACACGAGTTCAACCCGCACCGGTTCTCCCAATCTCCTCACCTCCTTCCTGCTGAGACGACCTTTTCCTCCGGACATGGGCTGCCGGAAATGGAGGGGCGAATCAGAACGGCTTTCTAACGTGCAGGGGACGAAGGCGTCTCTCGCGCCTTCACTCTCCCAGTATACACGAAATCACTCTCCCGCGCAAGAAAAATATTTCAGTTTTGACCGGATATTTTTCCGATACGCGGAAGCCTGCCTGCGTCCACTTAGTAATGACGTAAAAAAGGGCGAAATAGTTCATAAAAACGGGGCAGACTCGCCATGAGTCTGCCCCGCTTTTTTCTACTTTCCGGGCGGTTTGGAGCCGTACTGCTGCATCAGGCTCCTGACGCGCTCGCGATCCTTTTCCGGCACGTCGTTGATGTCGAAGCCGGTCTTGCTGAACTCCTTCTTCAACTTGGCTTCGTCACTTTTGGAGACGTTGTTGCTGCCGGAGCATCCGGTGAGCAGAAGCAGGAGCGCCGGAAGGAGAGGCAGCCACCGCCAGGGTTTTCGTTGGATATGCCCCATGGTATCTATCCTGAACGTATCTCGCCTACTGGCGCGTTGCGTTCCACATATTGTCCCGCTGGCGCGTGTAGGGATCCGGGTTGGTCATGGTGGGACGCATCGCCTTGGCATGTCCGTCGGCGAAGACGAAGTTCGCCATCTCGCTGTGGCGGGCGGAGACGCCGCCGTTCTTGCCCAGCGGGTAGGGCGCCTCGGCGCGGGTTCCCTGCGGGATCACGCTGCCCGCCCAGTCATAATAGGTTTCAGAGGGCCAGGAGTCCCACAGAAGCCCCGCCATGGGCCAGAAGTCGGCGGTGTTGGCTCCCAGCCAGTTCATTCCAGCGGTTCTGGAGACATCAGCGGAGTGAAACTCCGCCAGGGCGATGGTCGCCGCCGGATAGTTCACGGCTGCCAGCGCCATGCCCGCCCGGTTGGAGGCGGGGAACCATCCGCTGGCGATCCAGCCGTCGTTGCTGCTGCAGATGATGCCCACGCAGACATTCGGAACCAGATTCGGTCCTCCCATCAGGCTGTTGGCGGTGACGCTCATCGCCGGTCCCGACCAGCCGTCGAAACGGGGGTAGCCGTTGGTGGGACCCGGGTCAGAGGGGCAGAAGAAGATGTTGAGGTTCTTGATGTAGGGGGCGGCTTTGGGAGCCCAGCCGGAACCGCGTCCGATGCCGAACTCAAACACGCCGTGAATCATGTACCTCTCGTCGTAGTCCTGCACGTACATCGCCAGCGCCGTTCCGAGCTGCTTCATGTTGGACAGGCAGGAGACGGAGCGGGCTTTTTCGCGCGCCTGCGCGAAGACAGGGAAGAGTATCGCGGCAAGAATCGCGATAATAGCGATAACAACGAGCAGTTCAATCAGCGTAAAGGCGGAGCGTTTTGCGGGGTGAACGCCTCTGTTGGATCGGTGCGACATTGCTCTTGTCCTTTCGTAAGTGGTGGAACGGGTAATGCTCTTTCGCCTGCTAATACGTATGAATTCAAGAATAAATAAAAAGCGCTACATCCGTTAGGTTTGAGCTACCGGCTCTCCCGATGCCGGTACATGCGGGCGCCACAGGATTGACGCACATCTATACACATGGGAAAGCGACGGATGCCCGGCGACACCTCCTTTCCTTCAATCAGCGCGATCAGCATCTTTGCTGCCGTCTTGCCGATCAGGCGCAGAGGTTGGTAGACGGAAGTCAGCGGCGGATTAGTGCGTTCGCTGACCTCTGTGGAGTCGAAACTGACCATCGCCAGATCATCGGGAACCCGCATGCCGTATTCAGGCAGCGTCTCCGCAAAGAGTCGGGCGCGCGTCTCATCCTCCATGATCAGCGCGGTGATGCGCGGAGAGGATTCGCGCAGGAATCGAGCCAGGGGCGCGATCCATTCCGATGGCGGCGGAGACAGAGACTTACAGGCGAGATCCTTCGGCGTCATCATCACCAGCGAATCCTCTGCCATTCCCGCCTCCCGGAGCCCCCTGCGCGCCCCTTTGGCGCGCTCCTGCTGCCAGGTCTCTTCGCCGGGAAACTGCAGTATGGCGATACGCCGGTGCCCCAGTTTGAGAAGGTGCTCCACCGCCATGCATCCGCCAGCCTCGTTGTCGCAGTCCACCGCGTAACAGACTCCCTCCCGGGGGTGCGAGGAGATGCAGACGGTCGGGAAACGATGCTCCTGCAGCCTCCGGGTCAGTGGATCGGAGGCGGAGCGTCCCACCAGCAGCACGCCGTCGGAAGCTCCGCTGATAATGTCGCTGTAGAGCGCGCACCAGTCGGGATAGGAGGCGGAGTGGGTGAGCAGATTGTATTCGGTGCTCTCTATTCCCTGCATCACGCCCGCCAGAATCTCGATGTAGTATCCCGTCCATCCATGAAAGACATGGGGGGAGATGGGGACCAGCCCGATCCGCTGCGTGCGTCCGGTAACCAGCGCGCGCGCCGTAACGTTCAGGCTGAAGTTCAGCTCCCGTGCCGCCTCCAGAACGCGCTGACGGGTGGTTTCGGAGATGCGCCCGTGATGTCCGTTCAGCACGAGCGAGACGGTGCTCTGGGAGACTCCGGCGCGGCGGGCGACGTCATGACTGGTGACGTTACGTTTCCTCATCTGCGTTGCTAATACGTATTAACTACCCCATTGCTGGGATAGTAACACATCCTTCTGAAGGTTGTCAAGAGATTATTGTTTTTCTGTAAATATTCTTTTCGCGGCATGGTTACGCCTGAATCTGCGTGACCGGATCTCCCGGGCGCACTACCCCGCCCGTAACCACTCGCGCCAGCCAGCCGGAGCGTCCCACAATCGCCTCCGGCAGGCGCGGATCAATCTGGGTCAGGCGGGAGCAGGGCTTGCGCACCATGGTGATCTCCAGCACCGCCTCTGCGCCGACCTGAATCTGATCGCCGGGTTTGAGCGTGTCGAACGGCAGCCCCGCGAGGGTCAGGTTCTCGCCGAAACTGCCGGGACCGACCGCCATCCCTTCTGCGCGCAGCGCGTCGTAGGTCTCCATCGCGTACAGGCAGACCTCGCGGCTGCCGCCGACGGAGTGGCGGTTGCCGACAAAACCCAGCCCCACGCGCAGGACGCCCTCCTCCACCTGCGGACGCGGAAAACCGCTCTGCGCGCTGATACACACGGCAACGACGGACGCTGTACTCATCTCTCTGTGCCTCCTGTATTGATTCTCTCCTCCGACAAAAAAGGGTGAAACTGCCGGTGATGGGAACCGCAGACGCCGGAGAGAGTCTTCTGTAGTGAAGGAGTCTGCCGCCGGCATAGCGAAACAGACAGGCATAATCCTCAGGAGGCTCTTCACCGATGAATCGCTCAGTGTGGGCAGCGTGTGCGCTGATTGCGGTCGGCGTCGCGCTCGTTGTTCCCGCCCCGTCGTACAGTCAGGAAAATCGAACCGTCGTCAAGCAGCGTTCCGAAAGCGGCGCTGCCCAGCGCACGCGCAGACGATCTACCCGTCAGGCGCGCACACCCGCCGCGCCCCCCGGCAAAGTGCTTCCGCCCCCGAAGGTGCAGCCGCATAACGAGTTTATGACCGTACTGGAGTTTCAGAACGCCAGACGTCCCCCGCGGGTCGCCTGTTCCGTGGAGGGGTTCGTGGTGCTGGCGCATCGCAGCTCCAACGGCGCCATCAATCTGGTGCTGGTAGACGCGATTGACCGCGTGCTGAACACCAAGGACGCCGAAGCGAAGGTCAAAGTCGGCTCCACCTTTGTGGTTCCGTCCGCGCTCACCCTGTTGAAGGACTGGCGCTGGGATCGCAGGGGCATCCTGCGCTTCGTGATGTACGCTGGCGCGGGCAAGCCGGAGACGCTGGTCTATGACACTCCGCCGAAGGTTCGCCTGACCGGCTGGACGACCGAGGGCAAGCCCGGCATGAACCCGGTCACCAAGCTGGAGTTTCTCAACAACGACGGCGTCTGGCAGGCTCTGCCCTGAGCGTATCCGCTGTACGACCGACAGCCCCTTCTCGCGCGCGGGAAAGGGCTGTCTTTGTTGAACCCCCGATCTCCCCAGAGGCGTCGCGGTTACTCTACCGCGGCGACGTCTGTCCAGGCGCCGTTCTGGCTGCTGCTGGCGACGGCGGCTTCGATGAACGCCATGCCTGCCGCGCCGTCTACCACATCCGGATGCGGGAACGGAGCCGGCGCCTCCTCGCCGCGGGCGTGCCGGATCTGCAGCTGGATGGTCCGGTGCAGGTTCGCCAGCGCCTCATGAAAGCCTTCGGGATGCCCGCCGGGCAGGCGCACATAGCCTGCCAGACTGGCGGGCAGATCGCTCTCTCCGCCGCCCAGACGATAGACCGAGACCGGCGCGCCGGGCTTGTAGACGTAGAGGCAGAGATGGTCGGTCATGTTCCACTCGACGCGCCCCTTCGTGCCGATGACCCGGAAGCCGTTGTCGTTGAGCGCGCCGATGGTGATCTGCGATGCGCCGATGGTGGCGACCGCGCCGTTATTGAGGCGCGCCAGCACGGTGAAGTCGTCGTCCAGCGCCCGGTTTTCGACGAAGGTCTTCAGGCGGGCGCAGACCTGCACCGCCGTCAGCCCCGCCACAAAGCGCACGAACTCGTAGGCGTGCGTTCCGATATCGCCGCCGCAGCCGGAGGCTCCCGCCTTGTGCGGATCCACGCGCCAGACCGCCTGCTGCGCGCCGGTCTCTTCGAGGCGATTGGCAAGCCAGCCCTGCGGGTACCAGGCTTCGACCTTGCGAACCTCGCCGATGTCGCCGTTGCGGACGATCTCGCGCGCCAGCATCACCATCGGCAGTCCGGTGTAGGTGTAGGCGACGATAAAGGGGAGCTTCTTCTCCTTCGTCAGGCGCACCAGGTCCAGCGACTCGTTCAGGGTGATGGTGAGCGGCTTTTCGCACAAGACGGGGAAGCCCGCCTCCAGCGCCGCCTTCGCAATCGGGTAGTGGGAGTCGTTGGGCGTAACGATCGTCACGTAGTCCATGCGCTGATCGGTGGGCAGAGCCGCCTCTTCGCGCATCATCGTCTGGTAGTCGGGATAGCCCCGCGTGAAGAAGAGGCGCTTCGCCTCCTCCAGCGAGCCTTGCGGATTGGAACGGAGCGCGCCCGCGGTCAGTTCTGCGGTGTTGTCCATCAGAATGGCGGTGCGGTGCGGCGCGCCGAAGAAGTTGGCGGGACCGCCGCCTCCGACCATGCCGACACGAAACTTACGATGCTCAGCCATCGGTTGACCTCTTACTCTTCAGGGATTCAGGGGCGCGGGGAGGAGCCTCCGGCGCACCCCGGTGAACAACGCTGTCGCCATCGGTTTTTCGCCGCGGCTCGGTTAGTTTCCTGCTCATCCGGAGTGCGAAAGTCTGACAGGGAACGGAATTTCCTCCTGCGGAGGATGATATGTTGCTGCATGAAGTAAAATGAGCATACTTTATGTGATGTGCCAATGACGGGCGGGTGTGAGATTGCTTCGGTCGGCTTACGCCTCCCTCGCAATGACAGAAGGGGGTCGGCTGTCGCTCCCTCGTAAGGACAGGGAAGGGGACGCTGTCGCTCCCTCGTAAGGACAGGGAAGGGGACGCCGTCGCTCCCTCGTAGAAACAGGAAGCAAGCGCCGTACCGCAGGAGAGAAGCGTGATGGGAGAGGTAATCGGAATGGGAGGTCTGTTTATGCTGCTCTGCGCCATTGGGGCGTTGGCGCAGGATCCGCCGCCGGGAGCAGGGGCGCCGGGGAACGCTCCCGCGGCGCGCATCGCCCCGGACATCAAGCCGGAGGCGTTGTGGGACGGGCGGAAGATCGCGCCGTTCAAGGCGCTGGACTATCCGGAGATGGTGAAGGCGCAGGAGGCGGACTTTCTGGATGACGAGGAGTATGTGCTGGGGGTCACTGTCGGCGAGGAGAGCCGCGCCTACCCCACGCGGTTCGCCTGGTGGCATCATGTCATCAACGATAAGATCACCGATCCAAAGACCGGGCAGACGACCGCCTACGCGGTCACCTACTGCAGCGTCTGCAATACCGGCATCCGCTATCATGCGACGCTCAACGGCAAGACCGTGCTGCTGGATTTCTACGGGCTGTATAACGGGGTGGTAACGCTGTGCGACCGCGAGACCGAGAGCGTCTTCCTGCAGGTGACCGGGAAGTTCGTGACCGGTCCGCTGCTGGGCGCGCAGCTTCGCGCCGACGCTCTGATGGACACGACCTGGGGGGAGTGGAAGCGTCTGCACCCCGATACGCTGGTGATGTCTCCGAACAACCGGTTCAGCCGCTTCTATGCGCGGCGCGGCAGGTCAGAGCCGCGCGGCTACGATCGTTTCCCGGCTCCCTTCTTCCGACCCACGGTAACTCACTGGGATAAGCGGCTTGCGCCCTTCGAGAAGGTGCTCGGCGTGGCGATCCCCCGGGCGGAAGGGGGGGAGGCGCTGCGCCGCGCCTATCCGGTGAAGTCGCTGCAGGAGGCGGGAGGCGCGCTGAATGACACAGTGGAGGGCGTGGAGGTGGCGGTGTTGATGGACCCGCAGACGGTGACCGCAAACGCCTTTGTGCGCCGCGTGGAGGGCAGAGTCCTGACCTTTGAGGCAAAGCGGAGCGCGGAGGGGCGTATCCTCTTTTATGACCGGGAGACCGCCACGCGCTGGGACATCGCGGGGCGCGCCGAAGAGGGACCGCTGAAGGGCAGGAGACTCGCCCGGATCGAGAACCATCTCAGTCAGTGGTACGGCTGGGTCGCCTACTTCCCCGATACAACGATCTACGGGCGAACCGATCCGCCGCAGCCGGCGATCGGACCGGAGGAGGATAAGCCGCTTCCCCCGAACGAAGGGAAGCCGCAGCGATGACGCGCCTGAAACCGATACGACTGGCGGTCTTCGACATGGCGGGGACGACGGTCTACGACGGCGACGCGGTGCATCGCTGTCTGATGGAGGCACTGGGCGCGGAGGGCGTTGCGGCGAGCCGATCCGCCGTCAACGCGGTGATGGGTCTGCCGAAGCCGCTCGCCATCCAGACCCTGATCGAGCAGGCGGAGGCTTCCCCCGCCGACCCGGAGCGCGTCGGGCGCGTCCATGCAGAGTTTGTGGAGCGGATGAACCGTTACTACGCGGAGGATCCGGCGGTGCGGGAGGTTGCGGGAGCCTCAGAGACCTTTCGCGCTCTTCGGGAGCGGGGGGTGCGCGTCGCGCTGGACACCGGATTCAGCCGTCCGCTTGCCGATACGATCCTCTCCCGGCTAGGCTGGCGGGAGAGCGGGCTGCTGGATGCGACCGTCACCAGCGACGAGGTGGAGCGCGGAAGACCCCATCCCGACATGATCTTTCGCGCCATGTCCCTGACGGGCGTCGCCGATCCGGCGCAGGTTGCCAAGATCGGCGATACCCCCTCCGATCTGCAGGAGGGTGCGGCGGCGGGCTGCGGATGGGTGATCGGGGTTACTGAAGGCTCTCACTCCCGCGAAGAGCTGTCCGCCTTCCCGCACACGCACCTGATTCCCACTGTTGCCGCACTGATTCCGCTTCTATTTGGCGAGAGGTACTGACCCGCTGTGAAGATTTGGGGTAGAGGCGGTTTTCCGATCGCGTTACAGGGCGCTACCATCTGCTGGCTATATGTTTTGCGCCTCTGCACCGCGCATGCTTGCCGGCGCGCTCTCCGTCAGGGCAAGCCGATCTGCCGCCGTCCCAGATGCTTGGTGGAGGAGTTGCGTCTCCCGCTCAGGCGGATGCGCGGCATACGGCTGAGCGAGCGCGAGTAGGGTTCCAGCACATAGACTCGCCGGACTTCCGTGGGAAAGGAGAGCACGCGCTCGCGGGAGCGCATGATCTCCAGGCGCCCGTCCAGCACCCGCGTCATCTCCTCCCACGGATTGTATATCTGACAGCGGCTTCCGGTCAGGCTCATCACCGCGACCCAGAGCGGGCTGGCTTTATAGGTCTGCGCCATCACCAGAAAACCGCCCGCCGTCCGCAGCATGAAGGTTCCATTCCATCCGGGGGGAAGGGCGGGAAAGATGCGGATCGTTCCGTCGTGTCCCTGAACGCACATCTCGTTCAGCGCGGTGGCGAGTATGCCGAGCGGGTCCAGATAGGGGATGTGGTCGTCGGGTTCGATCGCCGATTTTCGCAGGCAGTGGAAGAAGCCCTGCGGGAATATCTGGAACTTTTCGACGTGCTGCAGCAGCAGCTCGCTGACGGTCTCCCGCAGTCCCAGACGCGCCGCGATGATCGCATCGCGCGACCAACCGAACTGGTTGTGCTCCCGCCCGCCGTGCAGGAAGGTGCGCACCGCCCGGGTATATTCGGCGGAGCCGATCCCCACCAGTCCGGAGGGGAAGACGGGAGACATCTCGGACGCGGCGTTCTCGGGCTGCTCCTTGCCCCCGTCTGCCTCGATCCATATCCCGGTTGCCGGGTCGGCGGGGTACTCCGGCAGGCTCTCCAGAAACTCACGCCATCGGGGAGCCTCCTCCTCATCGGTCTCGAGGAAGTCGCTGGCTTCCAGCAGCGCCTTCAGGCAGAAATGCAGTCCGGCAAGCTCCCGGATCGAAACGGGGGCGTCCGGGTTTTCTCCGGAGGCGTCGAAGAGGGCGACCTGCCCTGCCGGTGTGCGCGCGGCTCTCTCCATATAGAACTTGACGCAGGCTTTCAGCAGCGGGTAGGCGCGGCTGCGGAGGATGTCCAGATCGTGCGTATGCTGCCAGCACCACCAAAAGAGCATGGCGCACTCGAGTCCGGTAGCGTGCAGGTTCTGCAGGCGCGTGTTGTCCGGCGCGGCGACCTCTTCTCCCAGGCGGTTCGCCGCCTCCGGGAAGCGCAGCCCCTGCGTCTTGAACCGCTCCTGCGTCTGGCGCGCGGCGGCGGGAACCATCCGCATGTAGGTCTCAAAGTAGGAGGAAGCCAGTTCGAGGTGATTGCTGGCAAAGGTGGGCCAGTAGAGCGGCTGCGTGCGCGAGTGCCGGTAGACTCCCTCTCCGGGGCGGGTGTCGCGGTCTGTCAGCCACACTCCTCCGTTTGCCAGCGGCGCATACATGCCGCGCGAACAGGAGTTCAACTGATAGTGATAGAGGTACCAGAGGTTCTCCAGATACTTTGCCGAGTCGTCCGGCGAATCCAGCGAAAGGAACGACTTCTGCCAGAAGGCGCGCCAGTAGACGCGGTGATCCTGCAGAAGCAGCTCCGCTCCCCGACGCATCGCCTGCTCCACGCGCGCGTTCGCCAGCGCGACCGGGTCATGCTCCGGGTCCGACACGGCAATGCCGACGTAGAGCGTGAAGCGGACGCCGCGCGGCGAGGAGACCTCCAGCCGGGCGGTGGTTGAATCTTTGAGCGTGGCTTTGAAGTTGCCTCCGGAGAGCCGGCAGACCATCGCGTAACAGAGGTTGGGCAGTTTTTCGATCAGTCCGATCCGGTCGTTCATGGCGAAGGCGTGCGCGTTGCGCCAGGCGTTCAGTTCGATGTAGCGCTCCTTCGCCTTGAGCATCGTGTCCTGATAGTTGACGCACAGGACGCCGCCTATCTGCGGAACCCATGCCTGCGCGGTGCAGGCTCCGCCGGGCGCGCTTGCCTCCAGATGCACCAGCCCCTGATAGATGTTCAGCCGCTGCTCGAAGCGGTCTATGTTAACCAGCGGAGAGGGATCGGTGCGGATGCTCAGTCCTCCAGCGGAGAGCAGCCGCCAGTCCTGCTCGCGTCCCGGGCGGGGATAGGGGTTCTCCCACCAGAGATCGGACTTGTTGACCTGCATGCGGATCTCTCCGGGCGGACACCAGATCATGACTCCCAGATCGCCGTCTCCGATGGGCATTCCCTGCTCTCCGGTGAGAGGAGGGGCGTTATAGACGACATCGTGCTGCGCGAGGTAGCTCGCGTAGTCCACGCTGACGGTCGTGCCGTTGAAGGCGGCGGGCGACAGTATTCTCGACTCAGAGATGAGCATAATCTTGTCTTTAGCAGGCAGGCAGACGGCGCGGGACGGCGGATCGGTTCGCGTCCCGGAAAAGGTGTCTTACACGGGCATTATTGGCACAGGGAACCTTTTTCGATACCCGGCGTATAGAGGGGGGAAGCGCGTCGGAGCGCGGACGGTTTCCGGTTTCTGGCGTCCGCACCCTTGACTCAGACGCCTTCAAAGCTCATAATATGAGGGTACACTGCGCTGATACGGCGATCTTCGCATGCGTATCGGCGCGTAAACTATTTTCAGGAGCAGTCGGAATGATCTATCCCGCCCCCGATAAACTGGATTCGATGGGGAGCAAGTACGCCCTGGTGATCGTCGCCGCCAAGCGCGCGCGCCAGATCAAAGAGGGGGCGCGCAGGCTGGTCGACTCTCGCTCCTCCAACGCCCTGACGGTGGCGCTGGAGGAGCTTGCCGCCGGCGCGCTGATCCCGCTGCAGGTGGGCGAGCCGGAGCCGCTGCCGTCGAGTCTGCCGCCGACACCGGTGCTGACGGGTCTGGTGGCGACCTCGATAGATGACGAGGTGGATCGCGAGCCGACGGCGGCGGAGATCGGCGCGATGCTGGCGATAGAGGACGACGGCGGGGAGGAGGGCGTTCATCCTCTGGACGATGAGCTTGTCGCATCGGACGCGGCGGTCCTGGATGATGATCTGGACGCCGATGAGGACGCCGACCACTTCCCCCTGGGCGCCGAGGAGGCGGATTTTGAGGAGGATGCCGACCAGGACGAGCTTTTCGGGGACGGCTTAGACGCTGAAGAGGAGTAGGCGGCGGGAGGATCTCTCGCCCGCCTGAGAGGCTGACACGGAGCAGGTATGGCTGGAAAGCGTGACTACTATGAGGTTCTGGGCGTTTCGCGCACCGCCAGCGCGGAGGAGGTCAAGCGCGCCTACCGCAATCTTGCTCGCAAGTACCACCCGGACGTCAATAAAGCGCCCGACGCGGACGCCAAGTTCAAAGAGATCAACGAAGCCTACGACTGCCTGAGCGATGAGGCGAAACGCCGCGCCTACGATCGCTACGGCGCGGAGGGACTGAACGGCGGCATGGCGGGCGGTCCGGGCTTTGGCGGTCCCGGTTTTGGAACCGGCGGGATCGGCGACATCTTCGACATCTTCTTCGGCGCGGGCGGCGGACGCCCCGCCGCCTCCGCGAATATGCCCGAACGCGGCGACGATCTGCGCACCGATCTGGAGATCACGCTGGAGGAGGCGGTGCTCGGCGCGGAGAAGACGGTGCGCTATCAACGCCTCGAAAACTGCGACGCCTGTTCGGGAACCGGCGCAAAGCCCGGCACCTCGGTGGACACCTGCCCGGTCTGCCGGGGGAGCGGCTATGTGCGCCATACGCAGAACACCCTTCTCGGAACGTTTCAGACCACCGCGCCCTGCGGCAGATGCCGGGGCGAGGGGCGTGTGGTGCAGAGTCCCTGCGACCGGTGTTCGGGAGGAGGGCGCGTCCGCAAGATGCGCGAGGTTTCTCTGCGGATTCCGGCGGGAGCCGATAACGGCACGCGCCTGCGAAGAGCCGGCGACGGCGACGCGGGGCTGCGGGGAGGCGATCCGGGCGACCTGTATGTGGTGCTGCATGTGAAGGAGCACTCCCTCTTTGAGCGTCGCGGCAACGATCTCTACTGCGAGGTTCCCATCTCCTTCGTAACCGCCGCGCTGGGCGGGCAGATCACCGTGCCGCTCATCAACGGCGAAGAGAAGCTCGATATTCCCGAAGGAACGCAGAGCGGAACCGCCTTTACGCTGCGCGGCAAGGGCGCGCCCGACCTGAACGGACGCGGCAGGGGCAATCAGTACGTGATTGTGCGCGTCAAGGTGCCGACGAAGCTCTCCAACGACCAGAAGCAGCTTCTGCGCAACTTTGCGCGCAGCCTGGGCGAAGAGCCGGAGCAGCCGGAGGACAAGGGCTTTCTGGGACGGCTGTTCCGGGGGGATAAGTAGCGTTGGTCAGGCGCGACGCCCGCCGGGCGATGGTATGCGATGCAGTGGGCTGAGATCGTTATCGAGACACCCGCCGAGTCCGCCGAAGCCGTCACGGCGCTGCTGCTGGAGATCGGCTGTCAGGGCGTTGCGGAGACCGGCGGCGACCCGCGCACCCTCACCGGCTTTCTCCCGGACGCCGAGGACCTGCTTCCCCGTCTGGACGATCTGGATGACCGTCTGGCGCGCCTGACCGACTACGGTCTCTCCGCCCCCCTCAACATCTCCTATCGCCATGTTGAAGATACCGACTGGGCGAACGAATGGAGGCGACACTTCAAACCGCTGGAGATCGGCAGACGACTGGTGATCAAGCCGAGCTGGGAGACCTATGAAGGGGACCCCCAACGGCTGGTGATCGAACTGGACCCCGGCATGGCGTTCGGAACGGGAACCCACCCAACGACCGCGCTCTGTCTGGAGGCGCTGGAGGACTATGTTACGCCCGGCAGCGTCGTGGCGGACATCGGCTGCGGCTCCGGCATTCTGTCGCTGGCGGCAGCGCGGCTGGGCGCCGCGCAGGTGCACGCGACCGATATTGACCTGCTTCCCCGCCAGATCGCCCGCGAAAATGTCGCCCGCAACCGCCTGCTGGAGCAGATCACCGTTCACGAGATGGAGGCGTTCGATGCGGCGGCGCGCGGCTGCGATCTGGTGGTCGCCAACATCATCGCCTCGGTGATCCTCGAACTGATCCCCCCGGTCTATGCGCGGCTGAAGCCGGGGGGCGTCTTCATCGCCTGCGGCATTGTGGATGAGCGGCTTCCGGAGGTTCTGGAGTCGCTTGCACAGGCGGGCTTCGCCGTTCGGGAGACGCGCTCCAGAGAGGTGTGGCGCGCCGTCATCTCGGCGCGCCCCTGACCCGCCCATGCGCTCCCTTTTTCTTCCCGGAAGCGATCTGTCCGCGCAGGAGACCGTCGAGGTCGAGGGCGCGGACTTTCACCATCTGGCGCATGTCCTGCGGGCGAAAGCCGGCGAAACGCTGATCCTGCTGGATGACGCGGGAAACGCCTTCCGCGCGGAGATACTCTCCCTGCAGCGCCGTTCGCTGACGGCGCGTCTGCTGGGCGCGGCGCAGACGGCTCCCGAACCCGCCCTGCATATCACGGTGGCGCAGGCGCTTGGCAAAGGCGATAAGTTTGAGCAGGTGGTGCAGCACGCGACCGAGATCGGCGCCAGCGCGTTTATTCCCCTCTCAACGGCGCGATCGGTTGTCCGCCTGACGGAGCGCGATGCGCAGGAGAAGCGGATACGCTGGTTCCGGATCGCCAAAGGCGCGGCGGAACAGGCGGGGCGTGCGCGCATTCCGGCGGTACTTCCTCTGCAGACCCTCCCCGAACTGACCGCCGATCTCTCCCGCTTCTCCTGTGCGATGCTGCTGCATCCGGAGGGCGCGCGAATGGCGGAGGTCTGGGCGGAGCGGCTGGCGGACGGGAAGCGGTCGGCGCGATCGCTGCTGCTGATGGTTGGACCGGAGGGCGGCTTCAGCGGGGAGGAGATGGAGGCGGCAAGGCAGGCGGGCGCGCAGATCGTCTCGCTGGGGGCGCATACGCTTCGCACGGAGACGGCGGCGCTGGTCGCCGTCAGTCAGGCGCTGTATCACCTTGCGCTGCTGGACACTTCTTTCGAAATCCGCCGAAAAGAGGATTGACGCTTTTCGGAGGAGGCGTTATACTGAACCTGGACAACGGAATATGGAGGCTGCAGAAGCCGCGTCTATGTACGCGGCGGTCGGGGGAAGTCCGGTGAGAGTCCGGCGCAGTCCCGCTGCGGTGTATGAGCCGGTGGCTCATAAGCCCGAATGCCCGTCTGCAGCGCATCACACAATCCCTTCGCGAGAAAGGGTGTGGTGGTAATGGATCGCGCGTCGCCTCTGTCAGGCTGTGCGCCGGCATTCGGAAACCATCCACGCAGGATGGTTTTTTTGTCCCCCTCTCCTTACTTCACCCTCTCTGCCTCTCGTGAAGCCATCACTAGTTACATCGAGAAAGGAGATGCTTGATGCAACGCATCCGTCGCACCCAGGGCTTCACGCTGATCGAACTGCTTGTGGTGATCGCCATCATCGCGATTCTCGCGGCGATCCTGTTTCCCGTCTTCGCACAGGCGCGCGAGAAGGCGCGTCAGGCGAGCTGCTCGTCCAACCTGAAACAGCTCGGGATCGCCACCCTGATGTACTGCCAGGACTACGACGAGATGTTCCCCCTGACACAGTATGCCGATGCGTCGGTCTACTGGTTCGGCAAACGGATTTCCGGCGGCTGGGATAAGACCGGAGGACTGCTCTATCCCTACACCCGCAATCATCAGATTCAGCGGTGTCCGAGCTGGACGGGACAGCCCCGCTTCGGGGACGGCAACGGCTACGGCTACAACTGGGGCTATGTCGGCTCCGACTACTGGATCACCTTCCAGTGGCCCCCCCGCAATCCGGCATCGCAGGCGGCATTCTCTGCGCCGGCGCAGAAGCTGCTCTTCGCCGATTCAGGCTTTTTCAACGCGCCCTGGTGGGGAGGGAACGGCGCGATGATGGAGACGCCCTACATTGATCCGCCGCAGTACTGGTACGGCAACCCGACGATTGACTTCCGTCATGTGGATCGTGGTAAGATCATAAACACCACCGCGCAGACGGTCACGCATCAGGGAATGGCGAACCTGCTCTACGCCGACGGGCATGTGAAAGCCTCCAAACAGAACGGCGTCACCGACGCGATGTTCACCCGGGACTAGAGCGCGTATGGAGGAAGAGGAGCTTCCGGTTCGGGCCTGCCTCTGTTATCACACGACCTTCGCCCGGCTGAAACAGATTGCGCAGGAGCGGCGTCTCTCTACACTGGAGGAGATCGCGCGGGCGACCGGCTGCGGAACCGGCTGCGGTCTGTGCCGTCCCTACATCGCCCGGATGCTGATGACCGGCGAGGTCGCCTTCCCGATCCTGCCTTCGGAGACGCCCGGGGCGGCGTAGAGACGGAGCGCCTGTCGGAACACGGATAGTATTTAACTCAATGCGGTCTCTTTTCTGCCTGCTGCTTCTGGGAGCCGGGGCGCTGCTGACGGGATGCCGTCCAGCCCCGGCTCCTCCTCCTGCGTCCCCCGCTGTCGTCCGACTGCCGCCCGCAACGCCGCTTCCCGGCGCGGATCAGGCGGAGTCGCTTCCGCTGAACCTCTCCCGCGAGCAGATTCGCCAGAACCTGCTGGAGATCCTGAAGAAGCCGGTGATGGGCAGGCGTCCGTCGCTGCAGAACGTCGAGCGGATCGTGCGCGAGATCGCTCCGATCCTGGAGAGAGCGGCGCAGCAGCCGCAGGCGCAGGAGTCTCTGCGACTCTACGCGCAGGACAACGGCTGGACGCTGGAGGAGGCGCGGGCGCGCTGGCTGGCGCTGCAGGAGGCGGATATCCTGCTGGAGTCCGGAGGCGACCCGGAGCTGGTCTCATCGGCGAATGCGGTCGGGGTGGCACAGTGGATCGAGGAGACCGGAAGGCGCGCCGGATTGAAGATTGAGATCGAAAAGTCGCGTCAGTTGACCGGGCAGATAGACTCGTTGAAGCGTCAGATCGCCTGGCGGGAGTATCTTCTACGCCCGGACGCCGACCCGAGCCTTCCGGGCGCGCCCGCGCTGTCCCGCGAGGAGGCGGCGGCGCAGCTTCCCGCGCTGCGGAGGCGGCTGGAGAGTCTGCGCGCGCAGCGGCGCGCCGTTGATCAGCGGTATGATGTGGAGAAGGCGCTCTATGCGCATACGCGCTACCTTCTGCGGCTCTATCCGCGCTTTCCGGGCATGGACTGGGTCTTTCAGGCGTATCACGGGGGCGAGGCGGGAGTGGAGCGGACGCTGAAGCGGTTTCTCGGCAGATCGTGGCCCGGCAGCGCCGCCGCCTCGATTCGCACCGGCAATCGGGGAGGACGGCTGCGGTATGAGCAGGTCTTCTTTGAAGCGACGCCGCAGGGCAAGCCGGAGGCGTTCTCCTATCTGTACGGGCGCGGCGACGATCACCGGCACTACTGGTGGAAGATACTGGCGGGGGTGGAGGCGCTTACGCTCTATCGCCGCGATCCGCAGGCGTTCCGTCAGGTCTGGGAGTCGCTGATGCCGGGTCGCCCGCGGGAGGCGATCTGGTATCCGACGGCGGAGGAGCTGTCCTTTGCAGATTCGGCGGCGGCGCGCGCCGGGATCGAGCGCGGTCTGCTGGCGGCGGTCGGCGACACGCCGGAATGGAGGGTGCGTCCCGCTCCGGCACACGCCGTCGGTCAGCGCATCCCCGCGCTGCGTCCCGAGTCGCTTGCCGCGCTGCGTCTGGCTGCCGCCGGCTACCGGCAGGCGGGAGGAACCGGGCGGCTGGAGGTCGGGGAGTTGACAGTCACGGCTCCGCCGCAGAACTCCGTTCCCGCCGCCAGACCGGCGCGCCCGCTGCTCTCTCCTCCCGCGCCGGACGCCGGCGCGCGCCCCGGCGGCGGTCCGCCGGAGGGCTACGACTTTCACCGTACCGGGCTGGCGTTCGATATTGTGCGCCCGGAGGATCGGGAGCAGCGTAAAATCCTGGAGTATGTTCTGGACTACTTTACCCGCCGTCAGATTCTCTGGTGGTGGGACCGGCAGGACCTCTCCCCGCGCCACTACCACGTCGTGCCCAATCCCCGCTATGCCTCCGCGCTCCTGCAGCGTGTCTCCTCCGAACCGCTCCCCGGTTTATAGTGAGCTCTTCGCATCTCTGTTTACACAACCCTATTCGCGCGCGCCACCATCTTGCTATTTCCGGGAAGCTGTGCTATACTACTTACCGCTGTGGGCGGTTAGCTCAGGGGTACGAGCGCCTCGTTGACACCGAGGAGGTCACTGGTTCAAATCCAGTATCGCCCACTTTTTCAGAGGGTATCGGGCTGATCCCCTCGCAGATACAGCATAGTTGCTGGCGTCTTGCCGCCCCTCCGCCCTCCGGGCTGGAGGGGCGTCTGTATATCAGGCGTTTTGCGTCTACACTGGTCGGGTGTCGGCGATCCCGGCGTATAGATTCGCCGGGCAGATGCAGAGTTGCTTTTACAGCGATGAACTGAAGTCCATCGCTGTAAGCCCTGCTGTTCGGGTTATGAGATTGCTTCGGTCGGCTGTCGCCTCCCTCGCAATGACAGATCGGGACGTTTTACCGTTGCAGTTACGCGCAACCCGCCCCCACAATGTCATTGCGAGCGTCAGCGAAGCAGTCTGGTGAGAAAATGAAAACGGATTGCCGATAATAGGCAGACGGTGAAACTTGTTGCGCCGCCAGGATTGTGATATAATCCAGATTACAGGGGGATTTTTCGGAAGCTCTCCGGCATCGCGGTATCCGTTTTGCAGGACAGAGACCGGGTGAAGGCGCAGGGGTTTCCGATGGTCCGACTGTCCGTAATCGAGCGGGAGATTCTGACCGCTGCCGTTCGCTTCCATCCTTGAACCTGCTCGAATTGTCGTTCAGGGAAGGTTCCCGGCGGAGGGCGCATACACGGCGAGGAACGGGCGGAAGACGACGGCTGGCAGGCGAACGCGGCATTCGGGGCACATACCGCTCCGGCGTAGGACACGCGCCTGTCGTAACAGGCACACAACCTCGAAGTCAGAGTCTCGGTATCGTGAGATAGCCGAGGCTTTTTTTGATTCCTGACAGGGTCTCTCCGTTCGCCTGAGCGTTCGAAAGAGGGAGGGTTCGGAACGCGGCGTCCAGAGATCCGGCTTTGCCGTAGTTGCCATGCGGCGGAGGATCCGCCGCCCTTCCGGGGAGGAGAGTAGTATCATGGGTTCCATGAAACCGACGGATTTTCTGAAACAGGCGGAAGAGCAGCGCGCTCTGGAGAAGAGACTCGCCTGGGAAGGCACGTTTGCCGACTATCTGGAGATAGTGGAAAAAAATCCCAGTGTCGCCGATCTGGCGCACGCCCGCATGTACGATATGATCATGTCGGCAGGCGTGGAGGGAGGCGAGGACGGCAAGCCGCGTCAGTACCGCTTCTTCGCGCAGGATATCTTCGGTCTGGACCGCACGCTGCAGCAGCTGGTCGAAGAGTATCTCAGCCCCGCCGCGCGCCGCCTGGACATCCGCAAGCGTATTCTGATGCTGGTCGGACCGGTCGGCGGCGGAAAATCCACGCTGGTAACGCTGCTCAAGCGCGGCATGGAGCGCTACAGCAAGAGCGACGAGGGAGCCATCTATGCGATCAAAGGCTGCCCGATGCACGAGGAGCCGCTGCACCTGATCCCGGAAGACCTGCGCGCCGACTTCAGAAAGCAGTTCGGCGTCTATATCGAGGGCGATCTCTGTCCGGTCTGCCGCTGGCGGCTGCAGCACGAGTTCGACGGCAAGATCGAAAACGTCCCCGTCCACCGCATCACCTTCTCGGAGAAGAACCGGATCGGGATCGGAACCTTCAAGCCCGCCGACCCCAAGAGCCAGGATGTCGCCGAGCTGACCGGCAGCGTCAATATCCAGGCGCTGACCGAATACGGCGTCGAGTCGGATCCCCGCGCCTACAACTTCGACGGCGAACTCAACATCGCCAACCGGGGCATGATGGAGTTCATCGAGATGTTGAAGGCGGAGAAGCGGTTCCTGTACGAACTCAATACCGTCGCCGGCGAGCAGACCATCAAGGCGTCGCGCTTCGCGCTGATCTACTGCGATGTGGTTGTCGTCGCCCATACCAACGAGTATGAGTACAACTCCTACTTTGGCAACAAAGAGAACGAGGCGATGATAGACCGCATCTTTGTGGTCAAGGTCCCCTACAACCTGCAGGTCTCGCAGGAGGTCAAGATCTATGAGAAGCTGATCGCGCAGAGCGAGGTGCAGGAGGAGGGAGTAGACCTGAGTCGGATGCACATCGCGCCGGGAACGCTGCGTGTCGCCTCGATGTTTGCGGTGATGTCGCGCCTGAAGCCCTCCAAGCGTTCCGGTCTATCGCTGATGACCAAGATGAAGCTGTACGACGGCGAGAAGCAGGTCGGCGACTGGGATCAGAAGCATGTGCGCGAACTGCGGGAGGAGTACGCGGACGAGGGAATGCAGGGCGTCTCGCCCCGCTTCATCATCAATCGTCTCTCCAGCGCGCTGGTGCGCGGAGGCAAGAACTGCGTCAACGCGATAGACGTTCTGCGCTCTCTGCGCGACGGGTTAGCCGAGTATGTCAGCGGGGAGGAGGAGCGCCGGCGGATGCTGGGCTTCATTGACGAGGTGCGCAAGGAGTACGACGAGACCGCCAAGAAGGAGGTTCAGCGCGCCTTTGTCTACTCCTACGAGGAGTCGGCGCGCACGCTGCTGGAGAACTATCTGGACAATGTGGACGCCTACTGCAGCCGCAGCAAGGTGAAGGACCCGATCACCGGAGACGAGATAGACCCGGATGAGCGGCTGATGCGCAGTATCGAGGAGCAGATCGGGGTTACGGAGAACGCCAAGCGGGAGTTCCGCGAGGGCATCCTGCGCTCGGTCGCCTCGCTGGCGCGCCGCAATCAGCCCTTTGTGGTCACCTCGGATGAGCGGCTGAAGGAGGCGATCGAAAAGAAGCTGTTCGCCGATCTGAAGGATGTGGTGAAGATCACCACCTCCACCAAGACGCCGGACGCCGACCAGTTGAAGAAGATCAACGAGGTGGTGGACCGGCTGGTGCGCGAACAGGGCTACTGTCCGGTCTGCGCCAACGAACTGCTGCGCTACGTCGGGACGCTGCTCAACCGCTAGCGAAGGCGCGGCATCCTAAACGGAGAAGGCGTCGTCCTGCGGCTCATAACCCAGAAGCTGACGAGTCGCGGTCAGGTCCATGCGCTGAAAGCGGTTATTGGAGAGACCGTGCACGATTGCGAAGGGGATGTCGGGCGTCTCAATGCAGCGGTCGAACAGGCGCGACAGGTCGGCGTAGCTGACGAAGATGCTGCGGTAGTAGTGCGGAGAGCGTTTTTTGATATGCTCCAGATGCCCGACCGCGCCGATTCGGATGCAGATGACCGACAGCCCTTCGGCAAAGGCGAAGTAGCTGCCGAGCGTCTCACCGAAGGCTTTGCTGGCTCCGTAGACGTTCCCGGGACGCGGGGCGTCCTCCGGACGGATCTGCCGGTCGCGGGGATAGGCTCCGACGGCGTTGATGCTGCTGGCGAAGATCACCCGCCGGCAGCCCTGATCCTTCGCGGCGCGGTAGATGTTGTAGACCGCCTTGAAGTTAGCGTCGAGCAGGTCTTTATAGAACTCCGCGTGCGTGTGGGGATTGGCGGCAAGGTGCAGAACGGTGTCCATGCCCGCGCAGATGCGCTGCGCCGCCTCCGGATCCGACAGGTCGCAGACGAACGTTTCGCATCCGGACGGGTCGGCAATCGGAACGATATCCGCCAGACGCAGGGCGTAGCGGTCGCCTAGATGGGCGCGATAGTAGGAGCCGATATTTCCCGCCGCGCCCGTGATTAACAGTTTGCGTTTTTCTGACATAGTCAACATTATAGACGATACCGACAGGAATTCGGAGTAGAGCGAAGGCGAATGAGCCTCATTCAGAGACCCGATACCGCCGCGCCGCTGGAGTCTTCCGGCGTTCGCCCCTATCCGTGGACGGTGGAGCAGTTCTACCGCGCCCTGTCGGCGGGACTGTTCGAGCATCCGGAGCGGCTGGAGCTGATCAAAGGAGAGATCATCGAGAGAATGTCTCCGCAGGATACGCCGCACAGCACAGCCACGCTGCTTACCCGCGATCTGCTTGCCGACCTGTTTCGCGCGCTCGGTCATGTCCGCTCTCAGATGCCTCTGGACCTTTTTCGGGATACGGAGCCGGAACCCGATGTTTTTGTGGTGAAGGGAGCTATCCGGGACTACGAGACGCGCAAGCCCCGTCCATCGGATCTGCTGCTGGTGGTGGAGGTGTCGGACAGCACGCTGGCGTATGATCGGGGCGTGAAGGCGTCTCTCTACGCGGAGGCGGGCATTACGGAGTACTGGATCGTGAACCTGCCGGAGCGGTGCCTGGAGGTCTTCCGGGATGCGGGAGCGAAGGCGGGCGAGCGTTTCGGCTTCGGCTACCACGATGTGCGGCGATACGCCGAGACGGAGAGCGTTGCGCCGCTGGCTGCTCCGGACGCGCCGGTGCGCGTGGAGGACCTGCTGCCGAAACCCGTTTCGGAGACCGGAGGTTAAGTCCTCGTCCGGGAGGGAACGGTTTGCATTCGCGATGACTAGCGTATCAGCCAGCAGACTGGCGTATCAGCCAGTGAAAGAGCAGGAGCGTCTAACATGCCAGATTTCTCACTCAGCACAGACTCCTGGGACCTGCACCGGCGCGCAGAGCGTGACCGGCAGCGGCACAACGAGAAGATCAAAGAGGTTATCAAACAGAACCTCGGCGACATCGTCAGCCATCAGGATATCATAACAGCGGACAGAGGGAAGATCGTTAAGATTCCGATCCGCGGGCTGGAACTGCCGCGCATTCGCTACGACAACGGCTCCCGCGAACGGATCGGTCAGGGACAGGGGGGCACGAAGCCGGGCGACGTGCTGGGACGCGCCCCCGGACAGAGCGGACAGGGAACCGGAAAACAGGCGGGGCAGGAGCCGGGCGTAGACTTCTACGAAGCCGAGTTTACGCTGGAAGAGGTCGCGCAGATGGTCTTTGAAGACCTGCACCTGCCCAATCTGGAGGAGCGGGGCGTCAAGCAGATCCTCAGCGAGCACGCCGACTTCAACAGCATCAGCAAGCGCGGTCTGGCGGGCAATCTCGACCGCAAGCGCACGCTGCTGGAAGCCTATAAGCGCAATGCGCGGCAGGGCAAGCCGGGCTGGGAGGTGCGCCGCGAAGATGAACGCTACCGCACCTGGGAGATCGTTGCCGAGCCGCAGCGCAACGCGGTCATCTTCGCCATGCGCGACGTCTCCGGCTCGATGGGCGAGTTCGAAGCCTACATCTGCCGCTCCTTCTACTTCTGGATGCTGCGCTTCCTGCGGACAAAGTACAACAGCGCGGAGATCGTCTTCATCACCTGTCATACGGAGGCGAAGGAGGTGGATGAGAACGCCTTCTTCGGGCTGGGCGAATCGGGCGGCACGCGGATGTCGGAGGCGTACAAGCTGGCGCTCAAGATCATCGAGAAGCGTTACAACCCGCGCGAGTGGAACATCTACCCCTTCCTCTTCTCGGACGGCTACAACTGGGGCGACGCCGAGTGCGTGGAGCTGATGCGCAAGATGGCGGGGATCAGCAATCTGGTCGGCTATGGCGAGATCGCCAACGATATCTGGAGCCAGTCTACCAGCTTTGCGCCGCTGGGACAGGCGTATCAGGAGGCGTTTTCGGGGGATCCGCGCGTCGTGCTGGTGCGGATCAACAACAAGGAGGACGTATGGCCCGCCCTGAAACGCTTCTTCAGCAAGCACCCGGAGGTTCAGGCGATCTCCTGAGCGCGCCCCGGCGCGGCGGTTGGCAGAATATTGAGGTCTATGGCATGAATCAGACTGAGCGCGCGGAACTGGAAAAGTGGATTGAGATCATCTGGGAGAAGGCGCATGAGATGGGGCTGGAGCCGTTTCCGACCCATTTCGAGGTCGTGCCGGATCATGTGATCTATGAACTGGGAGCCTACGGACTGCCCGCCCGTTTCTCGCACTGGACTTTCGGGCGCGACTACCATCGCCAGAAGACCAGTTATGAGTACGGGATGAGCAAGATCTATGAGATCGTCTTCAACACCGATCCGACGCAGGCGTTTCTGTTCGACAACAATTCGATGGTCTCGCATAAGCTGGTCATCGCGCACGTCTACGGGCACTCCGACTTCTTCCGCCGCAACACCTACTTTTCCCATACCGACCGTCGCATGATCGAGCAGGTGCGCCTGCATGCCCGTCGGATTGCCGAGTATGAGACACAACACGGACCGGAGGAGGTGGAGCGGTTCCTCGACGCCGCGCTCTCCATTGAAGAGCACTTCGATCCGACCGCCGTCTCCTACCGTCCCAGGACGCCGGACGAGTACGAGCGGGAGCGTCAGAGCCAGACGGAGCCGGCAACGGAGTACGACGATCTGTGGAGGCTGGGGCAGAACGAGCCGGCGAAGCCCCCTGCGTCCCGTCCCCGCAAACTGCCGCCGGAGCCGGAGAAAGATCTGCTGCGCTTTCTGCGGGATCACGCGCTGGAATTGGAGGACTGGCAGCGCGATATTCTGAACATCCTGCGGGAGGAGATGCTCTACTTCCTGCCGCAGATGCGCACCAAGATCATGAACGAGGGCTGGGCTTCCTTCTGGCATGAGCGGATCCTGACGGAGCTGCCCCTCACGCCGGAGGAGCACTGGGAGTTCCGCCGGCTGCATTCGGGGGTGGTCTCGCCGGGATCGCGGATGAGCATCAATCCCTACTATGTCGGCTATCAGATGTTTCACGACATCGAGCGGCGCTGGAACGGCGAGCGCGATCCGGAGGAGCCGGAAGAGGACTGGCGCGGCGAAGAGATCGTTCGACCGACGGGCGAGGGGCTTCGTAAAATCTATGAGGTGGCGGAACAGGAGTCGGATGTCTCCTTTCTGCGCAAGTACCTGACGAAGCGGCTGGTGCGGGACCTCGATCTGTACACCTACCGGCTGGAGGAGATCAACGGCGAACTGATGTGGGTGGTGCAGGATACCGATTGGCGGCGCGTGCGCGATACGATGGTCGACTCGATGACCAATTTCGGCATACCGGTCATCATGGTGGAGGACGGCGACTATAAGCGCCGCCATGAACTCTACCTCAAGCACTACTACGACGGCAAGCCGCTGGATACGGACTATACGGCGCGCACCATGAAGAACATCTATCGCATCTGGGGACGCGCCGTACATCTGGAGACGGTTCTCAACGACGAGGCGACGCTGCTCACCTACGACGGGGAGCGGTTCAGCCAGACGGCTCTGTAGATCTCACCGTCCGCGTGTCGCGAGTTACGACTGACCCAGCGCCTTTCCGCCGCGTGCGTTGTACCAGACGAAGATCTTTGTGCGATCCGGTCCGTGCAGCGGGCGCGAAGCAATGTCCAGCGCGCCGACGTTGCGAAAGTCCGCCAGGCGCGCATGGTGCGACCCGGTACCGACATCCACGATGTGCCGCCGGAGGTTCCCCTTCCCGTCGTTTTCAAAGACCATCAGGCGGGGAGGCTTCTCGCGGTAGATCTCCCGGACGCCGATCTCCCCGACCAGCACATCCAGATGTCCGTTTCCGCAGATGTCGCCCAGTTGCAGCGAGTGCGGGTCGAGGAGCCGATCCTCGACGAGATGCTCCTCCCACAGGTCGCGGATGTCCCGCCCCGGAGAGAACCAGGCGAATTTGCCTCCCTGCGGCTTGCCGTAGATGCAGGCGTCGCCCTCCGTCAGAAGGATCTCCTTGCGCCCGTCGCCGTTGATGTCGCCGACGGCGATCACGGTGGAGATGTAGTCGCGGGCGAACTTATGCCGCTCCCAGCGGTTGGGCGGTCCGAGATAGCGGTACCAGTGCGTTCCGGCGATCACCTCGTTCTTTCCGTCGCCGTCTATATCCGCCGCGACCAGCCCCTCTTCGGGCAGTCCGTTTTCGCGCATGTTCGTCGCAATCGCCTGAATATTCTGCCAGGGACTTGCCGTCGGGTCTCGGGGAAGGGGCGTCCAGTAGAGCGTGCCGCTTCCCTGATTCCAGAAGAGCAGAGAGAGTCTCCCGTCGCCGGTGACGTCGGCGATGAGGGTGTCATGAAACTGGTTCGCGCCGGTTTTGCAGATCAGATGCCGTCTCCACGGTCCTCCCTGCGGTCCGGGATTGCGCCACCAGGCAAGCTCATCCAGCCCGCTGTCGCTGCCGTTGACGATGTCGAGCCAGCCGTCGCCGTCCAGATCGTGCGCCAGCCCTCCGCATTCCTGCCGGCGCACCCGATCTATCAGATGCCGCTCCCACTTTCCGCCGCCTTTATTCTCAAACCAGACCATGACGCCGCTGCGTCCGGCGCTGAAGATGTCCATTCTGCCGTCGCGGTTGAGGTCGGCGACGTTGAAGAGGGTGTTCATCTCCGCCCCGTTGTCCAGTTCGCCGATGCAGACTCGCGTAAAAGCGGGCGCTCCCATCCGTTTTCCTCCTGCGGCGCGTTTCGCCTGCGGATGTCCTGACGGCGCCAGGGCGTTCCCGGCGGCCGCGGAGAGCGCAGTCAGCCCCAGCGCCTGTCCGGCGCGGCATAAAAACTGGCGCCGGGTCTCTCCCCCGGCTTGCTCTTCTGTATGCATGCGTTACTCTCCTGCCGGCGGCTATCCGGCTCCTTTCAGCAGGCGAGGAATGGAGGTTACAACGTAGACCGTCCCGATCGCCAGCACGCAGATCGAAAAGATCACCTTCAGCAGCCGATCCGGCAGATAGGGCGACAGCAGCGCACCGATCTGCGCCCCGATCAGCACGCCGGACGCGCTGAAGATCAGAATGTCGAACCGCAGATTTCCCATCGAGAGGTTGAAGATGGTGATCATCCAGTCGGCGACCGCCTCCACAAAGATCGCGGTGGCGTTGGCGCGCTTGGTCGCCAGCCCGCCCAGATGCTCAAACAGCGGCTGGTGCATCTCCGCGACGCCTGTTCCGGTGCAGGCGGAGAACCCTCCCGCCAGGAACGAACGCGGCTGATGCCGCCTCAACTCGACCAGATCGGCGCTCTCTGCGGCGCCGAAGCGGCGTATGCCGGCATGATAGAGCTGGTGAATAGCGATCCCGCCGACCACCAGCCCGACGATCAGACGCAGCAGGTCGCGGGAGGCGTAGGTGAAGACGAACAGCCCTGCGAGCACTCCCAATAGGATCGCCGGAAGCGTCCGCTTGGCAGCTGCCAGGTCTATTTTACGCATCAGGAAGTAACGGGACGCGCCGCTGGTCATCCCGATCGTCTCGGTGGCGATTCCCGTAGCGATGGACTGCCCGATGGGAAGATGCAGCACGAAGTTGAAGAAGGGTTGGAACAGAACGGCTCCGGAGAAGCCGGAGGCGTTGGCGGTCGCCGCGACCAGGACGGCGTAAGGAAAGACATACCAGTAGTCCCAGTTCATCGGATCGCTTTTTCTCCTATGTTTGAACAGATCTGAACGTTTCAGGAGTAGGGTAGAGGAGCGGCAGGCGGCTCTACGAGCGCTCTCAGATTGCCGATGTATAGGCAATGCCCCATACTGTCACGCCACAGGCATAGCAGGATCTCCCGAACTGGCGAGGTGCGTCTCCCGATCCTTCCGAATCGCCTCCTGATTGGCAGGCATCGTCACGCATCGTATTCACCTCATCTCTCGGCAATAGCTCCTAGCCATCATCAAACCTTCAGGATTTTAGCGGCGAAAAATTAAAATAGGCTTAAAGCAGAATTAATTTAATTTCAGGTTTGGCGCGACAGTTCGGACGTCGGTTTGAGATTGCTTCGGTCGCTGTCGCTCCCTCGCAATGACAGAGGGGAAAGGCTCACGCCTCCCTCGCAATGACAGAGGAGGTCGCCTGACTGCTCTCGCGCAATGACAGGATGGGGGGACGCTGTCGGTTACTCGCAGTGACAGACCGGTATAATGGAATCACTCTTTGATCGGAAAGGGTGATCGTCCTATGGGCGCAGCAAAAGGGGAAGTGATGCATATCGTTCTGTTTAAGTGGAAGCCGGAGGCGAGGCAAGAGGAGATCGAGCGGGTGATGGAGGCGCTGCGGGAGCTGCCGGAGAAGATACCGGGCATACAGGAGTTGACCTGCGGCGAAAACTTCTGCGAGCGCGCGCAGGGGTTTCAGCATGGGCTGGTGGTGCGTTTTACCGATCGCGCCGCACTAGATGCCTATGGACCGCATCCAGCGCATCAGGAGGTGGTGCAGAGCCTGATTTTGCCGTTGCGCGAGTCGGTGCTGGCGCTCGACTACGAGATATGAGAAAGCGTGCCGATGACGGCAGAACCGCCGCATCGGCACGCCGTTCATGCCCTATCGTCGGTACGACCGCGCCGCATCCGGGTCAGGCGGAGCGATGGGGTTCGCCGCGTCCCATTCCAACCGTATAAAACCTTCTTCCGACTCAAAGACGCCAGAGGAGATGCCCCAGCTATTGTTCAACGGCATCACCAGCGACGGCAGCACCATCCCCGTCTGCGACTCGTCGAGCGGCTGCCCGTACGAAACAATCTCCATCAGCAGTCCGAACGCCGGCGTGAAGTCATGGGACTGCGTTCCTTCGGGGCAGACGATGCGCGCGATCCAGGGATAGGGGGCAAACCCGCCGATCGCCAGTCCGACAGACAGTTTGCGGTCTATCCCGTCTATCTTTGCCATATGGCTGAGACCGGGATTGGGTTCGCTTCCGCTGTAGCCATACGGCAGCAGTTCCGCCTGTCCGGACCAGGTGGTGGTACAGCCGCCGCTGCTGTGTCTGCCGCTCGCTGTCAGGTTGGCGTTTGAGTCGCGGGTCAGCATGGCGTAGCGCACCACCTTCTTCGGACGCTCTCCCGGCTTCTCGCGATATTCGCCGACATCCGCCCGGAAGCGCAGCCGCAGCGGTCCCTCAACCTTCAGGCCGGGGGTCTCCGGAGGCTGGAACCGGTACCGCATCTGCAGGTTCCACTCGGTGATGCGCCGGATATTGCTCCGATGCGCCCGCACCTGCACCTCCACGTCTCCGGACGAGCCGGTTCCCGTGCGGGGCAGGCGCACGCGCACCCTGTCCTTCGTCCACTCGATCACCGCAGCCTCCAGCCCGCCGATCAGCACCGCCCGCTCATCCGCCGGCGGCTCGCCGAAGATGCCGTAGAGGACCGCCTCGTCGTTCTCCTCGTCAATCCGCACGAAGGCGATGGAGGGAGCCAGGAGCCCGAACTGGCTTCCCGGTCCGGCAGTAAAGATGATCTGGGTTGTGCGTCCGGAGATCGGGCTGCCCGTGTTGGGAGAGAGGGTCGGACGCGCATGCAGCCCGCGTCGGCGCAGGTCGTTGTAGACATCCGAGTAGTTGAAGGGGCGTTGTTTGGGGTTCTCCACCGGCGCCAGCACGTTCGCCCCCAGCAGACGGTCTATCACGAACTTGCTGACCTGCACGGCGTGATCGCCCTCGACCCAGTCGCTCCAGCCGACGTACATGCCCGCGCCTTTCGCCTTGCAGGCAGCGACGAGACTGTTCGCCTCTCCGCTGGCGCTGGAGCAGGCGCTGATCCAGACCAGACTATCGGGGCTAAAGCTCCAGAAGCGGCGCACCCACCGGCTGGTGATCAGGAAACGGTTTGCCCGGACGTAGCGGTTGTTGACGATGTTTTCCACGCAGGAGGCTGCTCCCAGTAGACCTGCCAGGATCTCTGCGGCATAGGCCATCGCTGCCTCTTTGGTGTACGCCGTCGCGGTCGAAAGCCCGAAGGATTTCTCCATAATTGGCAGTTTATCGGGACCAAAGATCAACTTGCCCTGCGCATCCAGTTTGGGGATGTCTACCTCACCTCCGTGCGCCGAGAAGTAGAAGACGCCGGGCTGACCGATATTGCGCAGCGATTCGACCTCCGCCCGCAGCACCGTCGGGACGTATCCTTTTCGGTTCAGTACGCCTCCGATGATCTCCGGCTCGTTCTTGAAACCGGGCCCCATCGCGTTATAGAGCCGCGCTGTCAGCGTGCCCCGCGGCAGTTCGAAGCCCGCCGCCCGCCCGATCGCGTCCTGCTCGTCCGGGTCCAGGTTCGCCTCGCCCGGTTTGACGCCCCGGTTGGTGAAGACGGCGTAGGGCATGCCGTTGCGGAAGACCGCCCAGACGGCGTCCCGCGTCTCGCCCGCATGCAGGATTTCGGAGCGGGTGCGCAGGAATGTCAGCAGCCGCCGGTGCATCTCGTCCTGCTCTACGACGGGCATCGCGTCGAGGAAGGCGCGGGTTTCCTCCAGCACACCGAGAATCTGCTCCTGGGTGAGGCTACCTCCGCCTCCTCCCCCGCCTCCGCCGCCGTTGCCTCCGCCTCCTCCTCCGCAGCCGGCAAGTCCTCCGGCTCCTGCGGCGAGGACTCCGCCCGCCACAGCGCGCAGAAACTGACGGCGGTCCATTTCTTCATGATCGTTCGATGATGGGGACATGTGATACCTCCTCGCTGCGGAGCGAGAAGAGGCATCACACTCCGCAATCTGATAGTGTTTCTGGTAACTACCACATGCCTGCGGCAGACTCCTTCTCCGACCGGGCTATCGGGAGTTCTGGCTGGAGGCGGGCAGCAGGTCGCAGAGGACGAGGCGATGGTCGGAGTGCGGAACCCGACGGGCGGCGACACGGACGGGACGAAAGCGGTCGCTTATCCAGACCTGATCTATGCGCAGGATGGGGTAGTCGGCGGTGATCGTGTTGCCCCAGCCGCGCCCCGCCTCCAGAAAGCTGTCGCGCAGGCGGGGACGCAGGGTCTGGAAGACGGCGTCGCCCTGCGGCGCATTGAAGTCGCCTCCCAGAATGACCGGCACGCCGTCCGGGATGGCGGCGGCGCGGGCGGCGACCGCCTGAAGCAGCTGCCGCCGCTGCCGGCGATCCCGCGTCAGGAGGCGCCAGGCGTCCGGGTTCCACAGATCGGTGCGCAGGGGGAAGGGAGGCAGACGCAGGCTGAAGACCTCCGCCTGAAAGCCGTCGGGCAGCCGGACGCGCGCCTGCGCGCAGAGGCTCTGCAGCGCACGCGGAAGTTCGCGCGGCTGCAGACTGCCCCGCGCCAGAATGGAGGCGTCCGGTCCCCACAGCACCGCCGCCTCCTCGCCAAAGAGCCTGCGCGCGACCCGCTCCGTCTCCTGCCGCGAGGGCGACTCCTGCAGCAGCACGATGTCCGGGTTGTAGGGGGCGACCTGCATCGCCGCCTCCGGACTGCCTCCCGCGCAGTTGAGCGAGACGACGCGGATGCCCGCTCTCCGCTGCTGCGCCGTCTCCCGGTCGGACGGGACGGGCGCGAGAGAGCGGATCAGGCTCTTGGGCTCTTCGGCGAGCGCGGTCAGGTAGAAAAGCCACAGGCATACAGCGGCGGTGACCCAGCGGCGGTGAGCGCGATGATAGCCGACTGCCAGCAGCAGCAAGCCCGGGATCAGCCAGAACCAGACCGGATAGAGGGTAGCGGCGGCGCAGGCGTCGGGGCGGAACAGATAGTAGACCGTCAGGGTTACGCAGAGGGCGGCAGAGAGCGCGACGGCAAACGCCTGACCCCGGCGAATGCCGTGACGCTCTCCCCGCTGTCTGGTTTCCGGCTCCTCTTCGGAGGAAGCCTTTTTTCTTCGTTTAGCCACGCGTGCGCGGTCTCTCCTAATCGTTTGCGCCGTCGTCTAAGGCTTCTGGCTCCAGGGATAGCTCCATCCGTGCGCGAAGGCGTGCTCTCGCAGGGCGTCAAGCTCCGCCTCGCTCAGAAGGATGCCGTCGGAGGCGGCGCAGTTCTCCTCCACATGGCGCACTCGGCGCATACCCGGGATCACGGTCGAGACCGCCGGATGGCTCAGGCAGAACTTGAGCGCCAGCGCGGAGAGCGTCGGTCTGTCGGGGGTGAGGAACGCCTCCAGGGCCTTCACCCGGCGCGCCGCCTCCTCCAGCCGCTCGCGGGTCAGCCAGTCGCGCCGCCAGTCGCCCTCTTCAAACGAGTAGTCCGGTCCCATCTTTCCGGTCAGCAGCCCCTCCTCGAAG
>CALLMM010000044.1 GCA_938005745.1 uncultured Chthonomonadales bacterium | reverse complement strand
CGCCATCCGGTTGTAGAGCAGGTAGGTGTGCTCCAGTCCCAGCAGGAGGGCTGCGGTGAGGGCGATGCGGGCGTCGCAGGCGCGTCGGAGGGCGGCGAAGAGCAGCAGGAGGGAGAGCAGTCCGGCGCCGACGCTGAGCAGCCTTGCCTGCAGGGATCCGACGCCGAGGAGGGAGAGGAGGGCGACCTGCGCCAGGTGCAGGAGGGGGGAGAGAAGCATGTTGTTGAACTCATCGGTGCGGGGATGCCCGAAGAGGAGGGTGTTGCGGGCGTTGTGCAGGTAGAAGCCCTCGTCGGTCAGCAGCCCGGTGCACCAGTCGAGGAGGGGATAGGGGTCGGATCGCAGGGCGATCAGGCGCAGCCCTGCGATCAACGCCAGCGCCGTCAGAGCGGCGGCTGCCTCGAGGCGTGTTCGTCGTCGGCTCTGTCCGCCTGTCATCCCTTCCCGTAGTCTTTGATCTTCATGCGCTCTCCGCCGCGCAGCGCGGACTGATGCGCGATGATGCCGGGGAGCGTGTAGGCGATCGATTCGTAGATATCTACGGCGGGTGCGCGGTCTTCGACAATGGCGCGCACAAACTCATGGGTCAGGAAGGTGTGCGAGTTGCCGTGTCCGGTCGGAACGCGCATCGGGGCGGGCAGGCGGTCGAAATAGTCGGGTGGCGTGTGCGCCCTCTGCTCGACGACGCCCTGCGGAT
This sequence comes from uncultured Chthonomonadales bacterium, assembly GCA_938005745.1. GTDB lineage: Bacteria > Armatimonadota > Chthonomonadetes > Chthonomonadales > CAJBBX01 > CALLMM01. Next base: position 32,392 of record CALLMM010000044.1, on the reverse strand, counting down.
AGCCGTTCTGATCAATCACCGTCCTGCCGTCCTGCGCGATGCGGATAAGGGTATGCGGGGAGCCTTCGGGGCGGGCGGCGATGTAGGACATGCGGTCGCCGTAGAAGTTGGCGCGTTCGACTCCTCCCGCGGCGATATGCCAGCAGACGTTGATGCGCGCGCTGTGTCCGCCGGAGGTTTTGAAGAACCCGATAGTGTTCCAGAAGGGGTTTTTGTAGTCGTTGGTTTTGAGGATTTCGTGTCCGTCGCCCCAGCCGATGGCGGTGACCTCGGTCAGGCGTTCTCCGGTGACCGGCAGAATCATGCCGGTGCAGTGGGTGGGGTAGTGCATGGGCGGGAAGCCGTAACGCCAGGTTCGTCTGCCGTTCTCGTCGAAAAAGAGCGACAGAAGCCCCTCGTGGTGATACTCGGATTCGGAGTAGAAGATGGTCCCGAACTCGCCGCGCTGACGGGCTTCCCGGCAGAAGATGATCTCCGGGTGGTAGTAGCTGGTCTCCGCCATCATGTACTTGAGACCGGTGCGCTTCACGCAGGCGAGCAGCTTCTCCAGCTCTGCCTGCGTCATGCCGGCGGGAACCGCGCTGATGACATGCTTGCCGGCTTCCATCGCCGCAATCGCCATGGGGACGTGCAGGGGGGCGGGGGTGAAGACGCCGACGGCGTTCATGCCCGGATGCTTGAGGAACTCGCGAAAATCCCTGTAGGCTCCTGCCGCACCGTAGACATCCACCAGCCGTTTCAGGGCGTCCTCCCGAATGTCGCAGGCGGCGACCACCTGGCAGTCGGGATCGAGATGCCACTGAAACGTCGCGCCGAAGTTCCCCCCGACGATCCCGATACGCACCTTTTGGTCTGACTGCCCCATGCGGATCCGCTCCGGAGCCGTTTTCACTCCCGCTCCGACCGCCGTCATACCCGCTCCCATGAGAAATGTGCGCCGCGTCAGCGTGCCGCTCCGCTCCGCCATCTGGCTGCCTCCTTCTACGAGAAACTGACGCTGTCTGTTTCGCGGCGTTGCCGCGATAACCCTGCTTACTTCAGACGGATTCCCTGTCCGTCCTACAGGGCGTCTCGCTAAACGCGACCCCTGCGACCGATCCGGGCTTCCTTGACAAAGCGGGCGCGAGTCGGTAGACTGACAGGCGGGGAAGGAGATTGCCGGGTGCGCGGCAAATCTTTAGCCTATCGAAATATTGTCAAGGAGATGACCGCTGCGTGAAGAAGACCCTGTTTCTCAGTCCGCCCTCGTTCGACGGTTTTGACGGCGGAGCCGGCGCGCGCTACCAGGCGAAGCGCGAGATCACCTCGTACTGGTTCCCGACCTGGCTGGCGCAGCCTGCCGCGCTGGTTCCGGGCAGCCGGCTGGTGGACGCCCCGCCCCATCATCAGAGCGTGGAGGATGTGCTGGCGATCGCCCGCGACTATGAACTGGTGATCATGCACACCAGCACGCCGTCGCTGGCGAACGATATTCGGTGCGCCGAAGCGATCAAGCAGCAGAACCCGCAGACCGAGATCGGTCTCATCGGGGCGCATGTCGCCGTCCTGCCGGAGCCGACCCTGCGGCAGGCTCCCGCGGTGGATTTCGTCTGCCGCAACGAGTTCGACTACACCTGTCTGGAGGTGGCGGAGGGCAAGCCCTACGAGGAGATCCGGGGTCTCTCCTATCGCGATCAAAACGGCAGAATCCGCCATAACCCGGAGCGGGAGCTGATTCGGGACTGGGACGTGATGCCCAGCGTGCTGCCCGTCTATCATCAGAACCTTACCATTGAGAACTACTTTATCGGCTATCTGCTGCATCCCTACATCTCCTTCTACACCGGGCGCGGCTGTCCGGCGAAGTGCTCCTTCTGCCTCTGGCCCCAGACCATCGGCGGACACCAGTACCGCACCAAAAGCCCGAAAGCCGTCATCGAAGAGATGGCGATGGGGAGGGATCTGTTCCCGCAGGTGCGCGAGTGGATGTTTGACGACGATACGTTCACGATCAACGAGCCGCGCGCCGTGGAGATCAGCAAAGGATTGAAGAAGCTGGGGCTGACCTGGTCCTGCAACGCCCGCGCCCATGTGAAGTACGAGACCCTCAAAGCGCTGCGCGATAACGGACTGCGCCTGCTGCTGGTCGGCTTTGAGTCGGGGAATCAGGAGATCCTCAATCGGATCCGCAAAGGCATCAAACTCGAGATGGCGCGGGAGTTCATGCAGAACTGCCGTAAACTGGGCATCAAGGTGCACGGGACCTTCATCATCGGCTTGCCGATAGAGACGAAGGAGACGATCGAGGAGACGATCCGTTTTGCGCAGGAGCTGGACCCGCACACGATCCAGGTCTCCATCGCCGCGCCCTATCCCGGCACGGAGCTGTACAATCAGGCGGTCACCAACGGCTGGATGGACGGGAACGTGCTGGTTGCGGGCAGCGGCATCCAGACCTCGACGCTGCGCTATCCCGACCTGTCGCCCGATGAGATCGAGGACGCGGTCGAGCGGATGTACCGGCGGTTCTACTTCCGCTGGAAGCCGATCTTCCGTATCCTGCGCGAGATGGCGACCGACCGGCAGATGCTGGTGCGCCGTCTGCGCGAGGGGCAGGAGTTCTTCTCCTACCTGCGCGAGCGCAAGGAGATCATCCGCGCCAAACAGACGCAGGAGCGCGCCGTCTCCGTCGGCACGCACTGACCCGCGCCGTCTCCGTCGGACGAGTGACTGGCTTTGCCTTCAAAGGGCAGGTGTTTTATGTTGATCTATTCGCATCGTCAGGTCGGCACGCTGATCATCGTTACGCTGTGGATCGCGCTGGTCTTCTGTCTGTGGCTGGGATGGGGGATGCCCGGATCGCTTCTGGGTCCGCGCCTGATCCCGCTGGCGGTCGCCGCGCTCCTCGCCGTCTGCGCTTGGCTCTTCTCCTCGCTGACCGTGGAGATCACCGATACGCAGCTTCGCTGGCGCTTCGGCTCCGGTCTGATTCGCAGCCGTGTGGCGCTGGCGGAGATCGAGTCGTTTACTCTCACGCGCACGCGCCTGTACGAAGGCTGGGGCATCCATCTGACCCCCCGCGGATGGCTCTACAATGTCAGCGGCTGGCGCGCCGTCCACATCCGGCTCAAAAACGGGCGGCAGTTTATGCTCGGAACCGATGAGCCGGAGGAGCTGGTCTTCGCCCTGCGCGACGCGATCGCCGATCTTCGCGCAAACACGCCGCCGTCCGACGGATCGGAGTAGACGATGTCCGGCAGCGCCCTGCGCAAGCGCACGATCTCCCTGCAGATTCTCTGCCAGGCTCTCCCGCCCGGCTACGACCCGACGCGCCAGAGGTTCGGGATGCAGGACAGGAGCGGGAATCTCGTGTCGGGACAGCCGATGCCGGACGGCTCGCTGCGATTCGTCTGCCCGGTGGTCGTTACGGAGGCGGGAGAGGGGCAGCCGCCGGACTTCTCCGGAGCGTTTGTGCACGGCGGGCGGGGTGCGCGGTTTCTCTACTTGAGCCTGCAGAGGCTGGAGGACGCCGGATGGGAGCGCCGGCTGAAGATACCGTTGTCCGGCATCAGTGCGGAGCAGATCGCCGCGAGGAAGGGCGTCTCGCCGGGCGTTCTGACGGCGCGGATCAGCGGAGAGGGCAGCGGGACGGTTCCGCTGCTGGACGGCGGATGGAGACTGCAGGAGACCGGATAGTCTGTCTGCCGCCGTTTTGTCCTGGCGAAGGAAGGGCGATTCGTTGCCGAACGAGACGTTCTTCGGGTAAAACTACAGGATGTCGCTACCGTTGTTTTGAAGAAGAGAGGGACTCATCCCGGCTCATGTCTCTTTGCTGCAGCGCCTCGCGCTACCACTCGCTGGACAGCCTGCGGGGGCATATGATGATACTCGGCATCGCGATTCATGCGATGGCTGCCTACTTCGCTCTGCCTCCGGAGCTGGAGTTTTGGGATATCCGCGACAAACGACCGAGCGCGCTTTTCAACGTGATCGGTCTCTTTCTGCACAGCTTTCGGCTGCAGCTCTTCTTCGTGCTGGCGGGCTTCTTCGCGGCGATGTTGATCGAGCGGCGCGGCGTCCGGGCATTCTTCTCCAACCGCGTGCATCGGATCGTTCTTCCGCTGGCGGCAGCCTGGCTCCTCTGCTATCCGCTCATCATGGTCGGGTTCGCCTACGGGCGCGCCGTCACGCAGGGGCTGCCCGATCCCTGGCAGGTCGGTCTGGACGCGCTGAAGCCGGGCGCGGTCAACCGCGAGGGACCGCTCTCGCATCTCTGGTTTCTCTACTATCTGCTCTACTACTACCTCGGCTCCATTGCTCTGCTGCTGCTGTCCCGACGTCTGCCGGAGCGATGGAAGGCGGCGGCGACGCGCCTCTTCCGCCGCTCGCTGACCGCCCGGTCGCGCTGGCTCATCTTCACCCTGCCGGCGGCGGGCGCGCTGATGCTGCTGCCCAACGGAATCATCGGAGCCTCCACACAGTGGATGCCGCACTGGCAGATCATGCTCGGTTACGGGGTCTTCTTCTACTTCGGCTGGTTCCTCTACGGGCAGCGCGATCTACTGCCGACGTTTCAGCGGGGAGCCTGGACGATGCTGCTGCTGACGCCTCCGGTCGTGCTGATACAGTTTGTCTTCGGTCTGCCGCGCCTGCTGGAGGCGACCCGCGCCGGGCAGTTCGATCTGATCCTGCAGCTTATCATGGCGTTCACCAACGCGCTGCTGCCCTGTCTGATGGTCTTCGGGCTGATCGGGCTCTATCTGAAGTATCTGGATCGTGAGAGCGCGACGGGGCGGTATCTGGCGGACGCCTCCTACTGGATGTATCTGGCGCACATGCCGCTGGTCATCTGGCTGCAGGCGTTTCTGGCGAGCGCGCCGATACCGGGACTGATCAAGTTCGGGCTGGTGTTCGGCGCGGTGACGGCGTTCACGCTGATCACCTACGATCTGTTTGTGCGCTCTACCTTCATCGGAGCCGTCCTGAACGGCAGGCGCATGCCACGCGCGCTGATCCGTCCCCGCTCCGCCCCGCTGCGCTCGGAGGCGGGAGCCTGACGTCCCTCGCACGCGGACGTGGCGGGCTACTCTTTCGCGCCGTGCCTCTTCAGCACCTCCGCCAGCTCCTCGTTGTTCTGTTTGCGGGCGACCTGCAGCGGGGTCTCTCCCGCGCTGTTTTTGGCGTTCGCCAGATTGGGCTTGGCTTTCAGCAACCGGTCTACAATGACGGCGTCTCCCTCCTGCACCGCCGCAAAGAACTCCTGAACCTCCACCTGAGTGGGAGGAGGAGCCTCCGACTTCCCGCATCCGACCATGACCATACTGCAGAGACCGCACAGCGCAAACAGGACTGACTTCAGACGCATGAGAGATTCTCCTCGATGTCAAGTTCGCTCCCGCACTACGGCTTGATGGTGAACTGATAGCTTCCCGCGCCGACCGTGTAGACGGCGCGTCCCTCCTGCATACGCTGGAAAGCGATGCCGGAGGCGGGCGTGATCGGCTTGCCGCCCTCCAGAACGCGCTGCGGATCGGGGGCGGGCAGATAGAGCGTCGCGGTCGCGTTCGCCGGGATGGTTACGTCTACCTGCAGCGTGCCGTCCGCCTCGCGCCGCCATCCGCTAACGACGGTTCCCCGGATCGAGTCGTACTCCGCCCGCGCGAAGGTCAGGCGGGGGTCGGTGTGAGGACGGATCACGATTTTGCGGAAGCCGAGCGCGCCTGGATCGGTGTCGAGTCCCGCCGCGTAGCGGAACAGCCATTCGCCCACCGCCCCGAAAGCGTAGTGGTTGAAGGAGTTCATGCCGGGATCGCCCCGATCGCCGTTCCACCGCTCCCAGATGGTGGTCGCGCCCTTCTCGACCATGTATCCCCACGAGGGGTAGGTTCGGTTGAGCAGCAGGCGGTACGCCACGTCGCTGCGCCCGTTATCGGAGAGAACCTGCATGAGATGGATCGTTCCGAGGAATCCGGTGGAGAGGTGACCGCCGCGCCGCTCGATGTCGCGCACCAGCACCTCTGTCGCCGCGGCGCGCAGTTCGTCGGGGACCAGCCCGAAGTGCAGCGCAAGGACCTGGCTGGTCTGGCTTCCGTTGCCCACCGTGCCGTCCGACTTGACGAACCGCCGGATAAAGGCGGCGCGGATCCCCTGATACAGCTCCTCCAGCCGCCTCTCATCGCGCTGGCGCCCGATCGCCATCGCCATCTCCGCCAGCAGTTTCGCGTCGTAAGCCCAGAAGGCGGTCGCGATGAGATCCTTCGGGGTAACGCTGTCGGCGGGAACCCAGTCCCCGTAGTCGTTATTGCGGCGGTTCTGCCAGATCAGGTCGGGGTTGGCGCGCCGGATGTAGTTGATCCAGCGGTTCATCGCCGCGAAGGTCTCGTTATCCATCAGCAGGCGGCGGTCGCCGTACTGCCGGAAGGAGCGGTAGGGGACGACGATGCCGGCGCATCCCCAGGCGGGCGCGCCGTCGGTGTTGACGATCACTTTGGGGGCGACGTCCGGAAACGCGCCTTCGCGAGTCTGCGCCTCGACCACATCGCGCATCCACTTACGGGTAAACGCCGACAGGTCCATCGCGAAGCAGGCGGTGTGCCAGATGATCAGCGCGTCTCCCATCCAGCCCAGCCGCTCATCGCGCTGCGGGCAGTCGGTCGGAACGCTCATCAGGTTCCCCCGCAGCCCCCACACCGTGTTCTGCCAGACCCGGTTGACGACCGGATCGGAGCAGACAAACCGCCCGGTGATCGGCGCGTCGGTGTGGAACACCCGCCCCGTGAGGCTGTCGGGCGTCGGGCGTCCCGGATAGCCGGTGACCTCCACGTAGCGGAAGCCGTGATAGGTGAAGTGCGGCTCGAAGACCTCCTCGCCCGCTCCGCGCAGAACGTAGGTGTCGGTCTGTTCGGCGCGGCGCAGGTTCTCGGTGTAGAGCGTGCCGTCCGGCTTGAGGATCTCGGCGAAGCGCATCTGTACGCGGGTTCCGGCGGGACCGCGCACCTTCAGGCGCGCCATGCCGACCATGTTCTGCCCCATATCGAAGATATAGACGCCGGGAGCGGGGACGGTGACGGCTTTCGGCTTGAGCGTCTCGGTCACGCGGATCGGTGGCGACATCTGGGCGGAGAGGCGCAGCGCGGGGGTCTCGATCAGGCTGACCGGCTGCCAGCGGCTGTCGTCGAAACCGGGGCGATCCCATCCCGGCTGCTCTTTCCGCGCATCGTAGGTCTCGCCCGCGTAGATTTCGGAGCGAAGCACCGGTCCCGGCATCCCCTTCCAGGAGCCGTCCGAGAGGAGCGTCTCTTCCGAGCCGTCGGCATAGGTTACATGCATCTGCATGCGCAGGCGGACGGGAGGCGCGCCGAAGTTGTAGCGCTGCAGTCCCCATCCCAGACCGCTGCCGTACCAGCCCTCGCCGACCATCGCGCCCGCCGCGTTCTCACCCCGGCGCAACAGGCGGGTGACGTCGTAGACCTGATAGGGGACCCGGATGCGGTAGTCCGTCCAGTCCGGCGTCAGGATCTCCCGTCCGACCCGCTGCCCGTTGAGATGCAGGCGGTAGGAGCCGAGCGCGGTGATGTAGAGACGCGCCTCCCGCACCGGTTTTGACAGCGTGAAGGTCCTGCGCAGAAGGGGGGCAGGCTCCACCGCTGTCTGCATGGAGACGGCGCCCCAGGGAGCCGTTCCGATGCCCCCGAGAACCTGTGCCTCTTTCCAGCCGGAGTCGTCGAAGGCGGTCTCGATCCAGCCGGCGGTTCGCGCCGCGCTCGTCTTCCAACGGGCGCTGGAGGGAATTCGCAGGAGGGTTTCGTCCGTGAACTCGATCCGGACGACCCCCGCCACTCCCGCCGGTCCGCTGTCGTTGAGGCAGGAGATCGCCAGCAGATTGCCGCCTGCGCGCAGCTTCGGCGTCAGCGGAACCGTATGGAACATCTCCCAGCCGCTGCCGGAGCCGACCTCCTGCCCGTTGAGATAGGCGCGGAAGCGGTTGTCCGATGCAATATAGAGCGCAGCGTTTCTAACCGTCTTTCCCTCCGGCAGATCCAGCCGCACCCGGAAGTAGCGGGTTGCGTTGGGAGCGTCCTGTCGCGGGTCGCCTTCGGGATACCATATCCACTGCACGCCCTCCAGATTGTCCGCGCTCGGATCGCCTCTCTTCAGCCCGATCCAGTGCGCCTTCCAGTCCGACGGCTGCAGCAGCCCCATCTCCCAGAAGGCGGGCGCGCTGTAGGCGGTCGGCTTCCCCTCATGATCCCAGATTCGCACCTGCCAGTAGACGCGCTGGCGGGAGAGGAGCGCAGGACCGCCGTAGGCGATGTGCGCGGACTGATCGGAGACGACCCGCCCGGAGTCCCACAGGTCGGCGCGTCCCTCGCGCAGAAGCTCCGGGCGGCTGGCAGCCAGCACACGGTACGCCTGCTGCTTCGCGCCGCGCCGGGGATCGCGCATCTGCCAGGAGAGGCGGGGACGCTGCACATCTATCCCCAGCGGGTTCTCCAGAAACTCGCAGCGAAGCGCGACGGGCAGGGCGCGGGACTGCGCCAGCGCACCGGCGGACAGCAGAGACAGAGCGCACAGACAGAGCAGGGTCGGAAAGGATAGTCGCAGGGCGCGCATCGTTGGGGCGGACTCCTTGCGGAAAGGTTTTGGGTGAGAGCTAGAGCGCATTTCTGCGCCGAAAGGCGCAAATCCTGCCCCGAAACACGTAGGGTTTATGGGGTAAACTGGTATCTATACTGAATTTACGTCCGCGATGCGCGCAACGACGACGCGCCGCAGGAAAGGGAGAGAGAAAGATGCCTGAGTTCACGCTGGCGCCTCTGCCGTATGCCTATGACGCTCTGGAGCCGATTATTGACAAAGAGACCATGATGCTGCATCATGACAAGCACCATCTGGCGTATGTCAACGGCTTGAACGCCGGTCTGAAGGATCATGCCGACCTGCAGAACAGGACGGTTGAGGAGCTTCTGAAGGGGATCAACTCCCTGCCGGAAGCGGTTCGCACCCCGGTCCGCAACCATGGCGGCGGACACTATAACCACAATCTTTACTGGGAGATCATGAGGCCCGGCGGCGCGAAGGAGCCGACCGGCGCCCTGGCGGAGGCGATCAACGCCACCTTCGGCAACCTGGAAAACCTGAAGACGCAGGTCAATGACGCGGGCATGAAGCGATTCGGAAGCGGCTGGTCGTGGCTGGTGGTGGACAACGGCAAGCTGCTGGTCATCAGCACCGCCAATCAGGACTGCCCGCTGATGGACAACCAGGTTCCGATCCTGGGGGTGGATGTCTGGGAGCACGCCTACTACCTGAAGTATCGCAATCTGCGCGCCGACTATCTGAAAGCCTGGTGGAACGTGGTCAACTGGGACGAGGTCGCGAAGCGATTCGCCGCCGTGAAGTAGCTCTCCGGAGACACCGGCAGAAGGCGTCCTCCCCGAACGTCGGGGAGGACGCCTCGCTTTTTGCGCCGGCTACCACTCCAGAAAGACCTCGATGTCCCCCAGAGCGTTCGCCAGCTTTCCGCCGGGATCCGACAGCACGAGGCGCACCCGCTGCCCCGCCTGCCGGCGCAGGTTCAGCGGTCTCGCACCCTGACGCAGGAGGTCTGCCAGACGCACCTTTGCGCGCGGAGCGGCGAGATCGTCCAGATAGAGCAGCAGCGCCGTCTCCCGATCCAGCGTCATCGGGTCGAAGGCGGACCCGGCGGCGATCCGTACAGAGAGCTGCCGGATATGCGCCGTCTCCGGCATCCGCGCGCCGTCCTCCGCGCGCGCTGTATCGAACAGAACCGCCTCGCTGTTGGAGAACGACGGAACGCCCTGAAAGATCGGCGGCTTGCTGACGGCTTCCTCGGGGGCATCCACCTCCCAGGCATCGGAGTCTGCGGGAGCGAACGAAGCCCAGAGGCGGCGCGAGTGCACGCTTTCTATAGAGAGGTATCTGTCTGCCGCCAGAGCGGGGGAAGCGGGCATCAGCAGCGGCGCTGCCATCAGCGAGGCGGTTACCGCGCCGGCAGCCCCGAAGGATCCCGGCGCGCCGAGGAACCCCTCCGACCAGCCGGAAGGCAGGGCGCTGGCGACCGCCACCCTCTCCTCCACGGGCTTGCCCGCCTCTTTCCGCACCGCCACGAACGCGGTCTCCGCGCAGACGATGCCGTACCGCAGCGACTCGCGGACCAGCAGATCGCGCATCGCCTCCGCCGTCTCCTCGCGCACGTTCTCGGCGTAGACCGTCGCGCCCGATTCGCCGCGCGTCAGCGATCGCTCCGGGTCGTAACCCAGCCGAATCAGGCGGCGATTCAGCTCTTTGCGATCGTAGCCGGCACGGGTCAGGAACTCCAGTCCGAGGACTCGACGCGCGCCGAAGAGCGTCTTGAGGGCGGGACGGTTGTTCGCGCCTGACAGCTCCATCAGACAGTAGGCGATCTCTCTGCCGCCGCCGCGCACCCGCAACGCCAGATCGGAGGCGGCTTCGCGCGAGACGCAGCCCGCCGCCCAGATCGTGCGTCCTCGGGGCAGATCACCCATATCCAGCGCGCTCCAGCCGGGATCGGAGCCGGTCGTTACGGCATGCGACGCCGCCTGCGCGTTCGGACGCTTCACCTCCAGCCGCAGATCGGTCAGGACGGGCTGCGCCCAGTCCTCCAGCGTCTGATCGAGAGCGGTGGAGATGTCCTCCTCCGACGGGTTGCTGGTCAGAAACCTTGCGACGCCGCCGCCCCGATCCGCCAGCTCCATCGCCAGATAGTCGTTGGGAGCCGCATCAATACACAGCACGCTGATGCGCCGCCGGTCGGCGCGAGACACCTCTGTCTCCGCCAGCCGCAGGATGCGCCCGTCGTCGCTGACCTGGGCGTCGGTGAGGATCAGAACGTGACGCGCGGCGTCGCCGGATGCGCGCGCCTGACCGAGCGCCTGCTCCAGCGCAACCCCCAGTTCCGTTCCGCCGCTGTCGTGATGAGCCGTCAGGAATCGGACCGCCCGCTCCACCGTCTGCGGGTCCGCCGGAACGGGCTGTCGGGCGAACCAGCGGGTAGTGTTATGGAACAGCCCCAGGTTGAAGCGGTCGGCGGGAGTCAGGCTGTTCAGGAAGCTCTTGACCGCCCAGTCCGCCGCCTCCCATTTGGCTCCCTCCATCGAGCCGGAGTGATCCACCAGCAGGATCGCCTCGCGCGCGGCTTCCTGCGACGGTGACGAGGGCGGCGCGACCATCGCCAGGAAGTAGACCTGATCCGTCTGCGTATCCTCATGCAGCGCGACATGCAGCGTCGGGCGATCCGTCTCCTGCGCAGGCAGCCACGTCAGCACGCAGTCGCGATCCGGCAGCGTCTCTTCCTCCTTCAGGCGCACGCGCACCCCGTCCGCCTCCGGCTCCAGAGCGAGGGCGTGGGTGGGGCTGTGCGCCTGCGACGCACCCTGAATCCGCAGGTCGAGCGAAAAGCGGTGTCCGGGATCGCACAGCAGAAGCAGCGGCTGCCCCTGCGCGGCGCGGGAGGTCATCTCATCACTGCGAACATAGCGCGGAGCGGTGGTCAGCGGAACGCGCAGGGAGTAGCCGACGCCCTCCGGGCGCGCCATCTGCACATAGGCGGTCTCCACCCAGATCTCCTGATCCGGCTGGATGCCCGCCACCTTCAGCGTGAAGACATCGGGAGACTCGCGGGTTATCAGCGTCGCCTGCCGTCCCTCGCGCATCGCCTCCTGATACTCCTGCTCCGCCTGCTGCCGCTCCTTCAGTTCAGCGCGAATCTCCACATCGCCGAAGCGGACCGTTACGCCGGTGACGGCGGCATCGCCCGGAAGCGGAAAGCGATAGAGCGCCTCCAGCACACGGTCGCACTGCTCCCGCGCGTAGCCGAAGGTCTGAATCAGTGTGAGCGACGCCAGCGGACCGACGATCTCGCCCCGCATCTGCGTGCGCTTGAGCGGCACGAACCGCCGCGGAGAGCCAGGCTCTTCCGGACCCTCCGCGATCTCCATCACGCCAGAACCATTCGGGCGTGAATTCTCATACAGAACCCGATTGAACATCTCGCAACCTCCTGGTTGAGATCGGTACATCCTACACATCCCTCTATTACTCCCGCTTCTTCTGTCAGGCGGAAAAAATCTGCGCAGGATGATCTACAGACGGCGCGCGCCTTGCAGGGCGGTGCGCGGGGATTAATGCGCGTTCCACGCAAAGACGGCGGTCAGACGCTCTGCGTGCGGATCCTGCAGAGAGGCGTAGATCTCCTGCGCCTGCGCCGGATCCTGCGGAGATCCGATCAGGTTGTCCACATTCAGTTTCCCGGTTCGGATCAGGTCGAGGACGGCGCGCAGGTCGCCCGGCTGATAGTTGCGCGGGATCTGGAAGGTCAGCTCTTTGACAAAGGTTTCCTGATAGGGGATGGCGAAGTCGGCGGGATAGCTCCCCTGAACCAGATAGCGGGCGGGCGGGACGGGGGTGTCGTCCCAGGGGAGGCTCTTCGCCAGCGCGACCGCCTGCGGAATGACGCCGGGAACGCCGGTCGAGTCCACGATGAGATCGGCTCCCTCCGGAAAGTGCGGTTGGAACGCCTCCTCCAGCGAGCTGTGGACGACAATCGCCTCCACGCCCGCCTCCTGCGCGATACGCACGCGGTTCGGGGAGCGATCCGCCGCCACAATCTGCGTCCCGGCTAACCGATAGAGGCGCGCCGCCATCTGCCCGATCAAGCCCAGCCCCAGCGCCGCCACCCGCTCCCGCAGCATCGGGCGAGCGACGCGCAGCCCGTGATAGGCGATCGCCGCCATCGGCGCAATGGAGGCTTGCATCAGGGAGATGCCCTCCGGCAGGACGAACGCATTGGCGGCAGGCAGTACCGCCAGTCCGGTATGCCCGCCCCAGCAGCGCGCCACGGAGGCGCGCTGTGTCCCGCTGCAGAGTACCGGCGTGCCGATCTCCAGCTTCGTTCCCGGACCCGCCGCCTCCACCGTGCCGGTCAGCGCGTAGCCCGGAATGTAGGGATAGTCCGGGGAGCCGGGCTGCCTGCCTGACAGACAGCGAAGCTCCGTCCCCGGGCTGATGCAGGTGTACGCCGCGCGGACGAGGACCTCGCCCGGCTCCGGTTCGGGAATCTCTATGGTCGCCAGCGCTACGCGCTGTGCGGCTTCAAACAGTATCGCCTGTGTCTGCATCGGGTCTGCTCTCCTATCGGGAAAATCGGCGGACGGCTCCGCTCTCCGCAGGCGCGGGCGCAAGGAGAAGCGGGCGTTCGCGGTGAAGTCTGAAGGCATCGTGAATCTTACGCCACAGGAGGGGACTCACATGCCGTTCAATGTCAAAAAGCGCGGAAAGGTGACCTACTACTACTCCGGCGACCGTCCGGTGCTCTCTTCGCTCGTTACGGAGGAGCAGCCGGACGGCGATCTGAAGATCTACTTCGCGGGACTGACCGGCGGTCACTCCGCCACCGGCGTTCTGGGACTGGATACAGTTACCAGCATGGAGCCGGAGAAGGAGATCCCGCTGGTCTTCGCCTGCTGGGAGAAGTGGCTTCAGGAGGCGGGCATCTGCCAGTCGCTGAAAGAGATTGACTTTCTGGAGGTGCACGCCTTCGGCTGCCAGCCCAAAGCGCCCAATCCGCTGACGGATCCCGCCGGGTATGCGCAGGAGCAGAAGCGGCTGCGCGAGGCGTATGCGCGGGGCTACGCCGGCTACTTCGCCGAAAACCTCCCCGAAAACGGCTTGCCCGCCCGGTTTACGGTGCATGTGGTGGATGTGCCGGATCAGGCTGCCTCCTACGAGTTCTACAGCGTGGGGCTGCTGCAGAGAGGAGCGCGTTAGCGCGCCCTATCCCTGCGGGGAGACATCGCGACCGGAGAGGATGGCGACCATCCTCTCCAGGACGATCTTCTCCTCCCCCGGCTCCAGCGTCATCGGGTTCAGATGCAGCGAATCGGCTCCGGCGGGCGCGGCGACAACCGCGGGCGTTCCGGCTTCCAGTCGCCTCAGCAGCGCGTCCCGACTGCATCCGGCGGCGGTCTCCGTAATGGTTACCAGACTCCAGGGCAGGGGCTGCCCCGCCTCGTTGGGAAAGTCGCGTCGGGCAAAGACCCCCGGCAGTGCGTTCAGCGCGGCGTTCCATTCGGCGACGGTCCGCTCGCAGTAGTCGGCGCGGGCGGCGTGATCCATCTGAAGATAGCGTCGCACCGCCGCCAGCAGCCCGATCATCTCCTCCTTGCCGACCTTCATCGGGCGTCCGATGCTGGCGTTGGGGTTGCCGTTGAGGGCGCAGGCGCGTATCAGGTCGCGCCGTCCGAGGATCAAACCGCTGGACTGGGGACCGCGCAGGTCTTTGCCGCCGCTGAAGATCGCGATATCCGCCCCGATCCCGGTGAAGTGCCACAGGTTGCTGGCCGGCGGAAGCTGCGCCGCCGCGTCCACGATGACCGGCACGCCCCGCGCCTTCGCCGCCTCGATCACGATCGGCAGCGGCAGGTCGCCGCGTCCGGTCATCGCGCCTTGAAACCAGACGAACGCCGCCGTCTGCGGGGAGAAAGCCTCCTCCAGCTGCTCCCGCGTGGTTCCATCCGCGCCTCCGATCTCCACCAGACGCACGCCCACCTGCCGCACCGCATGATCGTATCCGTTACGGTGGGTGCGATGAACGATCACCTCGTCTTTCAGACCGGTCAGGTCGGGAAGCCGTCCGATCTTCGCGGGGTCTTCGCCGGTGATGCAGGCGGCGGTCGCCAGCGTCAGCCCCGCCGCCGCGCCGGAACTGACGTAAGCCGCCTCGTTGCGCGTCAGCGCGGCGATCCGCTCTCCCACTCTCTGCTGCAGCAGCGGAAGGTCTACAAAGCAGCGCGCCGCCTCCTCCATCGCCTGAAGGACTTCCGGGGGCATCCGCGATCCGCCCAGACGGGTCAGCGTCGCACAGGCGTTGATGACGGGGCGCAGTCCAAGCTCCTCATACAGACCCATGCGCCTATCCCCTCCGGACGGTCCAGTAGGGTTCGGGGGCGTCATGCCACTCCGGCATACTCAGACCGGTCGGATCGTAGACGATGTTTCCGGCGCGCACCGTCATCAGGCACTCCAGTCTCTGGCTGCCCGTCAGCCGCGCCTGTCCGCAGTCCACGAATCGGAACATCCCCTCCTGATGTTTCAACACGGCGACATCGGCTTCCGCCCCGACGGAGAGCGTGCCGAGTTCCGGTCTGCCGATGGCGCGGGCGGGCGCAGCGGTCGAGCGGGCGATCACCTCCGTCAGCGGCATTCCCAGATTGAGAATTTTGTTCATGGTGGTGATCATATCCCGCACGGGACCGTTGGCGCTGCCGGTGTGCAGATCGGTGCTGATGGTGTCCGGGAAGAAGCCGTTCTGCATGGCGGGAGCCGCCTGACGGAACCAGAAGCTGGCGGCTCCATGCCCCACATCGAAGAGAACCCCGCGCTCGCGCGCCTCAAACAGAAAGGCGTTCGGCTCCTGACGGTCATTGAGAACCGGAAACTGCTGGGCGAAGACGTGGGTGTGGATGTCGCCGGGGCGCATCTTTTTGAGGAGCAGGTCGGGATAGGGACGCTCCGGGCGGGGCCAGAAGTCGAACATGACCGGTTTGCGGCACAGGTTTCCGGCTTCGATGGCGCGATCCACCGCCGCCCACGGCGGGTGCATCTCGTCGAAGGGCAGCGAGGTCCAGTAGTGCGCGGTCTTGATGCCGACGCAGAGGTCGGGGTATGCCAGCACGATGGAGGCAGCGAGTTCCGGGTCCATCTCGCGAATGTCCTGCTCAAAGTCGCCGATCATGCCCGAGTTGACAATATTGACGAAGGCGAGGATCCGCGTGCGCGAACGGTCTATGACTGTCCGCTTGAAGTGCAGGAAGTGTCTGGCTCCCGCCGTTCCGGTATCCACCGCGGTGGTCACGCCGGAGGGGAGGCAGTGATAGTCCGCCATGATGCTCAGCCCTTCCGGCTCGCGGGTATGGTAGGCGTGCAGATGGATATCCAGCAGACCCGGCGTTACAAGGCATCCGCTGACATCCGCGACTGTCTTCGCTGAAACTGCTTCCGATCCCTCCAGGATGGCGGCGATCCTGCCGTCGGCGATGGCGACATCCGCCGGACGGTCTATGCGGTTCGCCGGGTCTATCACCCGTCCTCCCTTCAATAACAGATCATACTTTTCCTGCTCCACCAGACCCCTCCTCCGCTCCGTGCAGGCGTCTCCCCCCTGTGCGGCGGCGCAGGACGCGCGCGGCGCGCCGGGGGGACGACCGATAGAACCCCTCTTCGTCATCGAATGCCGATTTCCTGCTCCTGTGTCTGAAGGAGAGAGAATCGAGCGCGCAGAAGGAAGGAGCAGCGGATGTCTGTCGGTAGAGGAGAGGGGGCGCGGCATGGGAAGAGGATGGCGGCGGATCGTGATGATCGCGGCAGTTTCGTTGATCTCGTACATGACGGCGCACGGCACGCAGAAGACGCTGACGGAGCAGTGGGGCAATCTGGAGGGCGAATGGCGGTTCCGCACCGATCCGGCGGAGATCGGGGAGCGGGAGGGCTGGCAGAACCCCGACGCGCCGGAGACCGGATGGCGGACGCTGCGCGTTCCCGGCGGATGGGAGGCGCAGGGCGTCACCGATCCGCGTCCGGGTCGTCCCCCGCAGCCGCACGACATCGCGCCCTGGACGGACTACGACGGGGTTGCCTGGTATCGGCTGCGCGTGCGCATTCCCGCCGCCTGGCGGGGGCAGGACCTGACGCTGGTTCTGGGCAGCGTGGACGACGAGGACCGCGCCTACTTCAACGGAAAGCGAGTGGGCGAAACCGGTCCGGGCGTGAAGCAGGCGGTGCAGGTGCATCGCAGCTACCGCATTCCGGCGGCGCTGGCGCGCTTCGGCGAAGAGAATACGCTGGCGATCCGGGTCAAAGACCACGGGGGACCGGGCGGGCTGATGGGACCGTTCGTCTCGCTGCTGCCGCGCCGCCTCCTCGAGGCTCCGGTGCGGGTTCCCGGCGCGAACCGCTCCCTGTCGGCGCGTTTTGCGGAGCCTGCGGCGGAGACCCGGATCCTCAAGATCATCCACTCCTGGCCCGATGCGCCCGAAGCACAGGATACGCTGATACGCCAGCTTGCTGCGCAGGGGTTCGGGGGGGTCGTCTGCAACGTTTCGTTCACCGACTACCTCACCAGCGAGGCGCACTGGAGGGCGTTCGTCCGGGCGGTGCGTCAGGCAAAGGCGGCGGGCATGACGCTCTGGCTCTACGATGAGCGCGGCTATCCCTCTGGGCTGGCGGGAGGACAGACCCTGAAGGGGCATCCGGAGTGGGAGGCGCGCGGTCTGCTGATCCGCGACCGGGACTGTCGGGGCGCGGCGGAGGTCGAGGTTCCGCCGGGCAGACTGGTGCTGGCGTCCGCCTATCCGCTGACGCGCGGTCAGATAGACCTCTCGCGCCCGCTTCCGCTTACAGGCTCCGTTCAGAACGGCAGGCTGCGGGCGGTGCTGCCGGCGGGCGAATGGCGCGTGATCGTGATGACAGAGGATCGGCTGTACGAGGGCACGCACGCGCAGATGAGTCTGGCGGATAAGCTGCCCTACATCAATCTGCTGGAGGCTCCTCCGACCGCCCGTTTCATCGCACTGACGCACGACCGATACGCCCGATGGCTTGGCAGCGATCTGGGGAGGTGGTTTGCGGCGACCTTTACGGACGAGCCTTCCCTGATGAGCCTCTTTATGCGTCCGATGCCCTATCGCGTTCTGCCCTGGAGCCGTTCGCTGCCGGCGGAGTTTCGCAAACGGCGCGGGCGCGCGCTGGAGCCGCTGCTGCCTGCGCTGACATCGGACGCCGGACCGCAGGGACAGAGGGCGCGGTATGAGTTCTGGCTGACCGTTGCGGAACTGGTCTCGGAGAACTACTTCGGGCAGATACAGCGGTGGGGACGCCGGCATAACATCCCGTCCGGCGGTCATCTGTTGATGGAGGAGTCGCTGGTCTCCCACGTGCCGCTCTATGGAGACTTCTTCCGGTGCATCCGCCGCATGGACGCGCCGGGGATAGACTGCCTGACCAGCGTTCCCTCCGAAGTCCCCTGGCAGATCGCCCGCCTGATCGGCAGCGCGGCGGATCTGGATAAGCGCGCGCTGACCATGTGCGAGACCTCCGACTTTGTACAGGCCTATCGTCCGCCGGGCGATACCCGTCCCATCCGGCAGGTGACCGAGGCGGAGATACGGGGAACCTGCAACCGTCTGCTTCTGGGCGGTATCAACACGATCACCAGCTACTACACCTTTCAGGGCTTGACGTCGGAGGAGATTCGCCGTCTGAATCTCTGGGTGGGGCGGTGCAGCACGCTGCTGCGCGGCGGTCATCAGGTGACAGATATCGCGATGCTCTATCCGGCGGAGAGTCTCTGGACGCGCTTCCTGCCCTCGCACAGGAACGCGAGCGAATCTCCGGCGGCGGCGCAGGTGGAGAGCGTCTACCAGACCGCCGGTGACAGCCTCTATGCGGCGCGGCGGGACCTCACCTTCATAGACAGCCGCACGCTGACAGAGGCGAAGGCGCAGGACGGAGCGTTGACTCTGGGCGCGCTGCGATGGCGGGTGGTGGTGCTGCCGTGCGCGGACACGCTGCCGCTCGCCGCCTGGGAGAATCTGGCGCGGTTTTGGCGCGGGGGCGGAGTGGTGGCAGCGCTGGGCGCACGTCCCGCCAACACCCCGACGGAGTTCCCCTCGGCGCGCGTACAGCGGCTGGCGAAGGAGATTTTCGGCGAGAAGCGCGATCCGTCGGTGAACGTGAACGCAAAGGGCGGGGTCGGCATCTGGCTTCCGGCAGGAGCGGAGAGCCTGCTGCCGGTCGCACTGGACGCCGTGCTGGAGCCGGATGTGCGCCTCTCCGACCGTCAGGCGCCGATCCGGGCGGCGCATCGGCGGGTTGGCGGGCGGGAGGTCTACTTCCTGATCAACGACAGCAACACGCTCTGGCAGGGAGCGGTCAGCCTTTCGACGCGCGGCGCGGGAGAGCAGTGGAACCCGGAGACCGGGACGGTTACCCCGATCGCCGGGGGGCAGAACGTGCGGCTCCGTCTCCCTCCCTATGGCGCGACACTGCTGCGCTTCGCCGCCGCGCGCACGCCGGAGCGTCGAGCGGTGAAGAGCGGTTCGCTGCCGGGGCTTGCGCTGGAGACGCTCACTTCCGAAGAGCCGGTGATCGGGGCGGGGGAGTTTGTGCAGGCTTCCCTGACGCCAGAGCGCGGCGGATGGAGCGCGACGGGAACGCTGAGGCGCGGGCAGACCGACACGCACCTCTTCCTCTCCTTCCGGTTTGCCGGTCCGCGCGATCTTCGAGAGACGGACGGGCTGGTGATACGGAGCGTGTCGCCGGAGGGGCAGAAGACCCCCGTCAATCTGCTGATCCTGCTGCATGAGCGGGACGGCGGCATCTATGTGGCGGATACCGGGCGTCCGCTGTCGCTCTCCGGTTCGGCGCTGTCGGTCCTGCCCTGGAGTCGTTTCCATTCGGCTCCTTGGGCGCAAGATCCGAACGGGCGTCTCGATCTGGAGAGCATCGTCGCGGTCAGCGTCGGATGGGGAGGCTACTACGGCGTTGAGGGGGAGCGGGTCGCCTTCCTGCTCACGCCTCCGCAGGTGTTCCGGCTTCCGAGGGGAGGGCGATAGGCGTCAGGAACGCGCTTCCCGGCAGAAGCCGGCTGCCGGGAAGCGCGCTCTCATGCGGTCGGGCGCGGGTCAGGCCCCGGCAGCCTCTTCGATCTGCTGGAGCATCACGCCGAGAACCTGCTGCGCCGCCAGCGGCAGCGCGGTGCCCGGTCCAAAGATGCCGACGACTCCCTGATCGTAGAGGAACTGGTAGTCCTGCGGCGGAATCACTCCGCCGACCACCACCAGAATATCCTCGCGTCCCAGCGCCGCCAATTCCCGGATCAACTGCGGAACGAGCGTGTTGTGTCCGGCAGCCAGCGAGCTGACGCCGACCACATGCACATCGTTCTCCACCGCCTGGCGCGCCACCTCCGCCGGGGTCTGGAAGAGGGGACCGACATCCACATCCCAGCCCAGATCGGCGAAGGCGGTGGCGACCGCCTTTTCGCCCCGATCGTGCCCGTCCTGCCCCATCTTGGCGACCAGAATGCGGGGGCGGCGACCGTCCGCCTCCGCAAACGAATCTGCCATGCGGCGCGCCTTGAGGATCTCCTCATTCTCGCCCGCTTCGGCGATATAGACGCCGCTGGAGGCGGTCGCCGTCGCCTGATAGCGTCCGTAGACCCTCTCGAGGGCGTCGCTGATCTCGCCGAGCGTGGCGCGCCGGCGCGCCGCCTCGACGCTCAACGCCAGCAGATTGCCCTCGCCGGTCTCCGCGCACCGGGTCAGCGCGGCAAGCGCCTGTTCAACGGCGGCGGGGTCTCGACGGGCTTTCACCTCGCGGATGCGCGCGATCTGCTTCTGTCGCACCGCCGTATTGTCAATGCTCAGGATGTCAATCGGCTGCTCGCGGTCAAGCCGGAAGCGGTTGACGCCGACGATCACGTCCTTGCCGCTGTCAATCCGCGCCTGCTTGCGCGCCGCCGCCTCCTCGATCCGCTGTTTCGGAACGCCCGTCTCGATCGCCTTCGCCATGCCGCCAAGCTCCTCGATCTCCTGAATGAGGCTCCAGGCGCGATGGGCGATCTCATGCGTCAGCCGCTCCAGGTAGTAGCTGCCCCCGTAGGGGTCTACGAAGCGGGTGATGCCCGTCTCCTCCTGCAGCACCAGCTGCGTGTTGCGGGCGATACGCGCCGAAAACTCGGTCGGCAGGGCGATAGCTTCGTCCAGCGCGTTGGTATGCAGGCTCTGCGTATGCCCGAGCGCGGCGGTCAACGCCTCGATGCAGGTGCGCATGACGTTATTGAAGGGATCCTGCTCGGTCAGCGACCAGCCGCTGGTCTGGCTGTGCGTCCGCAGCGCCATACTTTTGGGGTTTTTCGGGTTAAACTGCTTGACGAGCTTCGCCCAGAGCATCCGCGCCGCGCGCATCTTGGCGATCTCCATGAAGTGGTTCATCCCGATGTCCCAGAAGAAGCTGATGCGCGGCGCGAAGTCGTCTATGTTCAGCCCGGCGGCGATGCCCGTCCGCAGATACTCGACGCCGTCCGCCAGGGTGTAGGCAAGCTCGATGTCGCTGGTGGCGCCCGCCTCCTGCATGTGGTAGCCGCTGACGCTGATGCAGTTGAACTTCGGCATGTGCCGGGCGCAGTAGGCGAAGATGTCGCCGATGATGCGCATGCTCGGCTGCGGGGGATAGATGTAGGTGTTGCGAACCATGAACTCTTTGAGAATGTCGTTCTGAATGGTTCCGGTGAGCTTTTCGGGCGGCACGCCCTGCTCCTCCGCCGCCACGATGTAGAACGCCATTACGGGCAGCACCGCGCCGTTCATGGTCATCGAAACGCTCATCTGGTCGAGCGGTATCTGATCGAAGAGGATCTTCATGTCCTCGACCGTGTCAATGGCGACACCCGCCTTGCCGACATCCCCGACAACGCGCTCGTGGTCGCTGTCGTATCCCCGGTGGGTCGGCAGGTCGAAGGCGACGCTCAGCCCCTTCTGTCCCATCGCCAGATTGGCGCGGTAGAAGGCGTTGGACTCCTCCGCCGTGCTGAAGCCCGCGTACTGGCGGATCGTCCAGGGCTGCAGGGCGTACATGGTGGAGTAGGGACCCCGCAGATAAGGCGGCAGCCCGGCGGCATACTCCAGGTGCTCCAGCCCCTCCAGGTCTTCGGCGGTGTAGCGGGTCTTGACCGGAATATGCTCCGGCGTCATCCACACCGGACCGAGCGCGCCGTCGGTCTCCTCAAAGGCGTATTTCAAATCGTGGAAGGTTGGTCTCATGATGCGTTTCCTGTCTTCTGCGGATTCAGCGGCTCATCCAGCGGAATGGGCGGGATGCCGAACCGTTCATGGTACCGTTCCAGCGTCTCCAGCAGGTCGAGCCGCAGATGCACGAAGTCGCACACGCCCAGCGTTTTCAGCTCCTCCAGCGAGTCCTGCGGGTAACCAGCGACGATCAGGTAGAGATCGGTCTGGAGGGCGCGCGCCAGATCGGGATACTCCGGGTCGCTGCTGCACAGAACCAGCGCGTCGGCTCCCGCCGCCTCTGCCGCCTCTGCCGCCTCCTGCGGGGTCTGGAAGGTCCCCTCCTGCACGTCGTAGCCGCCCGCCCCGAAGAATCCCAGACAGAATCCGGCGCGGGCGCGGCGCATCGCCGGGTCTCCCAGCATCGCCAGATAGATGAGCGGGCGTTTCCCCCCCAGCGCGACATGCCGCTCCACGCGCAGACGCAGATGCTCGAAGGGCCAGCTCGGTCGAAACGGATCGAGCGAGGTGCTTGGCACGCGGTTCTTTCCGATCCACGCCTCGAGGTCGTCTCCCGCGGCAAAACGCTCCAGAAGATGCGGGAGGTTCGCGCCGGCGCGGATCTGTCTGACCGGCTCCCGCGGCTGCACATCGGCAAGACGCTGCTCCTTCAGATTCGGATAGACGGTGGTGCCGACGATAGTTCGACGGCGGGCGCTGACCTGTTTGGCGCGCTGCGCCCGCACGCGATCCAGTTCAGAAGAGACGGTTCCGTTGTTCCATGCCGCCACAAAGCCGCCCGCCGCCTCCATGCAGCGGAACAGCCCCCAGGCGTTGTCGCAATAGCTTCGGGTCAGCGACTCGACCGTATAGCTGCCGCCCAGCGGGTCGGCGACCTTCGCCAGATACGCCTCCTCCCTCAACAGAGACCCGCTGTTGCGCGCCAGATGCGCGCTGAACTCGTCGGGCGTGTTGTAACCCTGATCGTAGGCGGCGACCGAGAGAGAGTCGACGCCCGCCACCACCGCCGCCATCGCCTCGATCGTGGCGCGCAGCAGATTGTTGTAGGGATCGTAGAGGGTCTTGTTGCTGCTGGTGGTGATGGCGTGGATTTTCGGGCGCGCCCCTGAGATCCCGAACGCCTCCAGCACATTGCGCGTCAGCAGGCGCGCCGCGCGCAGCTTGGCGATCTCCAGGAAGTAGTTGGTGGCGACCCCGAAGCGCAGTTCGCACCGGGAGACGATATGCGCCAGCGCGGCTTCCGGCGAGTCGGCTCCCGGAACCGCGATCCTGCCCTCCTGAAGCCCTTGCTTCAGCACGGTCAGGTATTCGGCGAGCAGCGACATCGTGAAGGCAAGCTCCTGCGCCAGACTCGCGCCCGCCTTCTCGATGAACGCGCCCCGTATGGTCAGCAGCCCGTAGGCGGGCATCTCTGTGAGCAGGAAGCGCACCGTCTCCAGCAGATCGTCGGTCCAGCTGTCGAGGGGCGCCTCCGTCCAGCCCGCGCAGCGATCCATAATCGGGTCGAGGTCCACGCTGCCGCGCAGCTGATCCAGCCCCAGCCCGCGCCGTTTCGCCTCGTTGACCAGCATCGCCAGTGCATGGGGCGAGAGCGGTCCGCTGATCCAGTGGATCGGAACCGCCTCCAGATAGATGCCCTCCAGGAACCGCTGCATCTGCTCCTGCGTGCGCAGGCGCGGACCGATGGGGTAGGTGTAGACTGCCAGCTCCTCCGCTCCGCGATTGAGCGCGCGCAGCGCATGCCCGGAGGCTTCGGCAAGGTCCGCTTCGCGTATCTCCTCGCGCATCGCCCAGGGATTGCCGTCGGCGCGGTAGCCGCGCAGCTCTCCGGCAATCTCCGACGGAAGGTCTTCGGCGCGGTAGAACGGCTTCAGTCGGATCCCGTCGAGCGTTACGCTGACCAGCTTCTTCTCAAAGTCCGCGCCCTTCAGGTCTTTCTGCACGACCTCCATCCACTGTTCGGTGGAGATCGGCGGGAACTCCTCAAAGAGCTTCATGGCGCATGCTCCTCGCCCTCCTGCACGAACTCGTACAGGACTCCCAGCGCGCCGTCCGTCGTATGGCTTTTCGGGTGCAGGAAGAAGACGGTCGCCCCGCTGCCGCCCGGTCGCGGCGCGGCGTCTATCAGGTTGAAGCCCGCCTCTTTGAGCGAGTCGAACGCCTCCTGCGCGCTGGCGACCTTGAAGGCGACATGCGCCAGCCCGCCGCGTCCACCCTGCTTCTCGATCTGTTTGGCGACGGGAGAATCCTCGTTCAGCGGCTCCAGAAGCTGGATCTTGTTGCCGCTGTCGCCCACCTGAAGCATCACCTCGCGCACGAGGTCCTTCCCGTAGACCTCTTCGCGATGGATGACGCGAAAGCCCATCTTCTCGTAGAGCGCGATCTGCGCGTCCAGTTGACCGGACGGCACCGCGATCGCGACATGATCAATCAACTCTATATGGATGCTCATCTTGCTTCCCTCATGATACTGGGCAGCCCTCTACTCGAACTCGATCAGAAGCTGCCCCTGTTTGACGGCGTCTCCGACCGCCACATCAATGGACTTCACCTTTCCGGCGACCGGAGAGGTGATGGTGGTAAACATCTTCATCGCTTCGAGCACCAGAACCGGCTGTTCGATCTCGACCTCCTGCCCGATCTCGACGTTCACCTCCGACACCACTCCCGCCAGCGGACTGCGGCAAGCCTTGCCCTCGTCGGTCGGCTGTCTTCCGCTGCCGGCGGCGGCTGCCGGCGCGGCGGCGCGCGGAGCGGCGGCGGCTGCGGCTCCGCCCGTCGTCACATAGCGCACGGCGACCGGCGATTCGGCATCCGCCACCTCCACTTCGACCTCGTACTTTTTTCCTTCGACCGTGATGATCAGTTTCACCAGACTCTCCTTAAAGCGGGATCAAGCCGTGTTTCTTGGCGGGACGCAGTTCGCGTTTGGTCTGCAGGCTCTCCAGCGCATGGGCGACGTAGATGCGGGTCTGGTTCGGCTCGATCACGTCGTCCACGATCCGGTGTGCGCCCGCCACGTAAGGGGTGCTGAAGGTGTTGCGATACTGTTCGGTGAACTGCTTGCGCGCCGCCTCCTTATCCTCCGCCTGCTCGATCTCACGCTTGAAGACGATCTCCGCCGCGCCCTCCGCGCCCATCACCGCCACCTCTGCGGTGGGCCAGGCGAAGACGCGATCCGCGCCCAGATCACGCCCGCACATCGCCACGTAGGCGCCGCCGTATGCCTTGCGCAGGATGACGCTCACCTTCGGTACGGTCGCCGCCGCATACGCAAACAGCACCTTCGCGCCATGCCGGATGATCCCGCCGTACTCCTGACTGACGCCCGGCAGGAAGCCCGGCGTATCAATCAGGGTCAGCAGGGAGATGTTGAAGGCGTTGCAGAAGCGGATGAAGCGCGCCGCCTTATCGCTGGAGTTGATATCCAGCACCCCCGCGAAGACCTTCGGCTGATTGGCGATCACGCCGACCGTGCGTCCGGCGATGCGCCCGAAACCGATCACGATGTTTTCGGCGAAGGTCTCCTGCACCTCCATAAAGTCGCCGTAGTCCACGAGCCGCGTGATGACATCGCGCACGTCGTAGGGCTGCTTCGGGTCGTCCGGGATCACCTCGTCCAGCGCCGGCTCCGGCTCCAGGCTGTACTCTCCCGGAAGCAGCGGCGGGTCCTCCAGGTTGTTGCTGGGCAGGAAGCTGAGCAGCCGCTTGCAGATGCCGATCGCGTGCTCATCGTTGTCCGCCACAAAGTGCACGACGCCGGAGTAGTGCATCTGCGCCTCTGCGCCGCCCAGCTCTTCCGCTGTCACCACCTCGCCCGTAACCTGCTTGATGACCTGCGGTCCGGTGATGAACATCTGCGCCTGCCTGGTCTGAATGATGAAGTCGGTCAATGCGGGAGAGTAGGCGGCTCCTCCCGCGCAGGGACCGCAGATCAGCGAGATCTGCGGCACCACGCCGCTCAACTCGACGTTGGCGTAGAAGACTTTGGCGTATCCGCTCAGGGAGTCGATCCCCTCCTGAATGCGCGCGCCGCCCGAGTCGTTGATGAAGATAAAGGGGGTTCCGGTACGCAGTGAGCCGTGCATCGCGTCCACAATCTTCAGGCAGTGCACCTCGCCGGCGGAGCCGCCGAAGACTGTGAAGTCCTGGCTGGCAAGGTGAACGTAGCGTCCGTCCACGGTTCCGACGCCCGTTACGACCCCGTCTGACGGAGCCTCCTTCCCCGCCATGCCGAAGAAGGTGCAGCGATGCTCCGCAAAGACCGAAAGCTCCTGAAAGCTGTTCGGGTCCATGATCAGCGCGACGCGCTCGCGCGCCGTGAGTTTTCCGCTCGCGTGCTGCCGATCAATGCGGTCCTGTCCGCCGCCAAGCATCAGTTTATGTTTTCTCTGCCGCAGTTCGGCAATTCTTTCCTGCTGGTTGCCGGATGGCATTCGTCATTCTCCTTTATGTCATGCGTTAGACTACGGTCTCTGCAGCTCTATTATCCAGACCGGTCTGTCTGCCGGGATCTTCAGCGCCCCTTCGGCGCCGACGACGCCCGTTCCGATCGCCTGCATATGCCAGTCGCGCAGCGTGTAGCGCATCCCTGTGAGCATCGGCGCGATCACCGTCGCCCGTACCCGCGCCACCTGTACCGGCAGCTCTCCGGCGACCGCCCTGCCGTTGTTGTCCTGCCCCAGCTTGAAGCCCGTGTTGAAGCTGGAGCTGACCAGCGCGAGCATGGCGCGGCGGCTCCTCTTCAGCGGCTGTCCGTCCTGTGAAACCAGGGCGAAGCCGATATACCTCTCCTGCGCCAGCCCGTCCGCATAGGGCATGGCGGGCTGCACGTTCACCTGCACGTCCCGCAGGATCACGCCGTTTCGGAAGCGAATCTCGGAGCCGTACTTCGCCATGAATCCGGTGAACGCGGCGGCTCCGGGCGCGTCCATGGTCAGTCCGCCCCGCTGAATATCAAAAGCGATCTGCGGCGTGGGACGGATGAGAGTGTGGAGCGCCTGCGCCAGCGGGTTGACCATCGGTCCCATCACCTCGTCGTCCTCGCGGGAAGGGTCTATCCAGATACGCACGCCGTGCTGGTAGGTCGTCGGCAGCATATTCAGCCCGACCCTGCCGTAAGACCCCCCGTAGTCCATGGAGAAGCCGGGTCGTAGAGGCTGCGGCGTCCGTAGAGGAAGGTGGTGGGGGCAGGCGCGGGCGACAGCAAGCCGCTGCGAAACATATACGCCGCCGCCTGCATCATGGCGTTCTGCACCTCGTCGTAGGTGAAATGGTAGCCCTGCGGATGTCCGCCGGTCGTTACATCCATCGGCTTATCGAAGGGGTGCGGGCTGGCGGTGATGTCGGAGACCCTGCCCCAGTAGTGCCAGCAGACCGCGTCCCAGTCCTGAATGGCGGCCAGCGCGAGGAGGCGCAGCGGAAACTCCGCCCGGTATTTGGCGGGCTGCATGATCTGCGTCTCGTAGCAGAGGAAGGGTTTGCCCCCGACGCGATTGTGCTCCAGCCAGGGCAAGTCCTGCGCGATGCGGGGCCACTCCTCCAGCCCGCTGTACCAGGGAAAACGCTGGTTGAGCGGGTTCGCCGATGTTCCGTTGATATAGGCGTCGTGCGCCACCGCATCCGCGTTCTGGTGCAGATACTGCGACTGGATCTCGTAGCCGATCCCGGTGTCGTAGACGAGGGGGGACAGGTGCGCGCTCTTGCCCAGGCTCTTCAGGTAGTCGCCCAGCCGCTTTTTGTGCGCCAGCTGCATCTGCAGGAAAAACTCCAGGACATCGGCTCCGCGCCAGTAGCTGAAGTCGTCGCGGGTATACTGCTGCTTGCCGACCGACTGCGCGGCCTCCAGCTGTCGGCGCGCCTGCGCGTCCATCCCCGCGCCCTCCAGCCTCACTCCCTGATTCAGGGGAGCGATCCGAACGGTTCCCTTCTCCAAGCTCTCGCCGGGCAGCAGAAAGCCCCATTTGGCGATCAGCCTCTCCTCACTGCCGTATTTATCGCGCAGGTAGGCGTGCCAGCGCTCGCTCAGGGACTGCTGGAAGTAGGCGGGAAGCCCCTGCCAGAGTCCGCTCACCATTTTGCTTATCCACCACTCTTCGTTGGTCAGTTCCCAGATGGCGAAGACGGGATCGTCCGCCCAGCGCAAGCCGGTGTGATGGTTCATCCGGGTCAGCCGCTGTGCGATCAGCTTTCGCTGCGCCGCCTCCATGCGCGGATCCCAGACACGGGCGATCCAGAGATAGCCGAACCCTTTCTGTTTTGCCTCCTCCACCGCCCGCTTCCAGTCGTTCGCCGTCGCGGGGGCGCCCGCCAGTTCCGCGTCCTCCACGCGCACGTCCGCCCAGGAGAAGCTGGGAACCCAGATACGCATGCCGCGCTTTTTGGCGACAGAGACGAAGTAGTCCAGCACGTCGGCGTTGGAGCCGTCCCCTTTGCGGTAGTCCTCCACCGGGTCGCTCCAGAGGCGTATGCCGTTGAAGCCCAGATCCATAAAACGTTGAACGATGGCGTCGGCGTCAGCATAGGCGCGTGCGCGCTTCTGCTCGCGCGTCTGCGGGCTGTCGCCCGGCTCGATGTCGGCGAAGTTGGGGAAGCCGCCGATCACGCACCAGAGGCGCAGCCGCTCTCCGTTGACGGAGAGATGTCCGTTCTGCACGGTGACGTATTCGCGGTCAGGAGGAAGGTTCTGAGCGGCGGAAGGGAGGCGGGAGACGCGGGGACTCGCAGCAACGACGCTGCCGCAAATCATCAGAAACGTTGAACAGAGCAGCGGAGCGAGCCGTCTCATCTGTCGTTTATCTCCTTTCCATAGACGCTTTGAGCCGGAAGAGAGCGATGGTGTCACAACGGAACGCAGCGCTGCGCGACCGGTATCTGCGGGGCAGACCACCGTGTCCGCCCCGGGGTCAGATCGTCATAGACTCAGATCAGGATTCCCATCAGCAGGGGCTGGATGCAGTATGTCGGGGTATCAGAAGCGCATCTTCGTCGAAGCAGTCTGACCGAATCCTGTAAGCATATGCGCGGCGGGCGGCGGGCTACCAGCCGCGCATACGCGGCATACGGTGCGACGCCGCCACCGTCACCCTTCCCTGCGTGCGCCAGGCGTTCTCATCATCGCTGGCGCGCCGGACGATCTTGATGGTGGCGCGCTTGCCGAGATAGGCGGCGACCGCCGCCGCGATGACGTGGAGGGTCTCCTCCGGAATCTCCTTCGACGCGCCGTTGCCGGCTGCGGCGACCGCCGCCTGAAGCTGACGGATCTGCTCCTGAAGCGCAGCAATCTGCTCCTTCAGCGCGTCGAACTCTGCGCGGGTGATCGCTGTTTCGCTCATGCCGGAGCCACCGTCACTTTCGTCTTCTTGCCGTTGATGATCACCTCGTAGTCTATGGGCGCCGCCAGATAGCCGGGATGTCCCGGATCCACGGCGGCAGTCACCTTCGGCTCCGAGGGGTCTTTACCCACATTGACCGGTCCTTTATGCCGCTCTTTGAAGAACTTCGGTGCCACCTGCGGGAACATGGCGTAGGTCAGCACATCCTCGTCGGTGCCGTTGTTCCCTTCCAGTTTGAGGGTCTCCTCCCGCAGCTTCTCCCACTCCGGCTTGAGCAGGTCGGCGGGACGGCAGGTGATCTCCTCTTTTTTGGCAAACTCCTTTGCCTTTGCGACCACTTGCGGGTCTTTCTCGTCGTCGGTCTTGCCGTAGTAGCCGAGCATCAGGTCGCTGAACTCGCCGGTCATCACCTTGTAGGGTCCCATCATCACGTTGAAGACCGCCTGCGTGCCGACGATCTGACTGGAGGGCGTGACCAGCGGCGGGTAGCCGGCGGCTTTGCGGACGCGCGGAACCTCCTCCAGCACCTCTTTCATCCGGTCGCCCTGTCCCTGCTGCTTCAGCTGGCTCTCCATGTTCGAGAGCATGCCTCCCGGAATCTGGCTGGCGAAGATCTCGGTCTCCACGCCGGTATAGTCGGTCAGGAACTCCCGATAGCGCGGGCGGATCTGTGCGAAGTGGTCCCGCGCCTTGTAGATCATCTCCAGATTCAGCCGAGTCTCGTATCCGGTTCCCTCCAGCATCTCCACCAGGCTCTCGGTGGGGTTGTGTCCCGGTCCCAGGCTCAGCGAGCTGACGGAGGTATCCACGATGTCAGCTCCCGCCTCGATCGCCTTCATCAGGCTCACGAGGGTTACGCCGGTGGTGGAGTGGACGTGCACATGGACGATGACATCCTTGCCGCACTTCTCCTTGATGCCTTTGACCAGATCATACGCGGGCTGCGGCTTCAGCAGAGCCGCCATATCCTTGATACAGATGGAGTCGACGCCCATCTCCACCAGTTTCTGCGCCATCGTGACGAACTTCTCAACCGTATGCACGGGCGAGATGGTGTAGCAGATGGTCCCCTGCGCGTGTTTGCCGGTGCGCTTGACCGCCCTGAGCGCGGTCTCCAGATTGCGGACGTCGTTGAGCGCGTCGAAGACGCGGAACACATCCATTCCGTTCTCCGCCGCCTTCTCCACAAACCGGCTGACGACTGTGTCCTCGTAGTGGCGATAGCCCAGCAGGTTCTGACCGCGCAGCAGCATCTGCGTGCGGGTATTGGGAAGGAGCTTCTTGAAGGTGCGCAGACGCTCCCAGGGGTCTTCATTCAGGAAACGGATACAGGCGTCGTAGGTCGCGCCTCCCCAGCACTCCAGAGACCAGTATCCGGCTTTATCGAGATATTCACAGGCGGGAACCATGTCCTCCAGCGCCATACGGGTCGCCATCAGACTCTGGTGCGCATCACGGAGGATCACATCGGTAACTTCGACCAATCTTCCCATCGGATAGACTTCTCCTGACATACTGACGTAGATGTGCGGCTTATGGAATGTTACGCCGATCTATGCGCATGGTGCTTCCGGCGTCCTGTCCGTTACCGGCTCAGATACGGCTGCCGCGTAACTTTCATATTCATTATACTCTCTTCTCGCTCCCGGACGTCTCCTCTGAAAGACGGATACGGTATTCTTCCGAACTATCCGCCGCGCGCCGCCGCAATCACGTAGACTGCGCGCGCGCCGGCATCCGTCAGGGCGCGGGCGCACTCGTTGCAGGTGTGCAGGGTGGTGATCACGTCGTCTACCAGCAGGGCGACACGATCTTGAAGCAGGGAGGGATCGGCGGCAGCGAAGGCGTCGCGGACGTTGTCTGCGCGGCGGGAGGCGTGCAGATTCGCCTGCGGGCGGGTGCGCCGGACGCGGCGCAGCGCGTTCGGATAGACCGGTACTCTCCAGAACTCCCCGACCGCCTGCGCCAGCAGCTCCGACTGATTGAAGCCGCGCTCGCGCAGCCGCGACGGGTGCAGAGGAACGGGAACCAGCAGATCTATCCGATCCGGCGCGAAAAGCTCTTTTCCCAGGGTCTGCGCCATAAACTCCCCGAGCGGCGATGCAAGCCTGCGCCGCCGCTCATACTTCAGGCGCAGAATCGCCTCCCGGAGCAGACCGTCGAAATGCCCGGCGGCGCGGGCGGCGGAGAAATGGAAGGGCGCGCTGCGGCGGCAGTCGGCGCAGAGCGGGCGATCCGACCCGCCTCTCTCTCCCACCGACACGCCGCAGCGGGAACAGATCGGCGGACTCAGAACCGAAAACTGCTCCCGGCACGCTCCGCACAGCGCCTCGTTTCCCATCCGCCCGCATGCCAGACACTTCGGGGGATAGAGCAGGTCAAGCAGACCGTCCCGGAGCGCGGTCAGCGGCGTCAGCAGGCGGCGGGCGGAGGTGAGCGCGTTCATGGTCTCTCCCGTGCGAGTTCGATCACGCCGTCTTTCCTTCTGTGAGCAACGCAGGCAACAGATACCATTATACCTGTTTCGTCGGGCATCGGGTATCGGGTTGAGATTGCTTCGGTCGGCTTGCGCCTCCCTCGCAAGGACAGAGGGGGTCATCTGCTGCCTCCCTCGCAAGGACAGGGGCGAGAGGCGCGACTGCTGCCGGATGCCTCCTCTTTTGCAGGAGAAGACGCCTCCGGCTGTCAAACTTAGACCTACAGGCGTCACACTGCACAGGAGGAGTCTGCTGCCATGAGACTTACGGACCGTCTACTTGCCATCTTTGCGCTGTCGTGTCTCACGCTGTTCGGATTCAGTCAGAACGCCGCCGCGCCGGGGCGTCAGACCTATTCGGTCGCCATGCGCGACGGAACCAGACTGGCGACCGATGTCTATCTGCCCGCAGGACCAGGACCCTTCCCTGTGGTGCTTCTGCGAACCCCCTACGATAAGAACATCGGGGGAGGGATCGGGGCGGACGGCGTTCGGCGCGGCTACGCCGTCGTCATTCAGGATACGCGCGGGCGCAACGCCTCCGAAGGGCAGAACCTGCCCTTTGAGGGCGACGGATGGTGGGAGAACCGACAGGACGGCTACGACACCCTGGAGTGGATCGCTGCACAGCCCTGGTGCAACGGAAAGATCGGCACGATGGGCGGCTCCGCGCTGGGCATCACGCAGCTTCTCGCCGCCGGAACCGGCACGCCGCGAATCTCCGCGCAGGTGATCCATGTGGCGGCTCCCAACATGTA
>CALLMM010000043.1 GCA_938005745.1 uncultured Chthonomonadales bacterium | reverse complement strand
GCGCGCGATAGCCAATCAGAATGATGCCCTCCTCTTTGACCAGCCGGCGCATATCTTCGTCGCTGGTGAACAGCGCCGCCTCTTCGCCCCGCGTCTTCCAGGAGCCGGTAATCGCCTGAAGCTCCTCGGTGGGCAGCGCGGCGTGGATGTAGAGTTCCGTGACCCCCGGCTTGAGGTTTTTGACGATCCGCATCCAGTACTCTTTCGTGGTCTCTCCCGGCTTGGGCTGATCGTCATAGATTAGATAGTCGGGGAATACCAGCCCCAGCGCCGCCGCCTGCGCGCGCAGTCCGGGAATGCCGAAACGCTCATAGGTGGACTGGGAAGCCATCCGCAGGGGAAGATTGAACTCCTTCGCCAGCTTGATATAGATCGCGTGGTAGCGCGGATCGAGCTGCATGGTTCCCATGTGGGAATCGATGTGGGTGATGTCCACGCCCGCCGCCAGAGCCATTTTGATCTGCGCCCGCGCCTCCATCTCCGCCTGTTCCGGGGTCGCGTTCTGGTAGACCTCCTGCACCGAACGCCACATATAGCCGTCCGGTCCGACCAGACCGGGCACTTCCGACTTGCTTGCCACCGGTCCCCAGCGGTAGACCTGCCACTCGCTGGTATGGGTCAGATGGATTCCGAAATCGCGCTTTGATCCCTGCGCGGCGGCATAGCGGGCGATCTCCGTAAACCAGGGGCAGGGGACCATGATTGTCGCGGAGGTGATCATTCCGCGCTCCATGCCCTCGATCACGGCGCGGTTGGCGGCGTGACACATCCCCACATCGTCGGAGTTGACGATCAGAATGCGGTCGGTGGGCTTATATCCCAGTCGTTCGGCGAGGGTGGGGGGATTTTGCGGCGCGGAGACGACGGAGTGCACGACTCCCAGAACTGCCAGCAGCAACGAAAGCGACATTCTCTCTCCTCCTGCGTATTTCGATCAGGATTGTGCCATAAACCCCGAACAGAAAGCAAGAGGAGTCGGCGGCGCAGGGTCGTCTACGCCGCTTCCGACACGATCTGAACCATCAGTCGCGGCGTCTGCTTGTCAAACAGGAGTAACAGGCGCACATGTCCCGCTTCCGGCGCGCGCACAATCTCCTTTTCATTCACAGAGAGACCGAGTATCTCCCCCCGCCGGACATACTCGCCCTCTCTCGCAATCGCGCCGTATATCGGATGCAGTTCCAGTCGAATCTGTTTCATGGGTTGTTCTCATCCAAGCCTCTGAAAAAAAAGAGCGCGAAGCCTCCGGGAGGAGAGGCTTCGCGTGCCGCTAAGCGCCTTGCCTGCAGATCATGCGCTGCGCCTCAAAACAGGCTTGACCGGGCGGCAATCACCCTGATTGAACTGTGACTACACTCTACCCGGCAGAGATTAAGACATGATTAAGGGAGCGTTAAAGTTCGTTTAATTCTCCAGAAGAGCGTGGGCGGTCGGCAGAATGATCGTCTGATCTCGCCCTGGACCGACGGAGAGCGTGGCAATCGGCACGCCCGCCAGCTCCTCCACCCGCCGGATGTAGAGCCGACAGGTCTCCGGCAGGTCGTCCAGACAGCGCGCGCCCGAGATATCCTCCGACCATCCCGGCAGCGTCTCGTAGACCGCCTGCAGATCGGTTCGATAAGGCAGATCACAGGGCATCTCCTGCGTGAACGCGCCGTCCACCTGATACCCCACGCAGATCTTCACCGTATCCAGTCCGGTCAGTACATCCAGAAGACCCAGTGAGAGACAGCTCATCCCGTTGACCTGCGCGGCGTAGCGCAGAACGACCGAATCGAGCCAGCCGCAGCGTCGCGGGCGACCGGTCGTCGTTCCGTACTCATGCCCGCGCTCGCGGATGTAGTCGCCGATGTCGTCGGTCAGCTCCGTCGGAAAGACTCCCGCGCCGACCCGCGTGGTATAGGACTTTGCCACGCCGACGACGGCATCAATCGCGGTCGGTCCGATGCCGGTTCCCAGACAGGCTCCTCCGGCGATCGGGTGCGAGGAGGTTACATAGGGATAGGTTCCCAGATCGAGATCGAGCAGCGTCCCCTGCGCGCCTTCAAAGACCACGCCCACATCCCTGCGTATCGCCTCTCCGATCAGCGAGACCGTGTCGCAGACAAACGGGCGCAGCTTCTCCGCATACTCCAGATACTCCTCCAGAACCGCCTTACCGTCCAGCGGCTCTGATTCGTAGATCCGGGTGAAGAGGAGGTTCTTCTCCGCGATCTGTTCGCGCAGCCGCTCCTCAAACCGCGCCCGGTCCATCAGTTCATGCATACGAATGCCGTTGCGGGTCGCCTTGTCGGCGTAGGCGGGACCGATGCCTCTTCCGGTGGTGCCGAGCGCGCCCGTCCCGCGCCGCCGCTCCTCCAGCTGGTCCATGAGACGGTGGTAGGGCATGATGAGATGGGCGTTCTGAGAGACCTTCAGATGGGAGACCGAGTGTCCCCTGGCGGTCAGCTTTTCGATCTCCGCGATCAACACCGCCGGATCAATCACCACGCCATCCGCAATGACGCAGACAACCTCCGGATAGAGAATGCCGCAGGGAACCAGATGAAACTTGTAGGTCTCTCCGTCCACCACGACCGTATGCCCGGCGTTGTTGCCACCGCCATAGCGAACCACCATTCCGGCGCGACGCGAAAGGTAGTCCACCATCTTGCCCTTGGCTTCATCGCCCCACTGCGCTCCGACGACAACGATATTCGCCATTGCTCGCTCTCCCGAAAAAATAAGAATGGATAGCCGGAGCTATCCATTCGTAAATATCTGTCTTCACTTAAGTTATTGTATCTCCTGCAGGCATATTTTGTCAATCCCCTGATACAGGTCGCGGGGGTCTCCGGGGAGATTCAGGCAGGAGAGCGGCGCACTCTCTGTCGAATAGCAGGGTAAGACAGCAGGCAGGAGCAGGAGAATATGCCGGAGACACTACCGAGAGCCGTGATCTTCTGGGAAGAGGGGTTTCCCTTCATAGATACGCATCCCCTGACGCAGCATGTGCTGAGAGACGCCCTGCACGACCACTTTACGATCCAGTTCACCACCGTGAGCGAACTGCCCGCCGCGCTTCTCTCCTCCCCGGACCTCTTCCTCCTGCCCTACGGCTCCGCCTTCCCCAAATCCATGTGGACAGCGTTCACCGCCTATCTGCGGGGCGGAGGCTGCTGGGTGAATCTGGGAGGCGCGCCGCTGACGGTTCCCGTCCGCAGGTGCGATCCGGCTGCGCGCAGCGGGGAGATATGGCAGCAGGAGTCTCCTCAGACGCAGTACGGAAAGGAGCTTCGCATCAACCACGCCAGCCCGATTGACCTGCCGGCGCATGCGGCGCTGCGCTGTCCCCCGCTCGACATAGACCTGGAGACCCATCTCCATCGGTTTCATCCCTCCCGCGCCTGGTCGCTGCAGGTGCGCTTCACCACCGGCAAAGACTTTCCGGACGAGATCGGCTCGCCGGGACCGCGCGAGGCGGTGCTGCGCCCTCTGGCGCTGGCGGAGATGGACGGGCGAACGCTCGCCGCTCCCATCGTCGCCATAGACCGCCTGCTCGGCGAGTTTGCCGGCGGACGCTGGATCCTGGCTGCCTGTCAGGGAGCGCGCCCGCTGCCCGGCGATCTCATCGCGCGCTTATGCGAGTATGCGGTGCGTCCGCGCGCGCATCTGGACCTGCGCCCCGCCTACGCCTGCTACTATCCCGGCGAGATGGCGTGCCTGAACGTCAACGTGCACGCCTCCTTCGCCGGAGAGATCAAGCTCAACCTGCGCGTCTACTCCCGGGAGAGCCAGCGCGAGATCTACGCGCACATCTACCGCCTGCGTTGCGGAACCGGTCCCGCCATCGTCCAGACCTCCCCCTTCCCGGTCCCCGATCCGGGTCTGTACGACGTGCGCGCCACCGTCGAGGACGGTCAGCACAGCAAACCGATCGGCTCTGCGGAGAGCGCGTTCTGGGTCTACGACCGTGACCTGATCTCTGCGGGGAAGCCGTTCACGCTGGATCGCGACTACTTCTACCGGGACGGCAAGCCCTATCCCATCACCGGAACAACCTACATGGGGGGCGACAGCCATCGCAAATTCCTCTTTGAGCCGAACCCGGCAGTCTGGGACGCAGACTTCGCCGCCATGAAGGCGGCGGGCGTCAACATGGTGCGAACCGGCTTCTGGACCGGCTGGCGGCGCGCCATGCTCGATCCGGGTGCGGTAGACGAGAGCGTGCTCCGCGCCTTCGCCGCCTATCTCCTGACGGCGCGCCGCTACGACATTCCGGTCATCTTCACCTTCTTCTCGTTTCTGCCGGAGAGCTGGGGCGGCGCAAACCCCTATCTCGATCCGCAGTCGGTTGCGGCGCAGACGGCATTCGTCGCGGCGTTTGCGCGGCGTTTCGCCTCCGTCCCCGACCTGATCTGGGACCTGATCAACGAACCCTCCTTCTGCTCTCCGTCGCAGATTTGGCGCGCGCGTCCTCACTACGACCCGCATGAGCGGGCAGCCTGGTCGGAGTGGCTCCGGTCACAGGGCGTCTCGGAAGACGAGTGGCGGGAGCGGTGGCGGCTGACACCCGATATGCCGCTCGACCTTCCCGCACTCGAAGACTTCCAGGACGGCTACACCTTTCAGGGCAGGCATCCGCTGCGGTGTCTGGACTACCGGCGCTTCGCGCAGAAGAAGTTTCGGGACTGGGCGGCGCACCTGACGCAGGTGATCCGGGAGAACGGCAGCCCGACACAACTGGTTACGGTGGGGCAGGATGAGGGAGGCACGGAGGAGCGTCCTGCGCCGCACTTCTACGGCGCGGTGGTAGACTTCACCTGCAACCACTCCTGGTGGCAGAACGACGATCTGCTCTGGGACAGCGTCATCACGAAGACGCCCGATAAGCCCAACCTGATCGAAGAGACCGGGATCATGTTCGGAGAGAGGCTGGACGGAAGTCCCCTCTGGACACCTGAAGAGGCGCGCAATCTGCTGGAGAGAAAGCTCGTGCTAGCGTTTGCCTGCGGCGGTGCAGGCTTCATTCAGTGGCTGTGGAATACCAACGTCTACCTCGACTCGGACATCGAGGCGGGGATCGGACTGCTGCGAGCGGACGGCAGCGAGAAGCCGGAGATGGAGTCGTTCCGTCGCATCTGCCGTTTCTTTACGCAAAACGCCCACAGAATGATCGGGCGCGAGCCGGAACGGGCTTGCGTTGTCATCCCCTACAGCAGCCTCTTCAGCGTGCGAGGACAGGCGGACGCGGCGACGCGGCGCGCCGTGCGCGCTCTGGAGTACTCGCTTGGCATCCCCTGCCGCGCCGTCAGCGAATACCGCGTTCAGGAGATGGGCGTTCCCGCGCTGATCGTTCTGCCCTCCGCGCGCGTCCTGACGGAAGCCTGCTGGCAGACGCTGCTGGAGAAGGCGGCGGAAGGCGCGACTCTGCTGATCACCGGCTTTATCGAGTCGGATGAGTACGGACGACCCGCCGCACGGCTCAAGCGGTTCGGGATCGAGACGCGCCCCGTATCGGTTCATCGAGAGGAGCGCGCTGATCTGGAGGGAGGCGCGACGATCCGGGCGATTTTCGAGAGGAACAAGAGCGAGCGGATCGAACGGGCAGTCTCCGTCACAGGCGAAAGACTGGATGCCATGAAAATTCCGCACGGCAGAGGCGCGCTGCTCTACTGCCCGCTGCCGGTGGAGTGCAGCGAGAGCGAGGAGCAGACGGTCTACCCGCTCTATCATCGCGCCGCGCAGACTGCCGGACTGAATCCGCCGGAGCGACCGCGCGCGCTGAGCGGGCTGCTGGTGCGTCCGGTAGTCTTCGCCGACTCCCTGCTCTATCTGATGGTTAACGAAACCGGCAGCGACATTCCGGCGCAGAAAGAGACCTGCGGGCTGGCGGTTCCCGCAGGTCGGATTGCGCTGGCATTTGTGGATCGCAGGAGCGGCGAGAGGCTCTCCGGTCTCTCCCTGCCGTAGATTCACGCGCCCCTAGGCAGACTGTCTCCAGAACAGAACCTCCGGCGCGTTGCGCGGAACCGGCTTGGCTGGCTCGCGGGGATAGCCGAGGATCACCGGGAAGACCGCTTCGTACTCCTCCGGAACGCCAAGCTCCCGCTTGACCTCCGGCTGATTGAGCCAGGCGCGCGCCAGACCGATGACGCATGTCCCCAGTCCCAGATGGCAGGCAGCCAGCATCAGGTTCTGCCCTGCCAGACAGCAGTCCTCCGCCGCCCATGCTGTTACGGGACGCGCGTAGAGAATGATGAGCGTGGAGGCGTCGTAGAAGATATTGTAGTTGGGGTCTTCAAAGGCGCTGCGATGCTCATACAGCGGCGATTCCGGCGTCATGCGGTCCAGTTCGAACTTCTTGGCGCGGTCCGACCACTGCTGCAGCAGATCGCGATCCTGCACAATTCCGAAGACCCAGGGCTGCGTATTCATTGCGCTGGGAGCCTGCACCGCCGCAGCGAGCAGGGTCTCAATCGTGGCTTTATCTACTTTCTGAAAGGTATAGGCGCGCACCGAGCGGCGCTTATACAGGGCGTCCATCAACTCCATCAATCTCTCCTAAATCAGCACCTCTTCCAGAGCGCGGCGCGGCGTATGATGCTCCCCGCCGACCGCATAGCCGATGCGGAACGGCTGCATGGGAACCATGTCCGGAACCGGGATCAGCTTTGCGATCTCGGCTTTCGTCTCCGCCACCTGCAGCGTCTGGCTCATGGGGTGGATATTGATTCCGAAGGTGGAAGCGGTCAGATAGATCCGTTCGAGCACCTGCCCCGCCTTCATCTGCGCCGTGTGGCTGTTCTCCGTAGCGCTCAGAATCCCCAGCAGCGGCGCGCTCATCAGCACCTCATGGTCTTTCTTCGCGGTCGCTCTGCCGAGGTTGAGGTAGGACATGGCAAGCTGTCCGATCACCGACAGCAGCCAGGGCGTTCCGAACACGCCCCTGCCGATGGTCTGACCAAGCTCCTCGCGAAACGCCGGGTTCGCAAACTCCAGCGCATCGGCGCGGGAGGTCAACTCGTCCACCATGCGCCGGATATCCATATCATCCGTGATATGGAGCATGATCCCCTCATTGACGCAGCAGTCTTCGATACGCTTGACCGCCTCACGGGGAACAGGGAACGGCTGATACTCCGTGTGCACGGTGTGGCGGCGGGGGATGGCGTCAAATAGTTCGGGCGGACGGAACGGGGAGGGTTCGCCGGGCGTATGAAAGGTCACCTCCGCAACAAGGTCTGCATTCAACGGGCTGGGGAGGTATTCGACGTGATAGGCAAAGCCGAAATGTTCGGCGGCGATCAGCAGATTCTCCAGCGCGCAGCCGAGACTGATATGCAGTTCGCGCTGGTCGGCGTCGGCGACCGGCTGCCAGAAGGCTCTATCCGCATAGATCCGGATCGCCCGTTGATCAACAGCGAACTTCCAGGGCTGCGTGTTGCGGGTAGAGGGCGCGAGGATCGCGTAACGCAGCAGAAACCTCTTCTGCTCGATCTCACTGCCCGTATACGGAAAATCCAGCTCGGATACCTGCCAGGGCGTCACTCTGGGATCGTAATCTGCCATAGCGGTTCTCCTCCTGTGAGGCGCACAATGGCACTGCTGCTTCCCATTGTAGAACGCAGTATCCCGATATACATCCGCCTTTCGGCGGATTATCCGGCGAGGATCGGCTTGACCAGCGTTCCGCTCACCTCGGTCCGGCGGAGATCGCGCTCCTGATAGCGGCAGGTCAGCCGCTGATGGTCTATCCCCGGCAGAGTAAGCCGTCTGGTATCCTGAACATAATCTCTGCGCTTCATCCGCTGAAACCCGCTCATCGTGATCTTCGTTAATCTATGGAGGAGATACCATGACAGGGTCTGCGGATCGAGAAAAGCGGTTTGTCGCGATGCTGCAGGCGATGAACAGCCGCTATGTCGGCGAGCGACAGGAGGCGTAACGGGCTTTCAAACGACTGGAGCCGGAAGAGGTGGAGGCTCTGCGGGAGATCGTCCGAGCGGAATAGAAGCCATGAAACAGATGCAGACGCAGCAGACAGAAGAGATTCCCTCCGAACTGCTTTCGAAACTGAGCAGCAAGCGGCTAGAGGATCGCGTTCAGGCGCAGCAAGCCATCGAAGAGATGGGCGACGCTGCCGCCGACCGCCTGATGCAGGCGATTGACCGCGAAGCGCAGAAACGCAAGAGACGGGTGAAGTTTTATAAAGTTATCCTGAGCGTCTGGGTGGGGATCATGATCCTGATGGCGGTCACCGGAAACGCGGAACATATCGGCAGCTTTACCGGCATGTTCGGCGCATTCGCCAGCTTCTATGCCGTCTCTCAACAGCAGAAGAACGCCGCATCCGAACTGGCGAAACTGCGCCCGAAACGCGCGGTCGGACCGCTCGCGGATGCGCTGGAGTATGGTGATAAGAGTATTCGAACGCTTGCCTCCTCCGCGCTGCAGGATATCCTCCCGCAGCTTCAGGCAAGCGACGACCATCTGCTCAACGTCGAACAGCGGGGCAGGCTCTACAACGTTCTCAAACGCGCCCGCATCAGGCAGGATGCGCCGTTAATGATCGCGATCCTCAAGGCGCTGGAGCAGATCGGCGACGAGAAGGCGCTGCCAGCCGTAGAGATACTGGCAAAGATCG
The DNA here is from genome assembly GCA_938005745.1 of uncultured Chthonomonadales bacterium. GTDB lineage: Bacteria > Armatimonadota > Chthonomonadetes > Chthonomonadales > CAJBBX01 > CALLMM01. The sequence goes on along the minus strand of CALLMM010000043.1, from coordinate 5,936 downwards.
AACCGAGCAACGGAATGGAGCGTTCGGTAAAAGAGGCGGCGCAGGAGTGCCTGCCTGCGCTGACGGAGCGCGTGGAGAGGCAGCGTCGCGCGCAGACCCTGCTGCGTCCCGCCGCCGCCCCCGACCATCCCGCCGAGGTGCTGCTGCGTCCCGCGCAGGGAGCCGCGCCCGCCGATCCCGACAGACTGCTGCGTCCCAGCCAGCCGGAATAGAGGATGAAACAGAATTTTGAGCAGGAGAAGTCAGAGCTTCTGAACAGACTCGGAAGCCTCAGCGACCAGGAGCGTCAGACCGCGGAGGAGACGCTGCAGCAGATGGGCGAAGAGGGCGTGGAGCAGCTTCTGGAAGTGGTGCGGAAGGAGGCGGAGAACCGCCGTAAACAGAAGCGGATGCAGCGCATTATTCAGGGAACGATCCTGAGCGTGATTGCGCTGTTGTTCGTTCTCTATACCCTCCGCGCTCTCTTCTCCATCAAAGAGTGGGACTTTGGAGACCTCAGCTTTCTCTTTGTCTTCATCTCGCTCTTCGGAGGAGCCGCCGCCGCCTCTCAGCTGCAGAAGAACGCTACCAGCCTGCTGGCGAAGTATGACGATCTACGCGCCGTCGGACCGCTGGCGGACGCGCTGGACATCGAGGATGGCGACATTCGCGCGGTCTGCCGCGAGGCGTTGACCCGACTGCTTCCGCGTCTGCAGGCTAGCGACGCCGCTCTCCTCTCGCCGGAACAGCGCGAGAACCTGAACCTGACGCTCAAAAAGGCGGATCTCAAGCAGGATGCGGAGTTGATCCTGGCGATTCTGCAGGCGTGGCAGCAGGTCGGCGACGAGAAGGCGGTCCCGTATGTTGAGCGGCTGACGCAGCTGAAAAACGACAGCGAAGCCGGGACGCGCATCCGGGAAGCGGCGCAAGCCTGCCTGCCCTACCTGCAGGAGCGTTTGGAGAAGGCGCGACTGGCAGGCATGCTGCTGCGTCCCGCCGCCGCCCCCGACCATCCCGCTGAGATGCTGCTGCGCCCCGCGCCGGGAGCCGCGCCCGCCGACCCGGCGCATCTTTTGCGCCCTGCCACTCAAGGAAATCCCGAGCCGCCCGTCGGATAATAGTGTGTCGGGCGATGACGGGATCGAACAGCCGTTCGGTTGTGCGCCCTGCCTCCATCCCCGCAATACTCCACGTGAGGACGGCTATGTTTCAACTCAACGGGAAGATCGCATTCATCACCGGAGCCGGTTCGGGCATAGGAGAGGAGATCGCCCGCGCATTTGTCGCTCAGGGCGCGACGGTGGTGGTCGCCGATATAGACGAAGCCGCCGGACGACGGGTCGCAGACGACATCGGCACGCTCTCCCGCTACCATCGCCTGGATGTCACCGATTCGCTGGCGGTACAGGTGGCGCTGGAGCAGACGGCGGAGCGCTACGGATCGCTGGACGTGCTGGTCAATAACGCCGGCATCGGGCTGGTCGGAAGCGTCGAGGAGACGAGCGACGAAGACTTCGAGCGGCTGATGAGCGTCAATGTGAACGGCGTCTACTACGGCTGCAAGCACGCCATCCCCCTCATGCTCAAGCAGGGCAGGGGCAACATCATCAACATCGGCTCGGTCGCAGGACTGATCGGCATCGAGCGGCGTTTCGCCTACTGCGCCACCAAAGGCGCGGTGATTGCGATGACCCGCCAGCTTGCCATAGACTACGCCACCCGCGGCATCCGCGTCAACTGCATCGCCCCCGGAACGGTCTATACGCCGTTTGTGGACTCCTACCTGCAGCGTTTCCACGCGCACGAACTGGAGGAGACAAAGGCGCGTCTGCATGCCCGCCAGCCGATTGGGCGCATGGGCACGCCGCGGGACATCGCCGCCATGGCGGTCTATCTGGCTTGTGACGACTCCTCGTTCGTGACCGGCGCGGTGATGGCGATTGACGGCGGCTGGACGGCAAGATAGTATCGGCTGACGCAGGATCGGGGAAATCTACTTGACGGCGGGGCGCGTTCTCGCTAGAATAGAGCGTGTAACTCCTTTCACTTCTGTGAAAGAAAACGAAATCATTCCAGCAAGAGACGCTGCATGGCGTTTCAGGAGCATCCCCTGTGCGAACCCGCCGAAGACAGAAGCCCGACAGTCTCTCCGACAGTCCCCACCTGATCGAAGCCCTGCAGGTCGCCTACTACCACTGCGTGCTGCAGATGCCCTTGAAAAATATCGCAGAACTGCTGGGCAAAAGCCCCGCGACGGTCACGCGCCGTCTGGATGAGGTGCGGCAGGCGGGCTGGCTGCGCGACCGCCCCGAGTTCATCCCTCCCCCCGAAATCTGGGAGGAGTTGAAGAGCCGCATGACCTGCGCCGATATCGAGTCGGCGCTGCAGGACTATTTCGGACGCGAACTGCTGCAGCAGATCACCGTACTGCCCTCCATCCTCGGCGCGGACAACGCCGAAAACCGTCAGGCGCAGCTTGAGAGCGTGGAGCGCGTCGGTCTCTACGCCGCGCGCCGCCTCTCCGAAGCGCTGTGCGAGGGCGAGCATGTTGTCGGCATTAACTGGGGCTGGTCGGTGCGCCAGTGCGTGGCGAACCTGCGCCCGCCCCGCGCCAACCCGCACCTGCGGTTCCTGCCCATCGTCGGCAACCTGAGCCTGGATGAGACGGATCCTCACTTTGAAGAGGCGATCGAATGCTCCAGCAATCGGCTGGCGCAGCTTGCCGCCTCCGCCTTCGATGCGCCGCGCGCTCCCCGCCTCAACACGCCAGCCTACATCCCCCGGCGTTTTCACCAGGACGCGACCCAGCTGCGCGCCATCCGCGACTTCATCGAAAACGATGTCTCCTACCGGCGGATTTTCGGGGGCGTAGATGAGAGCGGCTCCCGGCAGAGCGGCTTGATCGAGTGCGTGGATACGCTGGTAACCGGACTGACCTCGCTGGATGTTCAGACGCTGCCGATCTATCGCCCGAACCTGATCACGCCGGAAGACCTGCCCGTGCTGCAGCGCGCCGGCGTTGTCGGCGATCTCGCGCTGCATCTGGTGGTCGCCTCCGACGATCCGGACACGCCGAATCAGGCTCCCCCGTCGCCGGAGCGCGAACTGGTGGCGCACGTAAATAACCTGATCGTTGGGGCGACGCCGCAGGACTTCATTCGCGTGGCGGAGCGCGTGCGACACGGCTCCTCCGACGGTCTGGGCGTCATCGTGCTGGCGGTCGGCGAATGGAAAGCCCCGATCCTGACCACCGCGATTCGGATGCGCGCCGTCAACGAACTGATCACCGATCTGGAGACCGCCATGGCGATCTGCAGGCATGTGAACCTGCCGCTGCCGGAGAAGCACAGACAGGCAGCCGCCATCCGCGCATAGTCTTGCTGCCTGGCGCAGCGAAGCAATCTTCCGCCTGCCGGGAAGGACGAGATTGCTTCGGTCGGCTTGCGCCTCCCTCGCAATGACAGGGGGGAGCGGCTTGCGCCTCCCTCGCAATGACAGGGGGGAGCGGCTTGCGCCTCCCTCGCAATGACAGGAGGGGACAGCTGCGCCTCCCTCACAAAGACAGTTTGGGAAGTTCGACCGTTCCAGTTACGCGCAGCCTGCCCTCACATTGTCGCGGCATGAGACCGCACAGGCGCGAGAAGCGCGCCGGACCATCCATCACCCCATAACGCACCGGGAGATAAGACCGATGAGCGATACGTTATCCTCCGCCCTTCAGTTTGATGCGGAGCAGTCTCTTTCCATTCTCAACGCCGGGATCAACGCAAAACACCGCGAGGAGCTTGACCGGCGCGTCGCCGCCATTCAGGCGGACATCGCCGCAGAGCAGCAGGAGGGCTACGCCGCCCTGGAGCCGCGCTGGCGCGCCTGGACGCACAGCCACCTTCGAACGCAGGAGATCGAAGATACGCTGATCCTGGCGGAGAGGATCCGCCGTCAGTTCGCGGTCTTTGTGTTGGTTGGCATTGGAGGCTCCGATCTCGGCGGGCGCACGCTCCACGATACCCTGGATCATCCCTTCCACAATCAGATCGTGGAGCCGGGCACGCCGGAGATATACTTTACGGGCGACACCTTCGACCCCAGACGTCTGGCAGCCCTGCTCGATATGCTTCAGTCTCGCGGTCTGCTGGAGAAGACCTGCATCAACGTGGTCAGCAAGTCCGGTAAGACCGGCGAGACGATTGCCGCCGCGATGGTCATCCGTGAGCGGTTGCAGCGCGCCGGCATCCAGGACTGGGAGCAGCGCTGCGTTGCGACGACCGGGCAGAACGCAGAGAGCGTTCTCTATACGCTGAACCAGACACGACCGTTTTTCGGGATGCTGCCCGTGCCGGAGGGGGTCGGCGGGCGTTTCAGCTTCGCCTCGCCGGTCGGACTGCTGCCGTTCGCGGTCACGGCGCGCGAGGAGACTCCGCGTCAGCGCGTGGAGCGCGCGCTGGCAGGCTATGCCGAAGGACACAGACGCCTGCTGCTTCCTGCGGATGACCCGGACAACACCGCCTGCGCGCTGGCGCGCTGGTGGCATCTGGGAGAGCAGTACGCCCGTAAAACCGATCTGCTCTTCTGCAACTACGCCGATGATTCGCGGCTGTGCGACTGGTTCACACAGCTCTACTCCGAGAGCGTTCAGGAGCGCGGAGCAGGCTTGAATGTGATCGGGTCGCGCGGTCCGACAGGCAACCACTCGATTTTGAACGGAATTCTGCGCGGTCCGCACGATAAGCTGGTGATGCTGATTCGCTGGCTCGATCTGGGAAGCGATCTCCCCATCCCCACCGGCAATGGCATTCAGGGCGATCTCCTCTCCTTTGAGGGGCTGCCGCTCTCCGCCGTGCAGGACGCCTCCTGCCGCGCCACCGCCGCCGACTACCTCTACAACGGCGTCCCGACCGCCACGCTCACGGTGGCAAAGCGCGACGGCTATCACCTGTTCCTGCTGATGCGAACGCTGATGGACGCGGTGGCGGTCAAGGGGCGGCTGCAGTATCTCGACATCAACGCGCAGGGAGTTCGCGACCCCGAGCGGGACCTGACCTACCTGCAGGACGGCGTCGAGGGCTATAAGATACGAACGCGGCAGATCGCGGAGGAGATGCAGCAGCAGTTCAGAGCGGAGCGTTAGACGGCGGGGCTATCGCAGCATCAGGAACGCGCCCATGCGTCCCGCCTGCGCTCCGTCCCGGCGATGGCTGAAGAAGAGATCGGGGCGGCAGTGTGTGCAGTACGGAGCGCAGGAGATGGCGCCCTTCGGAACGCCGCAGGCGAAAAGCTGCTGAACCACCACCTGCGGCAGGTTCAACCACCAGCGACCGGCGGGAGAGGGGCGGAACGCCTCCTCTCCGCTGCCGATCCGCAGAAGCGCCTCCCGGACCTCCGCCCCCACCTCATAACAGCACCCGCCGATCCCCGCGCCGATGGCGGCGACAACCTGTTGCGGCTCCGTCCCGAAGACCTCCTGCATCAACTTCAGGGTACGGGGAACGATCTCTCCGGCGGTTCCGCGCCAGCCGGAGTGCGCCAGCCCGATCACTCCTTTCCGCCTGTCCGCCAGAAAGACCGGCAGGCAGTCGGCAACGGTGATCCCCAGCAGCAGACCGGGCGTCGCCGTTACCAGCGCATCCACGCCGGCAATCGCCGTGGCAAGGCTCGCTCCGCCCATCCCGCGATGCGTCTCGTCCGCCACCGCCACCCCGCTGCCGTGTATCTGCGCCGGGACGGTCAGATCGGTCAATCGCTTTCCGAAGGCGGAACAGACGACGGCGCGATGGCGCCGCACCTCCGTCGGGTCGGGATGCGTGCGAAAGGAGAGATTACGATCCTGATGACGGGTCGTCATCCCATGCTGCACCGGAGCGAGGGTGTCCAGAAGGTCCGACGTTAACAGCTCTACTGTGTCGCGTGTTGAGATTTTCCAGACGTAGTCAGACATGGCGAAAATCGAGAAGGCGGCT
>CALLMM010000042.1 GCA_938005745.1 uncultured Chthonomonadales bacterium | reverse complement strand
ACAGGCATTCGGAACTTTCTGGCGATAAAACCGGTCAGAAACTCGGGACACGCTCAGACCGCCGCCGCCGCCTGGTGGTGCACATCAGTGAGTGGGACTATCGGGTCCTGGAAGACTGCGCGAAGGCCGCCGGAGGCGGGGTGACCCCGCAGGACGTGGCCCGCGCTGCGATTCGGATGCTGGCGCTGCTGCGCGAAGATAATGCTGGTAATTGGTGAGATAATCTTCGAAAATGCAGGATACGCCTCCCCTGCCCTGGCCCTGCGGGAGCGGCTGGCGCGTGCGTATGCGGCGCACCGGCAGGCAGAGGTCACGGGTGTTGAACTCAACCCAGAGTATCTGGAGTGGTTGAACTATATCTTTGCCCGCGCCCGGTACGGCCTCGCCCGTCCCTGGCGCCTGCCGCAGGCGAAGGTTGTAGACTACCTGCGCTGGTTGATTGCATCTTCTGACGGTCCCGCGACACCACAGATTTCGAGTATAATATAGATGAGAATCATCCTTGCAAGCTTTCTCGGGTACCATCGTCTCTAACCTCCTTTTCGCACTAAGGGGCCGTCCATCCGGCCCCGTTTTTCTTGCCCGTGACATGCGCCTGTGGCTCATCCGACCAGACCCGACAGAGAAGCCGCCCTGTCCGCCCTGCGAGCGAACGGGTGGGTCATCAAACGGACCGCGAAAGAACTCGGCATCCCTGAGTCAACCCTGCGACGCTGGGCCAAGCAGGCAGCACGGGAGGGGGAGAAGAAAAAGCCAACGCCAACAGATGCCGAGCTGGCTGAGCACCTGCGCGGTCTGGCTGAACGCATTATTGGCCTTCTGTTAGAATCCAGAAAAATAGAGGATGCCGCTCCTCGGGACCTCGGCATCATTCTGGGCATCATTCTTGACAAGCTTACCAACTTGACCGGCTCCCGGGTCGGCGAGGATGGCCAGCTGGCCGCGTTGGTCGCGACAATTCAAGCATCCCGGGCGAAACGATGAACTGGGCGCCGTTCTCAGAGGTAGGCTTGCGCTCCATCGTCGAAAGCACGGCCAGAATCAACATCTGGCATGGTGCGGTCCGGTCATCGAAGACAACCTGCAGTCTTGTGCGCTGGTTGGAGTTCGCAGCAGACGGTCCCTCCGGCCCGTTGTTGATGGTGGGAAAGACCGAGCGGACCCTGAAGCGCAACATATTGCAGCCCCTGATGGACATCGTCGGTCCCTCCCGCTGCAGACTTGTCAGCGGAGCCGGGGAATTCTACCTGTTTGGCCGCACGGTCTATCTATGCGGCGCCAACGACGAACGGGCGGAACAGAAAATCCGTGGTCTGACACTTGCCGGGGCGTATGGCGATGAGGTGTCACTATGGCCCGAGGGCTTCTTCCGGATGCTGCTTTCGCGACTCAGCATCCCGGGCGCCCGGTTCTTCGGCACCACAAACCCGGACTCGCCACTACACTGGCTGAAGCGCGAGTTCCTTGACCGTGCTAAAGACCTGGACCTGAAGCATTGGCATTTCACGCTCCGGGACAACCTGAGCCTGACCGATGCCTACATCAACGCTCTGCAGGCCGAGTATACTGGCCTTTGGCGTAAGCGTTTTATCGAAGGCCTGTGGGTAGTCGCAGAGGGCGCCATTTATGACATGTTCGATGAGTCCCGGCACGTGATGGACCGGGAGCCGTTCGGTGACTGGTTCGTGGCTATAGATTATGGCACCACGAATCCCTTTCACGCACTTCTCGCCTGCGTTGGCCCCGACGGGGTGCATGTGGCTGCGGAGTGGCGCTACGATTCGCAGGCCGCAGGGCGCAGCAAGACGGATGCGGAGTATACTGCCGATTTGAAAAACTGGTTGGCTGAGCGCGGAGTGGCGCCAAGATTCATCTTTGTGGACCCCTCGGCTGCATCGTTCATTGAGGCCGCACGGAGAAGTAACATCGGGGGTATCTGGGCCGCAGACAATGCTGTGATTGATGGAATCCGTCGCGTTGCGCGCTTGCTTTCCGCTGGAAGGCTGACCATCTCCCCGGCATGCCAGAATCTTTTGAAGGAAATCATGGGATATAGTTGGGACCCTGTGGCGCAGGCCAGAGGAGAGGACCGACCGTTGAAACGCGACGACCACGGTTGCGATGCCCTGCGGTATCTGGTAAACGGGACCGCCGCGTTCTGGGGAGGTACAATGTATGGCGATGATTGAATGGCCGCCGAAGGCATGGCGCGAGGTTTACGCGCACTACGAGACGCACTCGGCCTGGTACTCCTCAGACCCGAATAAAATCCTTCAAGTGATGGGCGAGCCTGCGGCTGCACAGCAGCAGCGCTACTGCCATGTCCCACTCGCTGCCGACATCGCCCGGGTCTCCGCCGCCCTGCTTTTCAGCGAGGAGCCGCGCATCACGTTTGAGGACCCAGAGGCGCAGGGGCGGTTTGAGGAGATTTACTCCAAGGCTGCCGTGGCCAGCCGCCTGTCCGAAGCCGCAGAGGTCTGCGCTGCCCTGGGTGGGGTTTTCCTCAAACTGAATTGGGACCCGGAACTGGCGCCGCACCCCCTAGTCAGTGTCGCGCACCCAGACAACGCTATACCTGAATTCAAGTTTGGGCGTCTGACCGGTGTGACATTCCATAAAATCGTGCGTCAGGACGATGGCGCCACCTGGCGCCTGCTGGAGTCGCACCTGCCGGGGTTTATAGAGACATCACTTTACTGCGGGACTCCCTCACTTCTCGGCGAGCGCCTCCCGCTGGACACCATCCCGGAGACGCAAGGGTTGGAGCCGGTGACCGTGACCGGCATCCCGCGTATACTGGCGGTCTATGTCCCAAACCTTCTACCAAACCGCCAGTTCCGGCACCTGCCAATCGGACAGGCGGACATCCAGGGCTGCGAAGGGATGCTTGCAAGTCTGGATGAAGTCGCGACATCTCTTCTGTGGGAGGTTTTGTTAGGTCAGGGCCGTCTTGTGGGTCCGGCTGAGGTATTCCGCCGTGACGACAAGGGCAGGAAAATCTTCGACATCCATCGGAAGGCTTATCTAGGACTGGACATCCCGGGTGTAGCGGGGGCGGCAACCGGGCAGCTCATTGATGTTGTTCAGTTCGAAATACGGACGCAGCAGCATCTGGATGCGGCGATTTACTACGCGGAGCAGATTGTGAACGCGGCAGGCTACAGTCCCCAGACTTTCGGCCTACGCATTGAGGGGCGCGCCGAGAGCGGGACCGCTCTGCTGATTCGCGAGCGGAAGACCTTCCTGACCGCTGCCAAAAAGGCGGCCTACTGGGCGCCCGCACTGGCGGAGTTGTTTGAGTTACTGATGCAGGTTGACGCGGTCCATTTCCGCTCTGGAATCACTCCGTCCCGGCCCTATGTAGAGATTCAGGACTCAATCCGCCCGGACATCAGAGACATCGCCCAGACCGCCGACCTGCTGGGGCGCGCTGCTGCAGCATCAATCTCCACTCGCGTCCGGCTCGTTCATCCGGAGTGGCCGGACGATATGGTGGAGGCCGAGGTTCGGAAAATTATGGAGGAGCAGGGATTAAAGCTCCCGGACATCATTCAGGATGGCATTGCGGACTGAGCGCTATGCGGCAACAATACGTCAGGCTTATGCGGAAGCTGAAACAGAGGTTCTCCGCCGTCTGGCGGCTGCTATTGAGCAGGGCATCGGGGACCGGGACTGGGCAGCGCGTAAGGCAGCGGAGATTATACGTTTTCGGCGCGAGGCCTTCGGAGCAACACAGTCACTGGAC
>CALLMM010000041.1 GCA_938005745.1 uncultured Chthonomonadales bacterium | reverse complement strand
CGCACAAAGGCGCGTCCAGCGATGCTCAGATGCAGCAGCAGTGTTAGTCCGTCTATCGCTCCGACAACGGACAGAGCCGCCAGTGAGATGATCGCCGTCTCCGGAGAGGCTCTGAGAGGGATCTCTGTCCGCAGGATCTGGGCGAGCAGTCCGGAAAGACCGAGCAGCACCAACAGCGCGATCATCTGTCCGTTAACGGATTTCTTGGCATAGAACAGCATATGCGGCTCCTGTCTGCGGCGCGCTGGCGTTGACAATCCCGAAGGAATTGTAATACACTAGTGCAGGTTATTTTATCAGGTTTCTCCGGACGATATTGAACCGTCTGACCTCCGACAGCATCGAGTTATCAGTCTCTGCACGGCATGAATGCGCTTCCCACCAACTGCTTTTCCCGGACAACCGCCTGTTGTTTCGCTCAGCCGTATGCCATTGCGAAAGGGGATCGTCGCGATGTTCCGACCCGGTCTGCTCGCCGCCGCAACCGCGCGCGTCGTCATTTTTACCGCCTCCATACTGCTTGCGGGATCCGTACCGCTCCACGCACAATCCAGTACCCGCCCTCCGATCGCTCCCGAAAAGCTGAAGGGCGCCCCGGATCAGAAAACCCCGCCGGCAAAGCCGGATGATACGCTTCCCGACTATCGCAATCGGGCGGATATCCGCATGTCGCGAGAAGCCCGGCAGGAGAGCCAGATGCTGCCTCTCTTCGGATACAACTATTTTGAGGCGGCGCGACAGGTGATTGATGTGCGTATCGCGATGATGAACCGGATGGTTACCAGCGCGACGCTGTCCATAGCGGGAGGCAGATCCCGCAAGCTGGAAGAGGAGAAGGCTGCGCCGGTTCGCTCTCCGAAGCCGCCGACACGAGAGGAGCTGGCTGCCCTAATCGGACTCACCGATCAGCAGAAGCAGGATCTCTTGGCTAGGAAACAGGCGAACCGGCTGACGGAGGAAGAGAAGCGAAAATATCGTCTACTTCTGTTTCCGGATGAGATAGAGGAGACCACAGAAAGAAAATCCGATCTCTCTCCCGACCCGACGAATAATTTGACGGAGCAGCAGAAGCTGGACCTGATTCAGCGTTATCAGCGAAATATGCTGACGCCGGACGAACTGACCAGATATCGCGACTTTCTGGATGCTCTCCTGAAAAAACGCGACAGCGGTAACGCCTCCGGCGCTGTGTCGGTAGAGGAGGACCTTCTCCTCCCGTCCGGCAGAATGCGCTCAGTTAGAAGAGACGTCAGCAGGGGACAGGAGGATGCCTCCGGGGAGGATCTGAACTCCCTGCCTCCCCTGGATGCCTATCGCCAGATCGCCGATCCCCTCTCCACCATTCTACAGCAGGTGGTCGCCAGCGTTCCTGCCAGCTATCAGCTCTCCGGCGGCGATTCGCTCACGATCCGTTACTGGAGTCCGACCATGGATCTGAAGGAGATCACCGCGGCGGTGGACCCGTCAGGAGGAATCACGATCCCGGATCTGGGACGGATCATTGTACGCGGACAGACGCTGGCGCAGGCGGAAGAGGGGCTTCGTGCCCGCCTGCGACGCTCGTTTCGAGATGCCGACGTCTCCCTCGCGTTGAAGGAGCTTCGTACCATTCCCGTGACGGTCAGCGGAGAGTCCTACTATCCGGGGACCCGACAGGTTCCGGCGATCGCCACCGCATTCAACCTTCTCTATGCCACCGGGGGACCGACCGAAAGCGGATCGCTGAGACGCATCGAGGTGCGACGACGCGGGAGGATGATCGCTACGCTGGATATGTACAAATTCCTGATTACGGGCGATCAGACGGCGGATATTCAACTGGAACCCGGCGATGTGATCTATATCCCCGGACGCTACGGCAGGGTCTCCGTGCGCGGAGAGGTGCGGCGTCCGGCGGTCTACGAGCTTCTGGAGAACGAGACCCTGACCGATGCCATACGGTATGCGGGAGGCGCAAACCCTTCAGGCGTGACACAGCGCGTTCAGGTAACGACTCTTCAGCCCGGAATGTCCCGGTTGATCAAGGATGTAGACCTCTCCCTCGCACAGAGCGGTCAGCCTGTGCCTCTGTATGACGGAGATACGGTGGATGTCTTCTCGGTGCGCAGCACGCTCGTGAACAAGGTGACCATTGAAGGGGCGGTGGATCAGCCCGGAGAGTATGCGATCACGCCGAATATGACCGTCGCCGATCTGGTGCAGCGCTCCCGCGGACTGCTGGATGAAGCCTATCCGACGCGCGCCGACCTGTTCCGATACAATCCGGACAACACGCTTACTCTGATCCCAATCAATCTGGAGAAAGCGATGAGCGGGGATGCCGCGAACAACCTCTCCCTGCTGCGATGGGATCGCCTGCGCGTCTACACGCGGGAGGAGGTCGCCTGGACGGGGCAGCGAGAGGTAAGAGTGCTAGGCGCGGTTCGACGGCATGGGATCTACTATCGCAGCGACAATATGCGGGTGAAGGATCTGTTGATTCAGGCGGGGGGAACGCTGCCGGAAGCCTACGAGCCGCGCGCAGTCCTGCTGCATCAGCGACCGGACGGCACCTACGAGTATGAGTTTATCAATCTCGCGGAGGCGCGCAGCGATAATCCTAAACACAATGTCCTGCTGCAGGATCGTGATGTGCTGGCGGTCTATCGTCAGGATGAGGCTCGGTTTACGC
>CALLMM010000040.1 GCA_938005745.1 uncultured Chthonomonadales bacterium | reverse complement strand
GGAGGGGTCGGCTGTCGCCTCCCTCGCAAGGACAGAGGGGGTCGGCTGGCGCCTCCCTCGCAATGACGGGAGGGGCCGGCTCCTCCTCCCTCGCAAGGACAGAGGGGGTCGGCTGGCGCCTCCCTCGCAATGACGGGAGGGGTCGGCTGTCGCTCCCTCGCAAGGACAGAGGGGGTCGGCTGGCGCCTCCTTCGCAATGACAGAGGGGGTCGGCTGGCGCCTCCTTCGCAAGGACACAATAAGGACGCCCTCAGCTTGTCATAAGGAGAATCCCGCGCATATGGGGAATTGATACGGGACGATCACTCTTACTCTGTGAGGAGACGCCGGAAGCATGATAACACGGCAGCGACTGGAGGAGATACTTTCCGCCATTCCCAAGCTCCGTATCGCCGTTGTGGGAGACTTCTTTCTGGACAAGTATCTGGTGACCGACCCCGCTCTGTCGGAGGTCTCGCTGGAGACGGGGCTGGAGGCGCGACAGGTGGTGGAGATACGCTGCAGTCCCGGCGCGGCGGGAACGGTGACCAATAACCTGAGCGCGCTCGGCGTGGGGCGGCTCTATGCGGTCGGCGCGATTGGCGAGGAGGGAGAGGGTTTCGACCTGCTGCGCGGGCTGCGAGAGACGGGGGTGGACACGCGCTGCCTGCTGGCGATCTCCTCCCGCTTTACGCCGACCTACATAAAGCCGATGCGCCGCGCAGACGGCGAGGAGCGCGAACTGGAGCGTCTGGACATCAAGAATCGCTCTCCTCTCGACAGCGCGACCGAAGAGCGGTTGATCCGGGCGCTGGTCGGGCTGCTGGACGGCGAGACAGATCGCGTGGATGCGGTGATTGTGGCGGATCAGGTGGAGGAGCGAAACTGCGGAGTCGTCACCGACCGGATGCGTCAGGCGCTGGCGGAGATGGCGACGCAGTTTCCGGGAGCGGTTCTCTTTGCCGATTCGCGCCGGCGGATCGGCGAGTTTCAACACCTGATCCTCAAGCCCAATCGCCGGGAGGCGGCGGAGGCTCTCGGCGAGGCAGGGCAGGCAGAGATCTCTCTCGCGCAGGCGCAGGCAGGCGGGATGGGTCTGGCGGCGCGCACCGGAAAGCCGGTCTTTATCACGCTGGGCGCAGAGGGGATCCTGGTCTGCGGGAAGGAGGGGGCAGAGCATGTTCCCGCGCTGCCGGTTCGCGGACCGATAGACATTGTGGGGGCGGGGGACAGCGTGACGGCAGGGATCGTCTGCGCGCTGTGCGCGGGCGCATCCAACGTGGAAGCCGCCGTGATGGGCAGTCTGTGCGCCTCCATCACCATTCACAAACTGGGCACAACCGGAACCGCCTCGCCGGAGGAGCTATGCGCTCTGCGGGAGGCTATTTCGCCTTGATATTCACCTGCTTCGCCACGCCGTTTTTGCGCGGGGGGATCAGTTTGCCCAGCGAATCCAGCGACTCCTGCGGGGCGTTGCTGGCGGTCAGGTTCTCCTGGCGGATCTGCTCGAACACCTCTTTGCGGTGAATGGAGACCTCGCGCGGGGCGTTGATGCCCAGACGCACCTGCTCGCCGCGCACCTCCAGGATCGTTATCTCAATATCCGGACCGATCATGATGCTCTGATCCGGCTTACGGGTCAATACCAGCATCTGTGCCCTCCATGGCGTGTGGCAGACAGGGGAGACTGCCCGCTCTGGGCGGCTCCCCGGCAAATTCTCTCAAACCGCTCTCAGGCGGCATGCGCGACAGGACGCAGAATTCTGTGGCGCGTGTGATAGTTTTCGTTGGTGACGATGACCTGCCGTCCCTGGCGCGTCAGCGGGTTGATCAGGAGCGGACCGAGCAGGTTGGCGGTCATCGCCTGCGGGTTGTCGCGCGGAACGGTCACAATGGCGAACAGCAGTTTGGGAGTCTCCTCCTCCATCTGCAACTTCTCAGCGTCCAGATCGGAGATGGTCGGCGCGTAGTCCGGCTGAAAGAGCCAGGGGTCAATGATCGGAAAAGCCAGACGTCCGTCGTCCAGCGACTGAAGCCAGCGAATCGGGTTCTCATCGTCCGGCGTCAGGATGACGAACCGTTTGCACTGTTCAAAACTGGGAAGCCCTTCCGCAAAGGTGATGATGATCTCCTCCTCCACTTCGAGTGCGCCGAAGCGAGAGGTCTCGATCCGTACCGCCGTCTTGTTCGTAGCAGTCATCGCTTCTCTCATCTCAGGTAGTCTACCAGACTCTGTTGAAATCCGCGCGCCGTCGCCGCAAGCGCCGCCTGGTAGGTGATTTCAGCGGCTTTCAGATCAATGACTACACGGGACATGTCTGCATCTTCGATTTTGGACTTCAGATCGCTCAGGTTCACGCGGGTCAGTTCCAGCCGGTCGTTGGACTGATTCGCCTGCTGCAGCTTTGCGCCGAACTCGGAACGGGCGTTGGTGATGAGGCTGAGAATCTGATCCAGGTCGCGAATATCCTCGAGGGAGAGCTTTGTTACGTCGCCGTCCGAGATGTGTTTTTGGATATTACGCAGCACCTCGAAAGCCTGGTTAAAAATCCGGTCACCGGCGATGTTGACGGTGATGGTTTCCGAGGGACCAATATCGTAATTGATATCCTCGTCATAATTATTGGCGGTTCCGCCCTGATATACATACCCGTTTCCCTGATCGGCGAAGGGCTGAATGTTGGTGCGCTGTCCCGAAAAGAGGTAGCGCGATCCATACATCGAGTTGGCTGCGTATGCCATCTGATGGTACATCAGCCCCACCTCGTTTGCGAGTTGCTGGATGGTGTCTACGCCAAGCGTGTTGGATGCGCTCTGTAGGGCAGTGACGCGCGCCTTTCGCAGCAGCGTGGCGGCGCGCTCTAGCGCGCTGTCGGTCGCGACCAGAAACCCGCGCGCATCGTCTATATTGCGCTGATACTGGTCTATGTTGTCCAGGGTCGCACGCAGCGAAAGCGACTGCATCACGTTGCCGGGATCGTCAGAGGGGTTGCTCAACCGTCTGCCGGTCGAAATCTTCTGCTGCGCGTCCGCCAGCCGCTCGTAGGCGGAGCTGACAAACAGCAGTGAGTTCTCAACGATGGTGGGGGTGCTGATACGCATTCTGACTGCTCTCCTTCCTCCGCCTAGCGTCCCAGTTGATTGATCAACTGATCCAGCATGTTGTCCAGGGTGTTCAGATAGCGCGCCGCCGCCTGATAGGAGCGCTGATACTGGAGCATCTGGGTCATCTCCTCATCTATGGAGACGCCGGAGATGGAGTTGCGAAGGTTTTTCATCTGCTGCGTGATAAAAACCTGGTTCTCCGCCTGGTTCTCGTAAGCGCGCACGTCGGTGCCGATCTTCGCGATCGAAACCCCGTAGTAGTCCAGCAGCGTCATCTGACCGAACATCTGAACGGAGCGCAGTTCCGAGATGGCGCGGGCGTTCTCGCCATTTCCGAGCGCGGGCGGATTGGCGGTGGGACCGGAGGCGGCGATCGCGTTGAGATCTCTCAGTATCGCGGCGTCCAGCGTGATATTGGAGGCGTCGGTTCCGGCGAAGAAGGGGCGACCCGTTCCGCCATCCAGTCCGTAGCCGATCCTGTGCTGCGTGTTGACGCGCTCAATCAGGGCGGAGGCGATCTCGTTCAGCCGGGTGCGGTACTCTGAGATAAGATCGCTCGCTTTGATTAAGCCGCCGACGCTGCCGCTGTGCACATTGATCGGTTCGCCTCTGCCAATTAGCTGCGGCTGTCCACCAACGCTGGTGAAGTTCGTGGGCAGACTCTGCACAAAATCGCCCAAAACCAGCGCATAGCCTCCGACCGAGAGATTGATCTCGCCCGTCTGAACCCCCTTACCGTCCAGCGGCTCCAACACCTGCAGGTCCACGATGGCGGAGAGTTGACGCACCAGTTCATCGCGGCGGTCCAACAAATCGTTGGGATTGTCTCCGATGGCGCGGCTGGCGCGAATCTCCTTATTGAGTTTGCCGATCTGTTTCGCGAGCGAATTTGCCTCATCCAGCCGGGCGTTGACCTGATTCTGGATGTCCAGTTCGATCTGGCTCAGCACATCGTGCACCTGATTGAACCGCTTGCTCAAAGTTACCGCCTGCTGGCGGACGGTGGCGCGAATGCCTCCGCTCTCCGGGTTGCGCGACAGCTCCTGAAAGCTGTTGAAGAACGCCGTAAGCTGGCTGTTCAGCCCGGCGGAACCCGGCTCGTTGTAGGCGGTCTCGGCGCGTGTGAGAATGTCGCGCAGGGACTGGTACTCCGCCTGATAGCTGCCCGCCTGCTGCAGACGGTCGTCCAGAAAGGCGTCCCGGATGCGGGTGATTGCGACCAGGTCCACGCCGGTTCCGATCTGACCGGGCGAGCGGTAGAAGAAGCTGCTCAGGGTATAGGGCGGCGAGGAGGCGAGGTGCGCCTGCTGCCGCGAGTAGCCGGGGGAGTTGACGTTCGCCAGGTTATGACCGATGACCCCGATAACCCCCTGACTGGCGCGCAGAGCGCGTCCCGCCAGTTCAAAATTTCCGAATGTGCTTGACATCCATATCTCCTGTCGGCGCGCAGTCCGTTACGCGCCGATGACGCTAGCATTTCTGATCTATGTAGAAGGTGGGCGCGCCGACCGTGTTGGGATTGGTTCCATACGCCGCCGGCTTCAACGCCGATTGTGTGATCAGGTCTATCGAAAAGTGAACGCAGGCGAGCGCGTTCTCCAGCAGGGCGCGGTTGCGCGCCTGCGTCTCCTCCAGAAGCCTCTGCAGCTCCAGTATCTGCTGCCGGAGCTGAAGCAGCCGACGGGTCTCCGGCAGGGGCAGCCGCATCGCCATCTCCGAGAGCGGAGGCACGCGCTGCGGATCCTCCACGACGTACCCCAGTCCCGCCGCCAGCGCAAGGACCGCCTCCTCCCGCCGGAGACCGATCAGCGTCTGCTGCGTCATGATCGCGTCCCCTTCCGACCCCAGCGTCTCCATGCGGGCGGTATCGTTGCGGGTGATCGCTTCGGTCATGGCGCGGGCGTTGGCGAGGAGCCTCTTACCTGCCTGGACCTCCTGTTCCAGTATGCGGCTGAGGTCTCGCGCCAGCTTCGGCAGAGAGGTCTTTCCGGTTGTCTTCATGACTTCTTCCTCTCCAGCGTAACGACCAGTTCCCGGTACAGCATGTCGGCAATGCCGAACGCTCCGCGCATTCCGATCTCCTTCGCCATGCTGTCATCCAGCATCTCGCGATAGAGACCCGCCTCTGAAGACTGCCCGAAGAGGCCGCCCTTGATCTCGCTGCTGCGCATCTGCTTGAGCAGCATTCCAATAAAAAAACCCTCAAAATCGAGACATGCCCGGCGCAGCTTCTGCTTCTGCGGGTCGTGCTCCGATGAATTGAAGGCGCGCCCGGAAGCCTCCGCGCTGATGCCGAGCGCGACGCCGTCGGGTCGGTGCGGCGCGGTCAGCGGAGGCAGCGGAGAATCTATCTTCGACATATCGGTCTTCCGTTCTACTGCACTTCGATGTCGGCGGTGATGTGTCCGGCGGTACGCATCGCCTGCAGAATGTTGATCAGGTCCCGCGGGGTGACGCCCAGCGCATTCAACGCCTTGACAAGCTGTTCGACGGTGGTGGCGGCGGGGATCGCCGCCAGTTTCGCCTTTGTCTCCTTCGCGTTGACATCTTTCAGCGGCACGACCTGTCCCGGATTAGGGTTCAGCGGCTCCGGCGGAAGCACCACCGGCGTATTCTCCACGCGCACCTGTATGCTGCCATGCGCGATGGCGCAGGGAGAGACCCGCACCTCCCCGCCGATGACCACCGTACCGGTTCGCTCATTGACCACGATCTTAGCGGTTGTGTCGGGCTGGACCGGGATCGCCTCGATCTGCGAGATGAAGCCGACCAGATTGCCCCTCCGAGTCTCCGGGACGGTCACGCGCACGGTGTAGGGGTCTACGGCAAGCGCCTGCGTCTCGGGAACCTGCTTGACGATCTCTTCAGCGATCCGGCTGGCGGTGGTGAAGTCCGGCTCTTTCAGCGCGATCTGGATGCTCTGACCGTCGGAGATGCTCATCGGCACCTCCTGCTCCACGATCGCCCCGCGGGGGATCCGCCCGACTGTGACATGGTTCTTCTGCACCTGCGCGCCGCCGGCGGAGAAGTTGAAACCGCCGATAGAGAGCGGTCCCTGCGCGACGGCGTAGACCTGGCTGTCGGCTCCCTGCAGAGGGGTCTGAAGCAGCGTGCCTCCCTGCAGCGAACGCGCATCGCCGATAGAGTTGACGGTAACATCTATGCGGCTTCCCTGCTTGACAAAGGCGGGCAGCTCGGCGGTAACGATCACCGCCGCCACGTTCTTCACCTTGACGATCCCCTGCGGAACGTTCACGCCGAGTCGCTGCAGCGCATTGACCACCGACTGCGTGGTGAAGATGGTGCTATTGGTGTCGCCGGAGCCGTCCAGACCGACTACCAGTCCAAAACCGACGAGCTGGTTGCTGCGCGCTCCCTGTACGCCGGCAATATCTTTGATGCGAACCTGTCCCTGTGCCGGAAGGACGAACAGCAGCAATCCAAGCAGCGGTAGAAGTCGTTTCATGGCATCACACCTTTTTCGCCCGGAGGGCGCGCCGCACATCTTCCGACGCGCCGGGCGTGCATTCAGAACAGCCATCCCAGAATGGTGGAGATCAGCCCTTTGCGCTGT
Organism: uncultured Chthonomonadales bacterium; assembly: GCA_938005745.1. GTDB lineage: Bacteria > Armatimonadota > Chthonomonadetes > Chthonomonadales > CAJBBX01 > CALLMM01. The sequence goes on along the minus strand of CALLMM010000040.1, from coordinate 104,168 downwards.
CGGTCTCCGACCGGTCCCTTGCCGTCGTACTGGATCGAGGCGTTCGCCAGCGCGATGGAGGAGACGGTGTTATCCGGTCCCACATCCTCCGGGCGGATGATCCCGGAGATCACCACCTTCTGTTTCTCGGCGTTGACCCCGATAGTGCGGGTTCCCTCGATCAGCAGGTTGCCGTTGGGAAGCACCTCTTTGATGACGGCGGTCAGGCGCGTGACCAGCGAGCCGGAGCGGTTCGTCTGTCCCTGCCCGTTGGTGGCGTTGCTGGCGGAGACGCTGAAGGGCTTGAGAAGCCGTTTCAGCGGGTCGAACGCCGTGTTCAGACCGTCGAAGGAGGCGGAGTCGCTACGGGTGGTCTTCGTTGTCGCCTGCGAGGTCGCGCTGGACGACTCCTGTACCAGAATGGTGATCGTGTCGCCGACGCGATGCGCGCGGTAGTCGGCGATCAACGAACGACTGTTTTTGCTCCACAGCGAGCCGCTTGGGCGGGCAGTCTCCTGCGTCCGGGCGGTCGCCGCCGCGCAGAGAATCAGGGCGATCAGCGACAGGGTTCGCAGCAGAGCGGTATCTCTTCTCATCGGTTCTCCTCCACGCGCACGGTTCCGGCATCCACCACCACGCCGGTAAGCTCTTTTCTGGTGTCCGGGGCGTAGACCCGGATCCGCTCGCCGACGGCTCCCTGCGTGCGCGCCACGCCCGGCAGCGTGATCCGGACCCCGCCGACCACGCTCTCCAGCGTTACCTTCGCACCCGCCGTCACCACCGGGTTGCCCTCCAGCGTACTGGCGGTGATCGGCTGTCCCTGTTGTATCCGGCGGGTAGTCCGCTTGCCGATCACGCTCTGCGGGTCGGTCAGATAGACGAGCGTTGCGCCCGCCTGTTCGACCTGCGTCAGGGTTACGTCGCTTTCGGTCAGCGCCGTGTGAATCTCCAGCGTTCGCACGGCGACCAGCGCGGTCACCATGCGCCTGATCTTGAAGGAGACTTCGACGTTGCGGGAGGGCTTGCCGTCCACCAGGATCGCGACGGGAACCGTCATCAGTCCCGACTCGATCCTGCCGCGCGGCGCGCCGGGCAGATATTCGCGCTTGCCGGGCGAGACAAACAGGCGAAGGTTCGCTGCGACCGGCTCCAGCCGGATGCCGTCGCTCTGCCCCTCCAGACTCTTCATAAGAGCGTTCTGCGCCGCCTGCGCCACCTCGTCCATCGGTATCTCCGCGCCGACCCGGGCGATCCGGATCTGCGGCGGACTGACCAGATGGACCCGTGCGGGCTGAATCCGCTGTGCGCGCATCCGCACCACGATATCGGCGGGCAGGAGCCGGCGGGTCAAGCCGGGAAGGGGAGAGGTGCCGATCTCCAGCGCCCTCAACTGCTCGACCAGCTGCTGATCATCGCCGGCGATCTCCGCGATCTCGCCCAGCCGGAATGTCTGTCCCGCGACCTCCGGCGACGGCTTGACGGTGACCGTAACCGATGCGCCTCCCGGTCGCTCGGGAGCCTGAAGCATCGTCAAGAAAAGAGCCAGCAGCGATAGGATACGCATAGCCCGGAGCCTCTCTTACTACCGCTTCAGATTATTGGCGGTCTGAAGCATCTCGTCGGCTGTCTGTACCGCTTTCGAGTTGGATTCGAAGGCGCGCTGGATCGTTATCAGGCGGATCATCTCTTCGATGACCTCCAGGTTAGGCATCTCGAGGAACTTATGCTTGATGCTGCCGATGCCGTTCTCTCCAGGAGGTCCGTTAACCGCGTCGCCGGCGGCGGGAGTGGGGACGTAGAGGTTGCCGCCTAACCGGACCAGACCGGCGGGATTGGTAAAGCGAGTCAACTCGATGCGTCCGATCGCCTCATTGGGTTGACCAGGACGACTGACCATCACCGTTCCATCCGGAGCGATGTTGAAGGAGGTTCGATCTGGTGGAACGATGATCTCCGGCTGTATCGGGTAGCCCTCCTGCGTTACCAGCCGCCCCTGCCCGTCAATACCCAGCGCACCGTCGCGCGTGTAGGCGGTGGTTCCGTCGGGCATCAGCACGCGGAAAAAGCCCTCGCCGCTGATCGCCATGTCGAAATCGTTGCCCGTCAGCTGGAAGGTTCCCTGTGTAAAGACCTGGGTCGTTGTCCCGGAGCTGACGCCTAGACCGATCTGCGTGCCGTTGGGAACCATGGTTCCGCCTGCGCCCGTGCCGCCCGGAATGCGGATGTTTTGATAGAGTAGGTCTTGAAAGTGCGCAATCTGCCGTTTGAAGCCCTGCGTGTTGACGTTGGCGAGGTTGTTGGCGACAACGTTGAGGTTGAACTGCTGCGCCACCATGCCTGTTGCCGAAGTGCTTAGAGCGCGCATAACCGTTTTACTCCTCTCTGACGAGCCTCCTGGCGGATGGCTCGTTATGCGTCGCATGAACTCCCTCGATCGTTCGGGAGTTCTCTTCGGCTCCCGCTCCGCCCTGATACGGAGCAGTCCAGCCGAATTGGGAAGGTGTGTTAACCGCGACCGACCTCGTTGATCAGTCTGCCCAAGGAATCGTCCTGCGCGGAGATCGCTCTCTGCGCCGATTCATAGGCTCGTTGAACGGTGATCATCTGCACCATCGCGCTGATCGCGCTGACGTTAGACTGTTCCAGGTAGCCCTGCTGTACCCGCGTATTGACGGGAGCAACTGGCTGACGCGCCGATAGTAGATTGCCTCCCTCTTTGACCAGCGCGCGGGCGGGGGCGTCTACCAGTCTCAGGCGATCTACCTCCTGATTGTTGACAAAGACGCGCCCGGTCTGGTCAATCAGAACGTTGCCTCCAGCTCCCAGATTGATCGGTCCCTTCTGTCCCATCACCGGATTGCCGCTGCCATCCGCCAGTACCGCCGTCTTCTTGCCGTCCGGTCCAGGCGCACCCGGCACCGTCTGGAACTGCCCGTTACGGGTGTAGCGTTCGCCGCGCGGGGTCTGCACTACGAAAAAGCCAGGTCCGGCGATCGCCACGTCCAGCGGGTTGCGGGTGTGCTCCAGAGAGCCGACGGTCAGGTCCAGCGAGGTCTCGTCGAACTCCACGCCGAACACCATGTTCCCGACGGGACGGCTGCTGCGTGCGCCCGCCCCGTCCAAACGGTGCATGGCGATCTCCTGGAAAGATTTGAAGGTGGGAATGTCCTGTTTATAGCCGACGGTGCTGGCGTTGGCGATATTGCCGGCGATGGCGTCCTGCACGTACTGGTGCGCCAGCATGCCGGTTGCGGCGGTATAGATGCCGCGCTGCATACGTCTGTACCTCCTGTCGGAAGAGTGTGTAAGCAATCCAGCTCTGTTCGATTATCGGGCAGGAACCCGGTATTTTTCAGGTTTTTTGCGTCCAGGAGGTGAAAGAGAGGGGTGAAATGTGGAATAAGGGGGGATCGGCCGATCCCCCCTGCAGAAGAGGCGCGCCAGGCAGACTATCGGTAGAGGATGTACTTCACAGAGGGGGAGGAGGAGCCGCCCGCCGTGACTCGCAGCGGGATCGCCAAACGCGCCTCCTTGTAGTAGCACAGCCCCTCGTTGCCTTCCGCGCAGTAGTTGATGCTCATCTCGACCGTCAGGGTCGCCTCCCCGGACTTCGGCGTGATCGGGAGGGAGAGGCGGTGCGCCCCCTGCGTGATGTTGAGCGTTGCTACCGCGATAGACTGCGGACGATCCGAAACGGCCCGAATCCGAAACGGCGCGGCGGGGTTGAACTTCGTCCCCTTCGGAAGCTCGATCTCCAGCGAAAGGGTCTTCGTCTCCGGCGCGACCTCCTGCATCGGGAAGCGTTCGACGCTGCCAAGGAAGGCGGGCATGGAGGGGAGGGTCAGCTTCTCCAGCCCGGAGAGCCGCAGGGTGGAGACGCTGCCGGACGCCGGGTTGTAGACCCGTATCAGGTGGTTGTTGGTGTCGGCGATGTAGAGCTTATCGCCCACCCAGAAGACGCCGTTGGGTTCGTTGAGGGTCGCCTGTTTCGCCGGACCGTCCTGCATGCCGCGCTTTCCGGTTCCGATGACCGTCTCCAGCGTCCGGGTCTTGACATGCACGCGCTTCACCTTGTGATTGTAGGCGTCCGCGATATAGACGTAGCCGTTTCGGTAGGCGACGCCGAGCGGGTGCTGCAGGCGCGCCCGCGGGTAGGCTCCATCCACATCCCCGAAGTGAAACAGCCCGGTTCCGATCAGGGTGCGCACCTCGCCTTTTCCCCCGATGTCGGCGGAGCGAACCGCGCTGACCTCGCTGTCGGCGAAGTAGATGCGCTGTCCGTCCGTCGTCAAGCCGCTCGGCTGCGCCAGCAGCGCGCGGGAGAGCGGACCGTCCTGAATATCCTCGCCTCCGGTGCCGGCATAGGGAGCGGCGCGCAGCGTCTTCAGGTCGAGCGTCCACAGCTGGTGCATGCCCGCCATGGCGATATAGAGCGTGTTCCCCTTCAGGAGCACGTCCCAGGGGCTGCTCAACGAGACGGCTCTCCCGACCCCGCCGGTCGGCGGGTAGCCCGCCTGTCTGCCGTTTCCCGCCAGGGTGGTAACTTTACGGGCATTGAGGTCTATCCTGCGAATGGCGTGGTTGTTGCAGTCGGCGACGTAGAGGAGGTTGGCGGCGGCGTCGAAAGCAAGTCCCTGCGGTTTGTTGAACTGCGCGGCGGCGAAATCGCCGTCCGTCAGTCCCGCCTGTCCCTCCCCGATCACCTCCTGGATCGCGCCGCTCAACGAGAGGACGATCACGCGGTTGCGATTGGAGTCGGCGACAAACAGCCGCCCGGATTTTGCGTCTCCAATCAGCTTGCCGGGAAAGGAGAGCACCGGCTTTGGGCTGCGGTCTCTCTCCAGCGTGAAGTGAATCGGCTTGCGGTCCAGCCTTCCGGTTGGCTCAAAGGCGCGGATCAGCGCGGAGATCGCCCGGTCGAACGGCTCGTAGACGCCCTCGCCAGAGCGCGCCCCCACTACCCGACCGTCCGGGTCAATCAGCACAAGCGTGGGCCATGCGTTGGCACCGTAGGCGTTCCAGACCCGGAAGTCCCGGTCGTTGAGAACGGGGTGCTCGATCTCATACCGCAGGATGGCGTCGCGGATATTCTCCGCCTCTTTTTCGTTCTGGAACTTGGCGGAGTGGACTCCGATCACCACCAGTTCGCGGGCATACTTCGCCTCCAGACGTTTGAGGTCCGGGATGATATGAATACAGTTGATGCAGCAGTAGGTCCAGAAGTCGAGAAGGACGATCTTTCCGCGAAGCGCTTTGAGGGATAAGGGGCGATCCGTGTTCAGCCACTCCATGCCCTCTGGAAACTCAGGCGCCATCGGTCCCTCTCCCGGCGGGATCTGGAGAGGCGTCGCGGAGACGGGAGACGCCGCAAGCGAACGCTTCGCGCCTCCCAAAGACAGACCGAGGATCGTCGCGGATAGAAGGAAGCCGGCGGCAAGCAGCGCTGCTCCGGACGCGGGGAATCGCATGGGCGTCTACCTCCTCTGCCACTGACGGGTGTCGGGTCTCCGCGAGCGGGATTCCGACGGACAGCCCTACATGGGCTGACTCTTCTGAAGCTGTTGTTCGACCAGTTCCGGGACTTTTGCCAGCGCCTCCCCGATCTTCGAGGCGTCGCGTCCGCCCGCCTGCGCGAAGTCGGGACGACCGCCCCCTCCGCCGCCCGCGATCCTCGCCACCTCCCGGATCAGGCTGCCGGCATGAATGCCGCGCTGCGTCAGATCGGGAGTTACTTTCACGACAAAGATCGCCTTGCCGTCCGAGGCGCTGCCCAGCGCGATGACCGCCCCGGCGCGCCGCTGCGCCTCACGATCCGCCATCGCCGCCAGAGACTCTCCGTCCGCGTTCTCCACTCTGCCGGTGATGACGGCGATCTCGCCGACCTGCCGGGTCTCCAGGCTGCCCTGTCCGGTGGCGGCTCCCATCTTCAGCTGACGCACCTGCTTCTCCAGTTCACTGCGCTGATGCACCAGCTTCTCCGCTGCGTTCAGCAGGTCCTGCGGCGTGGTTCTGAGGAGATGCGCCAGCTGCGACAGCGTCTCCTCCTGCCGGGAGACATGGGCGCAGGCTCCCGCGCCGGTTACCGCCTCGATCCGTCGCACGCCCGACGCAATCCCGGTTTCGGAGATGATCTTGAACAGCCCCGCCTGCGAGGTGCGTGCCAGGTGAGTCCCGCCGCACAGCTCCAGACTGATGCCGGGTATCTCGATCATGCGGACGGTGTCGCCGTACTTTTCGCCAAACAGTGCCATCGCGCCCCGGCTGCGCGCCTCCGCAATCGGAACATCGGTGTGCGCGAGCACCTCGCGGTCGTCCAGAATGCCGGCGTTGACGATCTCCTCGACCTGCGCGATCTCCTCATCCGTCATCGGCTGCGGATGGGTGAAGTCAAAACGCAGGCGGTCCGGAGCGACCAGCGAGCCTTTCTGATAGACGTGTCCACCGAGAACCTGGCGCAGCGCCGCCTGCAGCAGATGGGTCGCCGTATGGTTGCGCATGATGTGCCTCCGGCGCTCATGGTCTACAACCGCCTCCACCATCTGATCTGTCTGCAGTTCGCCCTCCAGTATCCGCGCCCGGTGCAGATAGATGCCGCCCGCCTTCTGCGTGTCCAGCACTTCGGCGCGCATGTCGCCCGCCTCCATCAGCCCGGTATCGCCGACCTGTCCGCCCGCCTCCGCGTAGAAGGGGGTGCGATCTAGAACGATCTCCACCTCTTCGCCCCTGCGCGCAAAGGGAACCAGTTCGCCGTCCCGAATAATGGCGATAACGCGGGCGTCGCAGCGAACGGTATCGTAGCCGAAGAACTCGGTGGGGGAGTGGGACTGCTGGATCTCCGCCAGCGCGGCGTCCACCTTCCGGAAGACATCGGCGGACGCCGCCTTCCGCGAGGTCTGGATATGACGCTGCATCTCCTCACCGAAACCGACCATGTCCACCTCTACGCCCCGTTCCGCCGCCATCTCACGGGTCAGCTCCAGCGGAAAGCCGTGCGTCTCGAAGAGGGTGAAGGCGTCTTTTCCGGGCAGCGTCTTCGTCTGCCGGACCACCTCGGAGGCGAGCAGGTCGTCCAGAAGCTCCATTCCCCGATCCAGCGTTCGCAGAAAACGCTCCTCCTCCAGATGGATCGTCTTGAGGATCAGCTCGGTCCGTTCGATCAGTTCCGGGTAGGTCTCTCCCATGCTCTGGATCACCTGCGGCGCGATCTCATGGAGGAACGGCTCATCCAGTCCCAGCCCGGTCTTTGCAAAGCGGGTGGCGCGGCGGATCAGACGGCGCAGCACATAGCCCCGCCCCTCGTTGGAGGGCAGGATTCCGTCGGCGATGCAGAAGGTCATGGCGCGGGTATGCTCCGCCACCACGCGGAAGGCGAAGTCTTTCGGCTCCATTGTGCCGGTGTAGGGCTGTCCGGCGCGCTCCTCGATCCGGGCGATGATCGGCGCAAACAGGTCGGTATCGAAGACGCTCTGCTTGCCTTGCAGCAGCGTCGCAATGCGATCCAGCCCCGCGCCCGTATCGTTGTTTTTGGCGGGAAGCGGAACCAGAAGCGGCTTGCCGTGCCTGTCCTCCTGCCGGTCGTACTGCGTGAAGACGTTGTTCCATATCTCCAGCCAGCGACCCGCCTTATCGTCTATCCGGTAGCGTTCGACGGGAGTCAGGGAGGGATCGGTCGTCATCTCCTCCAGCGGGGCGACGCGGTAGAAGACCTCGGTGCAGGGTCCGCAGGGACCGTTGGGACCTTCGCTGATGGCGTTGGCGGGCCAGTAGTTCTTGTCTTCGCCCAGCCGGTGGATACGGTCCGCCGGCAGCCCGACGACGTCATGCCAGATCTGAAAGGCTTCGTCGTCGTCCAGATAGATCGTGACGCAGAGCCTGTCCGGGTCCAGGTGCAGCCATTCGGTCAGAAACTCCCAGGTCCAGGGGATCACCTCCGCTTTGAAGTAGTCGCCGAAGCTGAAGTTGCCCAGCATCTCGAAGAAGGTGCAGTGCGAGTAGTCGCCCACCTCATCCAGGTCGCCGGTACGCAGGCACTTCTGGACGGTGGTGATCCGGGTGTGCGGGGGCTTCGCCGCACCGGTGAAGTAGGGTTTGAACTGATGCATCCCCGCGCTCGTGTAGAGGGTGGAGGTGTCCAGAACGCCCAGATGGTCGTAGGGTATCAACGGCGCGCTGGGCAGGTGCAGGTGTCCTTTGCCTTTGAAAAACTCGATATATTTCTGACGTAGTTCGTGGGTCAGCATCCCCCGGATCGCTCCCAATGGTGTAAGTGGCGGATGCGCCTGCCGCGCCGCTTCGGCGGAGGCGGCTTGCGCCCGCGCTATAGACACAGATTATACCACGACTCGGGACCGCGCTTCGGATTGACACGCCTCTTCCTACACGGTACAATATCCGCGAAATGTCCCCGGCTATCTCCAACGATCCTGCTGCCTCTCCGGCGCGCCGTATCGCCGTCGCCTCCCTGATTCTGATCTCTTTCACCTTTGCCAGCCGCCTGCTGGGGGTGGTCCGCGATGCCGTGATCTCCGGCAAGTTCGGTCAGAACTTCCAGTCGGATATCTACAACGCCGCCTTTATGATCCCCGATCTGCTCTTTTTCCTGATCGCGGGAGGCGCGCTCTCCTCCGCCTTCATCCCGGTCTTCACCGAGAAGATCACCAACGGGCAGGAGCGAGAGGCGTGGCACGTCTTCAGCGTGGTCGCCTCGGTGATGACGCTGATCGTAACCCTCTTTATCCTGATCGGGATGGCGTTTACGGAGCCGCTGGTGCGGATGCTCAACTTCGGCTTCTCCGATCTGAAGGTGGAGGCGACCGTCCCGTTGACGCGGATCGTGCTGCCCTCGCAGCTGTGCTTTTTCCTGGGCGGCTTGCTGATGGGGACGCAGTATGCGCGCAATCGCTTCCTGATCCCCGCCATCGGTCCGCTGATCTACAATCTGGGCATTATCCTGGGCGGCTTGCTGCTGGGCGGTCGGATCGGGGTGGCGGGGCTGTGCTGGGGCGCACTGGGCGGGGCGATCGTGGGCAATTTCGGGCTGCAGTGGTGGGCGGTCTGGCGCAGCGGCATGCAGTTTCACCCGTCGCTGGACTGGAAGCACCCGGATGTGATGAAGGTCTGGAAGCTGATGCTGCCGGTCATTCTGGGGCTGGCTCTGCCGCAGGTGAGCATCATTGTCAACCGGATGTTCGCCACCACACTGGGCGACGGACCGCTCTCGGCGATCAGCAACGCCAACCGGCTGATGCAGGTCCCGCTGGGCATCTTCGCGCAGACGATGGGGATCGCTATCTTCCCCACGCTCTCCGCGATGGCGGCAAGGAAGGAGTGGTCGGAACTGCGCTCCACCGCCAGCACGGGCATCCGCTTCATCCTCTTTCTGACGCTTCCCTCGTCGCTGTTTATCATCGTGCTGTCTCGCCCGATCGTTGCGCTCCTGTTGCAGCATGGCAAATTCCTCCCCGGGGATACGCTGATCACGGCGACCGCGCTGATCTTCTACTCCATCGGCATCTTCGCCTGGTCCGCGCAGGCGGTGCTCTCCCGCGCCTTCTATGCGATGCAGGATTCACGCACCCCGGTGATCATCGGAACCGGAGTAACCCTCCTCTTCATCCCGCTCAACTGGCTGTTGATGACGCCGCTGGGGATGGGGTATGCGGGGCTTGCGCTCGCGACGACCATCGCCGCCTCGCTGCATATGTTTCTCACGCTGATGGTGCTGAGAAGGAGGCTCAACGGGATCGAGGGAGGTCGGCTGATGGTCTCAACGGGAAAGACGCTGCTGGCGAGTCTGGGGGGCGCGCTGGCGTGTTATGGCGCGCTCTTCAGTCTGGAGAGACATTTCGGCGCGGTGCAGTTCTCGCCGCATGTGAAGACGCACGCTCTGCAGGCGATCGCCGCAGGGCTGGCGGCGGGCACGGCGGTCTATCTGCTCTGCGCGGCGCTGTTGCGATGCGAAGAGCTGGGGCAGGTACGCTCGCTGCTGCGCCGGCGACGCCGTTCAGAGCCGTCTGAATAGGGGGAGTGTGGCGGGGGGGCGGGTAGGGCGTCGGCGCATTACGCTCTCAGCCTGTCATGGCAGGCGTCCGCGAAGCAATCCTGTCCCTGTGCCTTTCACTTCCGGCGAACCCGCGCCGGCGGTATTTCGCTCACTGCGCAGCGCTGACGCGCAGGAAAACAGGGGGCTTTTCCCGAACAGAACTCCAACGGTGCCATCTGCAAACAGGGAGGTAGATCGAGATGAAAACCGCGCGTTTCGCGCTTCTGACCCTGATGCTGGCGACTCTTGTCTCTCTGACAGCCGTCGCGCAGGAGAAGCCCCTGAAGCTCGGCAAGGAGATCAGGCTGTTCAACGGCAAGGATCTGTCCGGCTGGACATACTATCTGACCGACCCGAACAAGAAGATGTTGGATGTCTGGTCGGTGGATCCGAAAGAGAAGATCATCATCTGCAAGGGGAACCCCGCCGGCTATATCCGCACGGAGAAGAAGTACACCAACTATGTGCTGAAGCTGCAGTGGCGTTTCAATCCGGTAACCCGGCAGGCGGGCAACAGCGGCGTGCTGCTGCGCGTGACCGGAGAGGACAAGGTCTGGCCCCGCTCGGTGGAGGCACAGTTGATGAGCGGGCAGGCAGGCGATTTCTGGCTGATTGACGGCGCGCCGCTGACCACGCCGAAGGAGCGGGTCAACCCCGGAGCGGAGCGCAACCGCATCCGTCTCAAGACCAACGAAAAGCCGATCGGCGAGTGGAACGAGTATGAGATCGTGGTCAACGGGGGGAGGATCACTCTTAAGGTGAACGGCGAGGTTCTGAACGAGGGAACCGATGCGGAGGAGGTGGCGGGATATATCGCCCTGCAGTCGGAAGGCGCGGAGATTCACTTCCGCAACATCGTTCTGCGCGAGATTCTCCCCTGATCCGGCCCGACGCCTGTCCGCAGATGCGCGGGATACCGGGCGCGCTGCTCACAGCGCGCCCGGTATCCTTTATGAGGTGTTCCGTTAGAGGACTCTCCAGCAGAAGGCGCGTTCGCCGTCTTTGGAAGCCCGCACGGCGGTAACCTCCGCCCCCGGACACTGCTCCAGATCGGGGGTTGTCTGCATAGGAACCCGCACATGGAAGACGCGGGGATCGGGGACGCGCGCCGGTCCGTACATGTCGCACATCATCACTTCCCACTCGTAGGCGGCTCCCCGCTCTCCCATCGGCTCCACCTCCACCATCTCAAACCGCAGCTCGTCGCCGGGTTTCGGGTTGACCGGAACCACCCACCCGCGCTCCCGCTCCTGCGGTCCATCCGGCTCCGGGATCGTCTTATCTTCCAGAACCTCGATCCCGTCGGGCGCCAGCGCGCTGACATCGGCGTCGTCCCGGTGCACGTGAGAGACCACGCACCGCAGCCGGCGTCCTCGTTCCAGTTTCATCTTCATTAACAGGTACATCGTTGAACTCCCTGTCTCCCTCTGTGTGAAGGAGCGATCCCCGTCTTCTGCTTTATGCCGCTCTGCGCAGCGTGAGGTCGGCGGCGCTGCGCCGCAGCATCTGCTTGAGTTCCGAGATGTTGCCTGCGTGCATGAGCGCCTCCTCCTCGGTGATCAGCCCCTCGGAGAAATAGCGGTCCAGACACTGGTTCATCGTCTGCATTCCCCAGTAGTTCTCCTGACCGTCCTGCCGGATCGCCGAGTAGAGGTCTTCGGAGTGTCCTTCCTCCAGCTGCTTGGCGATCGTCGGGGTTACAACCATGATCTCCATCGCCACGATGCGCCCGCTGCCGTCCGCCCGGCGCAGTAGCTTCTGGGAGATGACTCCCTTCAGCGTAACCGACAGGCGGAGCCAGAGCATCGCGCGCTCATGCGGCGCGTACATGTTCGAGATTCTGTCCAGCGTCTCCGCCGCGCTGCAGGTATGCAGCGTGGCAAAGACCAGATGCCCGGTCTCCGCCGCCTGCAGGGCGACGTTGAGCGTATCCAGGTCGCGCAGCTCTCCCACCAGGATCACGTCCGGGGTCTGACGCAGCACCTGGCGCAGAGCCTCATGGAAGCTGTGGGTGTCCGTGCCGACCTCGCGCTGACTGACGATCCCTTTTTTATCATTGTGGACATATTCGATGGGATCTTCAATCATGACGATGTTGACGGCGCGGCTGCTGTTGATGTAGTCAATCATGCCCGCCAGCGTGGTGGATTTGCCGGAGCCGGTCGGTCCGGTGACCAGCACCAGCCCGTTATGCGCGCCCGTCAGGTCGCGTACCGCCTTCGATTCGATGCCCAGTTCATCCAGAGAGGGCACCTCCAGCGGGATCAGTCGGCAGGTGGTCGCCACCGTGCCGCGCTGATAGTAGGCGTTCTGTCGAATTCGGGTTACTCCCTCGACGGTGAAGGAGAGGTTCATCTCGTGCTGCTCGCTGAACCGATGACGCTGTTCGGGGGTCATCTGTTCCTGCGCCAGACGAACCGTATCCTCCCGGGTCAGCGGGCGCATATCGGTCGGCAGAATGCAGCCGTGCTGCTTGATGAGGGGGGGCGCGCCGACCTTCAGGAATACATCGGAGCCTTTCTGCTCTGCGGCATATTTCAAAATCGTATCCAGCGTGAATTCGCCTGTACAGCGAGCGGCGAGCGATTCGCTGAAACTCATCCGGTATCTCCTCGTTTGATAACTGCAGTCACGCAAAACACACAGGAGTGTCCTGAACGTGAACCGGCGGGGCATCGCTGCCCCGCCGGAGGAATTATCGGATCGTTCGCCTGCCGCAGTGGAGAGGCGCGGTCAAATTCCGGTAGAGATGCCTGCCTTCTCCATGCGCGCCATGATCCGCATCATCAAAGGGCTGCGCTCCTGCAGTTCGATCCCCGTGGCGAAGGTTCGCATCCTGCCTAGATGCGCGATTATGCTGTAGCGCACCGCGCCGTAGAAGGTGTAGGAACGCCCTTCCACATCCATCACCACTCTCAGCGGCGCATCGGTGGAGTAGGGTATGCAGGTGCAGAACATCAGCCCGCTCGGGCTGATGTTGCGGACGAGGATCCGCTGTCGGGTTATCCCCTCCTCCTCCATCACGTAGCCGGTCAGGATCACCTCTATGCGCGGTTCGCGCCGCCGCTGCACTCTTCCCAGCGCGGATCGCAGGGGGCTGTGGTGCGATGGTTGCGGAGACACCCGCCAGAAGAAGCCTTTCAGCGAGCGATGACACTGGATACAGGTCTGTCTGCCTGTAGCGTTGAGCGCTCCGCAGTAGGCGCACATCCCAATGCCTGATGTCTGTCGTTCAGACATTTCGAACCTCCCTCTTCTGAATATATCGGCGAGAAGAGGGGCTCTATGCAGAGAGGCTGCGCTCCTGGCAGGTGAATGTGCGGGTGCGGGATGGCGGTCTATCCGCGTGCTCCCGGGGCGGACTGCGGCGTCGGCTCGAAGAGGACGGAGGTCTCCGGTTCGGAGGGAACCGACTCCGGCGGGACGCGGTAGGAGAGGAGGCTGGAGACTCCCGGTTCCCGCATGGTGACGCCATACCAGCGCGGCGCCGCCTCCATGGTGGTGGGGTTGTGGGTGATGAGGACAAACTGGGTCTTCGGCGTGAAGTCGCGCACCAGCTCCACGAACTTCTCGACATTGGCGCCATCCAGAGGCGCGTCTACCTCATCCAGCAGGGCGAACGGACTGGGGCGCACCGCCAGAAACGCAAACAGCAGCGCGACGGCGGTCAGGGCGCGTTCGCCGCCGGACAGCAGCGAGAGATGCTGCGGCTTTTTGCCGGGCGGCTGCGCGTAGACCTCGATGCCCGTCTCCAGAAGGTCATCCGGCGTCGTCAATGTGAGGCGGGTAGAGCCGCCGTTGAAGAGGCGCGTGAACAGGCGCGAGAACTCTTCGGAGACGGCGTTGAAGGTCTCCATAAAGATGTCGCGGGTCGAGGCGTCAATCTCCGCGATGGTTGCCAGCAGCGACTCCCGCGCCTTCTCCAGGTCCGCGCGCTGTCCCGAGAGAAACTCGTAGCGTTCGGTCAGACGCGCATACTCGTCCGCCGCGCCGGTGTTCACCTGCCCCATCTGACGCAGTTCGCGCCGTAGACGGGTAACCTCCGCCGCCACGTCGCGGTCTATCTCGGCGGCATCGGGGCGCTCCAGCGCCTCCTCCAGCGTGATGGAGTACTCTTCCAGAAGCCTCTGCGCCGCCTGCGAGAGACGCACCTCCAGCCGCGCAATCTGCAGTTCGGCGTCGTGCATATCCCGGAGCGTATCGGCGCGGGTCTGCGACAGTTCTTTGATGGCGTTCGTCTTCTCAAAACTGGCATGAAGCAGCTCCTGCCGCTGATCGCGCAGGCGCGCGAACTGCTCCTCGCACTCCGCCAGATAGAGGCGCGCCTCCTCGCGTTTCGCCGTCAACTCGCGCAGCATGCTGTCGGCGTCGCGCCACTGGACCCCCGCCAGCTCTCGCTGCGCCTGTTTTGCCTCCCGCGCCGCCTGCAGCTGCCGGAGAGCCTCGCGGCTGGCGGCGAGACTGCGCTTCATGCCCGCCAGCTTCTCGGTGAGCCGCCCCGTCTCCACCTCCAGCGCGGTCAGGACGCCGCGCGCCTCATCACGCCGCGCCACCAGCTGCCGCGCCTCCTCCTGCGCGGCCGCGATGGCGTCGTCGGCGCTGGTGTCCTCCGCATGGCTGGCTTCGACCGCCGAAGTCCACTCCGCCGCCTCTTTCGTCAATGCCGCGCAGGCGGCATTCAGCCGCGCTGCCTCCGCCGCGATCTCCTCCCGCGCCGCCTGCAGCCGTTCACGCTCCCGCTCTCCCGCGCTCAGGTCGCGTTCCATCGCCGCGATCTTCGCGGTGTATTCCGACAGCTCACGCCGCCCTCGCAGGAGGGCGGCGTCCAGCGCTTCCACGCTGCGCTCCGCCTGCTGCAGCGCATCCGCCTGCCGCTCCGCCTCCGCCCGAAGCTGCGGCAGCAACCGTTTGAGATCATCAATTTCGCCCTTGCGTCCCACCAGATGCGCGCCCCGTCCCTGCAGCGAACCGCCGGTCAGCGCGCCGCCCGGCGTAATCAGTTCGCCCTCCAGCGTAACGATGCGTCCCCATCCCTTGATCCGCTTCGCCGCCTGCACCGCCGCCTCCATCTCCCGCGCGATCACAACGCGCCCGAGCAGCAGGTGAATCGCCGCCGCATAGCGCGGATCGGTCTGCACCAGGTCCGCCGCCACGCCGATCAGTCCGGGCATCCCGTGAATGGTCGCCTGTGTCAGGGGCAGGGAGGGCTGAAGCATCGGCAGGGCAAGAAAGGTGGCGCGTCCGGCGCGATTGGCTTTCAGCCACTCGATTGCGGCTTTCGCCTCTGCCTCCGTATCGCACACGATATCCTGCGCGCTGGCTCCGAGCGCAACCTCCACCGCCACGCGGTACTCCTCCGGCACGGTCAGCAGGTCCACTACCGGCGTATAGCGTCCCTTCAGCTTTCCCTGCCGGGCGGCGTTCAGGATGGCGCGCACCCCCTGATAGAAGCCCTCCCCCGATTCCTGAAGCTCGGTCAGGGTGGCGAGCCGGCTCTCGCGCTCCGCCAGTCGGCGGTGGGCGGCATCCAGGGCGATACGCGCCGCAGAGC
The DNA here is from genome assembly GCA_938005745.1 of uncultured Chthonomonadales bacterium. Taxonomy (GTDB): domain Bacteria; phylum Armatimonadota; class Chthonomonadetes; order Chthonomonadales; family CAJBBX01; genus CALLMM01. The sequence goes on along the minus strand of CALLMM010000040.1, from coordinate 88,596 downwards.
CTGCGTCCTGCGCTGCACGCCGCTCGCGCTCCCGGGCGGTCAACTGTTGCTGCAGCGACTCCTGTCTCTGCCGGGTCTCCTTCAGCAGCTCCTGCGTCTCCCGGAGGCGTTTTTCGGTCTCCTGGTGCAGGGTCTCCAGTTGAACCGCCTCCTCGCCCAGCCGGTTCAGCCGCGACTCCGTCTCCGCCAGGCGGCTGCGACAGGCAGCCAGCGCCGCCTCGCGCCGGGCGCGCTGTTCTGCGAGCCTGCGCAGCGCGCCCTGACGATCCTCCGCGCGCTGCATCGCCTCCGACAGCGCCGCCTCCAGCTCTTTCATGCGCGCCCGCGCCGCCGCCATCTCCGTTTTGCGCGCCGCCTCCTCAGCCGCCGCCTTCTCCTGCGCCTTCTCCTGCGCCTGAATCTCGCGAGTCAGCGCGGAGGCGCGTTCAGCCAGCTCCTTCAGCTCTCCCTCCAGCAATTCCGCGCTCTGCTCCGCCGTCTGTCCGCGCTCGCGCACCAGCTGTATCTGGCTCTCGGTGCGCTCCAGCATGGTCAGGGCGCTCTGCTGGTTCAGGCGCGCGCTGTCTAGCTCCTGTTCCGCCTCCGCCAGCCGGTCGCCGATGACCGTCAGTTCGCGTTCGCGCAGCGCCAGGTCGGCGTCGTAACGTTGGATCGCCTCCTGATCCATTTCGCGCTCGCGCCGGGCGGCGTAGAGTTCGTAGTCGGTCTTCTGCGCCTCCGCCACCAACAGCCCGACCTCGATCTCCTGAAGACGCGCCTGAAGCTCCAGATACCGTTTCGCGATCTCCGCCTGCTTTGCCAGCGGGGCGCGCTGCTGCTCCAGCTCATGCACGATGTCGCGGATACGGGTCAGGTTGGTCTCCGCCTGCTCCAGTTTTCGGACAGCTTCCCGCTTGCGGACACGATATTTCTTGATGCCCGCCGCCTCTTCAAACAGTTCGCGCCGGTCTTCCGGACGGGCGGACAGCACCGCGTCAATCTCGCTCTGACTGATGAAGGAGTAGGCTCCTCTGCCCATGCCGGTATCCAGAAAGAGATCCACGATGTCTTTCAGACGGCAGGGCGCGCCGTTGAGGAAGTACTGGCTCTCGCCGGAGCGGTAGACCCGGCGGGTTACGGTCACCTCCGCAAAGTCAACGGGAAGGGATCGGTCGGAGTTGTCGAGGGTGAGACGCACCTCCGCCATTCCGAGCGGCTTGCGCCGGTCCGTGCCGGAGAAGATCACATCGCGGCTGTCGGAGCCGCGCAGCAGACGGGGATTCTGTTCGCCCAGAACCCACAGAAGCGCGTCGGCGATATTGCTCTTGCCGCTGCCATTGGGACCGACGACGGCGGTCATGCCCTCGCTGAACTCGATCTCGGTCCTGTCTGCGAAGGTCTTGAAGCCGATCAGTTGTAGACGTTTAAGCTGCACGATGTTTCAGGGTTACTGGCGTTTCGATGAGGGGACGCGGAGGAAGTTCGACATTGCCTCGCCTTTCACCTTCTGCATAAAAGATACCTCGAATAGAGGCGAATATACCCCATCATCTGTCAACCGGTTTTGAGGCGCAGTATGGTAGAATAGGTAACAGCGGCAGGTTTCCCCATCCTCTTGACACTGTGGAGTGTGATGCTACAAACGCTGACTATTCGCAACTACGCCATTATTGACCATCTCGACCTGGAGTTCGGTCCGGGGCTGAATGTGCTGACCGGCGAGACAGGCGCGGGCAAATCCATCATTCTGGATGCGCTTAACGCCATTCTGGGAGGCAGGATCGAGTCGGCGATGGTGCGCGGCGGCGCGCCGCGCGCGCTGATTGACGCCGTCTTTGATGTGGGCGGCTCCTCCGATCTGGCGGCGTTTCTGGGCAAGATGGGCTTTGCCCTGGAGGACGACCTGCTGCTGCTCTCGCGGGAGATCACCGCCGCCGGCAAGTCCTCCGCGCGAATCGGGGGGCGTCCCGCCACCATCGCGCAGTTGAAGGCGGTCGGCGACTGGCTGGTAGACCTGCACGGGCAGCATGAGCATCAGTCGCTGCTCTCCGTCCCGCGCCATCTGGATATCCTCGACGAGTGGGGCGGGAAGGAGGTGATCGCGCTGCGCGGTCAGGTTGCGGAAGCCTACCATCACCGCGTGCGGCTGGAGCGTGAGCGCGCCGAACTGGAGACCAGCGCGCGCGAACGGGCGCATCTGATTGATCTGTATCAGTTTCAGATCCATGAGATTGCGGAAGCCGGTCTAACGCCGGGAGAGGAGGAGGAGATCGTCGGAGAGGCGCGGCGTCTTGCCAACGCGCAGAGGCTGGCGGAGATCGCCGCAACCGTCGCGTCGGCGTTGAGCGGAGAGGAGCGGACGGGCGCGCTGGAGGCGCTGGGAGCCGCCGCGCGCTGTCTGGAGGAGGGGGCTGCGCTGGATGACCGCCTGACCCCGCTGACGGAGACCCTCAATGCGGCGCGGTATGAGCTGGAGGAGGCGGCGCGCGATCTGGCGCGCTATCAGGACGAGATCGAATTCAATCCCGAGCGGCTGCAGCATCTGGAGGAGCGGCTGGAGCTGATCCGCAACCTCAAGCGAAAGTACGGCGATACGATCGAGGAGATACTGGAGTATCACCGGCAGACCGCCGACCGGCTGGACGCGCTGATGAACAGCGAGGTGCGCGGTCAGGAGCTGGACGCCGCCATTGCGGCAGCGGTCGAGCGGCTGAATGCGCTGTGCGACCAGCTTTCGGAACGCCGTCGTCTGCTGGCGGCGGACTTTGCGGCGACGGTGCTTTCGGAACTGGGCGATCTGGCGATGGAGAAGACCCGGTTCGAGGCGCAGATCGAGATCGGCGAGCCGACGGCGAAGGGAAGGGATCGGGTCGAGTTTGTCATCGCCGCCAATCCGGGCGAGCCGCTGAGACCGCTGGCGCGGATCGCCTCCGGCGGGGAGATCTCGCGCGTCATGCTCGCCATCAAGAGCGCGATGGCGCGGCAGGAGCCGCTGCCGACGATGGTCTTCGATGAGATAGATGTAGGGGTCGGCGGGCGCACCGCCACCGTGATCGGGCAGAAGCTCAGCGCGCTGGCGCGCGCCGCGCAGGTGATCTGCATCACCCACCTGCCGCAGATCGCCAGCCGGGGCGACACCCATCTCTACATCGAAAAGCAGGTGATCGGCGACCGCACCACCGTTGCGCTGATCCCGCTCTCCGCACAGGAGCGCGTTCAGGAGATCGCGCGCATGCTGGGCGGCGATCAGAGTAACGAGACGGTGATGAAGCTTGCCGAAGAGATGCTTCAGACGCGATAGGATGACTGCCGGAGGCGTCGGACGCGCGCTGTTTTCGCTCTGTCTGGCATGGCAGCTGCTGTCGGCAGCGGCGCATGCGCAGACCGCCCCGCGCGTGGTGGTCATCTATCTGCCGGGCATCCGCGTGGAGCATCTGCGCGACCCGGCGCTGCCGAACCTGAACGCGATGGCGAAGACGGGGCAGATCGGGTTGATGGCTCTGCCGCCGCGCGGCGATAACGCGGATACCCTGAGCCTTCTGCGTCAGACGCTGGGGGCGCAGTGGGAGCAGATCGTCTTTCAGCCGGGGCGCGGGGAGCCGGATCTGCGCGCCGCGCTGAAACGGCTGGATATCTTCGCCGGTTCGCTGATCGTCTCGCCCGCGCCGATCCGCCTGATGACGCTCTCGCCGCCGACTGAAGAGGCGCGTCGAAGACGAACCGGGCTGATCCTGCTGTCCGGCGAGAGCCTGACGCCGGGACTGCTGACCTCCGCCTCCACGCGAACACCGGGGCTGATCGTCAACACGGACGCCATACGCCTGCTGAGTACCTGGCTCCCCGCTCCATCGCCGTCCGCCGCTTCTGGCGTCCTTCCACAGGCTCTCCCCTCCGGCGACGCCCTGACCCGCCTGACACTTCTGGAGCGCATGGTCGCTGTCAGCCGCCTTGCGCTCAATCCGGTCGGCATACTGCTGGGCGCGCTTGCCGCGTTCATCGGGTTCGGGGGGATCGCCGCGCTGATCTATCGCCCCGCGCTGACGGCTCGCTTCGCCTTTCCGCTGCTCGTCCTGATGAACGCCCCCCTGGCGATCCTGCTGATCGTCCCGGTCATGGCGCTGTTCTGGCAGCTTTTGATGAATAGTTCCATCGGCGCAGGCGCGCTGTGTCTGACTGGCGGGATACTGCTGCTGATGCTGCTTATGGCGGCGCTGCAGAGCAGGATCGCAATCCGGAGGCAGGATCCGGAGAGCGTCGTACGACGGCTGGCGATGATGAGCGCACTGGTGATACTGGCGGATACGCTGACCGGGAGCTGGCTGACGCGCTTCAATCTGCTCTCGTGCTATCAGACCGGCGGGACGCGCTTCTACGGGATCGGCAACGAGTACATGAGCTTTCTGATCGGGACGCTGCTGTTGTGGCTCTTTCTGCAGAAAAAGACGCCGCGCGGGAGCTTTGCGCTCTTTGCGCTTGCGGTCTTCGCCATCGGATACCCGCGTCTGGGAGCGAATGCGGGAGGAGTTATCGCGGCGGTGACCGCGTTCGGATCGGCTGCGAGGCTCCTGCGAGGAGGAGAGGCGCGCGGACGACATGCGGCGGTCTGGGCGGTGGCGGGGGCGGCGGCTGCCGTCGGGTTTGCGCTGGCGGATCGGATGCTGCCCGGCGGAGACCTCTCGCATATGGGGGGCGCGCTTCAGACGGCGGAGGAGCGGGGCGGATACGGCTATCTGTGGGGCGTGATCGGGCGCAAGCTGCTCATGCACCTGAATATCCTGCGGCATCCCGCCGTAATCCTCTCGGTTGTCAGTCTTGCGGTCGTCTACATACTGACCCGGCGCGCTCTTTGGAGGGAGCGGGAGGCGCTGTTTGCGCGTCATCCGCTCTGGGCGCGCAGTCTGCCTGCATTCGGTTACGGCGCGGCGGCGGCGTTTCTCTTCAACGATTCCGGCATTGTCGCCGCGCTTTTTCTGATCGGCGCATTTCTTCTGCCGGGACTCTACTTCGCATTCACCGATGCGGGTACAATACAGCCACAGCTTTACCGGGATACTCCTCCGCGCGCGCAAAAAGGCGGGAACGCCGCGCGGAGCCGGTGAGAGGACAGAGAAGGGAACACCATGCTGACCAGGGAGCAACTGGATTTCTACCACGAGAACGGCTATCTGCTGGTGGAGGGACTGCTGACCGGAGAAGAGGCGGCGTCGCTTCGACGGGAGTGCCATGCGCTGGCGGATCGGCTGAGCGCGCAGACCAATATTGACGCCACGTGGGGAGCGGCGCGCGCGGCGGTGGCGGAGGCGAAAGAGACGAAGATCTATCACTGCCACAATGTGCAGTTCTACTCCGCCGCCTTCACCCGGCTGCTTGTGCATGAGGGGTTGACGGAGGCGGCGTCGCAGATCATCGGGTCGCCCAACGTGCAGCTGCATCATACCAAGATGTTCATCAAACCGCCGGAAAAGGGATCTCCGTTTCCCATGCATCAGGATCATCCCTACTTCCCGCATGCGCGTCACTCCATGATCGCGGCGATCCTCTTTTTTGACGACGCGCCGGAGGAGAAGGGCTGCGTGCGGGTGGTTCCGGGAAGCCATAAGCTGGGACCGCTGGAGCACGATCCGCAGGGCGGCTGGCATCTGCCCTTCTCCCAGTACCCGATCGAGTCGGCGGTCGCCTGTCCGGCAAAGGCGGGGGACGCCCTCTTCTTCAGCTATCTGACCATTCACGGCTCGGGGGTGAACGTCAGCCCGGAGGCGCGGACGACGCTGCTGATCCAGATGCGCGATCCGGAGGATCCGCCGACGGTCAAGACCCATGAATCGCGGGGGCAGGGGATGATGCTGCGGGGCTTCGATCCGCTGTCGCTGCCGCGCGGCGTCGAGTAGTGGCGTGGCAGACTGCCGCGCTGGCTCTGCTGGCGGCGGCGCTGGCATTCGGGGGCGCGCTCTTTCTCGGCGCGCTCGCCATCGCCTACTTTTCGACCCATCCGCCCCGCCGCTCGCCGCACCGGACGCCCGAGCAGTTCGGGGCTGCCTACGAGGAGGTAACCTTTCCCGCCGCGGACGGGACGCCGCTGACGGGGTGGCTCGTTCCAGCGCAGAGTCCGCGCGCGGCGCTGCTGCTGACGCACGGGATGCTCGCCAATCGCGCCGATATGCTTCCCTGGGCGCAGTGGCTCTGGGAGGCGGGCTATTCGCTGCTGATGTTCGACTTTCGCGGCTCCGGGCAGAGCGGCGGCAGTCTGTGCACGATGGGCTTGCATGAGCCGGAGGATGTGAAGGGCGCGCTCGACTTCCTGCAGACGCGCCCGGAGACGGCGGAGCTGCCGGCGGGCATTCTGGGGTTTTCGATGGGCGGAACGGTGGCGATTCTGGCGGCGGCAAGCGATCCGCGGCTTCAGGCGGTGGCGACGCATGGAGCCTATGCGACGCTGGACCGGGTGATCCGGCAGCGGTGCATCCGTCATTTCGGTCCGCTGGCTCCGCTGGTGGGCTGGCAGACGCGCCGGATCGGAAGACGCTGGTTTCCCGCCGAGTCGGTCGAAGCCGTCTCCTGTCTGGAGGCGGTGCGCCGCATCGCGCCCCGACCGATCCTGCTGCTCAACGGCGCGCGCGACCCGATCGTGCCGCCGGATAACGCGCACGACCTGCATGCCGCCGCCTGCGCCCCCAAAGACCTCTGCATCCTGCCGCACACCGCGCATCCCTATCCCTCCCGGCGGGATGAGCCGGACTACCGGCGGCAGGTGCTGGCGTTCTTTGAACGGGCGTTTGCCGGAGCCTGACGGCGGTCTGCTCAGTCCGGCTGTTCGGCGCGCTCCTGGATGGCTCGCATCTGCGCCTCCAGGTTCGCGGTCATCTTCTTATGGATGAGGGCATTGATCAGCGCGCCGATCAGGGGGATGTTGAACTCGTAGTCCACCAGAGAGTCGAAGCGCGTCTGTCCATTGACGGGGGTGAACTGCCAGTAGCCGGACATGCTGTCCATGTCGCCCTTCAGCAGCTTGAAGTCGTCGCGATACCGTTGCGGGTCCCAGATGTCCTCCTGCGTCCATTTGACGGTACGATTAAACTCGCGAATGATGCCGACCCACTGCGTGACCGTGCGGTTGCCGTCTTCGCTGCGCTCCAGCACGGTCAGCGACTGCAGGTCCTCCATGATATCCGGGAACGATTCCACATCACGCGCAACCGCATAGACCTTTTCGACGGGCGCGTTGATGGTCAGGCTCAATTCTATGCGCGGCATAGCGGCTCCTTATCCAACAGTCCTCTGGCGCAGATATTCGCCGCGCGCTGTCACAATCCCTGCGTCGTCCGGCGCGCAGGAGCGACCGGCGCGGGGAGGGGGAGGGTTTTATGGCGGGAGGCGTTCTCACCCTGACGACCGATTTCGGGCTGTCCGATCCGTTTGCGGGGGTGATGAAGGGGGTGATCCTGGGGATTGCGCCCGATGTGAGGATCGTGGACCTGACTCACGAGATTCCGCCCCAGAACATTCTGGCGGGTGCGCTGGCGCTGGAAGCCGCCTGCCGCTACTTTCCGCCGGGAACGATCCATCTGGCGGTGGTGGATCCCGGGGTCGGCAGCGACCGCGCCCCCGTCGCCATCCAAACGGAGCGGGCGTATTTCGTCGGACCCGATAATGGGCTGTTCACCCTCGTGCTGCCGCCCGATTCGGCGTATCGCGCGGTGCGGCTGACCAACCCCGACTATCACCTGCACCCGGTGAGCGCGACGTTTCACGGACGCGACCTGTTTGCGCCGGTCGCCGCACATCTGGCGCGCGGCGTTGCGCTGGAGGCGTTCGGCGAGCCGCATCCGAACCTCGTGCGCCTCTCCATGCCGCAGCCGATCCCGGTCGGCTCCTCTCTGCAGCTGCATATCCTGCACGCCGACCACTTCGGCAACCTGATCACCGATCTGACCCGCGACGCCTATCTTGCGTGGCTGGGAGCTGGCGCGGAGGAGGGCGTTTGCCTGTCGGTCGGCGGGGCGGAGGGCGTCCGGCTGCTCCGCACCTATGCGGAGGCGCAGCCGGGGGAGCTTTTTGCCTGTTTCGGCAGTGCGGGACGGCTGGAGATCGCAGCGCGCAACGCCAGCGGCGCCCGGCATACAGGACTGACCCCCGGCGCCTACGTCACTCTCCAGAGGGACTGATTCTCCAGAGGAACGTTTTCTTCTTTCTGTTGCCGGCGCACACGCGAAGACCTCCGAGCCCCTGTGTCGGATGCCGGGGGAAGCCAGGTATCCTGGTGTCTGCGATAGGTTGTCTGATAAGCGTTTATTCCCGCGAGGAGAGGGTGGACAGGAAAGGCGGGGGAGGGCGTCTAATAATGGTATCGCCGTTGCGTAATTCACGGTAAAGGACGCTCTTCCCCGCTATGCAGACACACTGGGCGATTGATTTAGGAACGACGAATACGGTGGTGGCGCGCTGGCAGGGCACGCACGCTGAGACCATTCACCTGGAAAATGTGGGCGAACTGGAGCCGACCTGGCAGACCCCGCTTGTTCCCAGCGTCGTTTTTTTTGAGGATGTGAACCGGGGCTATATCGGCAAGCAGGCACTCGCCGCCGACGAGTTGATGCGCGCCACCTTTGCGGGAAGGCTGACGCCGGTGGCGCGCGCCTTCAAGCGAATCCTCTCCCGCAGCAGCCAGCAGCACGTGGCGGAGGTCGGAAACTCCCCCGTGACCGCCCGCCAGTGCGCGACGGTCTTCCTGCGCGAACTGATCGAGATCATCGGGCAGCGCGAGCGGGACCTGACCTCCGACACCATTCCCCGCTGGAACCTGGTGCGCCGCTTCGTCGCCTGGGCGCGGCGCGAAGGGCTGGTCAACGACCTGACGATGACCGTCCCCGTGGACAGCTTCGAGCCGTACCGCATGGAGCTTCACAACATCTCCCGCAAGCTGGGGGTGCAGCGTTTTCGGATCATAGATGAGCCGGTCGCCGCCGCGCTCGGCTACGGCATAGATCTCTCCGATGACCGCAACCTGCTGGTGGTGGACTTCGGCGGCGGGACGCTCGACCTGGCGATCGTGCGCACCAATCTGTCGCAGACGGCGGGAGGCGGAGATATCCGGCGCGGACCGGGACACCGGCGGGCGGAGCTGATCAGCGCGCGCGGTCTGAGCCTGGGCGGGGAGGTGGTGGACGAGTGGGTTACCGAGATGGCGTGCTCCCGACTGAGCGCGCATGCGGAACGCTTCCGCCCCTACCTGCGGATACAGGCGGAGGCGATCAAGAAGGAGCTTTCCGGCAAGCTGCTCACTACCGACGACTCCTTCTTTCAGCTTCCCGGCATGGAGCCGATCCGCGTAACCCGCAAAGAGTTTCTAGAGACGCTGGAGAATCGGGGTCTCTATAAGATGATAGACCGCCTGACAGAGGCGGTGCTGGAGGACTCGGCGCACCGCTTCTCCATCGCCGATCTGGACGCTGTGCTGCTGACCGGCGGCTCGACCCTGCTGCCCGGCGTGCGCGATCTGTTCGAGAAGCGGTTCGGCGCGTCGCGCGTCCACTACTGGGAGCCGTTTGAGGCGGTGGTGAAGGGGGCGGCGATCTTCGGCGCGGGCTACTACGTAGACCAGATCATCCACCACGACTACGCGATCCGCGTCTACTCCGACAGCGCGCAGTGCACCGAATACGAACTGCTGATCAAGCGCGGAACCCCCTATCCCACGCCGGAGGCGTTTCAGACCCGCTACTATGCCGTCGCGCCCCGCCAGCAGCTCTTCAGCCTGCCGGTCTGCGAGGTGGGGTTTGCGGGAAGGCACGCAATCCCCTGGAAGCGGCGCGGCAACGGCAACGACTACTGGACTCCCGATCCCAACACCACCGAAGAGAGCGAATGCGTGGTGGTGCTGAACGAGGGGGATCAACTGCGTCTGACGCCTCCCGGTCAGGATTCGCGAGCGCGTCTGCGGGTGGACTTCGCCATCGACTCCGAGCGTTTCCTCTGCGCCACCATCCACGACCTGCTGCGAGACCGCGACATCGTCACGATGGCGCGCATCCACCGCCTGCGCTGATCAGGACGGCAAGCATCCACCGCCTGCGCTGATCTCATCCCTCTGCCGCCTCTCCTGCTGTTCCGGAGGAGAGGCGGCGCGCTCTTACCGCACGGTGAAGGAGGCGGTTCCCTGTCCGCTAATGTAGCCGCTTCTGGCGGCGCGCGCGGTGAGGGTATAGGTTCCAACGCCGTCGTCGTACCCGGCGTAGAAGTAGAAGACCGCCCGCCCGTCGGAGGTGCTTTTCGAGGCGTTGTAGGTCTTTCCGGTCGGCGTCCGCATGGTGATCTCCACCGTCGCGCCGTTGACCGGGTTCGTCCCGTCCGTGACCGTTACCGTGATCGTTCCGTACTGATAGAAGGCGTAGGCGGCGCGGTCGGTCGTGACGCGCACGCTCAGGGCGGGCGTGGTCGGCGGGGGAGGGGACGACTTCGGCGGGCTGTAGTTTCGCAGGGCGTTGAGCAGGTTCAGACGCCGCCCCGTGATCGTTCTCCCCTCCAGCGCCGCCACCGGATCGCCGGTATTCATCAGGCGCAGGCGGATCTGTGAGGCGGAGAGACTGCGGTCATACGACCAGAGCAGGGCGACCGCGCCGCTCACGAAGGGAGCCGCCATCGAGGTTCCGTTGTAGGAGGCGTAGCGACTGCCCGGGATGGTGCTGAGAATATCGGCGCCGGGTGCGCCCATCTCCACGCTGTTCGCCCCGTAGTTGCTGAAGATCGCCCGGCGGTCGCGGGCGTCGGTCGCCGCCACCGCGATGATATTCGGCAGGTTGTAGCCGGCGGGATAGAAGGGGGTTGTGTCGTTGTTGGTCGCGCTGTTGCCCGCCGCCGCAATAAAGAGGATCCCCGCGTCGCTGCTGCGCTTGATGGCGTCGAAGAGCGCCTGACTGAAGTTATTGCCTCCCCAGCTGTTGTTGGTCGCCAGTATGTTCGCCCCGCGCCTGCCGCCGCTGTCGAGAAAGAGCCGTTTCAGGCTGGTGCAGTAGTCCAGAGCGCGGATAGCGTCCGCCACCGATCCGTTCCCCGAGGCGTTCATGAACTTTGCGCCGATGATCTTCACGCGCCAGTTGACGCCGGCGACGCCGACCTGATTGTTGCTAGACGCGCCGATGATCCCGGCGACATGCGTGCCGTGACGGTTGTCGTCCATCGGGTTGCCGGTGCGGGTGATGGCGTTGATGCCGTGCACGTCGTCAATATAGCCGTTGCCGTCGTCGTCCACCCCGTTGGTCATCCGGCTGCGTCCCTGACTGTCCAGCCCGGTTTCGCCGGGGTTGACCCACATATTGGCGCGCAGGTCGGGGTGCGTGTAGTCCACCCCCGTATCAATCACCGCGATCACGGCGTTGTCGGAGCCGACGGAGAGGTTCCATGCCTGCGGCGCGTCCACGTCAGCGTCTGCCGTGCCTCCGGTCTGTCCGGTGTTGTGCAGTCCCCACTGTCGGGGATAGCCGGGGTCGTTGGGGTCCGCCTGTCGGGAGACGATGTAGTTGGGTTCGGCATAGGCGACGGAGGGGTCGGCGCGCAGCGCCTGAATCGCCCGCTCGACCCCGACCCCCTGCGGAAGGCGCAGATGCTGCAGCCTGAGCTGCGGGTACGTCTCCATCACCTGCGCGCGCAGGTTTGCCGCCGCGCGGTGCGCCTGAGCGATCGGAATGCCCGATCGGTAGACGACCAGCAGTTCATCGGGGATGTAGGAGGGTCTGCCCTGCCCCGTCGCGGGGGAGAGAGGCAGGAGGAGAACCGCCAGCAGCCATACGACCGTTGCCGCGCTGCGAACCGTCGCCGCTTCGAAAAGATGAGACCTGTTCATCTCGGCGCTCCTGAAGAAGAGTTTGAAGAGGCGGCGGGCGTTTTCTCCATGCGTGCCGCCTATCTCCATGCTTTGTATACGAGGATGTCGGGCGAATATGACAGACTAGTCGCGCAGATACTTCCATAGATTGGGGAAAGTCTGACGATGGTCGCCCTGAACATAGAAACTTTCGCCCCCATCGGCGACCGTTCGCACGAGGATCGTCTTCCAGGGGCGGTAGTAGTAGCGCGGGTCGGTCTTCGGCGGCTCCGCCTCAAAGTCGTCGCCGAGATCGGGCAGGTCGAAGACGGCGGTGGTGAAGTGGGCGATCTGTTTACCCTCCTGCCGGGCGACGTTGCGCGCCATGGAGAGCGCCTTCAGGTAGACCTCCGGTCCCATCACCGCGCTTCCGAAGTTGAGCAGCACGCCCCCTTCGAGATTCGTAACGCTCTGCGCGAAGATGAGAAAGTCGCGATAGGAGGTCTCGCCCAGCGCCGCGCCGTCGCAGTTGGGGTGCTGATGGATAATATCCTGCCCGATCCCGACATGCACGGTTACCGGAACCTGAAGACGATAGCCCGCCGCCAGGATGCTGATGTCGCGATAAGGGAAGCCGCCCTCCTCAATGGCAAGCCCGATCGCCTCTCCCAGCCCGATCCCGTCGGAGACCGCCTGCCGCGCGATCTCGTTGAGGTGTCCCGTCTCCCGCCACATGCCGAACTGCCCGGTGCGAATGTAGCGCGCCACGCTCTCGGTGGTCGCCCCGATCAGGGCAAACTCGAAGTCGTGGATGGGTCCCGCGCCGTTCATGGCGATGTGCGTGAGGATGCCGCGCTCCATCAGGTCAATGATGTAGCGGGAGTTGCCGCGCCGCAGGAGGTGTGCGCCCATGATGAGCATGACGGCGGCTCCCCGCGCGCGCGCCTGCCGGATCCGCTGTGCGATCTCGGCGAGCTTCGGCTCCTCCATCGCGGGAATATCCGCCTCCAGCGGCAGGATATCCGACAGGCTCAGGTCGTGCTGTCGGGCGGAGAGCGGCTCGATCTGCAGCCGGGAGCGGTCAAACATGGGAAAAGGCATCGTATTCTCCTTGACGGTGGAAGAGACGGACTGCGCCGGACCCGGCTCTTCCTTATGAGGAACGGGAGGCGTCTCTCCAGAACGCCAGCCGCAGGGTCATGCAGAACGCCCCGACCGACAGCGCAGTCAGCATCAGGTAGAGACCGACCTGAAAGGAGGCGGGACGATAGACGAAGGCGACCACGCTCTCTCCCGCCGGAATCGGGACCTGCCGGAAAATGCCGTTGACGCGCTCTATCGGCGCGTCACGTCCGTTCACGGCGGCGCGCCAGCCCGGATAGAACTGATCCGCCAGAGTCAACGCGCCGGGCGCATCCGCCGTCACGGTCAGCGTAACCCGCGTGGGGGAGTCCTCCCGCCACGCAGCCGATCCCTCCGCCCCGCCCATCACCTGCGCCCTGCCCGGCGCGCCGATCAACTCATACAGGTAGAGGTTGTCCAGGACGGTTTCGCGGGTATCGGGCAGAGAGAGAGGGGACGGACTGATCAGATAGCGAACACCCGCCAGACGCACCAGCGGACTGGAAGGGTCGCGCGCAAAGACCATGTTGCCGACTTCCGGCGGACTGGCGTCCCTGCCCTCTCCGGCGATCCGGTTCATAAACGCCTTGTACTGCCCCGGAAAGAGCGAATCGTACCCCTGCACATCGCGCAGTCCCAGCGCCAGCGCGCTGTTGGGCGGCAGCGCGGCGTCCGGACCGAAGAAGCTCCAGTTGCGGGTATGCACCGGCATGATCCGGTCGTGTCCCGCGCGTTCCTGCAGGAAAGCGATGGAGGCGGTGGAGGGATAGACCTCTGCGCGCGCAGCGGTCGGATTGAAGTTGACGCCGTTGGCGAAGAGATCGAGAGCCAGCAGACCGATCGGCAGCGCCGTCATCCAGCCGGTGCGCATCCTGCCCGAAGCCAGCGCCATCAGCATCAGCCCGGAGAGCGCAAACAGACCCGCCTGCCGCGGGATCTGCGGACGCCAGGAGAAGCCGGTCATCGTGCGTTCGGCGTGCTGCACATCCGCCTGCCCGAGCATCGCCAGAAAGACGCAGGCGATGACCGGCAGCGTGACGGCGACCAGCGCCGTTCGCGCCGGAGCCGCCGCGTCCTGCGCCAGCTTCTCATAGCCCAGCGCCCCCAGCGCCGACATGGCAAACGCCCAGAGAACCAGCGCGCGTCCCGGTGAGCCGGACTGACCGAAGCCGGGAACATAGAAATAGAGCAGGGCGCAGACCGCCGTTCCGAGCGCAAGCAGCAGCGACAGGAGCGCAAGACCTCCCAGAAAGGGGATCATGCGTCCCGGCTGCCGCCGCCGAAGCAGGGCGAAGACGGCGAACAGAAGGGTCGGCAGACCGAGATAGAGCGCGTTCTCGGCGTAGTTGAAGTACATATTCCCCCGGCTGGTCCCGAAGTAGGTTGCGCCTGCCAGCGAGGGATTGCCGTAAAAGTCCGGCAAAAAGAGCGTTACCAGCGAGGGAAGGCTGACCGCATAGGCGGTGTAGGCGGCGTAGCCCTGCACGCTGACCGGCGCGGCGCGATGCGACTGCCGGGAGAGTTCCAGCGAGGGCAGAACCTGCGGCGCGGCGATCATCCCGGTGAGAGCCAGCGCGCCGAGCAGTCCGATCCAGGCGCAGACCGCCGTTCTGCCGCTCCTCTCTCGCAGACGCGCCGCCGTCAGATAGAGAGCCAGCAGCCCGGTCGCCAGCAGGACATAGAAGGCGATCTGAAGATGTCCCGCCAGCATCGCCATTCCGAGCGTGAACCCCAGTCCGACGGCGGTTAGCCACCGGCGGTTAGCCGGATCGGAATCCGGCGCAAACAGACGCAGGGTTCCGTAGAGAGCCAGCGGCAGCCAGCAGGAGGTTGCGAGAAAGGTCGGCAGGTGCAGCCAGCTAATCTGCCAGGTGGAGAAGGCGTAGGCGATCCCCCCGAAGACGCCCGCCATACGAGAGACGCCCAGCGCCAGAAGGAAGAGGTACATGAAGGAGGCGGCGAGCGTCAGATGGAGGATCACGCTCCATCCGGCGGCGCGGGCGGGATCCATCAGATAGTAGAGCAGGTTTCCGGGATAGAGTACGGCGGACTGGCTGTTGGCGACAAAGGGCGTTCCGCTGAACTGGAAGGGGTTCCAGAGCGGAAGGGAGCCGGAGCGGAGGGTCTCGGCGGCGAATTTTCGCCAGGGGTAGAACTGACCCACCGAATCGTACATCAGCGGGTTCCAGGTCGGGCGATCTTCCGGGAGGCGGCTCTGCGACCAGGGAGCGAGGTGGTAGAGAAAGTGTGCGGGAATGAAGACCTGTCCGGCGAAGACAACGCGCCACAGAAGCAGACAGGCGAGTAGAAAAAAAGGAAGCGGCATTCCCAGCCGCCAGAAGGAAGACAACCGGTCTGGCATACGCCTCAGCTAAAGAAGATGATATTCTTCCGGGCGACCTCGTTGGAGGGGTCTATACGCAGCACCTCCTCGAAGCCTTCCTTCGCCTCGTCGTACATGCCCAGCATGGAATAGGTCAGCGCAAGGTCGTTGCGCGCGACAAGATTGCTCCCGTTCAGTTCGACCGCCTTCTGTAAGGAGACCATAGACAGGTCGAACTCTCCGATGAAGCCGTAGACAAGCCCGAGCTGATGATAAGCCTCGGCGTTGTCCGGCTCTTCTTCCAACGCCGTCTTCAGCTCCCGAATTGCCTCGTCATACTGACCTTCAATCTTGTGGGCTATTCCGCGCTCTAGATGCAAGTTCCCGACGATTCCCATACAGAGTGCTCCCTGGCTCTCGTAACAGACGAACGGATGGTAAAAAAGTATAATTGCGTCTATGTTTCGCCAGAGAAAAAGCCTCATTCCTCGAGGTCGGACAACATAATAGCATGGATGGCGTAAAAAATCAAGCGCGGTTGCGCGGTTTGCTACAAGGCAATTTCACAGGCTAAATGAGGATCGGGTGAAAAAAGGTCAGGGTTCACGGACGAAACGCCGCGACAGCCATACCAGACCCAGGATAGACCCGGCGATGGCGATGGTGGGCGGACTGGTCGGCAGGTCGGAGTGGAGCGCCCAGCAGAAGCCGAGAAGGGTTGAGAGGACCGCGCTGAAGATCGCGATGAGAAACGCCGTCGGCATGCGGCGCGCCAGCAGCAGCCCGGTGACGGAGGGGATCACCATGTAGGCGAAGACCGACAGCAGACCGGCGTACTGTATCGCCAGCGCGATCGTGATGCCCAGTGCCAGGTAGAAGAGCAGCTCCCATGCCCGCGTGCGGTATCCCTGCGTCGCCGCCATCTCCGGGTCGAAGGAGACGAAGAGAAACTGTTTGTAGCAGAGCAGATGCAGCAGCATGACGACGGCAAATACGCTGACCATAATCATCAGATCGCTCTGCTGAACCGTGATGATGTTGCCGTCCAGAAGCTCCTTGACCTCGTCCATGCCCTTGGGGCTGCGGACGATCAGCAGAAGCGTCAATGCCGAGGCGATCACATAGCCGATGCCGATGATGCTCTCCTGCGGGATGCGGCGGCTGAGCGACTGCTGCGAGTAGATCAGCACTCCGATCAGCGTAACGACCAGAGAGACCGCCAGCGGGTAGCCGGCGATCCCGGGAACGCTCTGCCCCAGCAGAAACGCCAGCGCGATCCCCGCCGAAGAGATCTGCGCCAGCGACGCCCCGACAAAGACGATGCGCTTGAGGACGATATAGACCCCGATGTAGGCGCAGACGGCAGCGACCAGTCCTCCGGCTAGGACGCCGAGATAGTTCAGCCGCAGTCCCTCCAGAATATCCGTGAACATCAGAGAGACCCCTCTCCGGAGACCGGGAGCGGTCTGTCTTTCTCCGCGCCGTTCGCACCCGGCAGAACGACCAGCCGATGATCCACCTGCGCCACCTGCACCTCGACGCCGTAGAGCGCGGACAGCGACTCCCTGGTAATCATCTCGCTGACCGCGCCTTCGCGCAGGGAGCCTTCGCAGAGGATCGCCAGACGCTTTGCGTAGTTCACCACCACATTCAGCAGATGGCTGACCATCAGCACCGTGATCCGATCCTCCTCATGGAGGCGGCGAACCAGTTCCATGATCGCCCGTTCGCTGACAAGGTCCATCCCGTTAGTCGGCTCGTCCAGGATCAGCAGATTCGGCTCTCCGGCAAGGGCGCGCGCGATCAGGGAGCGCTGTTTCTGCCCTCCCGAGAGCCGTGCGTAGGGACTGTGCGCCAGGTCCGCAATCCCGACATGCTCCAGCGCGCGAAAGGCGGCTTCGCGATCCGCCTTCCCCGGCTGCCGGAACGGTCCCAGCCGCGCATAGCGTCCCATCAGCACGATATCGAGCACTGTCAGCGGAAAGAAGGTGTCTATGCTCTCGCGCTGCGGCACGTAACCGATCCACAGGTTCTCCATAGAGCGGCGAACCGTCCCTGACATCGGCTTCAGCAGTCCCAGAATCGCTTTGAGCAGCGTGGTCTTGCCGGCTCCGTTGGGACCGACGATCCCCAGAAAGTCGCCGGACTGGACATCAAAGTCTATCCCGGTCAGCACGCGCCGCCGCCCGTATCCCAGGTTTACATGCTCAAACACCACCAGACTGGACATAGTCGCTCCCTGCGTATCGGCAGGGCGGATGTCCGCCCTGCCGATACGCAACCGGTCTATTTGAAAGCGGCGGAGAGTCGGCTGACGATGACGTCAAACAGCCTGATATAGCTGTCCACTCCCGGCTCGGCGTCCACCGCGCCGGGAACGAAGACGGCGCGCGCCCCGGTCTGCTTTTCGATCATATCGGGGAATCGGCGGGCGCGAAAGTTCTCCATCAGCATCACGCGCACGCCCGCGCTTCGCATGGCGCGCACCAGGTCGTTCACGTGTCCCGGTGACGGAGGGATGCCCGGCTTTGGCTCGATGCTGCCCAACTCCGTCAGACCGAAACGCGCCATGAAGTAAGCCCATGATCGGTGATAGACCACTACCTGCGCGCCGCGATAGGGAGCCAGCATCCCGCGCCAGCGATTCAGGGCGTTCAGCAGGTCGCGCCCGAACGCCTGATGCCGCTGAACGTAGTATTCCCGGTTGGCGGGGTCTACCCGGATCAGCGCGGCGGCGATGTTACCGGCGGCGATGATGCCGTTTGCCGGGTCGAGCAGGTAGTGCGGATTGCCGTAGACATGAATATCTCCCATCGAGGGGTCCAGTTTCGTGGTCGGCACCTCCAGCGGTTTGATTCCCAGAGAGCAGTCGGCATAGCCTCTGCCTCCGCGCATCACGCTGCGATTACCCGCCTTTTCGAGGATGCTGTCCGCCCACATATCGAGGTCCATCCCGATCCTGGCAAAGACTTGTGCGCGGGAGACCTTGACGACCATCGAGGGGCGCGGCTCGACCTGATGCGGGTCGTCCGTGCCGCGTGACAGCGACTCGACCCGCACCCTGTCGCCTCCCACGCTGCGCGCTAGATCGGCGAGGGTGGGATCGGTGGTCACGACATATATCTTCGCCTGCGCGCGCAAGCCGGACAACGCCAGACCCAGCAGGCAGGCAAGGAAAAAGGCAGCTCTCTTCATCTATCAAAGTCCTCTTTCTTCCAACGCGCCATATGCGCTACTGGAGCGGGTGAGAGTGGGAGCCGGCTCCCCAGATGAACTGAAGGTACAGTTCATTGAAGCCGCGCCGCGACGGGAGGAAGTAGTCCTGCGTGCGATCTCCGAACTTGTACTGAAATCGCAGGAGGGTCGCCTCCGTCAGGCGATTGGTATAGATGAGCGAGTAGGACTGCTCGCGTCCGTCCAGGGGCCAGGGGAAGCGCGTATTATCGAAGCGCAGTCCCCACTCGTTGTACCGGTCGGGGCGGTAGCTGAGCAGCGCGTAGTGCCCGGAGCGGGTATGGGTTCCCGTGCCTCCGGTGCGATCCTCGCGCCGATGCCAGAAGATCTCGCTCTGCAGCAGGAGACGCTGGAAGGTTCCCGGAAAGTTGCGCAGGGTCAGGTCCAGTCCAGTCAGATGGACGCGATCGCCGTTTTCCGCTTTACCGAACGCAAAACTGCCCCCCAGTTCCAGCTCCAGGGACTTCCCGAACTCCTTCGCCATCCACAGACGCGCCAGCGGAAACTCTCTGGCGGCTCCGAAACCCGGCTCGGCATGAGTCTCTTCCTCCACCTCCGCGATCTTTTCCGCATGCCCGTCTACCTGCTCCTCCTCTTTATGCTCCTCGCCGCCGTGCCCATGCGACGCCGCCTTGAAGAAGCCGACCTCCAGATTCAGGAAGAGGTTCTTGAGGGGGAAGGTGTAGTTGAGCGCGGCTCCATTGCCTAAGAGCGCCTCCTCGCCCAGAAACGCGGAGAGCGGCGCAGGCTGATCGGCAAAGAGACGCGCGTGCGGATGAACCGGGTTGAGCTTGCCGAAGCTGGCGCGCTTCTGACCGAGCATGCCGCCGAAGGGCAGCTTCGCGACGCGCCCGAAGTTCACATACGCCTCCTCCACGCCGATCCCGAAACCCTCGTCCGCGCCCCCCGCCAGGGTGGCGCGAAATGCGATGTCGGTAAAGACTGGCTGCTGCATGGCGATCTCAAATTCACCGAGCTGCAGGCGGTTCCGGTCGGGGTCGCCCCGGACGCTGAGGAATCGCCCGGTATTGGTTCCGATCACAGCGATATCCGGCAGAAGCGTTGCGCGGGCGGCGCGTTCCGGCTGAGCGGTCGGAGTCTCGGTAGGAATCTGCACCGGCGGAATCTCCGGCTCGGCTTCGCCGGGCTTTGCCTCGCGCTCCTTCTCCAGTCTCTCCACGCGCTCCAGCAGCTTCTTGATCGTCTCGTTCTGCTCCTGCACCGTGCGCTTGAGCTTCTCGACCTCATCGTCGCGGGTTTCGGCGGCGGCGGGACTGGCAGCCGTGACGGGGATCATGGCGATGGTGATCTCGCTCATGGAGGCTGCATGAACGGCGGCTGTCTCTGTGCAGGACTGGTAGTTGTCGGCTTCGGCAGTGATGCGCCAGGGGCGCGGCTCCAGCATCGGGCTGACGGCGCGTCCCTCGACGTTGGTCACCAGCGTGATCAGGGTGCGGGTATCCGCGCGATCACGCAGGGTGATCTTCGCGCCCGTCACGGGCATCTCGGTTACGGCGTTCAGCACCCGGACGCGCAGGCGTCCGAGGCTCTCGGCATCTGCCGCGGGCATAGCAAACAGGCAGAGCGCGGCGACCAGCAGGAAGGCGATACGATGCAGACCGAAAGGTCTTCGCTCGTCCATCTATCACAATCTCCTCTGTCAGCGGAAAAAGCCTTCCTTCGAAGGCGCGCCCGATACAGGCAGCCAAACGCTCTTCCTGAGGAAAGAGCGCAGTGAAGACGGAGCCTGCTGCATCAGGCGGGTGCGTATCGTATGTGAGGGATACAGAAGGAGACAGGCGCGCAGACCGGACGCAGCCGGCAAAAGCGGGGCGTCAGGATACAGAAGAGAGCGAAGATAAGAGCAGAGCCTTCGTTTTGCGGGTGTGTCCGGCGGATGCGCCTGTTCAGGCGACAGAGGGAGGCGCGCGGCTGAGGAACGGGAGGATCGGCGTCTGCGCAGGCAGACGGTAGAGCAGGGATGCGTTATCCTGCACAGGGGGCGCAGCCGGAACGGGTTCGGGCGGCGCGGCATCCTGATTGCGTTCGATCTGCAGCCACTGACAGGCGACGCAGGAGGCTGCCAGGCTGTATGCTTTGATCCTCTTCTCAGACTGCTGCAGGCAGGTGTGCGAGAAGGAGGCTCCCAGTGAGAACCAGAGCCAGCAGAAGAGCGCCCCGATTGTCTGCAGGCGCAGAATATACGGTTTTGCCGTCAGCAGGCGCATATCGGTTGCAGGGAAAAGGCGCGGCGAACGCCTCCGCGCGTTAGAACCGCGTTTTGATGAAGTCCAGCCGCACTTCCCGCGCACGGTTCAGAGCGTAGGTCTCTATGCGCATGGCGTCGTTCGCCTGCTCCCTGCGGAGCGTTCGGCGCAGATCCGCCAGACTGGAGATCGCCTCGAGATCGGCGGGCGCGCTGGCGACCAGTCGAATGGTTGTGCGGTCTGTTCCGGCGCGCGGACTCTCCGACGGGCTGGCGGGCGGGACTTCGGTTTTATGTTCCGCCGTGATAATGATAGTACCCGGATCGGTCGGCTTTTGCATATCCGTTCGGGAGTCAGTTTTCTCAGAATCTTCTCGCGCGATGATCTCCGTATCCGAAGGTGGCGGAGACGAGACGAGAGTCTCTGCGCGCTTTGCCGGGTTCTGCGCGTTCAGGCTGCGGACGGGGGATCGAGAGGAGGCGGAGGCGGAGGCGAGTCTCTCTGCCGGAGCCGAAACGCGCGGACGGGAGAGACCGGCGGTCTGCGTTGCGCGAGAGGAGGCTCGGGCAGGCGAGGTTGAGGGCGCGCTGGAAGCCAGCGATCTGCTCTCCTGGCTGTCCGAATGCGCGGGAGTTGCGTGTTCCGGCGCGTGCTCAAAATAGAGCGGGGGCGGCTGCATCGTCAGGCGGCTGCCGGGGGCGTCGGGCTGGAGCAGAGCGACCCATCCCGCGCCGATCAGCGCAAGCGCGCAGGCGGCAGAGCCGACCCATGCCAGACGGCGATAGCGCGGCGCGCCGCTCAACCCCAGAGCCGTTCGAACGCGCTCCCGCCAGGTCGGACGGCGCGTGGTAGCCGCAAAGATCGCTTCTCGCAAGCCGGGGGGCGGCGCAATCTCCGGCGTATGCGCCAGCAGCTGCGACGTCTCTCGCATGAACTGCAGGTCGCGGGCGCACTCCGGGCATGCCGCGATATGCGTTTCGACGGTGCGCGCCTCTTCCGGCGTCGCCTCCCCGTCGGCATAGGCGGAGAGCAGATCCCAGATCGCTTCACACTCGGTGACCCGACTCATGTTGGTTCCAGCATCCTCTTCGTGTTCTGCATTGCGACACGATGGACAGGGCGCGCAATTTCTGCACGCATACCACTATAACATAAATTCCCGGCGATGGCAAGATTCCCTTCACGCCGGCAGAACGGAGCCATCCTCTACTTCCATAGACGAAACACCGGAAAGGTCGGTTCGACACGTGTCGGTAGAATTCAGAGAACGGATATAATATGGCGAGATTGCTGCGCTTCGCTCGCAATGACAGGAAGGGACATAGTCTTCGTGAAAACGTAGTCCTCGTGTTTATACCGGGTATACTCCTGATGTATCGGTCGGAAGGAGGATTCTCTGTATGCTGATGCTGCTTGTCATTCTGCCGCTTCTGTCGGGCGTAACGGGGCGTGCTGAGCCGGTGTTTTCGGCGCAGGAGCGCGCGCAGATTGTGCGCTACTGGGGCGCGCCAGAGCGGTATCGAATCGGTCTTCCCGATGACAGCGCGCGAAACGGCGTCTGGCAGGTGCGTCTGACCCCGGAAGCCTCGATCTGGTTTCTCGCCTATCAGCGCGCGCTGGTGGGGCGTGAGAAGACCCCGCCCACGCAGGATGTGAAAGCCGGCGGAGAGCGCGCAGACTGGGAGAAATGGGTGGAGGCGAAGCTGGAGCGCGACCGCTGGCAGGCGCAGCAGACCGCCGATGCCGCCAACGCCGCCATACGGCAGATGTTCAACGAGGAGCCTCCGGCTCCGCCGATGGCGCGGCGTGCGCCCTCGCGCGAAGATGCGCGGGGAGCCTTCAGTTCGCGCAGTGCGCGGCGCGTGCAGGCGAACGAGAAGGGGGCGTCGCCCCCCGATCCCGGTCTCATTCCCGCCTCGCTGCTGGAGGCGGTCGGCAATCCTCCTTCGTTCGCCGCCGCCGTCACGCCCCTGCAGTATACCGTGACCTTTGACGACGGAGATGTCTACCGCTACGTAGACCACGTTCCTATGCGTCCCCGCTATGCCTACTACCGTTTTCCGCAGGGAACCGCCTTCTACGGAACCATGCTGCGGGATATGCCGGATGAGCAGCTTGACCGGCTCTTCGCTGCGGCGGGCATGTCGCGCTCGGACGCCCGGGTCTGCAAGGCGGTTTCGCGTCTGGAGGGCGGTTTTGAGGCGGTCAACACCTACGACACGGGCTATATCTCCATCGGGTTTATTCAGTTTGTTACGATGGAGGACGGCAGGCATTCGCTGATGGAGGTGCTGGCGAAGCAGAAGGCGGAGAAGCCGGAGGCTTTTCGGAGCGATTTTCGACGGTTCGGGATCGAGGTGAACGCCGACGGCGTGTTGACGGTGGTGGATCCGGCGACCGGAGCGGAGCTGACTGGCGCGGAGGCGGTGCAGAGGGTGATCGCCGACAAGCGGCTGACCGCCGTCTTCCAGCGCGCGGGACGTAGAAGCGAGGCTTTTCGCGTGGCGCAGATTCAGGTCGCCCGCCAGCGCTACTGGCCCGCCGAGGACCCGGTCACGGTGCAGGTCAACGGGCGGACGCTGACCGGAAAGGTCTCCGACATTATCCGCTCGGAGGCGGGAATGGCGACCCTGTTTGACCGCAAGGTGAACCGGGGCAACATCGAGCCGTTTGCGGCAGTGACGGCGCGCGTGATGGAGAAGTACAGACTGCGCTCGCTCTCCGAAGCCGCAAAATACGAGCGCGAGATCGTCGCCGCTCTGAAGTACCGCGCGGACTTTCTGGCGGATAGGAGTCTGAGCCAGCCGCGTTAGGATGTCGCGTCTGGAGGAGGTGATTTCGTCTGCCGGATCAGATCTATGGCGCGCCAGACGGCTTCAAAAGCAGACTCCAGGCGTCTGCGCTGCTGCGGGTCGTTCAGCTCCTCCTGAACTTCCTCAAGGATGGCGCTGGCGATGTGAAGCTGGTTCAGTATCGCGTGCCGCTGTTCGCGAGAGAGGCTCTGCTCCGGTTTTGCAGGAGATGTCATCACTGCTTTCCATGACGCCAGACAGCCCTGTCAGAGACCGCATGCTGACAGGGCTTCTGTGTTTGTGAAGCCGGACGTACCCTCAGAACAGCTCCTGGATCGGCACGCCGTCGTAGTTGATGCGCACCGGGCGGTTCTGCGGGGTCAGGTACTCCTTCTCAGTGTTGATGCCGAGCGCGCGGTAGATGGTGGCTGCCACATCTTCGACGCGGATCGGGCGGTCTCTGGGCGCTTCGGCGCGTTCGTTGGTGGAGCCAACCACCATGCCGGTCTTCACGCCGCCCCCGCCGATTCCCACGCTCATCGCCTGCGCCCAGTGGTCGCGTCCGGCGGAGGAGTTGACCTTCGGGGTGCGCCCGAACTCTCCCATCCAGACGACCAGCGTGGTGTCGAGCATGCCGCGCTCATGCAGGTCCTGAAGCAGCCCCGCATAGCCTCTGTCCAGGATCGGCAGCAGGTGCCCCTTCAGCGCGCCAAAGTTATTTTCGTGCGTATCCCACCCGCCGAAGTGGATGGTGACGAATCGCACCCCCGCCTCTATCAGCCGCCGCGCAAGCAGACACGACTGCCCGAAGTGGTTGCGCCCGTACTGGTCGCGCACCTTCTCCGGCTCCTGCTTTAGGTCGAACGCCTTTTTTGCCACCGGCGAGGTGATCAGATTGTACGCCTGCTCATAGAACTGATCCATTGTCTGGACGGCGCGCTGCTGCGTCTCGACCTGCCGCTGGAAGGTATCCAGTTCCTGCAGAATGGCGCGCCGGCGCTGAATTCGCTCCATGTTGACGCCGTTCGGCGGGGAGACATCCTGCACGCTGAAGTGCGGGTTATTCGGGTCTCCGTTGATCTGGAAGGGGTTGTAGACCGCTCCCATATAGCCGCCGCCCCCATGACCGAAGGGCAGACCGTGCATCAGCACGTAGGGGGGAAGACCGTTGATCGAGCCTTTCTCCCGCGCCAGCACCGAGCCGTAAGCCGGATAGGGAATGGCTGGATTGAAGGGATAGCCGGTCAGCAGGTAGTGGGTAGCCGTCTCATGGGTATTGTCCGGCGAGGTGACCGAACGCAGAATGGAGAACTTGTCCATCTGCTGCGCCAGCAGAGGCAGCTTGTCGCTGATCTGGATGCCGGAGACCTTCGTCGGAATGGCGGCGAACTCGCCGCGGATCTCCTGCGGCGCGTCGGGTTTGGGATCGAAGGTGTCAATATGGCTCGGTCCTCCGCCCATCCAGAGCAGGATCACGGAGACGTCCCGTCTGTTGGGGGAGGCGCTGGCGACCCGGAGAAAATCGGGCAGCATCAAGCCCAGCGCCGCCAGTCCGCCCACCTTCAGAAAGTCGCGTCGGGTAACGCCGTCGCAGTCTACATGCTTTCCCAGTTCAATGTCGAACATACGTTGGTTCCTCGATTGCGCGTCACATGCCCGGAGGCTACTTGAAATGCTTCAGGTACATATTCTGGCGTACATAGCGCTTGCGTAACAGGGGAATGCTGACCCGAAACGAGAACCTCCCCTCACGCACACGATCTTCCAGTATCTTCGCGCTCTTCAACTGCGCGAGGATGCCCGCCACGTCCTCTTTGCGGGTGCCCCGCGCGGTCAGGGAGCGTATCAACTCCTCTTCGTCCACCCAGCCTTCCCGCGCCTCGTCCCCCAGTTTGGCGACCAGCGAAAGCGCGCCACGCCCCAGACTGCGCCGCCGAACGCTCATCACCTCGTCCACGCTGTAGTCCGAATCCAGCACCTCGAACTGCGCCTCATACGCCGGTCCCTCGGAGATCATCCGCTCCTCCACATCCTGAATATCGCGGATGACGATGATGTTGCGTCGGTCCTGCTTGATGCGGTTGACAACATCTTTGAGCATGAACTGGATCAGATAGGGGTGTCCCGCGGTCAGCCGATAGAGATAGTCTACCGCTCCCTCCTCATAACTCACATAGCCCCGCAGCGGCTCCGTGATCAGCGCCTTCGCCGCCTTCTCGTCCAGATAGTAGAGGCAGACCGGCGCGGTCAGCTTCATCACGTTCAGTTCATGCTGGCTGTCGTACTCGATCACGAACGGACGGATGGCGAAGATGAAGATCAGCCTGTCACGCAGCGACTGGTTCTTCAGCAGCGCGCTGAACCAGCGCATCAGCGCCACATCCACCAGCATCTCAAAAGGGTGCAGTTTGGCGTTGCGCGTCGGGTTCTTCGCCGACAGTCCCTCGTTGCGCTCGATGACCCGGCACAGTTCTGAAAACTCATCTATGAACAGCACGATCTTGCGCGGGGTGGAGAGCGCGATTCTCTCCAGCAGGCGCGTACAGTCGGCGAGCAGATCGGCTTTGCGCCCCTTCTGGTAACGCTGCGCGTCCGAGAGAAACGTCTCCGTCTCCGTCTCGATGCTGTGCAGTCCCGCCGCAGAGGGAATCCTGCGGGAGATCGCCCGGATGATGCTCTGGAAAAGCTCCTTGTAGGTGACGTCGTCGCTGCCAAGCTGCTGGATGTCCAGGCTGGCGAACAGGACGTTATCCCGCAGGCTCTCGCGCTGTTCGATCCGATCCTGCAGCGCCTCCAGCACCAGCGAGGTCTTCCCGATGCGCTGCAGCCCCAGCACGCAGGTATGCGTGCCGCTCTCGATCGCATCCAGAAGCTGAACGATCTCTCGCTCGCGCCCCTTGAACATCTCGTCCTTGGCGGCGGTCGCAAAGTTGTAGGGATTGACAAACTGCTCCGATCCGCCTGCCGCTTCCGCCTCCTGCGACCTGACGCGCACGCCGAAACCGGACAGCGAGCGCAGCACCTTATGAATCGGCTTGTCGCCCTCCTCCGGATCCAACGAGATATGCTGTAGACCGGCGATATGGTACTCCATCGCCGGGGGCAGCGCGACCGGCTCCAGATAGATCGGAATGATATGCTTGTCGCGATCCGAGGCGATGGCGACCTCGCGATTGACATGCACCGAGTTGACCGAGTTGCGCGAAGCCAGCAGGATCAACACCTTGCATTCGACAATCGCCTTGACGATCCTCTCGCGCCATTGCTGCGCGGCGTCAATGCTCCCCTGATCTATCCAGACGGAGACGCCAGCCGTCTCCAGACGCTGGACGAACGACTGTACCCGCTCCATATCTTTCCGGGAGTAGCTGATAAAGACTTCTGCAGAAATATGATTGCTCCACGCTTGCCTGAATCTGTTCTAACGATTGAACACAAACTCCTTACTGTTCAACAACGCCCACAGGATGTCCTCTAAAGCCGTGCGTCGGTCGCGCTCCCTGAGTTCGGGCTTTCGCTGCACGGCGACCTGCGGGATCAGAGCGTTGGGCTGTGCGGGCAGCTTTGCCGGACGCTCCTGAAAATCCCGTATGATTCGCAGCGCGCTCTCCATCTCCTCGCTGCGGGGCGGACGCGCCAGCGCCAGCAGATAGAGCCGCTCGATGATCTCCCGATCGGACCGCTTCTCCTGGATCATCTTCGCGACGACGGCGTTGTCGCTCTGGACCTTTCGGTTGACCATCTCGCCCATCATCAGGTGCAGCGCCTGGGTCATGTTCGGCTCGGCGGGGCGTTCGCACTCACAGGCGATGACGCGCGGCGCGCGCCCGAAGGTGTCCAGGAAGTAGGAGTTGATCTGCGGATCGGGCAGTTGAATGGCGCGATAGCCCAGCGGCAAGCCGTCGAACTTCTCCTGCGTGCCGGTGGCAAAGTTCACCAGATCGAGCAGCACTTCGGCCGGCAGGCGTTTGATCGGGTGGTGCGTGTAGAAGAGCGTGTCCGCTCTGTTTGCGGGCGTCGGCTGCGAACTGAGCTGATAGACGCGCGAGTTGCAGATGGTGCGGATCAGCCGCTTGATGTCGTAGCCGTTGTCCATGAAGTCCTTTGCCAGCGCGTCCAGCAGTTCCGGGTTGGTGGGCGGATTGGTGATACGCTGGTCGTCAATCGGCTCAACCAGCCCGCGTCCCATCAGGTAGCCCCAGTAGCGGTTAACGATATTGCGGGCGAAGAGGATGTTGTCTTTTGTAATCCAGTCCGCCAGCAGGACGCGCCGGTCTCCGCCGGCATCCGGCTCCGGATCGGTCAACTGCGCGGTCTGCGCGCCACGCCGCTTCATGCGCTCGGGGTATCCGCCGAGGGGAGCCGGCTTCATCAGCGCGCCGCTTTTCGGGTGGTAGACCTCGCCCCCGTTGTTGAGCCGCACGACGTTCTCCCCGCCGAAGACGCCGAACTCCTGGCTTCCCTTCTGTCCCACGCGGGCAAAGAAGGCGGAGAACCGGTAGTAGTCGGACATCGTCCACTTTTCGAAGGGGTGGTTGTGGCATTTCGCGCACTGCAGGCGCACGCCCAGAAAGACCTGCGAGGTGGTCTCCGCTAGATCGGGCGGGTTGCTGGCGACGCGGTAGTAGTTAGCGGGACCGTTGGTGAAGGTGCTGCCCTGCGCGGTGATCAGGTCGTATACGAACTGGTCGGCGGGGCGGTTCTCGCGAAGCTGGGCGCGTATCCAGTTGGTCAGGCTCCACATCCCCTTGCTGCCCAGCGTGGTGCGGTTGCTGCGCAGCAGATCGCCCCACTTCAGCGACCAGTAGTCGGCGTATTCGGGGCGATCCAGCACACGGTCAATCAGCTTTGCGCGTTTGTCTGGCGCGGTGTCCGCCAGAAACGCCTGCACCTCTTCCGGGGTCGGAGGCGTGCCGATCACATCGAGAAAGACCCGGCGGATAAAGGAGGCGTCGTCGCTCAGTTCCGAGGGAAGCAGACCGAGATTCTTCCATTTCCGCACGATGTGGGTGTCTATGAAGTTATGTTCGGGCAGTTTCGGGTAGCGGGCGATCTGCGCGTAGGGAACCGCCATTCTCGCGACGGTCGCCTGCCCGCTGTAGCGCACCATGATGCTGGTCTCGCCCCGTCGCAGCGCCCTGACCAGCCCCTGCGGGGAGACGGAGGCGATCGAGTCGTTGAGCGTGGTGAATCGCGCCCAGCGCGTAACATCGTAGATTTTTCCGTCCGAATAGTGCGCGCGCACCACGAGAGTCTGCGTCTTTCCCGGAGAGAGCGTGCGCTGGTCGGGCAGAACCTCGATGCGCGTCACCTGCGGGTCGTCCGTTCCGGGAGCGGGCGCGCCGTCCTGAATCCAGGCGAGGATATTGCGGTAGTCCAGCGAGTCGGTCTTGAGGCGCAAGCCTCCGACATGAGGAACGCCGAGGACGGGCTTCAGCAGCAGCAGGCTGCGCGCCGGATCGGTCATCTGAACGCGGCGACCGCGCGCCTGCTTGATAATCTGGTGGTAGTCGAAGGCGGGATCGTCGCCGAGCAGCGACAGTTTAAAGCCGCCTTTTCCATACTGAGAGCCGTGGCACGTCCCCTGATTGCAGCCGTTTGCGGTCAGCGCCGGAACAATCTCGCGGGCGAAGTCCATCGGAATCCGCTTTCCCGCGTCCTGCACCCGGACCTTCACCCTCACAGTCTGCCCCTGAAAGGCGACGGTCAGCGCGGTCTCGCCGTCTGAAACCGGACGCAGGATGCGGTCCGCTCCGATCCTCGCGACTTTCGGATTTTCGCTCTGAAGGGTCGCCTGCGCGCTGACATCCTCGGCAGTCCCGTCCGGCAGGGTCGCCGTCGCTACGATTCGCCCCTCCGCGCGCGGTCCGTAGAGCGGTATCTCGGACGGCTCCACACGCAGGCTGATCTTCGCGGCAGTCGGTTTCGGGGGGGCGGGCGCAGCGGTCTGCGGTCTGACGATGCCCTTCGGCGGGGACGAGTGGGAGGTGGGAATCTCCTTGCGAGAGATCGGTTTCGGTGCGGTCTGCGCGGTCGCGGTCGTCGGTCGGTTTTGCGTGCGCGCCAGGACTACCGGCGACAGCAGCAGCAGTCCCGTCAAGCAGGACAGCATGATCGGCAGGTATCGAGACGAAGGCTTCATACGGTCGCCCCCTGATTCGCGAAACGAGTGATGGTTCGTTATGATTGAGATGCAATGATTATACAGTTAGTTTCGTTAAGGGTCAATGAGTATTTCTCACGCGCCGGATACCGGTTTTCTCCGGAGTCAGGCGCTCCAGTAGACGACGAGGTTGCTTCGGTCGGCTGCGGCTCCCTCGCCATGACAGCATAGGGGACGTTCGACCGTTATTGTCAGCGTGCGGCGGCGCAAGTCCGGTAGTTTTGCCGATCAGGCGGAACGCCGAATCGGGCAGAATCGGTTATAACACTGTATCATCGGGAGAGGGGTGTCTATGTCATCCGTCAGCATGAGCGCCGGGTCGCAGACACGACGCCTGATGGAGCAGATCGCAAACGACCGGGTTGAACGCGCCCGACTTCAGGCGCAGATCAACCGGGTTGGACAGATACAGCGCATTCGCGAGGGACTGCTGCAGCCAGTGACGCCTGCGGTCAGTTCCCTTCTCGATATCCGGGCGTAGCGTGCGACAGAGCACGTCCGGGCGCGTCAGCCAGCGCTCATCCTGAGCATCATGCCGCAGGGGCAGCGCCGATTCGGGTTGCCTGCGTTCGCTTACGGGTGGACGAACCTATCGCGTAGGAGGATACATGGCTGGCACTGATCCAATCGCTTCCGGTCCCCCGGTGGGACTGAGGATCGTTCGCGCGGGCGAGGAGACCAAGCCGCCTGCGCCTTCTGTCGCGCGTGAACAGCAGTTGGCTCAGGAACTGGATTCGCAGTTGAGCGAGCGTCTCAACCAGATCCGCGTCAGGCTGTCTGGCGCCAATGCCGGGACGAAACCTTCGACTCCCGCGCCGGATGGCGCCGGACGACGTCTGGATATCCTGGCTTAACGGCTGGCGCAACGGGATGCCGTCGGGGCGTCGGGGCTTTCAGTGCGTGCGCCTGTATGCGCCCGGAGCAGGGAGCGCAGGCGGGCGATACGCCTGAAGAGCTTCCGGCGGCGTCCCGTTCTCTCTTTTCGGCGCTTGCGCGGCGTGATATACTGAAGTATGCGCGCAAGAATCACTCTCCTTCTGCTCGGGCTGTGCGGTCTTCTCCTCTCTCTGATCGGCTTGACGGGCTGTCAGAACGCGCCGGAGCCGGGTCCGTCCGGTGTCTCGCCTTCGCCTGCCCCTGCCTCCCCCGGTCTCTTTCGCAACATCGCCGCCGAAGCGGGAATAGATTTCACGCACGACGCCGGATTGAGCGGTCAGTTCAAGTTCATCGAGACGACGCCCGGCGGCTGCGCTCTGCTGGACTACGATCAAGATGGACGACTGGATGCGTTTCTGGCGCAGTCGGGTCCGATTCCCGGCGCAGCTCCATCCGGTCCGAGCCCGACCAGCCGGCTCTATCGAAATGAGACCGATGGGGGCGCGGTTCGGTTTCGCGATGTCTCTGCGGAGGCGGGACTGGATCGCGATTTCGGCTATCTTCAGGGCGTCGCCGCCGCGGACTACAATAACGACGGCTATCCCGATCTCTATCTGACGGCATACGGCGGCAATCATCTGCTCAAGAGCGTTCCGGGCGGGACCCCCGGGAGCCGCCGGTTTGTGGATGTAACCGCCGAGGCGGGCGTCGGCGATGCCGACCGGGGACCGCGCTGGGCGACCTCCGCTGCATGGGGCGACTACGATAACGACGGCTGGCTCGATCTGTATGTCTGCCACTACGTTATCTGGACGCCGCAGACCGATCCGATCTGCGTCAATCGCGCCGGACAGCGCGCCTACTGCACGCCGACGCAGTATGAGCCGGAGACCGGGCGGCTCTATCGAAACCTCGGCAACGGTAAATTCCAGGATGTGAGCGCGCAGACGGGCATACAGGCGAAACGCGGGCGCGGTCTGGGCGCGGTCTGGCTCGATTACGATCTGGACGGGCGTCTGGATCTCTATGTCGCCAACGACCTCAACCCCAACCTTCTGTTCCATAATCGCGGCGGGAGGTTTGAAGAGACCGGCATCGAGGCGGGAGCCGCCTACGGCGAGGAGGGCGAGGCGCACTCCGGCATGGGGATCGCCGTCGGGGACTACGACGGCGACGGACGCGAAGACCTCTACGTAACGAACTTCTCCGGTCAGACCAACTCCCTGTTTCGCAGCGAGGGAGCCAGCCTCTTTACCCACAGCACACGGGCGGCAGGGCTGGCGGCTCCCACCTATCACCGGCTGGCGTGGGGCGTGGCGTTCGCCGATCTGGACCGGGACGGATGGCAGGATCTCTTCGTCGGAAACGGGCATGTGAATCCCGACGTCGAGCAGATGAATATGGGCGTGCGCTACGAGCAGCCGAAAGGCGTCTATCGCAATCGGGGCGACGCAACCTTTGAGGATATCTCCGGGCAGGCAGGCGACGCGACCCGCCCCACCGTTACGCGGGGACTGGCGGTCGGCGATGTGAACAACGACGGGAAGCTCGACTTTCTCGCCTGCAATCTGGATCGTCCTGCGGAACTGCTTCTGAACGTCTCTCCCGACAGCCACCGTTTTCTGACCATCCGGCTGGTAGGCGCAAAGTCCAACCGGGAGGGGATCGGGGCGCGGGTGCGGGTTACGGCGGGAGGCAGGACGCAGACGGCGTTCTGCCGCTCCTCCCACAGCTACTGCGCCTCCAGCGATCCGCGGCTGCATTTCGGGCTGGGGACGTCGGAGGAGGTCGCTTCCATCGAGATCCGCTGGAGCAGCGGCGCGACCGAGACCATCCGGACGGTTGCGGGGAAGCCCATTCCGACCAACGCTTTTCTGGTCATTACCGAGGGGAAAGGAGCGGCGCGTGATGCGCGGATACGTTGAGCGATATACGCTGTGTCTGCTGGCGATCCTGTTCCTCCTGCTAGCGGGGTGCGACGCCAGAGACGCCGCGCCTGCCGGCGACCGCCGCGCCTCCCGCGCCGCCTGCGCGGAGGCGCAGACCGCCCTGAGCAGCGGCAATATCGCCGCCGCGAAAACCGCCTGGGAGCGCGCCGCGAAGCTCGACCCCGCCGATCCCGAACCCCATGCGGCGCGCGGACGCTATCACTGGGCTTTGCGTCAGTTTCGGGAGGCGGCGGAGGCGTTCGAGGAGGCATACCGCCGCGCGCCCGACGATGTGGAGATCCTGATGGCGCTGATCCAGACGCGCAAGGATGCGGGCGATCAGACGCGCACCGAAGAGCTGGCGCGCCGCGCAGTGGAGCTTGCTCCCGATAATCCGAAGGCGCGGGTCTATCTGGGAACCTATCTGAGCGCGCTCTCCGACCGACCCGGCGCGCTCGAGGAGGCGAAAACGCATCTGGAGCGCGCCGCGCAGCTGGCTCCCGGCATGCCGATTCCGCTGATCGAACTGGGAAAGACGATGCGGCGGCAGGGGCGGTACGCGGAGGCGGAGACCTATCTGAAGACCGCCTGGGAGACGCTGTTTCAGGGGAGACGCACGCTGCGGCAGCTGGAGAACATGGCGGAGGTGGAGCGGCGGCGCGCGGAGACCGCCTATGCGCTGGCGATGTGCGCCCGCGCGCAGGATCGCCGGAAGGAGGTGGCGCAGTGGTTCGCCCGGTTCAGAGAGGTGGATGCCCGGATCGAACGGCGCAGCGCGCTCGCTTCGCGCGCGCTGTCCGATCCCCCCGATCTCAATGCCCTGCTGGAACTGGCGAGCCTGAATAACCGGTACGGCGGCGCAGAGGAGTCGGTGCCTCTCCTGCGCCGCGCGCTGCAGATCGCTCCCGACAATCCCGCCGTCCGCGCGCTGGCGGTGGAGACGGAACGGCTACTGGCTAGCCCGTCTCCCTGAGCAGACGGGCGACCTCCTCTTCCAGCTTCCTGCCAAACTCCGGGCTGTAGCCGGGATGCACCCAGCGGATCTTTCCCTGCCGGTCTACCAGCACCATGTAGGGGATGGACAACGCCCCGTAGCTCTCCACGCTCTCTTTTGTGTGCGGAATTCCCGTAACGTAGGGGATGTTGTCCTCCTGAACGAAGGCGCGCAGCGTCTCGCCCCGATCCTGCTCCAGCGCGACGCCGAACACCTCAAAGCCCTGCTCGCGGTACTTCTCGTAGACGCGATGGATCTCCGGCATGGACATCTTGCACGGACCGCACCAGGTCGCCCAGAAATCCACCAAAACTACTTTGCCCTTGAACTCCGACAGCTTGCGATCCGTGCCGTCAGGCGTCCGAACAACGATCTCCGGGGCGGGCTGACCGAGCGCGGTGCTGCCGGAGCGCGACCTCGCCTCCAGATATCCCCATAGACCGATCACAATCACCAGAAGAGCCAGCCAGACCTTGATACGAGACAATCTATTCCTCATTTCGCGTCAACGTTCGGCGAGCAGCCTCTTTACCATCCGCTCGCGCTCGCGGGCATCGTTTTCCGAGACGCCAACCTTGCTGTACCGAACCGCTCCCTGACGGTCCAGAATGACGGTATACGGTATGCTGTTGATTCGCAGGCGGCGGCACAGCTCCTGCGCCTGCGTCCGGTCGGTGAAGGCGACGGGAAAAGTGAGCGCGTAGTAGCGCCGGAAATCCCGCGGCGCTTCGACGCCCTCGCCCAGCGAGACGCCGAACACCTGCAGCCCGCGGCGGTGATACCGGGCGTAGAGCGACTGGATCCCCGGCATCTCCTGGCGACAGGGAGCGCACCAGGTTGCCCAGAAGACCAGCAGAGTAACCTTCCCGCGAAACTGCTCCGGACGAATCTCTCCGCTGGAGGCGGTCGGCAGGCAGAGCGCATGAAGCGTCGAGACTCCGGACACCGGCGGACGCGCGGCGAAGTAGATACCGATTGCCAGCGCGGCTGCCAGCGCGACCCAGACCCCTCTTCGTTTCGCGCTCACAAACCCTCTCTGCCTCCTGCATCAGGGTACGTACAGACGCCTTCCGGTAGTTCCATCTGCTCAGTGTACCCCGAACCGAGGTACACTATCCCCCATCTTTATGGATCCGACAGACGGATCAGTTTCACCTCCAGCGGCTTGAGCGTTACGGTTCCGGTTACGCGCTCACCGGTCAGAACGTCTGTTGCCAGAACCGGCTTGCCGTTTCGCATCAGGCAGAAGGAGACCGGCTGATGGCGCACATTGCATAGATTCACCACGACCCCTCGCGGAACTTCGCGACCGGCGCGGGTTTCGGAGAAGGGGAGCCTTCCGCCGCGACAGGCGATCCCCCAGACCGGGTTCCCCTGCAGGTCCCGCATCTCTACCACCGGACGGATCTGCCAGCGCGCCAGCGCCGGCGTCAGCGCCTTCCAGAGATCCTGCCAGGTGGTTCCGCCATAGCGATATGCCAGCGTATCGCCCGTGAGCCGCTGCGAACGCGGCGCGCCGTACTCATCTCGCGACAGGAGTTCGCCCTCGCCGACAAACACCAGCCTGCCCCGGTACTCCTTTAACCGGCTCATCGCCTTTTCGGAGAGATGGACGATGTTGGGGATGAACAGCGCAGGCGCGTCCGGGATCGTTCCCTCCTCCAGCTGACGCTCTGTGATAAAGCCGGTCTTCACGCCGAGAAACGCCAGCGCGATGTAGAGTTTATCACGGCAGTCCGTATGTCTTCCTCCGTCGCGGGTCATTGCGGAGACGCTCTGCAGCAGGAGCGCCTGCGGGGCTGCCCGTTGAATGGCGGTTACCTCCCAGGCGGCGCGGTTGAGGTCGTAGTTGACAATGCCGACCGCCTCCGCGCAGGCGGGGCGATGCATGATACTGCCCGCAAAGTCCGATTTCGGGTCGAACGTCCGCTCCCAGACCCAGATCGTGGTGGCGGACTGACCGTGAACGGCTGCCTGCCAGAGCGCGGCGCGGATATGCTCCGCCGGGATGTAGCGCATCTCGCGGTCAACGATCAGATGGTTCTCGGAGTTGAAGATCGGCGCGCTGCGAGTGGAGCGCTGCAGGTCGTGTCCCATCGCGTTCATAAGCCAGGACTGTGCGAACTCCCCGTCGCCATGCGCGTAGAAGTTGATGCTGTCGTTGCCGTTGATGTCGGAGAAGCGGCTGAACAGGTAGGCGTCCACGCCGTAGATCACATCGCTGTCGTTGAGCAGCGTCCAGGTCATCGCTTTCGTGTGGATCGGCAGGTCCGGCGCGATCTCCCGGATTGCAGAGGCGAGCATCGCGTGCCATCCTGCAAACCACTCCTGGTTGAAGCGGATGTAGTCCGTCCAGAGAGGCGTGCCGGCATAGCGTCCCGGATCGAACGGATCAGGCAGGGGAACATCCTCAAAGCGTGCGTAGTCTGCGCTCCAGCGGCGGTTCAGCTGCTCGATCGTGGCGTGCCGCTCCTTCAGCCACTCCAGCCAGTCGGCGCGGGAGTGCTCGCCCGGCTCCTCCACATGGATCGGCTCGTTGGAGAGGCAGATGCTGTGCAGGGCGGGATGGTCTTTGATCGGAGGGATGATGCGCTCGATAAACCGCTTCAGAAGCGCTTTGCCTTCCGGCGCATGGAGGCTGTACTGCAGGAAGCCGGAGCGTCGCCGGCGCATGGAGGGATACTTCTCGCGCATCCACTCCGGCATGTAGTGCGGACTGATGAGCAGGTTGACCGCGACGCCGGCTCTCTCCGCGCGATTCAACAGCGCGAGAAGCTCTTTCACCGGCGCGTCACTAACCTCGCTCTCCGTTGGAAAGACGGAGTTGGGACCGAATTCGACCTGCACGATGTTGACGCCGTAATGCGGGAACCGCTCCATATCGGTGCGGATGCGTCCGAAGTGTCCGTACCCGTGGAAAAAGACGGGTCTCCAGACGACGGAGGGGCGGTTCGGGATCGCGGTCGGGGCGTAGAACATCCCTTCCGTGAGGGTGGATCGCTGGCTTCCGATCCATCGGGGGACAAACGGATAGCGCAGCGCGCCCTTGATGGCGCGGGGAAGCTCCCGTTCGAGTTTCGCCGCGATCGCCTCCAGATCGCCAAGCTGCATCAGGGCGCGACGCACCTCCTTGTGCTGAATATCCTCCTCCACGAAGCCGACGAAGTTCTCCAGAACGGTGAAGGAGACCCGCGGGTAGGAGGGATCGCGGCGCGGGGGCTGCAGGCGATCCAGCTGCGACCGGAGCGCGGGGAGGCGGCGGCGGAGCGTCTGCAGGCGCGCGCGGGCGTTCGACGTCGAGTAGAAGCGCAGGCGTGTCTGCGCGCGGGCGATCGCCTCCCCCTGGGTGCCGGTCAGAGTCAGCCGCGCCTGTCGTGGAGAGTCGTTCATGCCCGTCGCACTGCCCTGCACGCGAATCCGCCATGCGCCCGCCTGAATTCGCAGGGGGATACGCTGCTGCAGGCTTCCGGGGGTGAGGACGATCTGCGCATAACCATGCAGGGGACGGGGCGTAAACAGCGTGAAGGAGAGATCGAACGCTCCGTCCCCTTCGATCTCGTTCTCCATCTGGATCGCGGACAGGTGCGGCGTCTCCGGTTCGGCGGAGGTGGGAGCGACTGGAGTCGGCTCCGCGCCCTCTTCCAGCTTGACATCGTCCAGCCAGACGCCCTCATTGGGACTCTCTGTGACGATGCGGACAGTAAAATCGCTGTCTGCCTCCGAAGGAGTGAAGGTTAGCCAGACGCGCCGCCACTCGCCGCGCGTCGGGGGAAGTCCCAGCCGGTACTGCCAGCTGCTTCCGCCTCCGATCCAGGCGATCCCCGGCTTGAAGGAGCGCGTCCATGCGCTCAGGGTGTAGGGCTTTCCGGGCGTAAGTCGGATGGGTTGGGCGCGCCAGAGCATACCGTAGACATGCGGGCCGAAGGTCGTGCTGTTGGTGAGCTTCAGGGAGCAGCGTCCGCTGCGCTTGTGCCGGGTGTCCAGCGTGCAGACGGCGTCGGTATTGCGCCGATCCCATATCCAGCCCTGCGGAACACCCGACAGCGCAGACGCCTCAAAGCCAGGATCGGGCAGCAGGTTGGGGGCGACCTGAACCGGCTCCGGGCGAATCCCAGTCCAGCGCAGCGTCTGCGCCGCTCCGACGGCTCGCGCGCCGATCGTCAGCGCGACAAGAAGGGTGAAACCGCAAAGAATCCGCATCTGTCTGTCTCCAGAGAGAAAACGCAGGAGGTAAAAGGCTGTGTCTGGTTGTATTTTCGAGACGTGCCGGCGCTCTCTCCTGTCTGTGTTAGAATTGTGCAGGGCGAATGTTCCGTTCGGAGATTTTGCAGCATTGAGGGACAGGGACTGGGAAGCGGCGCTGCCCGCGCATTCATTCGCAGGGCAGTATGCAGGATAGTTTCTACAGCGATGGACTTCAGTCCATCGCTGTAGACCGGCTGTCGGGTTAGGAGATTGCTTCGGTCGGCTTGCGCCTCCCTC
This sequence comes from uncultured Chthonomonadales bacterium, assembly GCA_938005745.1. Taxonomy (GTDB): domain Bacteria; phylum Armatimonadota; class Chthonomonadetes; order Chthonomonadales; family CAJBBX01; genus CALLMM01. Next base: position 50,699 of record CALLMM010000040.1, on the reverse strand, counting down.
GCAATGACGGAAAATGGGTGCGCTGTGCTCCCTCGCAATGACGGAATGGGACGCCCCCAATTTGTCATTGCGAGCGTCAGCGAAGCAATCTTCCGCCTTCTGCGAAACAATCGTTCATTTTTACGGGGAACAATCACGTTCCGAAACCGTATTGAGGAATATCAGGATTCCGTTGAATTGAGAACCATCAGCGATGATTGAGAAAGCGGACGTGCCGCCGACGAATCCAGACAACGCCGAAGAGCCGCAGGTCGAAACCCTCTCCTCTATCCTGAGCGCGGCGCTGGACACCAACCAGGACAGCTTCGTGACGGTCGGCGAGATTGCGGATCGTGTGGAAGAGCGGGGATTCGGGCTGTTTCTCATCCTGCTGGCTCTGCCGACCATGATTCCGGTGCTGCCCCCCGGCGCGTCCGCCGTTACAGGCGCGCTCTATGCCCTGCTCGGAATGCAGATGCTGATGGGGATGCATGAACCCTGGCTGCCCGGTCGCATCCGCAACTACCGTCTCTCCCCGAAGGCATTGAATCTGCTGCAGCAGCGGGGCGTTCGGCTCATGCAGCGCGTGGAGCGGATGTCGCGTCCTCGCTGGCTCTTTGCGGAGCGGAAGCCCTTTCTGCGCACCGTCGCCCTGATCATCATCGGGATCGGCATCATCCTGTTCCTGCCACTGCCCTTCATGAACACGCTTCCCGGTCTGGCGATGGCGGTCATCGGGATCGGCTTCATCAATCGCGACTACCTGTTTGTCTCAACCGGCTCTCTGACCAGCCTGACCCTGATCGGGGTCGTCCTCTTCTTCGGTCATCTGCTGGTGCAGCTCAAGGACTGGCTCCTCGGTCTCTTCCACTGATGGCGCGGTTACGGAGAGGGGGCGGTTTCCGCCTCTGTCTCCTGCTTTTCCGCCTCCGCCCTGCGTCGCTCTTTCTCTCTCCTGCGCCGTATCTGCGGCTGATAGACCTCCTCGTAGAGCACCTTGATAAAGGCGCAGGTGGGGGTTGCCAGCAGAATGCCGATCGGTCCGATCAGCGATCCCATCACCACAACCGAGAACATCACCGAAAAGAAGTGCAGTCTGAGCGCGGACGACATGATGCGCGGAACCAGAAAGTTGTTTTCGATCTGCTGCAGCGCGATAAAGAAGACCAGCACATATAACGCTTTGATCGGGTCATCTGCAAAGGCGACCAGGATCGGGGGGATCGCGGTCAGGATCGGTCCGATGGTGGGAATTCCCTCTCCCAGTCCTGCCAGCGCGCCGAACAGCAGCGGCGATTTCACGCCGATTAGCCAGAGGAAGATGGTGGTCGGAATCCCGATGGAGAGCATCAGCAGAAAGGTCGCCCGCACCCACAACTGAAGCTGCTGCGATACCCGAAACAGCACCCGCAGCACCGTACGCCGATGCGGCGGCGGAAAGGCGTGGACAAAGCCGCGCACCAGCGGCTTGGGGTTGGCGACAGTGTAGAGCGTGAGGATCATCACCAGCAGCAGGCTCAGCAGTCCCGTCAGGAATGAGAGCGAGAAGCGTCCAATCTGGGGCAGGAGATTGCGTCCCAGTCCCGTAACGGCGTCTGACAGGTTCTTCTGGATTTCGGCGCGCGCGATCTGTTCGCGCAGATGCGGATACCGCTCCGTCAGCTCTTCAAAGCGCATCTCCAGCCGCTGGGTATAGTCGGGAAACTTCACCGCCAGATCGTTTGCCTGTTTGATGATCGGGGGGATGGCATAGGAGATCACCAGATAGGCGGCAAAGACGAGGAACAGCACGAGGAGCAGCACCGAGGCGCTGCGGGAGAGACCGCGCCGCTCCAGTCTGCGGATAGGGGGATCGAGAACCATCGTGAAGAAGAGCACCAGAATAAAGGGGATCAGTGTGACGGCGATGGTATCTATGAAGCGCACCAGCAGAAAGATTCCCAGCGCCCAGAAGATCAGACTGCGGAAGTTAGCGACACGCACCTGGATGATGGGTTCCGGCATGAGAAGAGAATCTCCTTACGGGTAGACGTGAGGGAAACGCAGGGAGATATTTCTCATGCCGGAGAAGGGTTTCCTGCCTGTCGCCGGATTCAGGGGAGGTCAACCCGCCTACCGTGGATTGACCTCGACCCAGGAGTTATCAAAGCCAAAGTAGCTGGCTCCGCCCGGCTTGACGATGTCGCGGATGTAGTTGACGGTAATGTTTCCGTTGATGTCCACCTCGTTGGCGAGTATCTGTCCGTTGACGATCGGGTTCCCGCTGTTGCGGACGTAGCCGTAAGCGTTGCCCTGAGGTGTTCTGTTATAGGCGTAGATCAGCGCATCAATGCGCTCATTGCCCGCCAGGTCAATGCCGGTCTGCGTGGCGACATAGATGCTGCATTGCTTGGTGGGATCGCTGGAGATAGGGATCGCCGCGGTGCCGCCCCGGAAGCGGCAGGTCCCTGAGCCGCCGCTCGGTCCGACCCAGATGTTGATCGGTCCCGCGCTGTTATCCAGCGTAATCTTCTTGTTGCCGGACAGGTTGATGTTGGTCAGGTAGTAGTTGCCCGGTCCTTTCAATGTCACCGAGTCGGTGATCGAGTTGTTGACGATCGGCGGAACAGCGTTCGCGTTGCTGTTGTTCAGCGCAAGATACTCCATCCCGCCGGGAGCGGTTGGACCGGAGTTAGGGAACATCTCCAGTGCGATCTGATCCACGGTCTTATATTCGGCGGGGCGTCCGTTGCGCACTACCGAGTAGCCGCCCGGATCCACATTGTTGTGCCAGCCCGCGTTGGGACCGTTGAAGTAGACGTTTCCCGATACGCCCGGATGACCGGAGAAGTCGTACTTGCCGTTGCTGCCGATGTCGCCCACAATGGAGATGGAGGAGCCATTCCAGACGCTGACGCTATCCATAGTGTAGATGGCGTAGCGTCCTTCAAAGGGATAGCCTTTGAGGGAAGCGCGCACGGCGCGAGGAACGCCGTTTACGGTGGCGGTTGAGAGCACCTCCAGCGTATAGCCGTGCGCGGGCGTCCAGGGGGTGTTGGTTCCCCGCACCAGACACTGTGCAGTAAAAGTGCCTCCGCCCAGATTCACGGTCGAGTTGGAGTAGTCTGTCCCGAGACTGATCTTTCGCATCTGGTAGTTCAGTCCGGCTTCCGCCAGATCGAGGGCGCGCGCGTAGGAGCTGTCGCTCTGGACGCGCGTGTGATGGGAGGAGACGAAGATGCCCACGCCGACCAGCAGGATGGAGGTGACGACGATCATAAACAGCGTCGTAACCAGGACGCTGCCACGCTGTCTCTGAGAATTTCGTTTGCATTTCATGGCTAAGACTCCGGATAAAAGAGAACGGATACATCAGGGTATTGTTCCACTCTCTCCGGTGTCCTCATAGATAAAAACTTTTACCTCAGAGGCAGGCGGATAACGGAAACGCTTCGTAGTACCTGCTGACGACTGTGAGATTGCTTCGGTCGGCTGCGCATCCCTCGCAATGACAGGTTGAGAGGTACGACTGCTGCAGTTATGCGCAACATGCCCCCAGCGAAGCAGTCTCAAGCCTGACAGGTTGAGCGGGCAGAGGCTACTCGTAGACCTCCAGTTCCGCAATCCCCATCTGTCCGCCCTCCTGACCGGGACCGTCCGGCTTCACCGCCTGCACCCGCACGTAACGCGCTGGCAGCGGCGGCGTCAGGATATGACGCTGCGTCCCGCCCCGACAGTTCTTCACATGCGCCGCCGTAACCCACTTCTTGCCGTCCTCTGAAAGAAGCAGCCGGTATTCGGTGGCGTAGCCGCCCGGGACAAAGTGGATAACGACCCGGCTCACCGCGCGGCGTCTCTGCAGGTCCACCTGATACGCCCAAGCCCACTCATACGCGCCCTGCGCGTGCGTCTGCATCAGCCCGTCCACGCCGTACAGCGCAAAGGCGGAGGCGCTGGCGACCAGCTGGCGTTCGCCGTCTGCGCTGAGAAGCTGCGCGGGCTTGCCGAAGGCGAGGTTGCCGGGAGGAGCCGGCTCTGTCTTTCGGACGGGGGGCGGAGCGTACGGCGGATAGGGACTCTCCAGTTCGATCTTGAAGATCGTGTCAATCGGGTCGGCGGTGACGCCCTCCAGCGAGATGGTCAGCCGCTCGCCGCGCTGCGAGAAGCGCGCCGGAACGCCCCGATTCAGCCAGAGAACGGACTTCACCTTCCGGCGTACTGGTCCGACGGTCAGCGAGGAGGTTTCGGGAAAGCCGGTCTTGCCGAACGGGTCGCGCATCAGGTGCAGGTAGAGCGCGGTTCGGGAGAGGCTGAGGGTATTGTAGCCCCAGTCGGCGGGCGGAAGCGGTCCGGGATGGACGTTCGTGTAGGACTCGTGCAGGGGGGGCGCGCCGGGCGGATTCGCCCACTCCGCCATACGCAGATGCGCCTGCATCACGACCGACTCCTCCAGTCGTCGGTAGGGGGTCGTGATGGTTGGACTGTGATCCATGTTCGCCACAAATCCCTGCCCGATGAGTGAGATCTGCACCCGCAGATACTCCTGCCAGTCCGGCTGAATATTCCGAGTGTACTCGAAGGCGGGGTCGGCGATCAGCCGCCACGACTCGACCGGCGCGCGCTTGCTCCAGGCGATCGGGAAGGGCCAGACCGACCAGATCCGTTCACCCCATGCGCCCCATCCCTCCATGCAGATTACGTCCCAGTCGCCCTGATAGAGGGTGCCGACGCCGTTGAGAACGATCAGGGTCTCCGGGCTGTGCGTGCGAATCATACTGTAGAGGGCGTCCAGCGAAGCGTAGCCGTCCGGGTCAGGGCTTGCCCAGTCGAACCAGAGGGCGGCGGGCTTGTAACGACGCATCGCCTCCTCGACCATCAGGATCGCGCCGTTTTCGCCTCCGTGATTCGGACCGATTAGGTTGCCCATATACATGCCGAACCGCACGCCCTCCGCCTCCAGCGCGCTCTTGTAGCGACCCGCCAGATCGCCCAGCGGGTTGTCCGGCTCATAGAGCGAGTTCCAGCGGTACTTCACATCGCCGTTGTTGTAAGAGATCATCATCCCCAGCGCGTAGCCCTGCCGCTTCATCGTCTGCGCGAACCGCTGCAGCTCTCCCTCCTCTGCGTTGAGGATGCTTTCGGGGTTATGGATTAGCGCGACCAGCCGCGCCTCCTCGTACCATCGGTTCGGGCGGTCGCGCACCGTCAGGCGCAGGGGTTTCACGGCGGAGCGTCCCGCGCTGTCGGTTACGCGCGCCTCAAACGGGTAGTCGCCGAGCCGCGCCTGCGCGGAGACCTCTCCCGTGATCGCGCCGTCGGCGTTCAGCTTCAGACCGGGGGGCAGAGAGCCTCCGGCGAGCGACCAGCGATAGGGGGGCGCGCCGCCCTGCGCCGTCAACTGAAAGTCGGCGGCGAGCATCCGCAGATGCGGCTTGCGACTCAGAAAGGCTCCTGTGTACGGGTCGGGATCGCGCAGGGGATCGGCTCCGACATAGCGCCACTCGCGGAAGGCGACCGGCAGCGCGCCGGTCTGAATCTCCTCCATCGCCTGTGTGGAGATGCTCAGGCTCCCCGCGCTGCCTCCGGGCGAGAAGATCAGTCCCGACAGAGGTCCGCCGTCTGCGCGGCACAGACGCGCATAGAACCCGAAACGCCCGTCTTCCTGGTTGGCGATCTTAAGCAGAAGACGGTTCCAGCCGGCGTTCAGGGTTACGTCGGTTTTGAGCGTATCGCGGTAGGGACCGCTCTTCTCACTCTCCAGTGTCAGCCGCCCGTTGAGCCAGGCTTTGCATAGGTTATCCGCGCCGATCCGAAGCTGCGCCGCCTGTTCGGCAGGGCTGTAGACATAGACATGCGCATAGGCGATCTTCGCCGCCACCGACTCGCCGCGTTTGATCCGGAAGTAGCTGAACAGGTCCTGGTAGTTGTCGTAGTTACGGGAGAAGAGGCGGTCGTCGAAATAGCGCCAGGGCTTTCCGCCCGCGGCGGCGTTGAGAGCGGGCTGCGCGTCGGCTTCCCCGATCAGATCACGGGCAAAGCCGCCGTTCTGCGCGTCGTTGTCGAAGGTTCCCGCCACCAGCCAGACGTTGATGAAGGGAGCCTCCTCCGGCGCTGCCGGTTGCTGCGCGCCTCTGCCCGAAACCGCCAGAAGACCCGCCATACAGAGCACCAGAATCGCTGCCACCTTCATCGTTGTTCCCGCCATGTTGCGGTAAAGGAGTAGCGTCCCGAAGCCAAGTCGCAGAGCAGACTCTCCCCCTCCTGTCGTATGGCGGAGATCCCCTCCGCCTGCTCGAGCGGCGTGCCCGATTCGACGATGACGGCGTCGGTGGGTGTTGGGAATGCGGCGAGCGCGGTCGTGTTGGGCGGGACGCAGACGTTCCACGCAAAGCAGCCCGCCTCCAACGACCAGCGGCTCTCGATCCGTCCGTAGAGCGATTCGAGCGAGGCGGAGGCGGAGCGTATCTCTCCTCCGGGGCGCGGACGCAGAAGGATACGTTTGTAGCCGGGCTGATCCGGTGAGAGGTCTATGCCGGCGACCGTCGCATAGAGCCACTCGCCGATGGCTCCGTAGGCGTAGTGGTTGAACGAGTTCATGCCGGGGTCCTGAAAGCCCTTCTCCTCCGTCCAGCCGTCCCAGCGTTCCCAGATGGTCGTTGCGCCCTTCGTGACGGAGTAGAGCCAGGAGGGCCAGGACTTCTGGTGCAGCAGTGCATACGCCACGTCGAGATGCCCGGCGCGGGTCAGCGCATGCGCCAGATAGGGCGTGCCGACGAAGCCGGTGGAGAGGTGCATCCCGCGCTGGCGGATGTTGCGCGTCAGTTCGCGGGCGGCGGCGGGACGCAGCGATTCTGGCAGCAGGTCAAAGTGAAGCGCCAACGTGTAGGCGGTCTGTGTCTGCCCGACGATCAGTCCGTCCGCTGTGACGAAGCGTCGGCAGAAGGCGGCGCGGATCTGCTCCCAGAGCGCTTCGTACTGCGCGGCGTCCGCCTCCTTACCCAGAGTGCGTGCGATGCGTCCCATCAGGCGCGCCGAGTAGGCGTAGAAGGCAGTTCCGATCAGGTCTGTGGGCGTTTCGGCATTGATGGAGAGCCAGTCGCCGAAGCCTCCCCAGTTGCCTGTGTCGGGATGAACGCGGATCCCGTCGCGGCTGGTGTTTTGAAGGTGCTCGATGTAGCGCGCCATGCGCGGATAGTGCGTCTCCAGAATGCGCCAGTCCCCGTAGCAGAGATAGATCGTCCAGGGGCAGATGATCGCAGCGTCCGCCCATCCCGGTCCGCCGTCTGCTGCGCCGGGAATCGTTTTGGGGGCAACGGGGGAGAAGGCGCCGTATTCCGTCTGCGTGTCGGCTAGATCGTGGAGCCATTTGGTGAAGAACCCGGCGACATCGCGATTGAAGCAGGCGGTACGGATGAATATCTGCGCGTCGCCCGTCCATCCGAGACGCTCATCACGCTGCGGACAGTCGGTCGGCACTTCGAGGAAGTTGCCCTTCTGTCCCCACACGATGTTGTGCTGTAACTGATTGATCAGCGGATCGGAGCATTCGAAGGAGCCGGTCGGAGGAATATCCGAGTGCAGCACGATGCCGGTTACGGCGTCGCGGGGAGGCGCGCCGTAGTAGCCGCTCAGCTCCACATAGCGGAAGCCGTGAAAGGTGAAGCGCGGTTCGTAGGTCTCCTCCGCGCGGAATTCGACCGCCGGGTCGTCACAGCCCCTGAACGTGTAGTGATCGGTGGCGGTAGCGGTGCGCAGGTTTTCGGTGTAGAGCGAGCCGTCCGGGTTCAGCATCTCGCCGTGCCGCAGGGTAACCGTCATTCCGGCGGGACCAACGCCTTTGAACCGGACCCTCCCAACCATATTCTGCCCCAGATCGTAGATCCAACGCGTGACAGAGAAGCGCTCGATCGGCTTCGGGTCGGCGATCGGGGCGATCTCCTCCTGCTTTCGGACGGTCGGTCCGCAGAGGGCGACCAGCGGCACGCCGGGATCGGGGAAGGTCTCGACCGGCGTCCAGCCGCGGTCGTCGAAGTCCGGCATGTCCCAGCCCGGCATCTCGCGCCGCGCATCGTAGCTTTCGCCGCGCAGAATATCGGACATCAGCAGCGGACCGACGGAGGTCTTCCAGGTGCCGTCGGTGGCGATCGTCTGCAGGCTGCCGTCCGTCCTCTCGATCATCAGCTGCGCCAGAAGCTTCGGACGATCTCCCCATCGCTGCCGTCCGCGATACTCGATATGCCCGCAGTACCAGCCGTCGGCGAGGATCACGCCCAGCGCGTTTGCGCCCGGGGTCAGCAGGTCGGTTACGTCGTAGACCAGGTACTGCAGGCGTTGATGGTAGTCGGTCCAGCCGGGGGTGAAGGCATCGTCGCCGATACGCCGACCGTTGAGCGAAGCCTCGAACAGTCCCAGGGCGGTGATGTAGAGGCGCGCCGTTCGCGCCGGAGCCTCCAGCGAAAAGGCGCGGCGGAGGTAGGGGCAGGGCATCGAGGTCTGCGGGCTGCCGACCAGCGCGGAACCGATCCACTCGCCGACCCACTCCTCCCGCGCCAGCAGTCCCATCTCCCACCATGCGGGCGCGCTCTCTGCCATCTCGCCCTGCTCGTCCCACACCCGCGCCTTCCACCAGACGCGCTGACGCGAGACAAGCGGCTTGCCTTCGTAGACGACGTGCAGGCTCTGGTCCGACTCGATCCGTCCGCTGTCCCAGAGATCGGCTTGATCCGCCTGCAGCTTCTGCGCGCTGCTTGCTGCCAGAACCTGATACGCGCTCTGACGCGCGCCGCGCCGCTCCGTGAGAAGCTTCCAGCAGAGGCGCGGCTGCGCGACGGAGATTCCCATCGGCGCCGCCGCGTATTCACAGCGCAGTCCGGCTATCTGAAATGCAGTCATCTCTTCTCCTCATCCTGTCGGGGTCTCGCAGATTCCTCTTTGGTGAGGCGGAGAGGAAATCCTGCCGGGAAGCGGGCGGTTTCATCGTCCCGCGCCTGATTGTCAGCGGTAAGTCAGAGCAGGCTGGAAAGCGGCTTCTCTGTCTGTCAAAAGGGACCGAAGAGCCTCACTTTGCGGCTGTGGCGGCAGTTACCGCCAGCAGCGCGGGAATGCCCCGGCGATCCGGTCCGTAGACCATGTCTATGCTTCTGATCTCCACCTCCGGGCGCGGGTTGTCCCACTGTTTCAGGTAGGCGACCGCGTGCAGGTCCGTGCCGGCGTAGGGGCGGGTCCAGCCGATCTGCGCGCCGGGCAGCGGTGTCGGCGTTCTCTGCCGGTAGTCGTCTATGTCGAGTTCGGCGTAGATCGGCACGACGGCGGTCTGTCCGTCGGCGTAGTGGATGACATAGCGCAGCATCTCGAAGCGTTTGCGTTCGCGCACCTCCTGCTCGCTGCGGCGGGCGTCCATGCGGGCGGTGTGCAGGAAGAAGAGGGCGTCGGCTTTGCGCTGTACCGGAATGCCGCGCACCTCCTGCGCCGGGCTGTTGGGAATGCCGTCGCCTCCCAGCATGATGCAGGTCGGAACCGGCGAGGTAGCGAAGGTGAAGATGTCGAACGCAACGCCCGCAAAGGTCTGCCTGCCGGTCGGCAAATCCTTGAAGGTCGTGCTGCGGTCGCCAAACCAGCCCCGTTCATCCCGATACTGATTCGCCTGCTTCGAGATGTCTATCGGCGAAAACTGCAGAGGCGTCCCGACGATGACGCTCCTGCCGCCGCTGAAGGGGGCTTTCAGATTGAGCAGCAGGGTCTTGAGGATCTGCCGCTTCTTCAGGGCGTTGACCGGAACCGCCTCGCGCTCCTTGAATAGCAGGTTGCACAGGACGATCCCGCCTCCGCCGCGCGGATACTCCATCATGCTGCCGATGTTGAGGATCGGGCGCACGCGCTGATAGAACTCTGGCGGGCGCTTTGCGAACAGGCGGATGTTGTCCAGTCCGGTCACCTGCGTTACGCCCGGCAACTTTTTCCAGTCCGCCAGCCGCAGGGTCAGCACCTTGCCGGAGAGCGGGGGTGAGATGTCGAACATCTGCGGATCGTTGTTCGGCTCGGTGGCGAAGGCGGCTTTAGCGGCGCTGCCCTCGAAGAATAGCTCCACACGGGTGACCGGGTAGTAGAAGGTGTTGCCGATCCACTCCATGCGCGTCAGCTCTACCGATTTGGAGAACTCCAGCTTGAAGTCTAGCGGGGGAGCGTTGGGAGCCGGGACGTTGACGATGTACTTCCAGGCATCCGCCGACACGAAGCCGTTGGTCATCATCTGCACGAAGTCGTTCTCGAACTTCGCGAAGGGGGCCACATCCTCAAAGTCCACCACATAGCTGAAGATGTCGGAGGCGACATACTCATCCGACGTCCAGTCGAAGATTCGCTCTCCAGAGAGCATCACGATGTCGCCGAGGGTCAGCCCGGAGACCAGGGGATTTCTCGGGGCGGAGAAGGTTACCCGTTCTCGACCGAACGGGCGAATCATGTGCTCGAAGCCGACCAGCTGGTTGTAGGCGGACAGTCCCTCCGGCGTCAGACCGTGCAGGATCAGATAGCCCCCGCGCTCTGTGAACTCCTCTACCGCTTTGCGGTTGTCATTCAACTGTTGAAGGTTCGCCGGAGAGGCAGGGATAATCGCTAGACGAACGCCCGGCGCGGAGAGAGCCGACAAGGGATCAGCTGTCTTCTGATACTCCAGCCCGATAGCGTCCAACGTCGTCAGCAGCTTGCCGGCGTCCCGCGTGGCGACGGCGGCACGCCGGTACTCCAGTTTGTAGGCGGCTCCGTACTCCACGAGGTTCGCCAGCAGCTTCTGCGCGGTCGCGTTGTGTGCCAGATTCTCCGCAACGCTCAGCTGACAGAGCAGCATCAGCCCCTGTCCGACGGGAACCTCCGCCAACGCGGTGTTCTGCAGGCGCGCTCCGCACTGAATCAGCGACCGCGCTGCGCGTGTGGGTTTGGCGTAGGCGTTGATGTAGAGCAGCCGGTTGACGCCCCACGTGAAAAAGTCCTTCTGCAGCAATCCTCTGAGCGCGGGATGATTCAGGTCTTCGCCGTAGGCGATGCGTCCCTGCGCGTCGGTCGCCTCTATCTCGGCGGGGAGCGCCTGATACCTGAGCGAGTGCTGCTGCTCTAGCACGATCACGGTGCGCCCGGAGGAGGCGTAGGCGGCAAGCTGCGGCGAGGTGGACTCCGTTACTGTGAGCGCGTCCTTTCCGATTAACAGCACCTTCCCGCTCTCCGGCAGGTTCGCCAGGCTGTTGATCGGAGTGAACGGCACGCCCTGCTCTTTTAGGAACGCCGCGGCTGCGCCCTTCGGATCGTAGACCAGCAGACCCGGCGGCGCGTTCAGGCGGAAGGGGGGCAGCACGGAGACCGCCTTGACATCCCGGAATACCTCCTGTCCGCGCCTCTTCAGAGTAAGGATCAGTTCGCCCTCCGTGCGAGTCTCCACGCTCGGAAGAGAGAGGGTCGCCTCGAACTTGCGATTCTCACCCGCCGGAACGGAGTACTCCTTTGTCTCCTGCGCGATCTGCTTGCCGCCCAGCGTCAGCGTCCAGGTGAAGACGACCGGATCGCTCGATCGCGTGTCGTTGAAGATGCCGAAGGTGCGGCGCACGGACTGCCCGGAGCCGAACGTCCAGTCCCATTCGCGGCAGAAGACCGCCAGCCAGGCATTGGAGCCGTACTGGCTGACCGCCTCGCGCTGCCCCATCCAGAAGTGCCATGCGCCGTACTCCGCCCAGCGGTACCCCTCGGTCAGCATCCGGTAGATGGTACCGGCAGCCGGGTGCGCGTAGGTCTTGCCGAGGAAGGTGTCCTCCCCGCCGAAGATCGCGTAGTCCGCCGGGTTGATGCCGTTGGCGAAGTAGTCTTCGCCGAGGAATCGGGGACGCTTCTGATCCCACTGCCAGCGTCCGCGTCCTCCCGCGTGGATGTTGGGTTCGTAGGCGAGATCGGGATAGCGCGTATCGTTGGGATTGAAGACGTAGTGATCGCCATGCACGGGCAGGGTCTGCGCCTTCGTCGCGCCGCCCCCGTCTACCATCGTCGGGCGGGTCGGATCCAGGGCGCGCACCGCGTCGGAGACGACCGTCACCTCCCGCTCAAACTGATCCATCCGTTCGCCATAGAGGTTGAGGCAGTTGATATAGAGCCACTCGTTTTCCAACGACCAGATCATGATGGAGGGATGATTACGCTCGCCCTTCACCTGCGCCAGCATCTGGTCTTTCCAGTGCTTCATCAGATCCATCTTGATCTCGGAGTTGTAGAGCTTCCGGAACACAGGGTCGTTCTCGACCGCCATATAGCCGATTCGCTGACCGTCCAGCATTCCGGAGCGGCGCACCACGACGCCGTTCTCATCGAAGAACCGCAGCGCCTCCTCCGGGGGTATATCCTGCCACTGCACGCCCCAGAAGCGCATCATCTTCTGGTTGCTCTTGCGGTAGAAGGCGAGCCACTCCTCTTTGCTTCTGGCGGTGAAGATGTCCGCCCATCCATGCCAGACGATGCCGTTGAGCAGGAAATCTTTGCCGCGGGTCGTCCACTCCCGGAACCCGAAGGTCGTCTCGGAGATGTCCACGGGTCTGCCCCCGACCCGCACGGTGGCGCGCAGGCGGTACAGGTGCGGATCGTCGGGCCACCAGAGAGTCGGGTTCTCCCACTCTCCGCGGAGGGGAAAGACCTGCTCCGAGCCCGCCGGTAGCGAGAACTGCAGCGCGGGCAGGGTCTTCTCCACCTTTCCCGTTCTTGCGCTGACCGCCTCGCAGATCACCTCGCCGGCGGCGGCGGTCTTTCCCGGATTGGAGAGGGTTATCTCCAGATCGAGCCGCTTCTGCGCGACCGAGGGCTTGCAGAAGACGTCCGCCACGCGCACCGGTCCGGCGACCACAAACCGCGGCGTCGCCAGAATTCCGGACTGCGGGTGGTTCCAGATGGGGTAGGAGAGGTCCTGAAAACCCTCCGAGAAGAAGCGGATCGGAAGGTTAAAGGTGCGTCGCAACTTCATCGGCTCTTTCGGATTGGCGGTGCGGGCGTACCAGGCGTCGCGAATGCCGACAGCGATCACGTTCTCTCCGGCGCGAATGCCCGGAGTAACATCTATCTCGAACTTCGCGAAGGGGTTCTTGTTAAAGCCGCATAGGACGCCGTTGACGTAGACGGTGGTGTTGAGGTTGTTCTGCGGGAAGACGATATGAAAAGAGCGTCCGATCAAAGAGGGCGGAACCTGAATCCGCGTGCGGTACCAGAGACGGTGCGCAAAGATCAGGTCGGGACGAAGCTGATTCTTGTCGCCCGGGACCGGGATAGCGCGCCAGTAGGCGCGCGCGGGAATGCCGGTCATCGGTCGAGCGACCTCGCCGGGAAGCTGCTCGTCGTCCCGGCAGACCTCCCACAGTCCCTCCAGGGCGATGGAGGCGCGCTGTCCCGGCGCGGCGGGCGCGGGCAGGCGAAACATCGTGCGCGCCGCCTCCCGATCCTGAGCCGTTTGCCACTCCTGACCCGGCTTGAATTTGCCGTTGGGCAGAAACTCTCCGTTGTACAGGCAGAGCGCGTCGGAGGCGTAGAGGACGCGCTGCCACTTCCCTTTATCGTCTTTACGGCGGGGCAGGCGTATCTCCAGACGATGCGGTCCGGCGGAGAGCGTCTGATCGCCCATCTTCAGCCAGGCGACCTCGTTCCACTCCTGAAGCTCCATCAGGTCGGTGGTCAGTGTCTCCGGAGAGATGGTCTGCCACGCGCCGTTATCTATCCGCCACTGAAACTCCGAGCGGACAAACTCATATCCGATCCGGTTCCAGACCGCATAACGTCCTGCCTGTGCGACATTCAGGTTATAGCGCAGCAGGATGCCCTCCGCCGGATGGTCCTTTTCCACCTTCTCCGCGTCTATGGAGATGTGCAGCCACTTCGCGTTAGAGAGGAACTCGGTGCGTCCCCAGCCGCCGATATTGGGCTTGATATTGATGGAGGAGGGGTTCTCGCCCTCGATCCAGAGATAGGCGGGGGACTGCCCGGAAGCCATGCCTGCAGACAGGAGCATCCACAGGCACAGCAGCGCGCGCGTCATACAGGCGCGCAGGCGGGAGAGCGGGATCGGTCGCATAGGTGCTACTCCTTCATCATCGTCTTTAAGGCTTGCTCATACGTATTAGCAGTGTTGGCAAAACGGATGCCTGTACAGAATGAGCGCTATTTTCGGCGGAAAGGCTGCCATTTTATCGGGGAGAGGCTGGCTGTCTGGTTCTGCAGATGCGATCGTGGTCAGACAGACAGGGCGGGAGGCAGGTCTGATTGGGAAGCGGACCAGCCCGGTCCCACATGGTCTACGTTCATTGTAACCCGGCGGTGCGCCGTTGTCAATGTTTTGTGGCAGAAGAAGGATTGAAGCCCGTGAAGAGGGAAGGTTGTAGGCAATCGGCGCCCTGTTATCGCCGGAGCCGGCAGAGAGAGGAGAAGCGCAGCCTTGAAGTATACCGTTCACTACATTCCTCATACTCACTACGACGCCGAGGTCTTTCTGACCCGTGATGAGACCTTTGAACTGGGCTATTCGATCATGCTAGGCGCGCTGGCGGCGATGCGCGCCGATTCGGGCTTCAAGTTTGCGCTGGATCAGACCTGCTACATCGAGCCGTTCCTGAAGACCTATCCCGAAGAGCGCGCCTACTTTGAGCAGTTGATCCGGGAAGGGCGTCTGGAGATCACCTGCGGCATGCACGCGATGCCGGATGTGAATATTCCCTCCGGGGAGTCGTTTATCCGGCAGGTTCTCTCCGGCAAAGGCTACTGCGAGAAGGAGCTGGGGCTGGAGGTTCGCTGCGGCTGGCTGCTGGACACCTTCGGTCAGCATCCCCAGATACCGCAGTTGATGGTCAAGTGCGGCTTCGACCGGAACATCTTTCAGCGGATCGGGGAGATAGACGCTCCGACCGAGTACTGGTGGCAGGGGCTGGACGGCACGCGGCTCTTCTGTCACTGGATGCGCAGCAGCTACTGCGTGCTCTATCCGCTGCCCGGCAATCTGCATGAGTTCCGCAAGTTTATCGCGGTGCGCCTGAAGTCGCTGGTGGGGAACGCGCAGACCCCGCACCTTCTGGCGATCAGCGGCGCAGACCTGACCCCCGTGCAGCCTCACGCCTCCAGCCTGTTCCGTCAGTACAACGAGCAGTTTGACGATTTTGAGTTTCGCATCTCCACCCCCGCCGAATACTTCGCGCTGATCCGGGACGCGGCGGAGTTCCCGGTGCGAGAGGGCGATCTGAACCCGGTCTTTCAGGGCTGCTACAGCGCGCGCATCGCCGTCAAGCAGTGGAACCGCCGCATGGAGACCCTGCTGGCGGACGCCGAGTGGCTGGACGCCGCGGCTTCGCTGCTGGGCGTGCCGTCGCAGGAGGCGAGATTTACGGAGGCGTGGGAGGGGGTGCTGTTCAACCAGTTCCACGACATCATCTGCGGCTCGCATGTGGACAAGGTCTATGCCAATGTCATAGACCGCTACAAGGTCTCGCACGGCGTGGCGTCGCTCTGTCAGGAGCGGTCTCTTGAGACGCTGGCGCAGGCGATAGAGACGCGCGGGGAGGACATCCCGGTCATCGTCTTCAACCCGTTGAGCTGGGAGCGCGACGATGTGGCGGAGTGCCAGTTCGGCTTCTCAGAAAAAGATGTCTATGAGATCGAGATATGCGACTCCGAGGGGAACCGGATGCCCTGCGACCTGATCGCCGAGGAGCGGTACGAGACCGGAGGCATCAAGCGGGCGACTGCGCTGTTTATTGCGCGCGGCGTGCCGGCGATGGGCTATGAGGTGTTTCGTATCCGGCGCGCCGCCTCCGCAGGCGTTGAGACCGATCTGGCTTCCAATCAGCCGGACATCTTTAAGGCGAATATACATACCGACCGGATCGAGAACGCGCACCTCTGCGTGGAGATAGACGCCTGGAACGGGGCGATCCGAAGGCTCTATCACAAGCCGACCGGCTGGGAGATCATTCCGGAGGACAAGCCCTACGCAAATACCATCGTCAAAGAGCGCGACAACGGCAACTTCTGGGAGTACAACGGGCACTGCAAGGGCGACGCCTTCCTGCCGATGAACCGCCGGCATCCGCTCCCGGCGGTGGGGGAGGCGCGCGCTGACTTCTCGCATCTGTACGGCGGCGACGGACGTGTTAGAAACGGGCAGGCGCGCACCGAATATACGGTGAACTTCGCCTATGGCAGGGGCTTCTTCGCGACCCGCGTGCGGCTCTATGCGGGGCTTCCGCGCATAGACATTCATACCACGCTCATCAACGAGGATGAGAGGGTGCGGTACCGCGCCGCCTTTCCGACCACGCTGGAAAACGGCGTCATCACCCAGGAGATTCCATTCGGCGCGATCGAGCGTCCGGAGGGGGAGTTCCCGGCGCAGAACTGGGTGGACTATGGCGACGGTCAGAAGGGGCTGGGGCTGCTCAATCGCGGGCTTCCGGGCAACAGCGTGGAGGACGGCGTTATGATGCTGGCGGTGTTGAAGTGCACCGCGCTGAAGGAGGGCTACGGCGAGGTCGGCGGTTTCAGTCGCAGCACAAAAACCACCGACGGCTATGAGATCGGGGTGCAGCATACGTTCGACTACGCGCTGGTTCCGCACGCCGGCGACTGGCGCGATGCGCAGCTCTACCGGCGGGGAATGGAGTTCAACCGTCCGCTGCTGACCGCAAAGGCCGCCCCCTCTGCCGGGCGGCTGCCGGCGCGGCTGAGCCTGCTCAGCATCTCTGCCGAAAATGTGGTGATATCGGCGGCGCGACGGACGGGGGATCGGATGATGGTGCGGGTCTATGAGGCAGAGGGGCGCGCCGTCTCCGGAGTTACGCTGACTTCGGCGGCGGCGATCCAGAGCGCGGTTGAGACCAACCTGATCGAAAAGGAGATCCGCCCGCTGTCGGCGGAAGCGGGCGGATTGGCCATCAAATTTGACATCGGCGCGTTTGAGATCAAGACCTTCGTGATGGAGTGCGCGCCGCTGGTCTGAGAGGGCTATGCATGCGCCAGCGTGGCGTTGAATTCGATCAGGTTGCCGACCGGATCGCGCAAATGGGCGGTGCGAATGCCCCGCTCGTCGCGGTCCGTCGGGGGCGCGACGAAGACAACGCCCCGCGACTCCAGTTCACGGACCGCCTCATCTACGTTCGGCACGCTGTAGATGAAGGCGACGGAGTCCTGCGCCTTGGCGGCAGGAGGGAGTCCGGCGGTTCCGACGGCTTCCGCCATGATGTCGCGCCGGAAGAGAGCCAGTGTAACGGCTCCGGTGTCGAACTCCGCATAGACCTCGTTCTCGTCTCCGAAAGGGGGGCGAAAGCCGAGCATATCGCGATAGAAAGGGAGGCGCGAACCGACCGAAACAATCTCGCGCTTTCGCTGCAACGCGCAGGGAACCGGACGGACAGATACGCAATGAGTCCAAGATGCTACAATTACGGATAGTGCGTCTGCAAGCTGCGCTGAGGTTCTGTCAGGAAGGACAAACTCTTTGAACTGGAACGCCCGCTGGATCTGGGACGACGGCGAAGCTCGACCCCGGAACCGCTATCTCTACTTTCGCAGGGCTTTCACGCTCGCCGAACAGCCGGCTTTTCGCGCGACGGCGCGCGTCTGCGCGGACACCCGCTACAAGCTCTACGTCAACGGCTCTTTTGTGCATCATGGACCGGCGCGCAGCGATCCGCGTCATCAGACGTTTGAGGAGTATGAGATCGGACCGTATCTGCGTGCAGGCGAGAATGTGATCGGCGCGCTGGTAACCTTCTACGGGGTCGGAACCTGCTACTCACTGGTCGGGCGGGGCGGATTCTTGCTGGAGGCGGAGGTAGAGCAGGAGGGGACGCCGATACGCATCGTGACAGACGAGACATGGAGGACGACTCCCGCGCCCTATCGTGGCGGCTTTGAGCGGATGAGCATTCAGCTTCCCTTCCCGGAGGTGTTCGATCTGCGCGCGGAGCCGGTTGAATGGAACGCGCCCGGTTTCGACGATACGGGATGGCAGGCGGCGACGGTGATCGGACCGGTCGGGATGGATCCCTGGACCTCGCTGGAACCGCGCGATATTCCGTTGCAGCGTTCGCGGATGATCCTCCCCGCGCAGCTGATACAGACCAACCTGACGGAGCGTCCCGCCGACGGCGCGGGGGAGAGCCTGACGCCGGCGGAGGAGATGGAGCGCGCCACCAGGCTGCATCCCGCTCCGGCAGGCAGCGTGACTTGGAGGCATCCGGGGCGGTTCATGACGGCTCCGGTCAGCGGCGCGCAGGGAACCTCCGTGGTGCTGGATTTTGGCAGGGAGGTCAGCGGATTTGTCCGCCTTCAGTTTATGCAGGGGGCGGGCGGTCGGGTGGATGTCGGCTACAGCGAACGGATTGAGGAGGACGGCAGCGTCAATCCGAACCACTTCGCGGGATGTCCGGTGCACTACGCCGATCGTCTTTTTCTGCGTTCGGGAGCGCAGGAGTGGGTCTCCTTCTCGCCCCGCGCCTTTCGCTACCTGCGTCTGGACTTCTACGACTGCCCGGAGCCGGTGGAGGTTCAGTGCGAACTGGAGTACTTCACCTATCCGGTCGAATATCGGGGCGAGTTTCAGTGTTCGGACCCGCTGCTGAACCGCATCTGGGAGGTGGGACGCTACACCGCCGAACTCTGCATGGACGACGGCTACATGGACTGTCCCCGGCGTGAGCGCGGACAGTGGCTGGCGGATACGCGGGTGGAGGCGCTGGTCGCCGCCTACGCTTTCGGAGATACGCAGCTTGCCCGGCGCGCCTGGCGTCAGTACGCCCAGAGTCAGGGCACCACCGACGGTTTTGGCGGCGACGGTCCGGCTCCGCCGCATCATGCGCAGGACTGGCTCAAGTGCGTCTATCCCTCCGCGCCGCCCTTCGATACGGTGCTGCCGCCCTTCAACTGCATCTGGCTGTGCGGGCTTTGGGAGTATTTTCTGCTCTCCGGAGACCGCGGGCTGCTGCTGGAACTCTGGACGCACGTGGATCGTCTCCTGGAACTGCTGGAGAGGCACGAGAGCGGCAACGGTCTGCTGCAGAACCTGCCCGGATGGGTCTTTGTGGACTGGGCGAAGCTGGATGTGCGCGGGGAAGCCTGTCATGTCAACGCCTTCTACTACGCGGGACTGCTGGCGGCGGGGAAGATTGCGCGGGCGGTCGGCATGCCGGAGCGGGGCGGCGATCTGGAGATGCGCGCCGCCGAGGTGAAGGAGGCGATCAACGATCTGCTCTGGGACAACGCGCGCGGTCTCTACGCCGACTGCCTGGCGGACGGCGCGCTCTCGGAGACGGTCAGCGAGCAGGCGAATGTGCTCTGTATGCTCTATGGCATCGCCGAACGCGCCCAGACGGAGCAGATACTGCGCGCCTTCTACGGCGATGCCGGTCATCCGACAACGCCCGCCGCGCAGAAAGCCGTGCGTATCGCGACGCCCTACTTCTCCTTCTATCTGCTGCGCGCGCTGTGCAGTCTGGGAAGGCGCGAACAGGCGCTGGGCTACATTCGGGAGAACTGGGGGAGGATGCTGGCGCGGGGCGCAACGACCTTCTGGGAGCATTACGAGCCGCAGTGGAGCCTGTGTCACGCCTGGAGCGCGGCGCCGACCTACGACCTTCCGGCGGAGATCGCCGGGATTCGCCCGCTTCAACCGGGCTTTGAGGAGTTTACCATAGACCTGCAGCCGCTGGGGCTGACCTGGCTGCGCGCGCGGGTTCCGACCGTGCGCGGGGAGATTTTCCTCTCCTACCACTATCGCAGCGATCAGCCGTTTGTGGATCCGATGGGAGGCGTGATTCCGCTGGCGCACACGGAGCCTGCCGTAACCGTGAACCTGACGGTTCCGGGCGGGGCGCGGGCGCAGGCGAGCGTGCCGCTGGCAGGTATCGCCCATCCGACGATCGCGATCAATGGAACGCGCCTGATCGAAAAGGGCGTTCCGATCCCCGGATCCGGCGGCGACCGGCTGACCCTTCAACAGGATCGCCTGCAGTTTACGGCTCCCGCCGGGCAGTATCATATCGCCATTCTGCGGTAAGCCGGCAAGAGGTTGTGAGGACGGGAGGGGTTCGCATGCGTACTATGGCGATAGGGATGTTCCTCCTGATAATGGGGTGCTGTCTGCGGACGGCGGGCGGTCAGGGGATGCTCGATCCTCTGGCGAAGCCGAATACGCGGCTCGGTCCGGGCTTTCTGCTGTCGCTCAGCGTCTCGGTGCGGGGCGTGGACGAGGCGGAGCTGTGCGGGCAGTTTCTGCTGGATACCGACGGGAGACTGCAGTTGACCGTCGGCGGGGAGCCGCTGCCGAAACTGCCGCTCAGAGGGCTGACGACAACGCAGGCGCGTGAGCAGATCCTTCAGGCGATCCGCGGCTACTTTCGCACAGAGCCGGAGGTGATCGTCGGGATCGCGCGGATCCCGCGTATGCGCGTGCTGGTGGAGGGCGCGACCTTCCGCAGCGGTCCGCTGACCCTTCCGGAGGGAGCGCGTCTCTCCGATGCGCTGGCGCAGACCGGGTTTCAGGCGAACGCCGATCTTGCGCAGGTGCAGATCACCCGCATCGAAAAGGACGGCTCCCGCATCCGCCTGACCGCCAACTTCCGCGCCGTGCTGGAGGGCGGCTCCTCCGACGAGTTCAACGATCCCCCGTTGCAGAACAACGACCGCATCACGCTGACCCTGACCCCGACCATTCCCGTTCCGCGCACGATTATGGTGATGGGCGAGGTGAGAAAGCCCGGCGTACAGCCGTTCGTGGCGGAGATGAAGGTGCGCGACGCCCTGACCGCCGCGCAGGGGCTGACCGACAACGCCGACCCGGAGCGCGTTACCATCCGGCGGCTGAGCGCGGAGAAGCCGCTGGTCGTCAACGCGAAACTGGCGGCGCAGAACGTGGCGACCGAGAACCTGACGCTTCAGCCGGACGATACGATTGTGGTGATGCCGAAGGACACCGGGCAGCGGTTCGCGGTGATCGGCGCGGTCGCCTCTCCGACCACCTTCGAGTATAAACAGCCGATGAAGCTGTCGGAGGCGATTGTGGCGGCGGGAGGCTTTCGACCCAACGCCGACCGGCGCAGCCTCATGCTGGTCCGCAACATGCTGCGCGATCCCGCCCGCGCCGAGACGGTTGTCATCAACTACGACGATATCGCCAGCGGGAAAGCCCCCGACATCCCGCTGATGCCGGGCGACATGGTGCAGGTGATGGAGAAGCGCAGGGAGCGCAGTCCTCTCGCCGACATCGGGCTGTTCATCCTGCGGATGCTGCTGCCGTTCTGACGCGCCGGATCGGAGGCGTCAGATGTAGATCTTGTAGGTCTGCAGACCGTTGAGGGGACCGTAGATCGCCCAGAGCGAGCCGGAGACGTAGTCGCCGAGGATCAAGCCGAGGAAAAAGGGGATGCCGGCGTTGTGCGCCTTCATGCCCCCGAATCGCACCAGCAGAAACTTGATCAGCCATGAGACGAAGAAGGCGAACCAGAAGTAGTCCATCGCGTAGGAGACCGCCAGCGCGTAGCCCGCCGGATGGAAGGGCCACCAGATGAACGCCCCGCGCAGCACCCGCAGCCCCAGCACCACCAGCGCGCCCCCGATCACGTAGCCGATCTGCGTGCGGTCGGGCTTGGTGGGCGACTGAAGCCAGCCGCTCAGACGGTCATACGACTCCGCGCCGACCCATCGCTTGAAGCCGGGCGAGGCTTTGCCGGTCGCGCCTTCGGCAAAGGTAACGTGCAGATTGGCGATATAGGCGAAGAGGATGCCGAAAATCGTGGCGGCGATCAGCACCCAGATCAGGCGGTTGGTCTGCATTCTGCCTCCCTCCGCCATCTTGAACGCCTCCAGATGGTTGGGCATCGGATGGGAGCGGTAGCCGCGATTGTACCAGTAGAGTACCGACAGCGAGGTGAGGCTCTGCGCCCCGACCGCGCCCACGCCAAACAGCGTTACCAGCACCGTGCGCGGGTTCACAAAGTAGATCTCGTGCGGCGTCCCGAACTCGGCGCGCACGCGGGTGATGGCGACCGCCAGCAGGAAGAATAGCCCGAAGAAGAGCAGCGCCACCCAGAACGAGAGGTTGATCCGGTACGAAAACCAGCCCAGATAGAGCACGCCCGCCGCCAGCCCGGCAAACGCGATCCGGTAGCGCCGCCGCTCCGCCGCATCTATGGCGGAGAGAGAGGGGGAGGCGGCAAGTTCGGACTTGCGCAGAAACGCCGCGCGCCACGCATCGCGAATCTGTGCCCGCAGCGACCAGACCACCACGCACCCCAGCGCGATCCATGCCCCGGAAGACTGCTGTTCGAAGTAGGGAAAGCCCGCATTGGAGGGCGCGTCCCATCCGGCGGATGCCCCGACGACCTGGAACATCTTGCGCGCAAAGAAGAAGAACCAGCAGGAGAACGCCAGATCGAGCGGCAGAAAGTAGGCGAGACCGATGGCGAAGGGGTACATCGAGATGTTGGTAACGCCCATCGCGCTCCAGGGGCGCTGGGTGAAAAACTGTCCGACATTGTAGAGCTTGATCTGCTCGAAGTAGGGCCAGGTGGGGTAGAGGTAGTGCATCCCGTTGAAGAAGGTGATGCCGGCGGCGGTGGCGAAGCCCGCCCACATCATGCGGCTGCGCCAGAAGGGGGTCGCCCGGTTTTCGGGGTTGGTCATCGCCATCGGAAGCTGAATGATGGGGAACGCCAGCTTCTCGTTGTCGGTCCAGGCGCGGCGAATGATGATGTTGATGCAGAGGCACATCCCGATCAGCGTCGCCAGGAAGATCGCCCACCACAGCAGCGGCAGCAGAAACGGCGTCAGGTAGCGCGGATCGAGCCAGTTGGCGTCTCCCTGATAGAACGCCTTGATCGCCTCCTCATCGCGCACGAGGAGGAAGCTGGCGGGATCGAGGTACTGAAAGAAGATGGCTTCGTAGCGGCTCTCCGGCGTGGCAAAGCGGTCGGCGTGCGCGATGGCTCCGAAGAGGTTCTGGATCAGGTCGTGGGAGGCAAGCGCGCTGCCCGCCACCAGCATCACGTAGATGGTTAACAGCTCGCCCTGATCGAAGGCGGCTTGCGGGCGCAGACGCTTCAGCCCGAAGTTGAGCGCGCACAGGCAGAACAGGATGAAGATCGGCGTGATGAACAGCGGCAGACTGGTTCCGTCCAGCGTGTACCAGCGCACCTCCACCACCGTGATCCAGTAGGCGTTGATCAGCATCAGGGGCAGCGCGAGAAGGATGGCGCGCCACGTGATCCCACGCGAGGGACGGCTGGATGCCTGCGACGGGGTCGGGGTCTCTTCGGTGCGCGGAGCGGGTTCAGGAGTGGAAGGTGTAGCCGCTTGCATGCGTCTATCATAGCACGCGAGCAGGGGATTGGCAAGTGGAAAATCGCACAATCTGCGCGGCTTGCCGCCTCGATTTTTGCTGCCGGCAGGGATGTGCAGGACCCGGCGCGTATCTCTATGCGGGCTGAATCCATTCGGCTACTTCCGTCGGGGAGAGCGATGCATGAGAACAACAGAGGGGTTGTCGTCGCTGCCGCGCAGCGCGCCGGGCAGGCAGGGAGTATCCGCCGACGCCGTGCGCGCCTTCGTGCAGGAGATAGAAGCCGCCAACCTGGAGCTGCACAGCTTTATGCTGCTGCGTCACGGGTGCGTGGTGGCGGAGGGATGGTGGAGTCCCTACGCCCCGCAGTACCCGCATATGCTCTATTCGCTCAGTAAAAGCTTCACCTCCACCGCCGCCGGAATGCTCGCGGCGGAAGGAAAACTCTCGCTGGAGGCGACGGTCGCGTCGTTCTTTCCGGACGATCTGCCGGCGACCGTCAACGATAATCTGGCGGGGATGCGCGTGCGTCATCTGCTGACGATGACCTCCGGGCACAGTCAGGATACGCTCGGAACGATCTTCTCGCGGGAGGACGGCAACTGGGTCCGGGGCTTTCTGAGCCAGCCGGTGGAGCATGTGCCGGGACTGCACTTCGTCTACAACAGCGGCGCGACCTACATGGTCTCGGCGATTGTGCAGAAGATTACCGGACAGAGGCTGCTGGACTACCTGCAGCCGCGCCTCTTTGCGCCGCTGGGCATCGTCGGCGCGACCTGGGAGACCTGTCCGCGCGGCATCAATACGGGCGGCTGGGGGCTGATGGTGAAGACCGAAGATATCGCCCGGTTCGGACAGCTCTACCTGCAGAAGGGCGTCTGGAACGGGAAGCGCCTGCTGCCGGAGGAGTGGGTTCTGGCGGCGACCTCCGCGCAGGTTTCCAACGGCGATCCTGCCTCGGGAAGCGACTGGAATCAGGGCTACGGCTACCAGTTCTGGCGATGCCGGCACGGAGCCTATCGCGGAGACGGAGCCTTTGGACAGTACTGCGTGGTGATGCCGCAGCAGGATGCCGTGCTGGCGATCACCTCCGGCGTCGGCGATATGCAGGCGGTGCTGAACATGGTCTGGAAACACCTGCTGCCCGCGATGAAGCCGGAGCCGCTGCCGGAGGAGAGCGCAAAAGCGGGGTCGCTACGCCGTTTCCTGAACGAGCTGACCATTCGCAGCCCGAAGGGCGATCCCTCTTCGCCAATGGCTCCCGCAGTCAGCGGAAAGACCTACCGCTTCGCGGCGAACGATCAGAAGATCGAATCGGTTACGCTGGAGTGCGGCGCGGATCGGAGCGTGCTGCGGATACGCGACCAGCGGCAGGAGCATCGGATCGCCTGCGGACATGCGGGAGAGTGGCTGCGCGGCAGGACGTCGCTGGATAACCCGGAGCCGAGATCGGTGGCGGCAAGCGGAGCCTGGACATCGGCGGACACCTTTACGGCGCGTCTCTGCTTCTACGAGACCCCCTACATCCCCACGGTTACCCTGCAGTTTGCGGGAGACGCCGTGAAGTATAACTTCCGTCCCAATGTGGGGTTTGGTCCGGTAGAGCGTCCGACGCTGGAGGGAAAGCGGGAGTAGTTGACCCCGCCGGAGCGGCGATCAGGGCCAGAAGGCGTAGGTCGGGATGTTGAGAGCGATGCCGATCAGGGGCCAGAGGCTTCCAATGACGCACTCGCCCAGAATGATCCCCAGAAAGAAGGGCAGCGCCTGCCGGTAGGCGCGCAGTCCGCCGTAGCGCAGCAGCAGCAGTTTGATCGCCCAAGCGATCAGCAGAGGCAGCCAGAGCAGACTCAACGCCCACGAGCCGGAGACGGCGTAGCCGACCGGGTGGAAGGGGAACCAGTTCACCCGCAGACGCAGTGCGTTCAGCAGGAGCGTCAGGAAGAAGCCGACCCCGATGGCGATCCGCGTATTGAACTGCTGCTGCGGCGCGGAGGGCGACTTGATCCAGCCGTTCATCCGGTTCCAGGGTTCGCTGCCGAAGATCAGGTTGACGTTGGGCGGACCGATCTTCTGCGCGGCTCCGAACCGGTAGTTGAGGTCAAGCATCGCCCAGAAGGCGAAGAGCGCGCCGAGCACCACGGCTGCCAGCATCGCCCAGAAGAGCGGGCGATAACGCCCGTTGACGCGCTCGGCGATCTTGAACCCCTCCAGCTGGATCGGCATCGGGTGCGAGCGGTAGGCGCGGTTGAAGCCGTAGAACATGGAGAACATCGCCATATCGGCGCGCCCGATCTGGTTGGACTGGGTAACTGCCGGAATGATGCTGTCGGGACCGCCCATATGCAGGTCGTGCGCCGGCGGACCCAGTTCGGCGCGCATACGGGTGATGGCGACGGCAAGCCCGAAGTAGATCAGGAAGAAGATGACGATGATGCCGGGAGACATGCCGCAGGCGTAGCAGAAGGCGAAGACGCCGATGCTGCCCAGCGCCAGCCCGAACGCCGCCCAGCGATAGGGCAGCGGCTCGTTGGCGTCGTTGAGGTCAACCCGGCGGTTGAACAGTCCCCGCCAGATGGTAATAAAGTGGCTGCGGCTGACCCACAGGGCGAAGACCGCCAGCCCGATGTAGGCTCCAAACGTCTGCGCCTCCACGTAGGGGTAGCCGGGAATCTCCGAGTAGCCGAACATCGAGCCGAAGACGCGCTCCGCCCGCCAGACCCACGCGAAGAACCACGCCGAGAAGAGCAGATCTACCGGGAGCAGAATCCCCAGCGCAATGCCGAAGGGATAGAGCGCGATGGGGGTCCAGCCGATGGCGTTCCAGGGAGGCGCGGTGATATAGGTGTTCAAGTCCTGCATGGCTCCATGCCGTTTGAGCGGCAGAAGCGGCATGGAGGGGTAGAGAAACGCCAGCCCGTTCCATAACTCCAGCGAAGCCGCCACCACCACGCCCCACCAGAACAGTTTCGTGCGGAACAGCTGCGTGCGGGGGCTGACCATCTCCAGCGGCAGGGCGACCAGCGGATAGGAGAGACGCTCGCTCTCCGTCCACTGCCGGCGCAGCAGCGTGTTGATGCAGAGCATCATGAAGCAGAGCGTGCCGAGCAGCCCCGTCCACCAGAGCACCGGACCGATCCATGCCCGCAGGTTATGCGCGGTGTACAAGGTCCCCGTCCCGATATAGAACTCTTTCAGCGCGCGCTCGTCGGTGACGGAGAGCCATCGGGGAATGTGGGGAATGATATCCGTCGCCCACGCGCTCTCCGGGCGCACCGTCACCTCGTAGTGCGCGTGTGCGAGAATGGGAGTCAGCACCTCGATCATATCGTGCCCGGCGATGGCGGAGGAGAGGGCGAGCATGATGTAGACGGTGAGCAGTTCGGGGGGAGAGAGGGCGAGGCGGGGAGAGATCCGGCGCGCCAGGGCGTTCAGCCCGATCAGAACCGCCAGCAGGAAGACCACATTGAAGAAGAGCGAGATGGTGGTCGGGTGACCGGAGTAGCGCACCACCTCCATCATGATGATCCAGAAAGCATTGATGGGCATTAGTACCAGCGCGGCTAAGACCGCCCGGGGCGTCACCATACGCACGCGAGGCTGAGTGGCGGGGTGCGGTGAGGAGACAGGGCGCTGGTCATCCGAAGAGAGGGGATTGGTCGCCTGCATAAAACCATCATAGCACTTTCTGCGGGAGTTGACAAGCGAAAGCGTGCGGAAGATCTCTAACTTTTTTTCACGTTTTGCATGTGTGGAGAGCCTGCGCGGCTCCCGGTTTCTCGCCCTCTCTCCCGCTCTTGCGCCTGCCGATAATTGTGGTATAATGTTGACTGAAGGGATTATCTGCGATCATCCAGCCTGAGCCCTCCCGTTAACGGGACGGTCTCGCCAGAGACATGAGCGGGGCACGGAGGTTGACACATCCATGAGGGCGACCATCAAATGCAACTGTGGACAGCGTATCTTTGCGCGCGATGTCATGCAGCAGGGCTACTACGTCCGACAGTTCGGTCCGAGCTACGTCTATATCCGCTTTCGCTGCTCCCGATGCAAGAAACTCGGTGAACACTTCATCAAGCAGGAGGAGTGGGAGGAGGGCATTCTGAAGGACGACTCCAGCGATCTGACGGTCAGTGAGAAGCGACGGTTCGAAAAGCTGGGGAAGATTACTTTCGAAGAGATGCACGACTTCCACAAAGAGTTAGAGCAACTGGACCAGATCCCGAAGTTCGTTGAGATAGAATAATAGAATATCCAACTATCCTCTAAGTGAAGATACCTGCATTGCAAAGATGACCCATATTCGTAGAATGACAGAAAATGGATAGCGAAGCGGAAAAACAGAGATTTATCATAAAGAGTAGACGTGACGCGGAGAACCTGCTCAAGAAAGCAGAAGCGGCAAGCACCTATCTTGTCAACCCTGGCAAGTATATACAGTTTCTTTACAAAAAGAGCAGGGAGGCGGGGAAGAGTCCAACGATTGAACCTATCATATACTATGCCTCCCGGTTCCCAACATGGATGGCTAACCTGGGACTTGCCTATAATGCTCGTGTCAACGAACACGACTATCTTATTCAAGATGTGAAAAAGAGAGCTCTGTATGAAAAGATTTTGTCTCTATCCAGCATAATGGCAAGCGACTACCAGAAACTAGTGGACAT
This sequence comes from uncultured Chthonomonadales bacterium, assembly GCA_938005745.1. GTDB lineage: Bacteria > Armatimonadota > Chthonomonadetes > Chthonomonadales > CAJBBX01 > CALLMM01. The sequence goes on along the minus strand of CALLMM010000040.1, from coordinate 22,742 downwards.
ATATAACTATCAAAACACGTTTTTTGATCAAGATTACCTCACTTTCTACCGCGACGCCATCCTGCGGTCCGTGTCTTCTCATTCTGGAATCATAGACATCAGTGACGAAGAGATCAATAGAACAGTACAGTTTATTAGTAGGGAGTATATCTTTGGAGGAGGAGAGGAGGATGAGCGGCAGGCTGCCATTGTAAATGCTTTGAGAAGCATGTATACCCAAAGATACTCCATTCCCAAAATCATATATGGAACCATGAAAGGTATGGAAGCATGAAAAGCTCGGAAAACATTCCCACGTCGCGGCTTTGGCGCTTACAGCCCGGTCAGCGATTTGTTGACAGAACCGTTTTGTTGGGTGGTCGCTCCCTGCCTCCGCTGCCAGAGGGATTAGCCATTAATAACATATATCTCTATGAGAAGCATCCAGAAGCGATAAAAGATAAAAAGAGATACCAAAGAGCGTTTAGGAAGTATCAGCAGAAGATAAGGGAGAACCAGGTTCTCTTCAATCGAGTAGAGCGGTTTATTGCTACATGCAATAAGAAGCTACAGGAAGAGGAGAGGGCCATCAACATAAAGATCAACCAGACGCTTGGTAGAGGCTTAAACAAAGCCACAATGAAAGAGGTTGAAGCCCTAAGAGAGAGACTTGCAAGAGTTACTAACATGTACACTCGCCACATCGCCTCTGCACAAAGGATATTGGAGAAGGCGATTGGTGCTCCTCCAAAGCGCAAGGTTATAACCCTTGAAGAGGTTGATAAACTGCTGAAAGAGTACAACGGACAGGTATATATGAAGTTGCAGCAAGAAGTACGAGACTTTATGAATGACCAAACGATAGATATATCTATTCCTAACGAAAAGCTGAAGAAGACAGCCCTTCCTCAGTTTCGTCCTATGTATAAACTAATAGTTAATGAGCTTGGTCTTGATCACATAGCAAGAATCAATTCCCCTATACTAGGCAGAATGGCAATTGAAACAGCAGAGGAGAAGACCATACTTGCAGACTATGAGCTAGCTGCAATATTTGCAAGACCAAGGGACTACTGGACCGTCTACCTACCAAGAGAGTTCACTTATGGTCCAAAAGAGCTAAAGGGGATGGGGTTTATATTCTATCCTCTTAAGGGCCCCTTTGAGAGAGATTTTACGGGTGTTACACCCGAAAATATATCACAGTATATCTCTTCTTATACAAAGTTTATTGGTGGACCCACAAGGGTTGCAAAGTTAACCGATGAAATATACAAGCGATTGAACGTGATAGAAGAGGTACCCCCCGAACCCAACACACCTGAACGAGAAGAGTATGACAGATTTAAACGAGACCAGCTTGCTGCACAGAGAGAGAGAGACAGGGTGTTGGAGTCCATCAAGGACAGTATGCTGGGAAACAAGCCTGTCAATGATAGCAAACCGAGTGTATATGCTGGTCTTGAAGAGTCATACTCTCAGTTTGTAAGAGTATACCCAGCTGTCGAGGGCAAAAGGACAGAAGAGAAGAGGGTTATCTACTGGAGGAACAGGAAGACCGGTCGGTTTGAGAGCATCAAAAAGAAGATGCTTAGTAGTGAGGTGCAGGAAAATGTCAACAGGATACTGAGGCTGATCCTAACACAGAACTACTTCAACAAAGGGGTTGGTATCAAAAGCGGCTATCTTCTCAAGGCTATTCAGGCTGGGAGGGTGAACCCGGCTACAGACATAGTGTCTGGAGAATCTGCAAAGTTTGATTATGAGATAGACAACAGAGCAAGACCTCCTCGCGCAAACGAACCACCGGAAGATGCTCCTTTTACAAGAACCTACGCCAACTACGTTATCAATGGAAGAGGGTTTGTGTTTTCCCAGGCGTTCTTGGGCTTAAACAAAAGACACATGCTAAGGTTTGGACCCACAGACCCCTACGTAGATATAGACCAGATGATCTTGTCTTATTGGGTAAGACCGGCTAAACCCAAAAACATATTCGAGCTTAGTGATAGACAGAAGGTAGCTGTTGCTAGTGCGTTTCAAGATAATATGATAAAAGCGTGGTTGGAGTCTCTTAAAGACCTAGACAGGTTAAACGTAGACGGGCTAATATAAGGAGTTTAGGGATGTACACACCGGAGGTAGGAGGGGTAGGTGAGGCAAGGCTCTTTGCTCTAAGAGACATGATAAGAAGTAGGATAGCGAGGCTGCAGACGGCTTTTTCGAGGGACAGCCACTCCTCCTATCTTCTCTCCCCTCCCTTCTCCTCCTCTCTTGATCCCAACATCGTGTGTAATGTTGGAGACGTACAGTTAACATGGGACACAGGGGAAGGGGCGGTTAAAATATCTGTTATATCTGGTTCAGAAGGAGTAGGAGGAGTTTGGAGTGGGGAGTGGGAAACGATAGAGAGAAGCACAACACACGGCATATCCTATACATACACCACATCCATATATGCCTATTTTCACCCGAACGCATTTATTTCTAGAGAGGTGAAAAGGTCTTTGGAGAAGAGGGAGATATGCATTGCACGACTAGATGACTGGTTAAGAGCAGATGTTTTCAATGCTCCATACTACTCTCCAACCACAGGGGACTATCGTCCTGCGGATATTCCCTTGACATCACAAGAGTATCACGATTCCGGATACGATAGGCTAACCAGATGCTTTGTTACAAACGGTTCTGTAGGACAGTTTACAAGAGGGTTTGGAAATTCTGAGGTTCTTTTCGGTATACATCTATTGCATACCGGACACATCGGATAAGAAAGAGAGGGTTTGAACAATGTCTGAAACATATACACCAGAGCTGGGAGAGGTTAACATTCCTATGGCAAAACCGAATAACGTAGACTATGAGAAGGCTGCTGTGTCGGCAATGAGCGCGGTTATAAGCGTCATTGAGAAGGAGCTAAGCACGCTCCCTCCTGGTCCCAATGACGACACCGCCATTGTCAGAAACATCTTTACCTACACACTTAATCAGTTAAAGTACAACTTAGAGATAATCAAAACAAACTAGTGTTGGCTGCGGTAGGGGAGATAAGATATGGCATTCCAAAGTAAAGACTTTCTAGGAACCGTAGTGCTCATGAAGGAAGGGGGTTCTCCTATCTTTATCCCCTGTCCAAGAGCTGGAGGATATAACCCAGCCAATAATACCTACGGTCCAGTTATCAACTATACTGGATATCCTAGTATCCAGTACAAGGGCAAAAGGACACCAGGGTGTGCTCTTGTGGTTCCTCTTAAAGCCTCTTGGTTTAATGCGGGTCTGGTTAATGACCTTATCCACACCATAGACTCTTTCGGAGATACAGCAGACTTTCACATCGCCTTTTGGGAGCCTATTACAGCAAAGCTGCATGTCTGGTCTCACCAGAAATGTGCTGGTCTCGTGTTTGCTGGAGCGCCCATGACAGAGATTTCATGTGAAATGTCTTTTATTGGTGTGTATGGTATGTCTGAGGCGCCATCCAATCCATTTGCCTCGTTTGGCAGCTTTACATCCGGGTCGTGGCCGAATGGCACGTGGCAGTGGAGCAACCCTGTTGTAGATGCAGGAGACATGCTTGGTCCGACAGACCAGGATTGGAACAACACCCTTTCCGGTGTCAAGTCTTGGCGCCTCTCTTTAATGAGAGGACAGGCACACGACCACTTCTGTGATGGGTCGAGGTTTCCTGCTGGTGTAGATACAGGTATGTTTGGTGGTACATTTGTTGTAGAGCAGTCTGTTCTCGCCACCAACTATATCCCTGAGAATATGAGCGGAACAGTACAGTTGAGGATCAAGACCCAGGCTCCTCCTGGACAGAGAGTGTCTATCACCGTTACAGCTAACTGGGATTCAGAAGATCGGTCTAGAGAGCCAACGTTTGGCTCTGTTGTTCGCAGCTACTCTCTTATTAACAAAGTGACCGGTGGTAACCCTGCTGTTACTGTCGCCTATTAAAACATGAATAGAAAGGAGATATGTTCATGAAAACCATCAGCATGTTTCGTTGGAAGAAGGTAGTAGATGGTGTGGAGCAGGAGGCCGCTCTTTCCGTAGACAGTCTACGCGCCATTGCAGAAAGCAACAACATCTCTATAGAGGAGCTGTGTGAGTTTCTGTCATCAGAACAGGGAGGGCAGTGGTACAAGATAGAGGTCAAGTACCCTTGGACGTATGGAGATGCTCTTGCTGTAGAGAGGGCTATTACAAAGCTGGAGGGTGATCAGTTCGTGAGAGACTCACTCAGCTATATCTCTGAGCTGATGCGCCATGCCATTATATCCTGGGAGTATCCGGAGCAGGGTGGCATTGAGAGCCTTCCACAGCTTGTAGCAGAGCCAACCCAAATGGCTGTTCTGTCTATTATCTCTCCAAACTTCAACAAGATGGTGGATTTCAAGAAGCCCTCCGCAGGTGTGCAGTCCGCCTGATGGAGGGCGACAAATCCGAAGCAAACTTCTCTCACGAAGCAATACAAGAGTGGCTGCTGTGGAGGAACGATATGCCTTCTGTATACTCTTGCATGGCAGATATGCCTGTAGAGGTAGCAGAGGGCTTTCTCTTTCTGAGAAGGGAGTTTGGCAAACAGGGCAAGGCAATCTCCCCCCAACACTTTCTGGAGCTAGAGCAAAGAATCAGGAGTAGACTATGAGTCAAAACAGTAAAGAGGTAAAGCTAAATCTTACGGTAGATAGCACACGTGCTATGTCGGTTCTTCGTGCTATCGAGTCTGAGTTAGAGCGCATACAGTCTACTGCTGCAAGTCTTAATATCGGTTCTCCAGAAAGCGCCGGTCAGCTCCGACAGCTTGGGGCGATGTATAGTGGTCTTAGCTCTGCTGCCTCTGTACTCAGACAGTCTGTACAGAGCGGCACGCCCGCCATAGACATTGGCGGTATCCGCAACATCATTGAAGACTCTGCTGTTCAGGCATATAAGAACCCTGCCGATGCCATATCCATGCTGAGTCAGGCGGCTGGCATTAGTGGAGAAGGGGTAGTCAGGGCATCACAGAAGCCTAGGGGAAGGGTGCCTGTGCTGCCCATGCCTATGTCTGTGGCAGAGGCGATATCAAGCGCAACCTCCCAGATACCGGTAAACAGGGGAGAGGTGGAGAGAGAGATACCCATTCGGCAGCATGAGACAGCAGCTGCGTCTATGTTGTCTGAACTAACCCCTTCTGCGCCCAGTACATCTTTGGGGATGGGAGTCCCGCTCTCTCCGCTTATACCATTCGTTGGCTCAGACTTTTTGGGCACCCCTCCCGTCTATCCTGGCGGTCCTCTCTCGTCTGGACCCCAGGTTCCTAGACCGCCGCTTATGCTTCCTCCTGCTACTCGTTTCTATGCAGGTCCAGGAGGAGACATATTTGATGTGTTTGGACCACCACCACCTCCTCCCCCTCCCCCTCTTGCGCTGCCTCCCCCGCCCCGCTTCCGTGTCTATCCAGACGGAACGGTTGTAGACAGTTTTGCTAGCAGCGTACCCCCAATACCTCTTGTGACTCAAGGTGGAGGATGGGGGGCGTTCCAAGCAGGAACAGGCACAACAGCACAGGTGGCACAAGCCTCGTCCCAGAATTGGGCAAAGATGTCCGTGAGGTCCACCCTACTTGAAAAGATATGGGCAAACAGGCGCCCAGCCGATTGGCAATATCTTCGGGGTATCTTGGGCACTGATGGAGGACAGATAATTGGATATGGCTTTGCAGGAATGACCATATCCCAATATATGTCTGAGTATATCAACTATGGCACACAGGCAACGCTTGCTGGCAGACCCTCTATTCTTCAAGAGGCGGGCTTCAGAGGACAGCTAGCCGGTAGTTTGGTTGGTGGTGCGCTAGGGCTTGGGATTGGGTTCTTGGCAGCCAACCCTGCTTTTGGGTTAGCGTTTGGCGCAGGGATTGGTGGAGCGTTTGGACAAGCGGTATCTGAAAGATTTGCGGCAGAGAGGGAGAGAACAGCACAGTCGGCTGTATCTCTTATGCCACCTAGCTACTCTCTCTCCTTTCTCTTTGGGATCGACAAGGGGACTTCTGGTAGACGGTCGGTTTTTGCTCCTCTGTTCACTCCTGCTGCCTTTGATAGCATACTTAAAGACTGGTATGCTCCCGGCAGTCTTATCTCTGCTGTCAAAGAGACAAAAAAGATAGATGCTTGGGTTAACAAGATCAAGGGATGGCAGCCTGACATCGGTGATATAGGAATTACGAGAGACGTATGGGAGCAGTTCTACCCCAACCTATCTGAAGGGTCAGAGATTCTTGGTAGGTATGTCTCTGTTCTTATGAAGGCGGGTATCGATCCTACCACTCAGACAAGCGGCTCTTTCTTGGCGCCTAAAGAGGCGGTGATGTCTCCTACTCTCAAAAGAAAGTTACAAGAGTATGAGCAGTACAAGGAGAGAAACAGACCCTATGAAGAGACATACTATGAGTTTGTAACCAAGAAGAACGAGCCATATCAGTTCATGATCCCCTACTTGAAGGCTGTTGGTGGGATAGCGCGTGGCATTCCGCTTGAAGAGACAGAGAGAGGGTCCAGACCGGACACTCCGCTCAAGTCAAGATACTTTATGGACCCAACAAAAGGCGTCTATGTTGTACCTCCTGGGGCAGGGTACGCTCCTACCCAGAATGGTCAACAGTTTGCTGAGGATGTACATATTGTCACGATCCCTGTTCCAGACACAATCATTCCTGTAAAGAAGAGGCGGACTGTTACTCCAAACATCATGTCTTTGGAAGAGTTCCTTGGCAGCGACCTAAGTATGGAGCTCAACCGTTATAAGAGCTATCAGTCCTCTTCTATCTCAAAAGAGATGCTCTATGAGACACTGACAAGAAGAACGATGGAGCACTGGCTAAGAGGCGGTCCAGAGGCACAGCAGGCGATCCTTCCTCTTATCTCTTCCATATGGAGGCACAGGGGGAACTTAGCGGACTATCTGTTTGAGGCGGGTCCTGAGATAGCTCACAAGTTCAGCAGCTTGTGGAGTGAGGCTACCCAGACAGGCAAGACATACGATCTTAGGAAGCTGATAGAGTGGCAGGGCAAGTACCTTGCGGAAGAGAGGGGTGAGGAGGAGGCATCCTATCGGATAAGGGGGGCCGCAAAGGCGCTTGCAGACTCGCGCAGGTTGCGCATGGAACTGATTGAAGGGATACCTGGTGGCGCAGAGAGTCTTCTGTATGCAAAGTCGAAGAAGGCATATTCTCAAGCGTTGTTGCAGCAGTATCATGAAGAAGACACGAGCAACTTCATGATTCCCATGGCTATTATGGAGGGTGAGAAGACAAGGGCTGCCATGATGCCGTATGGTCCAGGCAATGTGTATGGCAAATCTCTTCAGATGCTGGGGATGAGAGCTGCCTATCTCAACACACTGCAGCAAAGATACTCTACTCTCATGGCGGACGGTCTACTTTCTGAAGCAGACCAATATAATATGATTGTACAGATAGAGCAGTTAAAGACTGCCAACTTCTCCGACATTGCCTCTTTATCAGAGGGAGTGGACAACAGGATACCTGCCCTTTCTGCGGGCGGTAGTGGTTGGTTTGGCAGGTTTGACACCGCCTCTCTTGCGGCGGCTAACATAGGCTATGCCAACCATCCCTCTAGGTTCTTTGGTGCCACGTCCGGTCTTCAGGCAAAGAGGCAGCGGATGTTCTTGCAGTCTGCCACAGAGGGGTTAGCCATGATGCCTCCTGTTGGTCAGACACAGACAATGGACAGTCCTATTATTGCAAGTAGTATGGAGGAGATGGTCAGGCTACTTCGTTCTATCAACGACAAGATGGACTCTAAGCCTAACAACAGCATTAAGACAAGGGGGACAGGAGAGCTTCCTCCGTCTGGTGGGAACATGCAGACGGGCAACAGCGCTCCGTTTAATCAGTGATGTATCACGAGTTTTTCCCATATATCCGGTGTTGGATGTCGGCCGTTCCTTTCATAATGGACTATCTTGAGTCGCCTCCGGTCTGGTGGTACACGGTTGCTGCAGACATCAACACGAGTTCCAGCTCTTCTGTCGAAGGGAAGTATGAGAGAGCACATGGCAGGCTTCGTGGAATAGAGTCTTTCAACGAGGCAGATACATTCAAACAGGGCACTTCTGGTCGCACGGGCATTGCCTGTACAACTGAGTTAGGGACATGGAGAGACGATTGGGTAGTTCCTGAAACAGGGAAATACGCTCTTTTGTTTGATAATGGAAAGAGTGGTGAGACGTTTCAGGCTACGACAGAGTCTATTAGCACAAACAGATTAAGAGTATATCTTCATCGTGGCTCTCCTGCACACACAGTCACAAGAGACGATGAGAACATATATGCCTACTTATACTTCAACATAGGTTCTAGCAAGGGAGAGTATCGTCTCAAGTTTGAGTGGCAAACCCCTCCCTCTCTAGAGTATTTAGATTCTAGGAGTATTGTATGGAAAACGGTAGCCGTAGCCTCTAGTCTTGGCAGCAGCGCCGACCTGTTTAGGAAGAACAACAACAGAGTAGAGATAGACTATGAGCAGTCCTCTTCCAGCGGGTTCGTGGGTGTTACGATAACAATAGCTGGTTCTGTTCCTCTCAGGCACTCTCCTCCTGCCTCTGTTCACGGTGCTCCAGAGCTACCTGACGTCGTTAAGGTTAGGTTAGAGGGGAAGAATGGGTGGGCTGGTCTAGAGGTTATGAAGCCGAGCGGTGGATCGTTGGCGGTCCAGACATCTTTAAACTCTCTTCCTTCTCATCCCAACGTCTCTCTTGCAAATGTCGTTACGAATCAGCGTGGAGACAACAAGCAGGAACAGGTTAGCACCCAATCCTCTGTAAGCCAAGACCCAGACGGCAAGTTAAACCTTTCGGTCTCCATGCAATCAGAGACAACCAATCCCTCTTTGGTAGATGTGCTTGTCTACATTCCTCCTGTCTGGTCTTTTGGTATTGGCTCTATCTACTATGGTGAGTTAAAGGTTATCTTTGTACAGGAGGAGGAGCGCTGGGACGACATCAACCATTTTGGTAGTAGCAAGGTCAGCATCACCTTTTCGAACAGCGATGGGGAGTATTCTCATTGGCGTGGTCATATGGCATGTGTTCTCGAAGCGGGGAACGGATATGTGTATACCCGAAGGCACTTTGGCATTGCTGGAGGGGATGGTTGGAACTTCAGTGTAAGCGCCAATGTTTCTGACAAGGGTCATGTTACTAGCGAGGACTGTCTCTCTCACAAGGCTCATGTTCCGTTGGGTCAAGAGGTGGTCTTAGACGGTCTATCTGCTAGGAAGGCGGTTCGTGAGCTTCTGCAGATGATGTCTGTCTCTCCTCGGTTCATGAACTACATTCCAGACGACGGGTTCCCTCCCTACTCAGACAGCTTTCAGGGCTATATTCTGCCAAGTGGGACGGGGTTATCTCCTCGGATGCGGTACATGCCTCAGCACTCTTGTCTTGGAGTCATTCTAGACGTGGTGAAGGAGACGGGCAAAGTCATATACGATTCTTTCGGCAAGCCTGTCAGCTCCATACCATACTATTTATGGCAAGATGTATATGGTCAAGTACACTTTGAGCCTTGGCATCCTTTGTGGTATCCTCCTGCAAACATATACTACACGGAGTATGATAGTGGGAGTGGATACAACAACGTTCAGAGTTTTGAGTTCTCTTCCTCCATTGAGAACCTAAGGACAGACATCACTGTACAGGGTCAAGACCTATGGACATACGAGCTATTGAACGCCTATGTTCCTCTTCCTCGCAATAGGCTTTTGACGGGCTACTACTATCCTTTAGTAGAGAGGAATCAGCGTTACAGTAGTTTAAGTTATATGGAGACAGCGGTTAGAAACATCGCGGTTCAGGCATCATTAGAGACTCAGTTTTGTACCTGGACAGTTCCCTTCAATCCTGAGATGAGCGTGGGCATGGTTGCTCTCATTCAAAACAACCGATATCTTGGTGGCGTACAGCCATATGTTATCATACAGCACAACGCACAGTATGGCATCGATCAAAACGGAAAGTCGGTTGGAGTATCGCGCTTTGTTGGTCGCGCCCTAAGTAACTACCTAATTATGTAGACATCCGTGTATCGTGCCGGCGCGATACATAAATGTCTACTAGTTTAAGGAGAATAGTATGACGGAGAACGGTCTTATCCTTCCATCAGATATGCAGAAGGTTCTAGATGGGATGGCGCGCACGTTTGCAACACTCTATAACCAGTTTGGGATAGGGGCGCCAGAAGAGACAACTACGCTCTCAGCCTATCTGTATCAGATGCAAAAAGAGATTATGGGGGACGGAGGAGCGGTTGCAGGAATAGGAAATATAGACGTACAACAACAGCTCTCTACTCTGTTTGGAATAGCTAGGCAACAGGGACGCTATGATATTATGTATGGGTCTATATTTAGACCGTTCCTGGATGTCCTGGATAACCATATAATCAGCAGAATACCGCCAGGATGGGCATGGGGGGCAGGAACAGCCGTGAGAGCAATAGATGCCTACCTGCTTCGCGCCAACGCCATGCATGCAGGAATACCATCAAAGCCAAACTATACGCTCACGACTACAGCAACTACCGGCGGCTCTATCCCGTCCTGCGGAACATCTCCCACACCACCAAGAATCACTATTACTTTTGTAGGAAGCTATGACTACCAGGAGAGCCAACCCTGTACTCCTGTACAAGCAGCCTCCCTGTCTGGAAAGAATAACGCCTGGTCCGTTGGAGGACTGACTGGAAACGTTCCAGCAGGAGTCACAAAGTGTAGAATGTATAGGCAGATACTGAATGCAGGAGTTAATGACCCCTACTTTTATGATGGAGAGTTCTCTGTCAAAGAAGGGGTCGCCTGGACTGTCTATAACACATCCCTCGTGTTCACAAAACCCGACTCTGAACTGATATTCAGCATTAGACCACCTGTGTTTAAACAGCTGCTCATCCATCCAGAAACAGCTGCCATCATCGCTATGACAAGACTCACATCACCGTTCGGAAACTCAATCCTTAATCCCGCAATCTCTGCAAACTCTCTTCTGTCGTCTACAAATGTTGCTCTGAACCCCGTCAACCTGTTTTTAGGAAAGAACAACCCAGAAAGCTCTGGTCTGCTCGGTACAAGAGTACTTGGCTCCGCCTATGTGCAGGGAGAACCAAGGTTTACCAACGATGGACCAAGAGGAATACAAGGGTTTGCGGGAGCCGCTGCAGTAAGAGTAAGGGTGACAACAGCACTCTCTGGAGGAAGCGCCGCTACCGTCACAGCACTCAACTATACCTACCTCGATGAGAACAACCCCTCTTCACCACAAACAGGCTCGTGGACAGGAAGTGTGGCGCTTGCCGATGCTATAGGAAGTATAGCCAATATCCCTCTTCCTACAAATAGAGTTATTAGAGAGGTGACATCTGTTACTGTTTCTGGTAGAACATCAGGGGCCGTTTTGGTAGAAGCACAAAGAGTACGGAGCCTGTAGAACCATGAACTGTGAAGATGGCGATGTCCGCATGTATGTCTCAGGAGAGGTGGTGAAAGGAGATGGGGGGCTGAGAATAGAAGGGGGCATAGAGACCATCTATTTCCAAAAGTATACTGTCACATATAGAATACCACAAACCCCGGAGAACATAAAGCGATGGAACGCTAAGGTGTACTTCAAGCTTACAGGAAGGCTAGCATATGAGCCGCCAGGCGGCGTTCCATGGGCACACGACTTTGGATGGGGGTGCGGACCCAACCTGTCCCTGTCCAGAGACAACAAGCCCATATTCCGGTTTAACCAGCACTTTATTAAGAAGTGGGGACAGATAGAGGAGGACTACTACACACTCTCTCTTGGAAGCGCTCTCCTGATTAATGAGCCTCCCTATCCACCCATTAATAGACCTAACCACTGCTGTTACAGCGCTTGCAGCCACTACTATGGCAACTCCTCTGCCTTGTGGTCAGAACACTGGTTCCCACTTCCAGAAGCATCCTATCCTGAGTGTAAAGAACATAACCAGAACCTGCCAGGAGCACCTAGTACAGTCCTAACATATGACATAGAGAGCACTAACAATCTAACTCCCGCTCTTGTCACAGTAGAGGGATGTGATGCCATATTGTGCGGGAAAATAGAGAATGTAAAACCCTGTTCCCCGCCTCCGTCTGGCGGAGGAGAGAGGGTGAGGAGAAACATCTGCTCTGCAGAGTATGCAAACGTCTGTGTTGTCGCTTTCTTGATGAACTACCCATCCACCTATAATCCAAGCCAGCCACCTGCTACAACCCCAATGCATATCGCAGTGTTTAGAGGTGTACAGAAGGCATGGAAGCCGGATGAGGAGTACTTCCTACAAGAAGTAGACAGAGATGCAGAGTATGGTCTCCACTTTTTGCCCAATGGAAAGCTCATATTAACCTATACGGTTGACCAACAGAGCTACTATCGTGTAAATACAAAGATGGGAGAGAGGGATGGATGGGGAGAACAACAGGCACTCGATCCAGATACAACCGCGCTCTCTCTTGGAACAGGGATAGCAAGAAGAAAAGCCTTTAAAGTGAGGACTACATAACATGGCATATGGAAGATGTTACAATAGATATAAGTATCTGTGTATGACGGGTGGCGTTAATCTGACGTCAGGCACAGTAAAGGTTATGTTGATGAAGACAACATATACCTTCAACCCAGACCACAATGTTGTTGCTGACATCTCTTCCCATGAAGTGTCTGGAACAAACTATGCCAGACAGACCGTCTCTGGCAAGACTGTTACACAAGACAATACAAACGACAGAGCCGTATACACAAACGATGCTGTTGTCTTTAACAACATCACTGTTGGAACATTCAATGGCGCGGTTTTGTATGTGCATGTTACAAACGACAACGACAGCCCGCTTATTGCCTACTATAACTTTGACACACAAACAGCCTCTGCAAGCAATGTAACATTGACGCCAAGTGTCAATGAAGGAATGGTTCAGATACTGTAATGCCACTAGCATCAACACCATCAAGCTTTCATATAGGCGCTTACTATGATGGGTTTGCACAATACTGCACCTTCACCATACCGGCAGGAACCTATACAGGAGGGGTGTGGGAGGTAACCGGGAACTATCAGGGCACTGTTGGTGGGAACGATGAGGTTAATGTAGGCGGACACATTGCCAGTTTCAGTAGCCATATTACTACAGGAAACTATTCAAAGACTACAAATGTTACAGCAAACCAGCTCGCCCTTATCAATGCTGCCGCAGGAGGAACCCTTGGTGTAACATATACCACAACCACCTTTGCTTATGATAACCACGTTCAGACCTTCTACCTGACACTTACACAACCCGCTGGACCCCCAGTCCTTGTCACATTAAGAACCGCTTTTTTAGTGACAACCGTCGTGTCTCCACCAACCCCTAACATTCCCATCATGATAGACATTCCACCCGCTGTCGCATCTACCGGCAAAGGAGAAAACACCGGGTGGGGAAGCATCTCCTCAGGGAATAGCGTAACGATCCCTCTTATATCGGCAAAGCTCTCCTCTGACTCCATCTATATCGCGGGAGGACCACAAGACAAAGAGGAGAAGGGAGGAGAGATGAGCGACAGAGAGGGAGGGGTAATAGGCACCTCCGGCTACTCTCTTGTATTCACAGAGTGTCTCTCTGGTGCAGGAGATGACTGGAAAGAGGAGGTGGTGGTTGCAGAAAATGTAGATAGGGGCGTTGGAGGGATATGCTGCATCAACAATACCCTCTATGTTGCAGCCTACTCAAGACAGAAGACGATCTATGTAAAGAGGACATATGACCCAAACGACTGGGGTACAGGAGCACAAGAGATAGATACAGGATATAAAGGGATACCATACGGCATCGCCGCAAACAACATGGGTGTTCTGTGCATCATTACAGACTACAAGTGTCTTGTCTCTAGAGATATGGGCACAACCTGGACAGAGGGAGGCACCGTCACCTTCCAGCCCGTTCAGTCTATTGTCTCTCTGAAACATATGTTTATCGTTTTTACTACCAACCTGCTTAGCATAAGACGGGCTATCAGTGAAGATGACGGCATGACCTGGAGCTTCGGATAGGGGATGGTCATACAGCACGCCTAAAGTCTATGTGAATGCCGCTGTGATAGCTGTATTGAAACACAAGCCACCAAGCCCCTAGCGGTCTTGGGCTGTGCCCGCTCTCTACCGCAAACCCTCCCCTTCCATCTCTATACTCATCCTTATAGGTTGGCAGTTGAACAAAGTGACAGTCTCTTGTCTCTACCACCCCATCTTTTACTAGCCTAAGTCGAGGATAGGTCATCCACCACTGGTTGTGTGTATGACCACACACATAGATGTCTGCCCCCTCAATATAGACAGGAACGCGGTTAGACAGCTGGATAACATTCTTGGTTACCTCTCCACCACCACCATACCCATGTGTATACCAGAGCTTTCTGGTATGTCTCTCATTATCACGGTGAATAACAAACCGAACCCAACCTGAATACCCATTAAGTACTACAGGGGACTTATAATCAGATTGGAGCCTCTGAACCAACCATGCTGTTAGATCGACACTCGCTCTTGACAACATCTTTGTCTCATGGTTGCCAGGAGACATCATCACAAAACAGTCTGCATACTTGGCATATCTGTTTACAGCAGTATCAATCAGGCTATTAAAATAGTCTGACCTCTTGTGCTCTTGTCTCAAGTCCGATTTAGACTGTCTTTTATCAAAAGGGGACTGCATTACATCGAAAAGGTCACCAAAATCGAGTATGCCAGAACAAGAAGAGAGCACCTCTTCAAGATGGCGAATCTCCATGTCGCTTCTTGAAGAGGTGCTATCAAAATGCACGTCTGAACGCAGAAGAAACTTCTGCTCGTAGCTAGAGCATCTGTTGGGGAGACGGATATGGACAGTAGGAACACGACCCGCCCTGCTCTCTACTGTCCATACTCTTTCTGTCATAAAAGTGGCTCCTTAAGAGTCTCTGACGGTGCCGCTGCTATTACTCGTTCTTACAGCCCTTTAAATCTAGAATCCAGCGGTTCAACGTCATAGGATTAACGTAGATGTTTGTCTTAGCATATAGCTCTGCCGTTATCAACGGATAGGGCAGACCGTTCTCGTATGCCTCTTTGACATACTGAATGGGATCACAACCGAGCGCCTTGCTAAGACGAACCTGGATGGAAGACCTGCGTTTCACCTTTTTCTCCTTTCCTCCCTTTTGTTGCAGATAGTCTTGTACCAGCTACTCCTCTTTTTTCTTGGGCATGCTGGGGAAAGTGCCAAAGCTGTTGGTAAACTTACCAAACAGAAACCCGATGGCAGCAACACCAACGGTTGTATAAAACTGGTCTTCACTATTGAAAAAGTGAAAGATCATAGATAAGACAACAATAAGAAGCGCCACAGAAATCATGATGACATGAAGCAAAAAAGTGTTGCGTGTAGCAAGACTCTCTAGCTCTTTATTTATGTGTTCTTCACATTGAGGGTTCTCTTGTTGACAAAACTTGTTGCTGTTCGGCATTATATCTTATCTCCAGACCACCACTGCGCCCAGTGGACATGATACTTCCAAGCCATGTTTCTTGTTTCCGACTTTATAGGAAGACCGGGAGGAAGATTGTAAATATCATAAGGAGTTATAAGAACATACCTGTTGATCCTATCCGGAAGCACAGGGATAAGATAAGCCTGCTCTTTTTTACTGTCCCATATCATAGAGCGCTGGTCACGGAAGTTGGTGTTCACAATCTCATAGGCTAACAGAGGGGTGTCAAACACAATGACTTTCCCATTACTGCTTATAAGAGAGACCCTGGATTCACCAGGCTTATAGAACCCAACCACACAGTAGCTGTTTTTACTCTCTTCCATCTGTCCTATAGCTCGTCGTTAAGAGGGGAGGGAGGAGGTGCTGGTCTCCTCCCTCCCTCTCTTGTGGCAGGCGAAAGGAGAAGAAACTCCTGCCACAAACTCTATGCAGAATGA
The DNA here is from genome assembly GCA_938005745.1 of uncultured Chthonomonadales bacterium. Classification (GTDB taxonomy): domain Bacteria; phylum Armatimonadota; class Chthonomonadetes; order Chthonomonadales; family CAJBBX01; genus CALLMM01. Next base: position 6,741 of record CALLMM010000040.1, on the reverse strand, counting down.
GACTATCGGTACTCACGAATAAGGTAACCAGCAAGGTTCTTGTTGTTTGAGTCTACCGTGATAAGCTTATAGTCTCTTGTAAAGGATACCTCGATGTAGGTTCCTTTTCTATCTTCTGCACGATAACGGCGCGCCTGAATGCCAGATACCCCTGTCGTCTGATCGGGAGCATCAAAGGTCTTCATCATGTGCATGGACTTAATCCCCGCTCTCTCTGGGTTCACCCAACAGCACAAAGCATATAGATAGGGGTTGGACCCGTTCTGAACAGAGCGCCAGAGGGATACGGCATTAAATGGCTGCCCGTCTTTAGCAGAGTTGTACTGGAGACCCGTAACAATAGGACGCATTCCAGCAACAGCCTCTGATAACCCCATCGTGTTGATTCCCTCCCGACTGACATACTTATATCTGTCTACGTAGAGAGGATGCTGGGAGAGAGCATAAGCAAGCTCTACATCAATCAGAAGCGTGTTGGGAGCATTAAGAACGTTTTTGATCAGCTCTTTATGAGCATTCATAAAGTTAACAAACGGATTGGAGTTTGCCTGAGAGACAGCAAACCAAGAAGAGTCGCCCGGCGCTGAACCAGCACCATTTACTAGCTGTTTGAAACTAGAAGTGGGATAGTTGTTTGCCTCCATAAGAATAGCAGCAACCATAGCCTCGTTGTCATACAGCAGCCTCTGGGTGGCAAACTCTGTTGCATCTACCTCTGGGTTCAGAGGAGTGTCGCTGTGCCGAAGCTCTGCATCAGAGACAAAGTGACGCCAAGCATACTCCTCTGCCAAATAGCTGTCCGTAGAGAGAGAGTATTGAGTCTCTCGTGCAATCGTACCAGGCGCCCTCAAAGACATGGCTTTGTTGTTTGTATTTAGACCAGAGGTAGAGGTAAACGTCTCTCTAGGATAGATAAAGTATCTGTCCGACCGGTTAGGAACCTGAATCGGAGGAGAGACAACATCTGCAACAAACATGTCCGGCTTATAAGCCAAGGAGATGCTTGTTAGGATTTGATCAACGTGTACTTCAGAAAGTGTCGGCATTCTATTTCACCCCTCTCATTACTACTGCAAGATCACCATGACCTGAATCAAAACGGGGATTATATCGCCAGACACACCAGAAGCAAGAGCAACGCCAATAACAGCGTTCCACTCTCGGTTCGTAAAGTCTTCTGGAATAGCAGTAGCAGCAATCCCCATGCCACTCGCGTTCGGCTTGATATAGTCGCCATAATTGACCGTCCCTCCAAGTCTTACCCTGGCAATACCACTCACTTGGACAGGAACGGTGTTCTTTGCGTTTGTAGCCTCAAGCGTTACACCAATAAGCTTCTTGTCGTCTGTAACAGCAAGAGCAACCTGTCCTGCCACAGAAGACGGCTTTACAATAAGGTTTCTACCAATAGCCGCAGAAGCAATAAAAGTAGAAACCTGATCAACAACCGCGGACATAATCTACTCCTCCCTATAGTCTGCTAGCTCAGGATTCTCTTTCAGAACCTCTGCTAGAGCTAAGCGATAATCGATGTTCTTCTCTTTGCACCGAGAAAGAACAAGGCTGTGAAGGCGCTCTTGCCCCGTCTTCATCTCAAACTCTGTGCGCAGGGCTTCTCCATTCACACTGCCACTTCCACTGCTCATGTTAACAACAGCACCCCTGGACCGGAGAAAACGGCAGAAGCTCTCCGCCTGTCCAAGGTCCAAAGACAAAAGGAAGTCTTTGATCTGCTCATACTCTGCCGGAGTCAAGTAGCCCTCTCTCTGAACAGAAGCATAGATAAAGTCTCTCTCCTTCTTAAACCGCTCCTCTTTCAGACGGTTCAGCTCCTGCTCCGCAGCCTCTTTTTCCAAACGAATCTTGTCTAACAGCTTCTCCTCTTCATCCGTAGCGGCGTTAAAGGAGGAGAGCGAAGAGACAGAAGAGGACGGCGCCTCCTCCTCTGCTCCGAGAACAATGACAGGACGCTTACCAAAAATCGTCTCTACTAACTTCTGTAGGCTCATGTTTTTTTCCTCTTTTGGTCTATTGCTAGAAAAGACTGCCTGTATACCAGCACCCTCAACAGCACCATCAAAGACACTAGATATCTCTGTACAATGGGCGTTCTCTATTCTTACTGTACAAGCTCCGTCTTTTACCCCTCTTTTCTTTTGCATATCACACTCTGCTTCTGACATCTCGACGGATGATCCTGCAATGTGTTTGCAGGTGTCTCCGAAATAGTCTGACTCGCAAACCTCACAGACAACCTCTCCCCCATAAATCCCAACAGAGTTATCAAAGATAATTCCCGACTGCACCAGTCTTGCGTGGTCGTCAGAGGACATCTCTCCATTGTAAACACCCTTGACAAAGTATGCGGAATACTCCACAACATAGATTGGCTCTCCTCCCTCCATCCTCTTTCTTTTACAAGACCCGGAAAACGTTCTACCAATAGGGATACCAGCATGATTGTGAGATAGCATATAAGCAACGCCATTGTTTATATCTTTTGCAATATTAACCAGCGTTGAAAAACCAAGTCGCATATACCGGTTTGGGATAAGAGCAGATGTTGCAGCAATGCCAGAGTGGAAATAGACATCCTCTCTAGAAAGAGGAGGAGCGCCCACTGGCTGAAATGAACGGATTATGTCCATTACCTCCTCTTCCCCAACCATCCTCTCAGGAACAATAACAAGAGACTCCTCTGGATCACCAATACTTGGCATGCTCCTGAATACAAGGCTGTTGAGGGCACCAAGGCTAACCTGCTTCTCTAACATACTCATCTTCTGTCTCTCCTGCCCCTCTTCTTAACCCCCTCTTCCGGACGACCCGCATCCTGCTCCACAGAACACTCCTCACAAGGCACATGATCATAGAACACAGCAGGACGATACTCACCACACTTTATACAGAAAGGGGCGGCGCACCGACACTCTGTGCATAGGAAATGGACGCAACCGCCCTTGTGGCTCTTCTCTAAAAGAGACTGCTCTGGCGTTAACTCTGTAATGCGAACCATCTTGGAAGGGAGAAGACAACGGGGACAACGGACAATCCGCCCCTTCCATGTAAGCTCTCGTCCACTATTCTGAAGCTCAAACATTTTTTATTCCTTATACCGTGATAGAAAGAAAGATTGTAAAACAACAGCGCCGGGTTGTCTCTCAATTCTCTGTAACAACATCGCCGTTACTAGCTTGAGAGACCTGCTCCTGCTCCTGCTCCTGCTCCTGCTCCTGCCCCTGCTCCTGCTCCCGCATCCTCTTTCTAGAATCCTCGTCCATCGGAGGGAAGTTAGCCATCTCACGAATGAAGCCCTCTCCCTTGTAGACAACACCATGCTTTAAGAATACATCCATGGCTCTTGCCAACGCCTCCCTGTCCGCGTTGTCCCAATCGCCCAAATCAAGCACGGGAGCTAAATGATGGGCGTCCTCCCCATAGTTATAGATCGTCCAGGGAATAATCACCTGGTTTCTCCAGACTCTCTGAATGTCTTGACGACAAAAAGAGAGGAAGTAACCCATCGTCTCCGCATGTACAGAACCTAGGCTATAGCTGCCTGCCATGCTCGACTGACTCATCATCAGGTTGCCACCTAGTATCAACTGCCTTATCTGCTCCGCATGCCACTGCTTCGCATGCTCAAAAGACTCCAATGCCCCGGTCCCCAATGTCACCATCTCATACTCTACCCCGTCCGGCAACATAATGTCCGCACCCTGCCTAGCATCATAGAGAGCCTTCATAACACGCTCCGCAAGAGAGGAGTCTGTAACAGGACCCCTAACCACAAGGAAGGGACCACCAAACCTCTCTAACGCAATCGCATGAAACTTCTCTAGGCTGTTTAGAACCCACCAATGCTTGTAACATGCCCGGAAATCCCCACGCCCATAAGGAAGACCGTTCTCAGGACAATAGGTGTAGATAATACAAGATTGAGGGTCTAGTTTAAACTGATAACCACTTGAAGGAGAATAGGAAGAGATAGAGATAATGGATAGGTCTTTCTGGTCTAACTCAAAGCCTATCTGCCTCGCCGGTCTTGATATGAACCGAGAAAACCCCCACTGACCAGCATAAGCCCCCTTGTCTACCAACCTCCAGGTCTTCTCTGTAACAGAAAAGCCGATGTGAAATGCACTCGTGATCTCATAAAGGACACTCCTTAAGTCCTGTATTCTTCCCGTCTTGTCAATAATGTTCTCATGATGCCACTGACATGCTGCCGCAATACTGTTTGCCTTGCCATACTCTGGATGCTCTGGGTCTAAGACAGCAGACTTGATCCTCCATGGCTTGTGAAGAACTGCATATCGTTTCACAGACATAGGCGCACGATAAGCAGAGTACTCCATCATTCGGTCCGCTTCATCATAACCCCTCTGCTGAATAAGCCTGTCAGGGTGGTAAGGCGGAAGCTTCATACTGTTGGCAAAAAGAGAGTAGTATGAAGCAATCTGAGACTCTGTTAATGGACTAGACATATCTGCTCCTTAAAAACGGAAAACATCCACCACATCAGAGACGGAAGAGACAATAGGAATAAAATACTCAGAGGAAGAAGAGACCTCCTTCCCTCTTAGACGATAACAGGCTAGCGCAAGCGAAATGACACAATCATCATAGTACCCCTCTCCAGAAGGCGCCCGCATACGAATATTACCAGAAGGAGTGGTCTGATACTCAAACATCTTCAGCTCGCTAGTCTGCTGAGGAATGTCCATCAGAAACGGCTCTGGATGGTGCTCAATCCTTGCCGCCAAATGGTCTATCAGGTCTGTCTTGGACTGAGCAGTAAGACGATAAGGAATAACAGATACACCTCTCCTGCGTAGCTCCTCAGACTGAGCATCACCCGCAGAACCGGTGGCGTCTAAAACACAGACAGCATTGTACTTGTGTGCCGCATCCGCAATCCGATTGTATATCCTCTCCCAAGATATCTGATTGAAACGCTCAAAATATACTTGCCTCAAATCCTGCTTCCGAACAATAGTAATAACAGTAAAGTCATGAGACCTCGCTATATCTACTCCCATCTGATAACTATACCGCGAATTGGGAGGCTCATTCTCCTTCTCTCCATGACGTATCGCTCTCTCTACCCTGGAAAATACACTGCCCGTATCAGAAACATACTCCGCAAGAACCTCTTGCCTGAACATTCTTTCAGGCATTGTCCGAAACATCTCCTCTATCTCTTCAAAGGGAATAAAAGGGTTCTCAAAAGGATGAGGGGCACGAACTAAACGACCATCCATAATCTCAACACCAAGAGTAGGAGCATGGAAAACAGACCACTCACTCTTCTCACCCTTCTTCTGAATATCTGCTAGAGCCGACTGCTCAAGATCATACATCCAGTTTAACCCGTTTGGAGTGAATATAAAGTCTATCTCCCCGCCAGTATCCATCACCATCGGTCTGATAACACCATAGTACGCGTCCGGATCACAAAACGCCGCCTCATCAATCGCTACCTTGCCCGCCGTGTACCCGCGCGCATTGTCCGGCTTCTCCAAAGACCGAAAGTATATCTTGCTGCCGTTGGGAAAGTCTGCCTCCATCCGCGACTCTGTGAAGTTAACAACGTGACCACACGCCCGCATCATCTCCTCCATCCCAATTCTCACATTGGTATAGACAGGAGCCGTCCACAAAAAGAAAGAGGATGGGTTGGAGAAGGCGTCCATCACCATCGCACGCATAACATACGTTGTCTTGCGCCACCGCCTGCCACAACGCATGATGTTGAAACGCCTCCGCCTTTTCCATGCCTCTATCTGACCCACATGCGCGTCAGGAAGGTTGATAACCACACTCCTCTTCGGAGCCGTCTTTATTGGCATCCTCTGTGCCCCCCTCAAGAGATAGAGGACGGGTAGACAACACCTCCCCCTCTACCGTATCCACAATTTGACCCGCACGGGCATTAACCCTTCTCCAGTCGTTTGTGAAGATAATCTGAATCTGTGGAGTACCCTCCTCCATAGACTTAGAAGACTGTAACTGATAGTCCCTGTGCGCACGCTCTACTCTCCATGCCAAACCCTGCCACTGAGGAGCAGAGTACTGCTCCTCCTCTACCTCCGTCCCATCCTTCGCACGCTTGACAACCCGCTTGACCAACGCACCACCCCTGCTTATCTCCCCAATCTGATCATAGTTCTCTAATATAAACTCCGCCTCCGCCCTGTCCATCGCAACCACAAAAGCAGCATAGCTGTGCTTGGGATACTCGTCCGGTCCAAGATGAGCATACTTGCCCACCATCTCCCTCTCCCCAAGCTTCCTCCAGTTCAAAACAGTTTGGTAGGTGATACCCGCCGCCTTCGCCGCCGTTCTCAGTGTCACCCCCTTGCGCAAATAGCTGAGAAACTGAGAGATATATGGTTCCCTAAACTTGCTCTCCTCCATCTTTGGAGGAAAGGGAGTTCCTCTTACATTGTTTGCCATAACTTGTGTTCTCCTCTATGCTAAACCCCCAACTGAATACCCTGTGCCTCTTCTTTCTCATCTGATAAAGAAGACACTCAGCCCTACTTACTAATACCGGTCTTGATGACCCCGCAACCCTCCACCCCTGTATCACACCACGAGAAACCAACACCTTCATCCAACGATAGTTCACATCAGCATATACAGCCCCCTCCCTCATTGTCAAGAAAGGACTCTGACCCTTAACCCACATTTTAACCCCTCACCACCAGCATCACCAGCAGCACCAGCACCCCTCCC
>CALLMM010000039.1 GCA_938005745.1 uncultured Chthonomonadales bacterium | reverse complement strand
GCGCAGGAGGCGGGGGAGACGGTCGGCTTCTGTCTGGCGATCGCGCGGCAGGTTCCGCTGGAGAACGCCCCGCCCGACAGCGACCGGGGCTATGTTACGCTGCTGTGCGTCGCGCCGGAGCGTCAGCGGCAGGGGATCGGCGGGCGGCTGCTGCAGGCGGCGGAGCGGTGGCTGCGGTCGCAGGGACGCCGGTCGGTCTGGGTCTCCCCCTATGCGCCGGGCTATTTCCTGCCAGGCGTGGACCTGGCGTATCCCGCCGCGCTGCCCTTCTTCCAGAAGCAGGGCTACGCGGAGGTCTATCGCCCGCTGGCGATGCAGGCGGATCTATGGGGGCTGTCTGTGCCGGAGTGGGTGGCGGAGCGGGAGCGGCGTCTGCAGGCGGAGGGAGTGCGCGTTACGCCCTTTCATCCGCGCCTGTGCCTGCCGCTGCTGGAGTTTGCGAAGCGGGAGTTCGCCGGGGACTGGGTGCGCTGGGTGCGCGAGGGCATGGCGCAGATCACGCTGGGCGCGCCCGCCGCGCGTCTGATCGTCGCCTGGCAGACGGGCGCGGACGGCGCGCCGGAGGTGCTCGGCTTCTCGCACTTTCTGGATGAGCGGTTCGGACCGATCGGCGTCGCCGCCTCGCAGCGCGGACGCGGGATCGGACAGGCGCTGATGTACGCTACGCTGATGGCGCAGAAGGCGCAGGGGCTGCGCGCCGCCTGGTTTCTCTGGTCGGACGACCGCACGGCGGAGCGTATCTACACGGCGGCGGGCTTCCGGGAGATTCGCCGGTTTGTCCTGCTGAAAAAGGAGCTTGACCATGGCGGTTGATATTCTGGCGATCGGCGCGCACATGGGCGATGAGGTCGCCTGGGGGATGGCGCTGGCGGCGCATGTCCGGCAGGGCGGCACGGTCGGGATGCTGCATCTGACGCCCGGTGAGAAGGGGCATAAGACCCTGAGCGCGGAGGAGTACGCGCAGCAGAAGCGTGAAGAGGCGCGCGCCTGCGCGGAGACGCTCGGAGCGCAGATGTGGACGCTCAACTATGGCGACGGGGAGCTGCCGGTCAACGAACAGGTGAAGTGGCAGATCGCCGACATTCTGCGCGAAGCCCGCCCGAAGATCGTCATCACGCACTGGGGCGGCAGCATCCATAAGGATCACACCGCCGCGCACGAGAACCTGCCGGATGCGCGCTTCTACGCCGGACTGCCCGCTTTCCGGCGCGAGTATCCGGCGCACTGGGTGAATACCCTCTACTATGGTGAGAACTGGGAGGACCTGCGCGGGTATCAGCCGGAGGTCTACCTGCAGGTGCTAGAGGAGGATATCGCCGTCTGGGAGCGGGCGATGCGCTGTTACGCGCTCTTTCGCGGCGAGGTGTCGCGTTTTCAGTATCTGGACTACTACAAGGCGCTGGCGCGCACGCGCGGCTGTGAGATCTTCACAGAGTACGCCGTTACCTTCGCCGTTCCGCCGGATGCGCGCCGCCGGTCGGTGTCATCGCTGCTGTAAGCGTCCTGCCGTCCGCGCGAAGGGGTGTGCGGGCGGCGAGAAGGGCGCCGGCGACGTTCACAGATGCGCCGTTCGCCCTGCATTCCCCAACCGCTCTCTCCCTGACAGGAGGCTATGCTTGAACGACCGCGCGGACGCTCACGCCGTGTTCGATGTGGCTCCTCTTGCGTCCCAACCGCCGTTGAGCACGCTATTCCGGCAGCAGCAGCGCCGCCCAATAGCCTTTTCCGGGAGCCTCCAGCTTCACCGTTCCTCCCGCCGTCACCGGCGTCGGGGGCAGCCACCGACTGTCCAGAATGGACAGCCAGCGCAGTCGGAAGCGTCCCTTTGCGCCGGACATGTCCAGCGTCACGGCTCCCCCGTCCGGGAAGAAGAGCGCGTACTGTCTTCCCTCCTCCGCCGTTAGGTAGGCTTCGTTGGGCTCCCGATCGGAGAGCAGATCGTTGCGCGGCTCGCAGCGAAAGATAGACATCGCGTCGGTGAGCATGCGCGCGCTGCGAATATTCGCCTGCGCCGTTGGACTCAACCCCAGCCCGGAGGCGGGACGATGAAATCGCGCGGAGGCTAGCCCGCCGATGATGTTGCGCCAGAACCGTTCGATGCCGTCTCGATCGGTGCCGTACCGTCCGGTATCCGCTCCGTAGATCTTCACGTTGTTGAGCGGACGCGGTCTGGCGGATAGACGCGCCCGCACCCTCTGCGCGTTATCCCAGTGCGCCTGTCCCTTCTGGTGATTGTTCTGCGAGATGTCCGCATAGGCATAGCGTTCGGGATGATCGAAGGTGCGGTTGTGCATCGGGTGCGACAGGTCCCAGGGATCCCACATCTCCGTGCAGTAGACCGTGACCCGGGCTTGCTTCGCCTTTTCCTGAATGTACTGCGCCCAGTAGGCTCCCCACTCCTCCGCGCCGCTGGTCTCGTTGTCCATGCAGTAGAGCACGTTGGGATAGCGCAGTGAGATGGAGAGCATCCGGTCCACCTGCGCCCGCTGATACCGCAGCAGCAGGGCGTTGTTATCCAGTTCCGGCACCGAACGGAAGAAGGGGTTGGCGTTGCCGCCGGGATGATCCGGGTAGCGCGTTTTCAAGCCGCTCTGCTCCGGGCTGTAGTTGATATTGTTCGCCGGATTGTAGGGGTTTTGCAGCCAGGGGTCCATCGCGAAGTCGAACCGATCCCACACCTCTATCTGGACGATGATCCCCCGCTCCCGCCCCAGCTTCAGCAGGCTCTCGAAGCGTCTCCAGTACTCTTCGTTCATCCGCTCCAGATCGTATTTGCCATCCTCGCGCTGATGGAAGGGCCAGACGTCTCCGGGGTCGCGGCTGGACATGGTGCACCGCACATAGTTGCCGCCCACCGATTTCAGCAGGTCGAGATGCGCCTTCAGGTCGCGTATCTGAAAGAGATTGTCCTCCACCGATCCGCCCAGCAGCAGCGTCGGTTTGCCCCCGTACTCCCAGTAGCGCGGGTACTGTCGGGAGATGCGAATCGGCTGCCCCTGCGCCTCCGCACAGATCGCGGTCAGAACCACCAGCAGAACCGCGGACGCCGTAAACATCTGCATGCTCGCTCCCTCCTCCGCCTCTTTCGGCGGGAGACGGCTAGCTCCCGCGCACGGCTCGGACCAGCGCGCGCACGCGCTCCACATCTACCGGGGCGGCGATCGCCCCCTCGCGTTTCAGGCTGCTGCCGACGATCGCGCCGTCGGCGACCGACAGAACCTGCGCGGCGTTGTGCGCGTTCAGACCGCTTCCCGCCAGAACCGGCGCTGTCGCAGCCGCGTTCTTTACCGCACGGAGCCGCTCCAGCGGCGTCTGCGCGCCGGTCGCCGCGCCGGTCACGATCAGCGCATCGGCAAGACCGCGCTCCAGGGCGTCCTTCGCCTGCTGCTCCGCCGGGTAGTCGCCGAGAGCCGCCGCGTGCTTGACCGCGACATCGGCGAATATCCAGACCTGCGCCCCCAGCAGACGCCGGCAGGCGACCGCCTCCCGCGCCGCGCCCTCGATGATCCCCTGATCGGTAACCGCCGCGCCGACATAGACGTTGCAGCGAATAAACTGCGCCCCGCACAGATGCGCGATGGCGAGGGCGGCGGTCGCATCGTTGCGCAGCACATTGACCCCGACGGGGATCGAGACCGACTCGCGCACCGCCATCACCGCGCGCGTCATCGCCGCCACCGTATGCGCGGGCACGCCGGTTCGGTAGAACGGCGCGTCGAAGAAGTTTTCGACCATCACCGCGTCCATCCCGCCGCTCTCCAGAGCGCGGGCGTCCTCCACGGCGCGGCGCAGCGTGCGGGAGAAGTCGCCCTCATCACGCGGACTGCCCGGCAGCGCGCTCAGATGCACCATGCCGATCAACGGCTTTCGGTCAAACAGATCGCTCAGTTTCATGGACACCAATACCCGTTTGGGAAGAGCGCCGGCAGGCTAACGGTCGCCGTAGCTCTTCTGCCACTGATAGAGCAGTTCGTCTACGATGCGCGTGCTGACGGGACGCACCACCGTCTGAACATCCAGCGCCAGTCCCTTATCCGCGCGGTCGAGGGCGGAGATGGCGTTGGCTTCATAGACGACGGCGATATCCGCCTGCTGCGGACCGCCCCGCAGAAAGAGTCCATCGTCTTGCTGGTCGTAGAGTCGAAGGCGACCACCGTATCCTGAATGTTACGCATGAACCGCAGAAAACCGGGTTCGGAGGGGCGCATGCTCGCGTTTTCGCCGCGATACGCGTGAAACATCAGCGCCGGAGCGGTCATGCCGGAGTTGGACTCGACGGGATTGGACTGCATCAGCTTCAGTCTACCCCATGACGGAGACGAGCCGATGCTGCTCCAGCCTTTCGTTGCCAGATCGTGCAGGAGCGCCAGCAGGGAGAGGGTCAGCAGGCGCAGGCTGACAGTCTTTCGCTTCACGGCTACGCTCCTTTCATCCGGCAAGCAGTCCCTCCGCCAGATCCTCCACGCTGTAGTCCAACCAGTTGGGGGGCAGGGCTTATCCGGAACGTTGTCGGCGTGGAAGGTCCATCGTATGGGCGATTTGTAGATACGGCGCGGGTTGGCGGTTCCGAACCCGTCCTTCGTCAGCGCGTCGCGGTGGATCATCTCATCGTGGATGGGGACGCCGGTTGTGCTGAGATTTCGGAGGTGAAACTTCATCACCTCCTTCAGCTGGTCTGCCGTCATGAGGAAGCCTCCTTGCGCGGGAGATCGCCTGCAGTCTCTCTCCTGCAGATTCGCGACCGGCAGGAAGGATACCTTTCTGCAGAGAACCGTGCCATAAACAGGATATCCGGGAGAGACTATGGAACGCATGCGTCTATCCGCGTGGCGGTTTGCCCCTGACCCCTTCGAGAGCGGAGAGCAGCAGGGCTTTTTTGAGCCGGACAGGGAGGATTCGCACTGGACGCCGGTGCAGGTTCCCTGCATCTTCGATCACTGCCTGCCCTCGCTGGCGTTCTATGAGGGGACGGGATGGTTCCGCTGCCGGGTGAAGGTTCCGCCGGAGTGGTCGGAGCGGCGCGTCGTTGTCCGGTTCGGCGCGGTGAACTATCATGCGAAGGTCTGGGCGAACGGTCATCCGGTTGGGGAAAACGGGGACGGCTTTCTGCCGTTCGAGATCCCGCTGGAGCGTTCGCTGCTGGAGTCGGGCGAACTGGTTCTGGCAGTGCGCGCCGACAATCGGCGGCGGATGGGAGAGGTTCCGGGGATGGAGCGCGGCTGGCGTCCCTCCGGCGGCATTATCCGCGAGGTCGAACTGATCGCCGACGACCCGCTTCGCATAGAGACGATCTGCGTCGCCGCAGAGCCGGATGGACGCTTTCAGGCGTCGCTGGAGGCGGCGAACGGGCGTGAGACGGCGGTCGAAGTTCGGCTGTATGTTACCATCGCCGACCGGGACGGCAGGACGCTGGCGAAGGTCTGGAGCGCGCCGACCCGGATCGCGCGCGGGCAGTCGCAGCGCGTTACGCTGGAGGGAGTCGCGCCCGGGGCGCAGCCCTGGTCACCGGACACTCCGACGCTCTACATCGCTGCCGCCGGGATACAGGCGGGAGAGACGGTCGTCTCCTCCCGCTCCGTTCGGATCGGCTTCCGGCGGATCGAGGCGCGCGGCGCGCGGCTCCTCCTCAACGGAGAGGAGATCCGGCTCAAAGGCTTCAACCGGCATGAGGACACGGCGTCCCGCTCCCTGTGCACGGACCGCGCCGCCGCCCGTCAGGACCTGCAGCAGATCCGGCTGCTCGGCGGCAACTTTGTCCGGTTGTGCCACTATCCGCACGATCCCTCCACGCTCGACCTGTGCGATGAACTGGGGCTGCTGGTCATGGCGGAGATACCGCTCTACTGGTGGAACGGTCGAAAAGAGGGCGAGGAGAACTGCGTCCGCAAACTGGAGGCGGCGAAGCGGCAGCTTGCCGCGCTCATCGCACGGGACGGGAGCCATCCGAGCGTGATCTTCTGGAGCGTGAGCAACGAGACGCACGAAGACCTGCCGGAGGTGGAGGCGGGCAACCGGGAACTGGTGGAGATGGCGAAGCGTCTCGACCCGACCCGGCTGGCGGTCCATGTCTCGGATCACTGGCACGACGCCGTTCGTTTCGACGCCGACGACGTGATCTGCCTGAACGGATATCCGGCGTGGGGCGCGAAAGCCTGGCAGGGGAAGCCGCTGGAGCCGGTCTCCTCGGCGCAGGCGTGGTGGCGGCAGAATCTGCAGAGGGTGCGCGCTGCCTATCCCGAAAAGCCGATCCTCATCACGGAGTTTGGGCATCCCGGAGTGGCGGGAGCCGCCGACGGAACCGCATCGGAGGCGGCGCAGGCGCAGGTCATCGCGGCGGAGGGGGCGGCGCTGCTGGAGAGCGATGTCTGCGGGGTTACGATCTGGTGCTACGCCGATCACGCCTGGCCCGAAGAGGAGTGGATGAACCGTCTGGTGATCAGTCCTTTCGGGGTGGTAACCCGCGACCGCGCGCCTAAACAGGCGCGGGAGACGGTGTGCGCGCTGTACGGCGGGCGTCCCGATCCCGCCGTCGCCAATACGCCGGTGGCGATGACGCGCCCGGATATGCAGCACATTCCGCAGTTTGCTCTGCCGGAGGGGTGCTCCATCCGCGGCATGAAGCCCACGGAGACCGGGTTGTGGACGGACATACAGCGCGATGCCGAGCCGTTCTTCGCCATCGCCGATGATCTGTTCGAGGCGCAGTTCGGGCGGGATGCGGCGACCATTGAGGACCGCTGCTATCTGGTCTTTGACTCGCGGGGACTGGCGGTCGCAACGATCAGCGCCTGGTTCGATCCCGATTTTGAGGGCGAGGACTACGGGCGCATTCACTGGGTGGCGACCCGCCCGGCGTGGCAGGGGCGCGGGATCGCAAAGGGGATGATGACCTGTGCCATGAACCGATTGGCGCAGTCGCATCGCCGCGCCTATCTGGACACCTCCATCGGACGACCCGGCGCGATCCGCCTCTACCTCGACTTCGGCTTTCGACCGCACATCAAAACGGAGGAGGATCGCGAGGCGTGGCGGACGCTGGCAGCCCTGCTGCGCCATCCGCTGCTGGACGCCGCTCTCGGAACCCGCCTGCCCATGACATGATCGGGGCAGGCGGACGTGATTTCGGTTTGCGGTGAAAGACGCAAACCCCTGATCCGCGCCCCTTCGGATACGCTGTATGGGGGCGATTTCTGAAATACCAGATATCAGGTTGTCCGATCTCCGCCCGGGTCATCTCGCACCGAAGCGCGGGACGACGCTTCTTCTTCCCCTGGAAGGAGCCGTCCTCTGACTTCCGTGTAGGACAACCGCGTCAACGCAACGTCAAAACGGGAGGCTAAAGAGGAGGGAGGGGAGATGGTTTTACGACGTCTGCTCCGGGAATGCCTGTTGATCTAACTGCTCCAGCTCTTTTCGGCTCCAGAGGCGGATACCGTTCTGTGAGGCGAAGTCTTGCGCATCTGAAGAGAAACCACCGGGGCAGACAACAACAGGGACGATGCCAGGAGAGCGGTCGGGGACTACGCCTCGGAGTTCCCGGACAACGGAGACTCCTGCCTGGGAATGGTGGCTCTTGCACTGGATCATCAGCCTGGTTTCGATCTGAAGCGAGTCTGTGCGGACAGCAATCAAGTCAATGCCGCCATCGCGGACGGCCGGAGTGATCGTCACCTGGAAACCAAACCGTTCTAATCGCAATGCAATCCACTCCTCAAAGGATTGCCCGGACATGTTTACAAATAGATCAGAAGGGTTAGGTGCCGTAACGCTGCTTTTTTGTGAGGGGGGAGCAGACAGCCCGAACAGACCGAAAAGCTCTTTCTCGGTTAAGGCAAGGCGTAGATCGAGACTGACGTCATCTACGATATCCTGAAACAGTTTTCGTTTTTCCCGCAGTATCGAGTCTATGCGCTCTTCTATCGTTCCGGCGCATATGTAGCGAAAGACTGTAACGGGATAGGGTTGTCCCATTCGATGTGCGCGGCTGTCAGCCTGCTCCTCAATGGCAGGGTTCCACCATCGGTCCAGATGAAAGACGTAAGAGGCTGCCTGTAGATTCAATCCCACGCCGCCAGCGCGTAACGATAGTATGAGAGCCCTGTGTCTCTTATCCTGCAAAAAACGGTCTACCGTGCTTGCCCTCTGAGAAGCGTTCAGGCTTCCTGTGAAAACAAGCGGATTGTACTGCTGAAGGACCTGCGCTATCCGTCCCGTGCCGTAGGTTTTGTCCGTATACTGTGAGAAGATCAGTGCGCGATACCCCTGTTCCGACAGGGTGGCGATTCGCTGTTCGATATCTGCCAGTTTCGCCGACTCACCGCTGACAGGATCATAGTTGCATATCTGCTTCAGCCGTGAGATCAGTTCCAGGACATGGGTCACCGTGATGGATGTCCCCGATGCGGTGAGTCGAACGATACCCTCGCGTTCCGCAAGATCATACGCCTCCCGCTGGGCAGGCGGAAGATCGAGGATCAGTTCGTTCACCTGTTTGGGCGGCAAGTCCGTAAGGACATCCTCCTTTTTTCTTCGCAACTGGGTGTACTGCAGCTCTTCCTTGAGCCTGTGAATATCTCGAGGAAGCGGCGAGGGCTTGTCCGGATCGTTGAGCAGGAAATCGAGAATGGAGATCAGATCCTCTACGCTATTCTCCAGGGGAGTGCCGGTTAACGCCCACCGGCGTTGTCGCGGGATTTTTCTGCAAGCCTGACTGATGCCGGAGTCCCGGTTTTTTATGCGGGATGCCTCATCCAGTATAACGACGCTCCATCGGGTCCGTAGAGCCGGGCTGTTGCGCAGTTCGAGTACGTCTGCGCGCAGCGTCTCGTAACTGATCAGCTTCACATGCCCGGGCAGATGCCAGAGAGCTCCTCTTTCGGACGGAGTGCCGGAAATGACAACCACACGCAGATCGGGAGCCCATTTCGCCAGTTCCCTGCGCCACTGAGACGTCAAAGATGCCGGGCATACCAGCAGCGCCGATTCTATCTCCTGCCGATAGAACAGGATACGTAGCGCTGCAATCGCCTGAACGGTCTTGCCAAGCCCCATGTCATCCGCAAGGAGCAGTTCGTTTCGAGAAATCAAAGCGGCGATACCCTCTTGCTGGTAGGGCAACAGGGGAGCGGGCCAGTCCAGGACCCCATGCTGCATGCACAGCATCTCCAAGGGAGGCTGCAACACGGCTGCCAGTCTTCGCGTCAGCAGGTCTTCTTTCGACGGGGAGGCGGATGCAGAGGAGGGAAGGGAGCGGGAGGGCGTTTGCTGATGGGCAGGGGTTTTGGGACGAGATTCGCCTGCGGACCGGTCGAACCAACCGAGAAGGTGACTGGTCGCTGGTGAGGGCACCGGAAATGAGAGCAATACCTTTTGCGGTTCTCCTAGACAAAGACTGTCAATCCTCAGACGGCGGGGGGATGCGGCGGTAAACCTGGTTGGATCTATGGAGACAGCCGCGCCGCATTCCGGCTGCCAGTGCGTGAGTAAGCCCAGAAAACGCCAGCGCGGATAAAGCGGATCGGACTCTCTGCGTCGCGCTCTAATCGTCATGCGCCTCTTCCCAGCGGGCTGTTGGATAGAGCTCCTGCAGTCCCTTTCGCAGACGCTGGAACGGCTCCAGCACAAAACCTCGCTGCTGCAACTCCTGCGCCAGGCGGTAGGCGGGCATCCCGATGCCGGGAGGGTCATTGATCCAGTTCCATGCGGCTGGCGAACTGCTCACGCCCGGCGCAACCTGCGCGAAGGGTATGGATGGCGCAATCTCCTGTTGCAGGAATGAAGGCGGTCCCAGCGTGTCCCGACAGATCAGCAGGTCCGGTTCCCGGCGGCATGCGTCAAAGAGAGAGTGAGAGAGAGTGACGATGCTCAGCGCGCGCACCTGATCTTCCGCCCATAGGAACCCCGCAGGGGACGAAAGGGTGTTGTAGACAAACTCCTGCGGCTGCCCGCGTCCGTCTATCAACAGAAGAGCCCCGTAGAAAGCGTGTTCTGAACGCAGCCAGAGAATGTCGAGATAGGCGGCGCATGATATGCTGGTCTTATACGAGGGCTTGCGATGGGGCACGGACATCCACTCTACTCCTCGGAGGTATTCTCCTCTTCCGATGCCATCTCCTCTTCGGAGATTTCGCGGGTGTCGTGGGTCACTTCGCCCGCTTCGATCTGCGGGAGATGCTCCGGGTCGTAGCGCATCAGGTCCCAGTGCGTGATCCAGCGGCGTATCTCCGAACGGATTCCGGTGAAAACATCCCGATAGGCAGGAGGTTCTGAAACGTGGATGCCATAAGCCTGCTCGTAAATGTGTTTGATACGATACTTTATATTCTCTCGCTGCTCTGGAGTAGGATCCTCAAGGGGTAGGTAGCTCTGGAGCAGCGTAATGCCCTCACGAATGGACAGCTCCTGTTCATTCTCGGCAAAGAGTGTATCCTCTCTGGCAAAGCGCTGCTCATCCTGGGATACCCACCCGAATTCGGTGGTGGTAAAGACCGGATAGATGGCGGCGCCCGGCTGATCCGCGATCCGACGCCACCAGTCCAGCTGCAGGTAGGCGGCGATGCGCTGCTTGGTGGTGAATCGAGCTATCCGCTCCAGTTCGTCAAACAGCACGATCAGACCGTTGCACCCGCTGGCGCGGAATATCTGCGCCAGAAGGCGGATACGATCGTGCGCCAGCAGGAGATTACTGCGCGGACCGGTCAGATCGTATGCGGAGAGCTGTCCCATCTCTTTCAGTCGTCTGCGAATCTCGCTCTTCTGTATCGAATTTCCCTCAAAGTCCTGCAGGATCTGGATGCGGAACTCCTCGTCCGCCCGGAAGGCGGAATAGAGATAGAGCAGCGCGCAGAAGCGGTCGTGAAGCCCGGCGTCTTTCGTCCAGTCTTCCAGTTTTCGGAATATTGTATCTTCATGGCGCAGGTCGAACAGTAACGCGCGCAGCGCCTTCTCATTGGGGCGCCCCGGCGCGACCGCGCTGCGCGCAATTGCCTGCAGCACGACGTGCGCTCTGCCCAGAGGCATCTCCGGACTGACCACCAGGTAACTGGTCACGAATTTATGCTGCTCCGCTACCGTCTGAAGATACTCCAGCAGATGCGTTTTACCGGCTCCGAAGTTGGCGGCGACAACCAGCGGCGTCGCGCCCTGCCCGTTCTTCAGGTCGTCCAGCGCTGCCTCAAAGCGTGCGCGAATGGCGTCCTGCGTGGTTCCCAGCTGCATCACGGCGTGCCGGCTGGGAACGCCGGATCGCAGCGATTCGATGGCGCGGCGCGCCGAGAGGGTCTCCGCGTTCATAAGGCGCCTCCCAGATGAACCAGCGCTGCTGCCGGGTTGGCGCGCCGCGCGTCGCGAACCTCCAGACCGATGCGCGTCTGGAGGGCGTCGTAGTTGAAGTAGGAGCGGCGCGATGCGAGATCGTAGAACCGTGGCGTGGTCAGAACCGTCAACAGGAAGTTCTCAAACCTGTCTATATCGTCAATGAAGTGGCGCAGCAGAGAGAGCATCTGCATGTAGGCTTTGTCGCTGTATTCGTAGGCAGGGCGCTGCTCTGCCTCGTGAATGATCTTCTCTATCTCCTGCGTACATGCGCCTCGTGCGACAGCCTCTCTAACCTTCTCCAACCATTGCGTCTCCAAAACTTTCTTGTACTCATAGGGGCGGAAGTCCAGAACGACGACTAGCCCCCTGTAGCCGGATCGGGGAAGCCATCGGCAGAAGGAGGTGAAGATGTGTCGGGCGTTGTTCTCCCCGATGTTCTCGAAGATCATGAGCTTTTTGCGCGTTCGAGCGGCTCCCGGCATGGTACGCCCTTCAAACCACGCCATGAGCACCTCCTCGGTGGTCGGGGTCATGTGATCCGGGATCAACTGAGAGCGCCCTAGAGCGGTGATGGCGGCGCGGAACTCGACCGCCAGCCGGTGGTCGCGCAGCTGCGGGGTGGCAAAGTTCTCCTGATATTCGCGCAGCAGATCGTTCGGCTCCCTGTTGTTATCTTCCGCAATACCCTCCAGGTCGTTCAGGGGGCGGGTTTCGCGGACGCGAATGCCTCCCTTCTGCAGGAAGAGGCGCACCTGGTTCTGCGCCCATCCCCTCCAGTCGGTCTCACGCGTGACAGCGAAAAAGAAGCGATCCATCCGGTGGAGGTCCGGACGCCTGCCCAGCGCGTTTGGACGCAGAGGATCCAGAAAGGCGACGTAGTAGCCATGCCGTGCCGCGATCTCCTGAAGCCGGTCCGACGTGTTCAGCAGCGTCGATTCCTCGCCGCTGAGAAACTTGACGGCGGATCCGCCCGAGGGCAGGTAGTCCGTCAGGTACTCCTCCTCCATCACCCGCAGCCACTCTTGCGGTTCAATCTGGGGACCTCTGTCCATCTGTATGGGTTGGGTCATCGTGTCTGTCCGTTCAGATCATTGGAACCGGATGCCATAGTAGCGCACCGGTTTGCCATCCTCTGCGATCACCGTAAATATGTCTCGCTCTCCATACTTTCCGGAAGGCAGTATCAATTTGCAACGTGCTCCTTTCCGGGTCGTTAAGATCCCGGAACGATCCAGCGCATAGAGATCCTGTCCAAACTTGGATTTTGAGTTCTCCCGCTTCCAGCCCGGGGTTTCGGCAAGGTCCTCATAGATAACCCGCAGAAGCGCAACCCCCCCTGGCTGTTTGTGACGCTCCCACTTGGCGTAGAGCGCCTCCAGCAGCTCCTGCACGGCGGCGTTTGCCAGGCGGTCTCGCAGCCGCTTCAGGTTCTTCGCCGTCACCTCCGGGTGAAGGGTCACCCATCTCTGTTTTCCTATCAGCAGCGCGCTGCGGTCGGGCTGCGCGCGCACAGTTACCGGCGGGGAGATCAGGTTGCCGTTCTCATCTACCAAGGCGCGCAGGCTGTAGTTCTCCATCAAAACCGACTGCAGTTCCTGCTTCCAGGCGCCTGCCAGATATTCGGGAACGTCGAATTGCCAGTTCTTTTTCACTTCATCGGTGCGCGGCTCTATCTCCTGAGACAGTTTCAGCGCCTGCTCCATCGCCTTTTGCATATCGCTGACGTTTCCTATCTGGCAGGCTTTCATCCATCGTTTTAACGCGCCGACGTAGCTGTTCGCCGTCTTCATCAGCTCCTTCAGCCGCTCCTCATGCTCCTGCAGCGCTGGAATGAGTCTGAGCGGAGCCAGTTCGGCTGACTGCTCCTGTTGAAAATGATCGTTATTCACAGGGAAAATCTCCTTCACAATATTTTTTCAGTTTTTCGAGTTATTCATCACAAGACTCGCAAATCCCTTCCCGTTACCTCTATTTCGTTCTCTAGAGGCGGTTTTCGACACACTGCACAATGGGTCATGATATAATAACGGCATGGGGACATACTCACTCAGAAATCATAAGAATTGAGACCATCTGGACAGGATGATAGATACTCTGGACTTTGAGGTGATTGTCGTGGGCGGGGGGCACGCCGGCTGCGAGGCGGCGCTGGCGGCGGCGCGCATGGGCTGCCGGACCGCGATGGTGACCCTCAACCTCGACCGCATCGGGCATATGCCCTGCAACTGCTCCATCGGCGGACCGGCGAAAGGACATCTGGCGCGAGAGATAGATGCCCTCGGCGGACAGATGGCACTCAATACCGACGCCACCCTGACGCACATTCGCTTTGTGGGGACCGGCAAAGGACCCGCCGTGCAGACCCTGCGCGCGCACGCCGACAAGTCGCTCTACCCGAAAAGGATGCGCGCCGCGCTCGAAAGCCAGCCCGGTCTGACCCTGATCCAGGCGTCTGTGGAGGAGTTTGCGGTACAGCCGAAGTCCCGCCCCGCCGACGACCGCGACCGCCCGCAGATTACCGGCGTGCGGCTCTCCGATGGGACCGTTTTGAGCGCGCGCGCCGTGGTCATCACCACCGGAACCTTCCTCAACGGGCTGATGCACTGCGGCGAGAAGCAGACCTCCGGCGGACGCCACGGAGAGCAGGCGGCGCGAGGATTGAGCGCGGCGCTGCAGAACCTCGGCATCCGCCTCGGTCGGTTCAAGACGGGGACCACCCCCCGCGTGGATCGGCGGACGATCCGATGGGACCGGCTGGAGACGATTCCCTCGGAGGAGTGCCCGCCCTTCTCCTTTCTGCATGCGCGCTTGGATCCGCCCGCTCCGCTGCTGCCCTGCTGGGCGACGCGCACCAATCCGCAGACCCATGCGGTGATCCGCGCCAATCTGCACCGGTCGGCGATGTACGGCGGTCGGATCGTCGGCATCGGACCGCGCTACTGCCCCAGCATCGAAGATAAGGTGGTGCGCTTCGCCGAAAAGGAGTCGCATCCCGTCTTCCTGGAGCAGGAGGAGTGGGACACCGACTGGCTCTACGTGCAGGGGATGAGCACCAGCCTGCCGGAGGAGGTGCAGATCGCCTTCCTGCGCACGCTGCCGGGACTGGAAGAGGCGCGGATGCTGCGTCCCGGCTACGCCGTCGAGTACGATATGGCATATCCCGATCAGCTCTTTCCCACGCTGGAGAGCAAACGGGCGCGCGGGCTGTTCCTGGCGGGACAGATCAACGGCACCTCCGGCTACGAGGAGGCGGCGGCGCAGGGGCTGGTCGCCGGGATCAACGCCGCGCTGCTGGCGCAGGAGCGTCCTCCGCTGATCCTGGAGCGGCAGAACAGCTATATCGGCGTGCTGATTGACGATCTGGTGACTAAAGGGGTGGACGATCCCTACCGGATGCTCACGGCGCGCGCCGAATATCGGCTGCTGCTGCGCCATGACAACGCCGACCTGCGGCTGACGCCGATCGGCAGGGAGGCGGGCGTGGTGGACGACGCGCGCTGGAGCCTGTTTACCGCCAAGCGCGACGCCATCGCCGCCGAGAGGGAGCGGCTGGCGAACACCTTCCTGACCCCGAAAGACAACGCCCGCCTGCGCGAACGGGGAACCGCGCCGGTGAACACGAAGGTCAGCCTGCAGGAGATCCTGCGCCGCCCGGACATCACCTATGCCTGGATTGCCGCGCACTACCCCCCGCCGGTTCCGCTCTCGCCCGCGGCGGCGCAGCAGGTGGAGATACAGACCAAATACGAGGGCTATATCGTCCGGCAGCAGGCGCAGGTCGCCGCCGCCTCCCAGCTGGAGGCGATCCCGATCCCCGCCGATCTGGAGTACTCCCGCCTGCGCGCGCTTTCGATGGAGGGGCGAGAGAAACTGAGCCGCGTCCGACCTGCCAGCGTCGGGCAGGCGTCGCGCATTCCCGGCGTCACTCCCGCCGATCTGCAGGCGTTGATGATCCTGCTGGAACAGCGCCGTCGCGCCGAAGAGCGTTCCCGTGACAGTGCGCTTCCGGCGTCCTGAAAGGAGACTCTCTCATGGCAGTCACCGCTCCGCTTCTCACCTACGAACAGTATATGTCCGAAGAGCCGACCCACCAGCGTTACGAAATTGTGGATGGAGTGCGCGTGATCGTGAACCCGACCCGAAAACATCAGGATGTTCTTCTCAACATTGCCGAACTGTTTCGCTCCTATCAGCGGAGAAGCCGGGTCGGGAAGACAATCATCGCTCCCTGCGATGTGCTGATCCGGCGCAATCCGCTGCGCGTGCGGCAGCCGGATGTCCTCTTTATCAGCCATGAGCAGCTGGCGAAATGCGGGGAGGAGGACGATCCGGCTCCGCTGGAAGCCGCGCCGGAACTGGTGGTGGAGATTCTCTCCCCCAGCGACTATCGCAGCGCCCTGCGCGAGAAGATCGAGGACTACTGTGCGGCGGGAGTGAAGGAGTGCTGGATCGTCAGTCCGCAGGCGGAGACGGTAGAGGTGCTGCGCCTTTCGGCGGAGGGCGCGGAGACCGTCGAAATCTACGGCATTTCACAGACGCTGACCTCGGTAACCTATCCCGATCTGACGCTGGCGGTGGAAAGCATTTTTACTCTATAACAGGCAGGCGCTGTATGCGCCTGCAGGAGGAGATCCTCACGCGATGAATTATTACGAGCAGGTCATTCGTGCCACGCATTGGGCGGTGGACTATCTGTTTCGTTCGGCGCGCGCCGTGCCTGCCGATAAGCTGGAGTGGAAGCCGCTGGACGCCGGTCGCAGCGTGCTGAACCTGGCGCAGGAGTGCGCTCAGTCGCCAAAATGGTTCGCCGCTCTTCTCCTGCAGCGGTCGTTTACTGGCATGACGCCGGAGCTGCTGAAGGCGATGGAGGCGGAGCGCAGCGCCTGGAAGACGCTGGACGAGTGCGAACGGGTCTGTCGGGAGAACAGTGAAATCTTCTACTCGGTGATCCGCTCCATCCCGGAGACAGACCTGGAGATCAGAGTACCTCTGCCGTTTGCAGGCGGGATGGAGCCGACTCTGGCCGAGATCATGATGTTCCACTACTGGCACTGCACCTATCACCTCGGTCAGGTGAACTATATCCAGACGCTGTACGGGGATCTTGAGAACCACTGAGGAGCGGCGGACATGAAGAGCAGTCTCGCGTTGGGCGCGCTGCAGACGGAGCAGCGCAATCCGCGCACCATGGAGATAGACCGGCTGACCGGGGAGGATCTGGCGCGGACGCTGCACGCGGAGAACGAAGTTGTCGCCGGGGCGGTCAGCGAAGCGCTGCCGCAGATCGGCGAGGCGATCGAGCGGATTGCCGACAGGCTGCGGGCGGGAGGACGACTCTTCTACATCGGAGCCGGAACCAGCGGACGCCTCGGGGTGCTGGACGCCAGCGAGTGCCCGCCGACGTTCGGCGTCTCTGAAGAGATGGTGCAAGGCGTGATCGCCGGGGGGGAAGCGGCGATACGCCGCTCGATCGAGGGCGCGGAGGATGACCGCGAAGCCGGGGGGGCAGATCTGCGAAGCCGGGACCTCTCCGGGAAGGATGTCGTGGTAGCCATCGCCGCCAGCGGTCGAACGCCCTACGCCATCGGCGCGCTGGAGGAGGCGAAGCGGGCAGGCGCTTACGCCATCGCGGTCGTCAACACCCGCCCCGCCGGGATGGAGGCGTTCGCCGACCTGACCATCGCCGCCGTGACCGGTCCGGAGCCGCTGACCGGCTCGACCCGCCTGAAAGCCGGAACCGCGCAGAAGATGATCCTCAATCTGCTCTCCACCGGCGCGATGGTTCGGCTGGGCAAGACCTACAGCAACCTGATGGTGGATGTGCAGGCGCGCAATGAGAAGCTGCGCGATCGCGCCGCGCGAATCGTCATGATGGCGACTGGCGCAGAGCGCGAGGCGGCACAGGCTGCCCTCGAACAGTCCCGATGGCATGCAAAAACCGCCATCGTGATGCTGCTCCTGAATCTCTCGTCGGAGGAAGCCGCCGACCGCCTTTCGCAAGCCGGCGGGTTCGTGCGAACCGCGCTCGGGGAGACCGGGTGAGGGGCATGAATCCGGCGTCTATGCGGGGTAGTTCCCGTACTTACGCCAGACGTCGAGCATAAGCTCATACCGCGCCAGCCGCATCCCTGTGTAGATGCAGTTGCTGGTGGAGAATATGTAGCCGTAACCGGGCATTCCGTGCGTGAGCGCGTACTTCACGTTCTCCACCACCGCTTCATCCGTCCCCGAGTCGAGCAGCCCGCAGTTGACGTTGCCGATCAGACAGACTCGATCCCCGACCAGCCGCTTCACCTCTGCGATGTCCACGCCCGCCTGCGGGTCCAGCGAGTGCAGGGCGTGCGGGTTCGTCTCCACAAGCTGATCCAGGATCGGCATGATATTGCCGTCGGTATGCTTGATAACGTAGAAGCCCATGTCGCGGTAGCCCTGCGTGAGCCGCGCCAGATAGGGAGTAACGAATTGGCGGAACAGGCGCGGGCTGAGGAAGGGACCGGTGTTGAGGCAGTAGTCGGAGCAGAGGGCGAATCCGTCCAGCCCGCCATGCGCCTGCAGCCGCTCCGCCCACTCGAGCTGCCGGTCTACCATCGCCGCCGCCTCCGCCCGAACCGATTCCGGTTCATCGGCGATTCGATAGGAGAACGCCTGCATATGGTTGCCGTCAGGGATGCCGAAGGTGGCGTCGCCGTGCATCATCAGGAAGTAGCGGTCGCCGGACTTCTCGCGTACCAGGTCAATCAGACGAAAAATCTCGTCCGCTGTGCCGGGATTGGGATGCAGGAAGATGGCGCTGTGTTCGTAACGTTCGGCGGTGGCGATATACAGGTCCGCCATCTCGTTGCGGTGCAGCTGCCGCTCCTTCTCCTCCATCTGATCCCACTGCCCGTAGTGACGCTGCGAGAAGTGGACTTTGCCAAAAGCCTCCATCGTCAGAAAGAAGACCAGTTCAAAATGCGGAACCCGTCCGGTCAACGGCTGGCGGTTCAACGCCGCGATAAAGCGTTCGCGCGGTGTCATCGGAGCGATATCCTTCCGTAGAGATCCGAGAGTCGGGCGCAGACGGCTCCCGTTCTCCTTTTCGGTACGTGGGGCTGACTTCCTGCAGGAGGGATGCGGAAAAGTGCGGGAGAGGGGAGGGCGTCAGAGGATCTCTTCGCCGGTAGTGGTGGGAACGAACCTGCCGTGAACGACTCCGCGCATGGCGAGCAGATGATCGGCAACACGCTTCACCTGCTCCCGTTCGCCTCGCACGACGATGACCTCCAGACAGCGCTCTTGGCTTAGATGGATATGCAGAGAGGCGACGACGACGGCATGGTGATCGTGCTGCAGTTCGATCAGCCGGTCGGAGGTCTCGCGCACATCGTGCCGGTAGACGAGGGTGACGACGCCGACGGCTTCGCCGCTCTCCTCCTGCCACTTCGCGCTGACCAGCGACTCGCGCACCAGGTCGCGAATGGCTTCCGAGCGGTTGGAGTAACCACGCCGGCTGATAAGCTGGTCGAACTGTTCCAGAAGCAGCGCGGGCATCGAAACGCCGAACCGCTCCAGTCTCTCCGGATCAGGTTGTGCGGGGGTGAGATCAGACATTGGACGGTATCATACCACGTGTTTATGTCAGATTACAAGCGTAAAATATGTTACAACCTGAGTCACACGGGCGAATTTTCTCCGTCCACAACAGTATATCTGAGTATGCACTTATACACGCGCTTTGCTTTCGCGGCGGGCGCACACGGGAGCAGGGTGAGAGGAAGAGAATGAGAACATTGATCACAGTGATTGCGGCTTCGCTTGCGCTGGGGATCGGCATCGGAGTCGGACTCAATATGACCGGTTCGCGGGAGCCGTCCATCGCCTGGGCGCAGAGTGCGGCGGTTCGGGGATCGGAGGAGCAGAGCATCATCCGGGTCGCCCGCACGATCTCCCCGACAGTGGTGAGCGTTACCCGCCGCGGGGGAGCGGGGTCGGGCGTGATTATCCGCAGCAACGGGGTGATTCTGACCAACGCCCACGTCGTGGGGATCTCCTCCGAGGTGCGGGTGAAGCTGGCGGACGGACGCACGATGTCGGGGCAGGTGCTGGGGCGCGATCCGTCGGTGGATATCGCGGTGGTGAAGATCGAGGCGAATAATCTGCCGGAGGCTCCGCTTGCCGACTCCGACCGGCTGCAGGTCGGGCAGGCGGCGATCGCCATCGGCAACCCGCTGGGGCTGGAGCGCACGGTTACCGCCGGGGTCGTCTCCGCCGTCAACCGCAGCCCGCGCGGCTTCGGACTGGACGGCTTGATACAGACCGACGCCGCCATCAATCCCGGCAACTCCGGCGGTCCGCTGCTAGACTCCTCCGGGCGTGTGATCGGGATCAATACGGCGGTGCTGCGCGGCGATGGGACGAGCGGTCTGGGATTCGCCGTCCCGATCAACGTGGCGCGGGATGTGGCGGATCAGGTGATCCGCACCGGACAGGTGCGCCGGGCGTTTCTGGGCATCCGCTTCGGCGATGTTACGCCGGAACTGGCGGACCGCTTCAACCTGCCGGTGCGGCAGGGCGTGGTAGTGGCGGATGTGGAGCCGGGATCGCCCGCCTCGCGCGCCGGCATTCAGCCCGAGGATATCATCGTTCGCATCAACTCGCGCCCGATCTCCAACGGGGGTGAACTGCGGCGCATCCTGCGCTCGCTCTCTCCGGGCGACCGGGCGACGGTCACTGTGCGGCGCGGCTCCAGCACGCTGAACCTGGAGGTGCGCCTGAGCAACGCGCCGGCGGAGTAGTCTGACGCGCCGATACGCCAGTAGAGCGAGCCGCGCCTGTACAGAGGGCGGCTCGCTTTTTGCTGCCGTTTCTGCGCTTTCCCGTGCGGTCCCGCAGGTATTGACCGCTCTCGGATCGAAACCTGCGCTGAGAGGGATGCCGCAGGAGCGGACTGCCTGTCGGTTCCCGATCCTCCATCACAATGAGCGAGGTGTCCGATGAAGCTCACGGAACAACAGGTCCAGTTTTTTGAGATGTTCGGCTTTCTGGCGTTTCCCGGTCTGCTGTCCGACCGGATCGAGGCGATCACCGACGAGTTCGAAGCGGTCTGGGAGGAGCGGGGCGGCGGTCATCACGGCAGGGAGCATGACGGCGTTCGACGCTCCTGCATCGTGCCGTTCATTGATCAGAGCGAGTATCTGAGCAGCCTGATTGACGATCCGCGCATCCTCGCCATCGCAACCGGACTCCTCGGCGAGGAGTTCAACTACATGGGCAGCGACGGCAACTACTACGCCGGAGACACCCCTTGGCACTCCGACGGCTGGCATCCCGTCATCCGCCATATCAAGATCGCCTTCTATCTCGACCCTCTGACGCGCGACACCGGCTGCCTGCGCGTCATTCCCGGCAGCCACCGGATCGGCGATCGCTATGCGGACGGACTCCATGCGCAGATCGGCAAGAGCCAGGAGCTGTGGGGAGTGCACGGGCGGGAGGTTCCGGCAATCGCGCTGGAGACGCAGCCCGGCGATCTGGTCTGCTTCAACCACAACACCAAACATGCGGCGTTTGGAGGCGGCTCGCGCCGCCGGATGTTCACCATCAACCTCTGTCAGACCTATCCCGAAGAGAGGCTGCAGGAGCTGCGCGACTATATCAGCGGCGCGGCGCGCTTCTGGATAGATCGGGTCTACGGAGAGGCGATGGTGCGCACCGCCGGACCGGAGCGGATGCGCCGCCTGCGGCAGGTGATGGAGAACGACTCGCATCTGGCGGAACTCTCCCGCCGCGCGCGCGAGAGTATGCCGGAGCCCTCTCGCGGTTAGCACCTCCCTGCCTCTTGCAGCTGTCGGAGAGCGGTGATGACCGCTCTCCGTATCCGCAGGTTTCTCTGGAAAGGTGACCCGACTCCACGATGAGCCGGGTCACCTTTTATGCGGCTGGAAACGGGGGACGCCGAATCGGGTATGCTGTTGGCAGGAGCGAATCGGATGCTGGTTGACACCCACTGCCACCTGAACAGCCCCCAGTTTGCGGACGACCTGCCGGAGGCGGTTGCCCGCGCGCTGCAGGCGGGCGTGACGCAGATGATTGTGGTCGGATACGACATGCCCTCTAGCGAAGAGGCGGTGCGGCTTGCGGAGCGGTATGCGCCGCTCTTTGCGGCGGTCGCCGTGCACCCGCACGACTCGAAAGCGTATTCGACGGCGGCGGAGGCGCGTCTGCGCGAACTGGCGTCGCACCCGAAGACGGTCGCCATCGGAGAGATCGGTCTGGACTATCACTACGACTTCTCTCCGGTCGAGGCGCAGTTTGCCGCGTTTCGCGCGCAGCTTGCGCTGGCGCAGGCGGTGAGCCTGCCGGTCATCATTCACTGCCGGGAGGCGTACCGGGATACGCTGGATGTGCTGGAGGCGGGAGACGCGCAGGGGGTTGGGGGCGTGATGCACTGCTGGGCGGGATCGGCGGAGGAGGCGCAGCGCGCGCTGAAGAGGGGGCTGTATCTGGGGATCGGGGGCGTCCTGACCTTCAAGAACGCAGAAGCGCTGCGCGAGATCGCCGCATCCGCGCCGATGGATCGTCTGCTGGTTGAGACCGACGCGCCCTATCTGGCGCCCGCGCCGCATCGGGGAAAACGCAACGAACCGGCGTATACGCGGCTGGTGGCGGAGCGGCTTGCCGACCTGCGCGCGCTCACGCGGGAGGAGATTGAGGCGCGCACCACACAGAACGCCCGCCGTCTGTTCCGGCGTCTGCAGCCATGACGCCCGCCGCCGTCACGCGCAACACGCCCCCGACCTGTCATTGCGAGCGTCAGCGAAGCAATCTTCCACCTTTCAGAAACGACGAGATTGCTTCGGTCGGCTTCGCCTCCCTCGCAATGACGGGAGGGGGTCGCCTGACGCTCCCTCGCAATGACAGAGAAAGGGAGGCTGCTGCGCCCTCGCAATGACAGAGAAGGGAGGCACTTCCGCTGCAGTGACAGAGGGGGCGTAACGGGGGATCAGTACTTCACGATCTCATCCGGGTGAGTGAGGCGGTAACGCTTCTCCCATATCTTGCACCGCTCCACCAGCAGATAGAGGGTATTGAGCGTGCAGACGATGAAGCCGTGCAAGCCGTCGCGGTAGCCTTTGCGCCGAACGTAGAGGTCGAAGAAGACCTTCACCAGGGCGAGCAGCGTGCGATGGGGGCGGGGGACCCGAAAGTCGGGCGCGAGCACGTCGAGCCGCTCCACATCCCGATCGGTGTAGTAGTTCATCTTGGCGATCCATCCGCTGACGGTCGGATGGGAGTAGTGTTCGTAGTGCCCGCGCAGGACGCCGTACTCGCCCTGCGTGGTCAGGTCTTCATGCTCGCGCTGACAGGCGTAGCGGGCGGTTCCGCGTCGAAACAGAATCTTGCGGTGACCGTAGCCGATGCGGTCTTTGCCGAATCGCGTATCGTAGGCGACCCCGTAGCGAATCCACTTTCCGAAGAAGTAGACCCGGTTCGGAACCCAGAAGCCGGAGTAGGGCGTGTCGGGCTTCGCCAGCACCTCCTCCTGTATCTCCTTCGCCAGTTCCGGCGAGACCACCTCGTCGCTGTCCAGCCGCATGATCCAGTCGCCCTTCGCCCGGTCTATGCCGTAGTTGACATTGGCGTAGATATAGTCTTTGTTCTGGTAGAAGACGACGTTGGGGTACTGCCGGCAGATCTCTTCGGTGCGGTCGGTGGAGAACATATCCACCACGATCACCTCATCCGCCCAGGTGAGCGCGTCCAGGCAGCGGGCGATGATCGCCTCGACATTGAGGACCGGGATGACGACGGTCAGGGTGGCGCGGCTGGCGGTCGGCGCGTTCTCGGTCGTCTGCCCGCTCATGCTCTCTGTTGCTCCTCCGCCTCGCTGTCCGCAGCATTCACGTAGGCGTTGACCACCTCCTCCACGCTCCCGTCCATCCGGATCGAGCCGTTGTGGAGCCAGACGACCCGCGTGGCGACCTGCCGGACGACGTGCATGTCGTGTGAAACGAAGACAATGGTCCTGCCCTCCCGCTGAAACTCCTCGATCTTGCGGTAGCATTTGTGCTGAAACGCCTCGTCGCCGACCGCCAGCACCTCATCCACGATCAGGATCTCGGGATCGGTATGGATCGCTACCGAGAAGCCCAGCCGCATCTTCATGCCTTCGGAGTAGTTTCGCAGCGGCGTGTCTATCTTCTCCAGCAGGTCGGGACGGTCGAAGGCGAAGGAGACGATGGAGTCGAACCGCTCCTGCAGCGTCTTGCGCGTCAGCCCCAGGATCGCGCCATAGAGTTCGATATTCTCGATGCCGGTCAGATCGGGGTGAAATCCCGCTCCCAGTTCCAGCAGCGGCGCGACGGAGCCGTTGACGACGACCCGCCCGGAGGTCGGTTTATAGACGCGGGCGATGAGCGACAGGAGCGTGGACTTGCCGGAGCCGTTGCGACCGATCAGGGCGATGGTCTCGCCGTGGGGGATCCGCAGGGTGACGCCTCTGAGGACCTCGCGGGTTTCGCGGGGATAGCGGCGAAAGTAGTTCAGGACGGCGCGTTTGAGGGTGCCAGCCTGACGGTGCTGGAGGACAAAGGTTTTTCGCAGCTCTTCTATCTCAATAGCCCAGCCGCCGGGCGGGGCGTCGGGAGGTGCGGTCATAAAAAGATCGCCGGCGTTGCGGTCGTTCCCGATCAGGGACGCTCGACGAACTGCCATTTCCGTTTATTGAAGTACCAGTAGCCGAAGACCAGGATACAGAACGAGAGGACTCCGCTCAGCAGCAGGCTGTTGGGATCCAGCGGCAGATACTCTCCTCCCTTGATGACATCCGGATGCGGCGGCTCCAGCAGCGCCTTTCGGAAGCCGTTGATCAGGGCGGTCAGCGGGTTGAGCATGTAGATGTAAGCGCCCCAGCCTCCCGCCCAGCGTCCCAGATTACTGGTGTAGATCACCTGTTCGACAATATACATGATCGGAAGAAGGAAAAGAAAGAGTCCCAGAAGAATAGAGACGATATATTTGACATCTTCGTAGAAGACGTTCAGGGCGGAGACGAGCAGGCTCAGCCCGGTAACCAGCATGAACTGCACCAGCACCAGATAAGGGAACCAGATCACGGTCGGCAGGATGGGGGCGCGCAGGTAGCCCCAGAGAAAGACGAAGAAGACCAGCCAGGACAGCAGGAAGTGGATGAAGTTGCTGATGGCGTTGGAGAGCGGGATGATCTCACGCGGCAGGTAGACCTTCTTGATGACCCCGTACATCAGCAGAATAGACTGGCTGGAGTCGAGAATAGCGGTCTGAAAGTAGGTCCAGGGGATCATCGCCACCAGCACAAACGCGGAGTAGTTGTTGAATTTGGCGGCAAAATCGGTAGCGTAGCGGAATGCGAAGGTGATGCAGGCGACCTGCATCAGCGGCGGAGCGATAGACCAGAGGAAGCCCAGGCGGGAGTTTTTATACCGAACTTTCAGGTCGCGCCGAACCAGCTGCCACAGCAGACCGCGAAAACGCCATAGCTCCTTAAGCTCATTGAGCACCCTACTCTCCGCTTCCTTCCCTCGACTCCGGCTCCTCTTCCAGACCATCGCCGTCGGCGCGCGCAGGCTCCAGCAGCGCCAGCAGCTCCGTGCGCGGGATCAGCACCTTTCGCTTTCCGGCAATGCGAAACGCCTTGAGGATACCCTGGCGGATATATGAACGGATGCTCGACTGGCTTACCTGCAGATATTGTGCAGCCTGTTCAACGGTTAGAAAGTCCCTGGTATCCTGCTCCATGCTCAGTGTCCCTCAGGGCGAGATGCTCTCGGAACGGCGCTGTTCTGTGAAGATGAAAAATGACAGGCGTAATGCAGAGGAGTCCCGACGGCGGCTACAGAACGGTCTAAAGTATACAGGCATGTCTCAAGAGTTGTCAATAGCTGTGCAGACACGGTGCGTGAAAACCAGACCGGGTAAGAAAACGAGTTCAGAGCGCAGGGAGATCAGAGCCGCGGGGTGGATGGCGTGCGCCGCGCTGATGTTCGCCGCAGGGCAGCCGATCACCGCGCGTGCGCAGAATCAGCCGAACCCGTCCGTTCCGCTGCGCTATATCCGGCGGATTGTGGTGGCTCCCGCCGTCCTGACGACCGCTCCGGATACGCCGCTGCCGCCGCGCCCGCCAACCCCCGCGCGCAGGCGGCTGGAGCAGTGGCTGGAGCAGCAGCGGCTGCGGGAGACCCTGACGCAGCTGCGCGAAGAGGCGCGTCGGGAGGTCTCCGGGACGATCGCCGCGAGACTGTCGGGACTGTCGGGGATAACGGTGGTCGCGCCGCCGGCAGACTCCGCTCCTCCCGTCTGGCAGGAGCCGGCGGAAAGGGGCGCGCGCAGCAGCCTGAAGCCGTCAGAGGAGAGTATGGCGGCGTATACGCGCGCCGCGCAGGCGGATGCCGCGCTGGTCGTCGCCATAGACCGCTTCGGGCTGCGAGCCGGACTCGAGCGCGAGATCTGGTTTCAGATCGTCGCCTACCTGATGCCGGCGGAGGGGGAGGCGCGCGGTCCGTTTTTCGCGGTGGGACGCGGGCGCGTTACGCGGAGACTGATCGGTAAGGGCTACGGCAAAGACGATTCGCAGCTGGTGCGCGAAAGCTGCCAGCAGATAGCCCGCCAGCTGGCGCATACGCTGGAGACCGGCAGAGAATCGCCGTTTATGCGCGCCGCCCGTGTCGCCATTCTGCCGGCTGCCGCGCCGGACGTCGTGCAACGGGTAACGGCTGGCGAGACGGATGTCATCCGGGTATCGCTCCCCTCGCTGCTCCGACAGGCGGATGTCTTCCTGCAGCCGGAGCTGCCTCCGGTGGCGGAGGTGCTGGAGATCGGCGAGGTGCGCGCCGCCATGCGGACGTTGAGACTGCAGCCGGGAGATCTGTGGAGCGAGGGACAGCCGGATCGGGAGCAGATCGCCCGGGTGGCGCAGCTTCTGCGCGCGGACTACCTGTTCGTCAGCCGGGTAACCGCGCTCGATCTGACCCAGAGCGTCGTCCCGGTGATGGCGGCGGGACAGGCGCAGGAGGGGCTGGAGCGCAGAGCGGAGGCGGAGGCGGAGGCGATTCTGCTGCGGTGCGAGGACGGCGCGATCCTCTGGCGCGACCGGCTGGTCGGTACGGCGTCGGCGCGCACCGAATATGTGCGCCGCAAGCCGCGCATTCTGACCGAAGAGCAGACGACGGTGGATGCGGTGCGGGTCGCCTATGCCTATCTACGGTTGAGCTTTGAGGAGTATAAACGTCGCTTTGAAAGATAGTCCAGTGTCGTTCCTATCCATCCCGCCGCCTGAAAAGGTCGGCTCTGTCCTGTGCCATAAGAGGCACCTGTGCCATAAGGAGGCTGGTTCATGCACAAGTGGCGTTATCATTCGATCATGATTCGCGATCTCTCCATTGCGGACTCCAAGCTGAACGCAGAGGGAGAGAAGGGCTGGGAACTGGTATCGGTGTGCCTGATTGACGCCAATACCGCGCGCGCCTATTTCAAGCAGCCGGTTCAGGAAGAGGAGACGCAGGCGCATGGGGTAGATGAGACCGCGGTGGTAACCCAGAATCCGTTCGGGTAGCCGCCCTGTCTGGAACGTAGGAGCGAGGAAGGGCGCGTCTATGCGCGCCCTTCCTCCTGTGTCGGGAGTACACGCACAGACCACGCACACGGAGGTTTTATCCATGAGCTATACCTATGAAGAGATTGCCGGGATGATAGACCACTCCCTGCTCAATCCGACGATGACCGATGCGGAACTGGAGGAGGGATGCTGGATCGCCAGAGAGTACCGGGTCGCCAGCGTCTGCATCAAGCCGTATGCGCTGCGCCGCTGCGCCGAGATCCTGCAAGGCAGCGGGGTGCTGCCCTCCACCACCATCGGCTTTCCGCATGGCGGGCATACGATTGCGATGAAGGTGGCGGAGGCGGAGCAGGCGCTCTCGGATGGCGGCGTCGAACTGGATATGGTGGTCAATATCGGCAAGGTGTTGAGCGGGGACTGGAGCTATGTCCGCGAAGATATTCGTGCGGTGGTTGCGGTGACCCATGCGCGCGGCGGCATTGTGAAGGTGATCTTTGAGAACTGCTACCTGCAGGACGAGCACAAGATACGGCTGTGCGAGATCTGCGCGGAGGTGGGGGCGGACTTCGTGAAGACCTCGACCGGCTACGGAACGGGAGGGGCGACGCTGGACGACCTGAAGCTGATGCGTAAGCACTCTCCGCCGCAGGTGCAGGTGAAGGCGGCGGGAGGCATTCGGACGCTGGATGCGCTGCTTGAGGTGCGCGCGCTCGGCGTAACGCGCTGCGGCGCGTCGAAGACGGTGGAGATTCTAGAGGAGTGCAAGCGGCGGCTGTCAGCAGAGGCTTCGGACTGACACGGCGAAGCGCGCGCAGGAGAGCCCGCTGATGGGGGAGCAGGGGCGCAGCTGTGCTGCGCCCCTGCTTGACATGTGCGCGGATGAGTCGGTCTATGTCAACTTTGCAGGGAGAGAGAAGATTGCTTCGGTCGGCTTACGCCTCCCTCGCAATGACAGAGGGCGGACGGCTGTGCCTCCCTCGCAAGAAAAGAGAAAGGGGTTGCCTGCCGCCGCCCTGTGATCCGTGAAAACAGAAGGGCTAATTTTTTTTCTCTTGGGAACCGATCAGAGAGCGGGTGGCGTATTAAGAGATGTAAGATCAATTTAGTGCATAACACTAAATCAAGTTACTGCTAATGTCATTAAGAGGTGATCTTGTAAAGGAGGTTCGACCATGACACGACGCACCAACAGCGGCAGTGAGATCGCGACGCGTCCTGCGGAGAATCTTACCCGTTGGGACCCCTGGGCGGAGATGGAGAACACCCGCAGACAGATGGATGAGCTGATGGGGCGGCTCTTCGGCTACTCGCCGATCTCCCGGCTGATCCCTGGCGTGCCGGGACGCGCCATCAACACCGAATTCACCTTTGCGCCGGATATCTATGAGACGCCGGACGAGTTCGTCTTTATCTTCGCGGTTCCCGGCTTTACGCCCGACGATCTGAAGATCGAGGCGACCACGGACCGGCTGAGCATTCACGGCGAGCGCAAGCCGTTCTACGCCAATGAGAACGCCACGCAGCTCTATCGAAGCTGGTGGTCGGCGGGTCAGGGCGCCTTCCAGTTCTCCTACACGCTGCCTTGCGAGATTGACCCGAACAAGGTGCAGGCGAACTATCGCAACGGCATGCTGGAGCTTCACCTGCCGAAGGCGGAGGCGGTCAAGCCCAAGCCGGTCAAGGTGAATGTCAAGGGAGAATAGTCTGTCGGTGGTGAGCAGGTAGAGCATAGGCGGGGCGCGCC
>CALLMM010000038.1 GCA_938005745.1 uncultured Chthonomonadales bacterium | reverse complement strand
CTGCCCGACCGGAAATCCGGCCGGGCAGTTTATTATTGAGCATCGCTAACATAAGAATTGGATTATATTTGTGTAAGAATAAGCGAAAAAACCAGTGCAGAATCGGACAGATAGACGGAAGAATGCAGTGATGCGGTAGATGAAAGGTTCTGTTACTGCTACAGCAGGAGGATAGATTATGAGAAAGAGGCGCATGGCTTCCTGCCGGACAGTTCGTCAACGATATAGACAACAGCGCGGGGCGGTGATTATCTCCACGCTGTTTATGATCCTGATCACCTCGATCCTGTTGATGGGCATAGGCTTGTTTGTCTCCGCGCATATGAGTCGCGCTTTCCGGGATGCGCAGCATGCCAACGCGATCTATGCTGCCGAAGCTGGGCTCAACTACGAACTCTACTCCCTGTCAAACGGCGCAAACGCGCATACCGCCGCCTCTCCGGCGATCGGTACGATCGGGGAGGATCGGTGGCAGGCAGCTTATCGCGTAGTCTGCAAGCAGACGAACGGAGCAGAGATCGCCGATCCCGCTCACCCGCCCTCGACCATCATCATCGAGGCGACCGGAACGGTGGGAGAGGTAACCAGAACGGTCTGTATGCGCGCGCGCAAGGGCAGCGCGACCTACGACTACGCGATCTTCAGCAAGAAGTCCGGAACCATCAACGGAAACCAGACCATTCAGGGGAGCGTGGGAACCGGCGGAACCGTCACCGTCAACGGCTCCAACGGCATCACCGATAAGGTGCTCGGTCTGCACGGTCCCACGGCAACCGCAACCATCAACCCGCCCGGCTCCTACACTACCGAGCGTCGTGATCTGATCGAATGGCCCACCGTTGCGCAGGTGGCAGCGGAGATGTTTCCCTACGGGGGACTCGACTATGTCAAAGTAACCAATGACAACAATCTAGCTGTCGCCTATGTGAATAACGGACAGTTTAACGGCAGTAACTACAGCAACAAAACCGTTACGCCCGCCATCGTCAACAGCAGCATCAGCGCGAACGGCAAGGGTACGTTCACCTTCGTCGGAAAGCCGGGCGGAGCGAACTACTATCTCAACAGCATGACGTTTAACGGAACCTGGACCATCGCCTTCGACAATACGAACGGTCCCATCAATATCTGGTGCGTGGGAAAGAACGGCGGTATGGGATCCTTCACCATCAACGGCGGCAACGCCAGCATCAAGATGTCTCAGGACCCGTCGAAAGCGGCGCGTGTCTACCTCTCGGATAAGTGCAACCTGACACTCAACGGCAATGGCGAAGGACACTTCGGGGTCTATGCGATCAACGACAGTACCACCGGTGGAAACGTAACACTGAACGGCAACAACGACCTCTATGGATCCGTTATCTGCAACACCTACACCTTCAACGGAACCAACACCATACGCTACACCAGTGGTTACTTCGACGTTGGCGACTCCCGCTGGGTCTTTGACGGACTGTGGAACGAGGTCAATCCGCGATAGTCCACAAGAGACGGCATAAACAGGACGCATCCCCCTTCCGAGGGATGCGCGCATACAGGATACGGCGCACTGGACCGCCCCGTCCAGGCGCTGCCGTAGCCGTAAGAGGATCTCTCCTGCACCGCCGGCGATACGCTCTGCACACTCTCGATTCCTGCCGTCTCACCCGTTACGGGGTATACTGTATTCCGATACAGGGAGGGTCGAGCAGACGTGAAAGAGATACCGCTTCGCAATATCGCCATCATCGCGCATGTAGATCACGGCAAAACCACGCTGGTGGACGCGATGCTGCGTCAGGGGAATGTGTTTCGCGCCAATCAGTCCATCGCGGAGCGGGTGATGGATTCAATGGATCAGGAGCGCGAACGCGGGATCACCATCGTCGCCAAGAACACGGCGATCCAGTACTACCCGCAGCCGTCGTCCTCCGCCGCTGCGCGCCCGATCAAGATCAACATCGTGGACACTCCCGGACATGCCGATTTTGGCGGCGAGGTGGAGCGGGTGATGAGCATGGTGGACGGCGTACTGCTGCTGGTGGATGCGGTGGAGGGTCCCATGCCGCAGACCCGGTTCGTCCTGCAGAAAGCCCTGCGTGCCGGACATCGCGCCATTGTCGTCGTGAACAAGATTGACCGCGCCGATGCGCGCATAGACGAAGTGATCAACATGACGTTCGATCTCTTTGTGCAGCTGGGCGCAGACGACCAACAGCTGGACTTTCCCATCGTCTACACCAATGCGCTGGCTGGTACGGCGACCCTCGACCCCGCACAGCCGGGAAGCGATCTGCGCCCGCTCTTCGAGTCCATTCTGGAGCACATTCCCGCGCCGCATGGCGACGCCGACGCCTCCCCCGCCATGCTGGTCAGCAACATTGACTACGACGACTATCGGGGACGGATGGCGATCGGGAAGATCTATGCGGGGACGCTGGAGAAGGGGCAGAACGTCGCCTGTATCACGCGGGAAGGCGCACATAAGCCGGGTAAGATCGTGACGCTCTTCGTCTTTGAGGGGCTGAAGCGCGTGGAGGTTGAACGCGCCGAAGCGGGAGAGATCATCTCCTTCAGCGGCATCGCGGACATCAACATCGGCGACACCGTCACGCATCCGGATCACCCGACCCGCCTGGAGATGACCCCCGTAGACGAACCGACCCTTCGCATGACATTCGCCGTCAACACCTCCCCGCTTGCCGGTCGTGAGGGGCAGTTCTGCACCTCCCGCAAGCTGCGAGAGAGGCTTTTCCGAGAGCTGGAGACGAACGTCAGCCTGCGCGTGGAGGAGACCGACAGTCCCGACTCTTTCCTGGTCTCCGGACGCGGAGAGCTGCACCTGTGCGTCTTGCTGGAGACGATGCGCCGTGAAGGGTACGAGCTTCAGGTCTCCCGCCCGGAGGTGATCTATCGGGAGATGCACGGAACGCTGTGCGAGCCGATGGAGGAGGTGACGATCACGGTCAGCGAAGAGTACATGGGTTCCGTGATCGAGCAGCTCGGGCGACGCAAGGGAGAGATGCAGGAGTTGAACGCTCCCGGCGACGGAACCGCGCATATGGTCTATCTGGTTCCCACACGCGGACTGCTCGGTTTTCGCTCCGACTTTATCACCATCACCCGGGGAACCGGCGTGATGAATACGCTCTTTGCCGGCTATCAGCCGCTGATGGGCGATCTGTCCATTGACCGCGCCGGATCGCTGCTGGCAACAGAGTCGGGTGTCTCCACCACCTATGGACTGCTCAACGCAGAGGAGCGAGGAACGCTCTTCATCGGTCCGGGCGTGGAGGTGTATGAAGGGATGATCGTCGGCAAGCATATCCGCGATACCGATCTGGAGGTCAACGTCTGTAAAACCAAGCAGCTTACCAATATGCGATCCAGTACGAAAGAGATTGACGTACGGCTTGCGCCTCCCATGCTGATGTCGCTGGATCGCGCCGTGGAGTATATCGGACCGGATGAGCTGGTGGAGATCACCCCGACGAATATACGGATGCGAAAACGCATCCTGGACGCCACCGCGCGCCGACGCGCCGAAAAGCGACAGGAGATCACCGCACGCTAGAGGCGCATGGTGCGCCTCCGTCTGATCAACGCCCCCGCGCGACGAAACTGATCCGGTCTTTCAGCCGCTTCCAGATCTCGAAATCTGCCTTTCCGGAAACCCCGTCTATTTGGCAGTTCTCAACCCTCACGCTTCAGGGAAAGACTCATCGTTACCGCTG
Source organism: uncultured Chthonomonadales bacterium (assembly GCA_938005745.1). Classification (GTDB taxonomy): domain Bacteria; phylum Armatimonadota; class Chthonomonadetes; order Chthonomonadales; family CAJBBX01; genus CALLMM01. The sequence continues at coordinate 2,242 of CALLMM010000038.1, read as the reverse complement.
GTTCAAGGAAGACCCGTGATCTCCCGGAGGAGGACATGCCACATGCGTTCATTTCGGCTCGCGCTGGACATGCTGGTCATAATCTTCTCGTTGCTGGCGCTGCTCTATGGCGCGATTGCCTACAGTCCCGTATTTCACCGTTGACGATGAATCTCTGAGCGCCGCAGCTATTGACACGCAGAGGGACAGTGCTATACTGTACTGTCCCATCCATACCGTTTTGCGAAAAGGAGACCCGCCTCGATGAGCAATGCTTGTCCTCGCTGCGGCGCTGCGCTTTCGGAACGTCAGTTTGGCATCATCCATCTCGATGGATGCAATGAGTGCGGCGGTATCTGGTTTGACGCCGGAGAGCTGCACAGGATCGCGCATGACACCCGCGTCGGACTGATGGACGTGGAGCGCGCCTTCCGTCCTGCCGTCTCCCCGGAAGGCGGGGAAGGGACCATGAACTGCCCTAAATGCGGCGGCTCTCTCTCTCCCTATGTTTTCCCCCACACTCCGGATGTTACCGTAGACGCCTGCTCTCAGTGTCGCGGCATATGGCTGGACGAGGATGAACTGCGGCGTATCGCGGACCGGATCGCCTCGCAGAATCGCCAGACGCTCCCGGTTCGCTCCCGCGAAGAGATGCAGCGCGAACAGGCGCGAAACGTTACCGGCTTTCTCCTCTCCGCTCCCTGCCCCTCCTGCAAGACCACCAACCCGGCAAAGTCGCTGGTCTGCTGGGCGTGCGGCGCTCCGCTCAAGGCGCGTTCGACCCTGCGCTTCTGCCCGCGCTGCGACAATCCCCTGCACGAGATGTCGTTTCAGAAGACCCCGGCGAAGGTGGACGCCTGCCGGCAGTGTGCCGGCATCTGGTTTGAGGAGGGGGAGCTGCCGGTCTTTCTACGGTTCGGTCGCGAAACGGTGGAGACGATTCAGATGAGCCTGACGAAGGGGCGCGTCCCGATCCAGTTTGAGTATGCGCGGATTGCCCGGTGTCCGGGATGCAGCCACGACATGCAGGCGCAGCCTTTCGGGAACAGCGAATTCATGATGGATAAGTGCCCCCACTGTGAAAGTGTCTGGCTGGACGCCGGTGAGCTGCTCGCCCTGTATGATGTGGCGCATTATAGCGCTTCCGGCGGAAACTGATGCCGGTTATCGTTGACGGCGGCGTCGAATGCGTGGAGGTGCCGCTTCTCCAGAGTTTTGCCACCGCGCGCGACCGGTTGACGCGGCAGGTCAGCCGCCCGGTGATTGTGACCCTGAAACTGGACGACGGGCATCTGTTTCAGGGGGAGTCGGTTCCGGTCGCCTATGTTACGGGGGAGACGCCGGAGAGCGTTCAGGCGGATATAATGAGCGTCCTGCCGAATCTGATCGGCAGGGAGATCGTGCGCCTGCAGCCGATCCTCTCCCATTTGAAGCAGAGCCTCCCCGATTCGCCGAGCGCGCGCGCCGGACTGGAGACCGCGCTCTACCGCGCCTTTGCGGAGCGGAACGGTTTATTGCTATGGGAGCTGTTCGGCGGCGCGCAGACCTCGGTGGAGAGCGACATCACCCTTCCCCTCGTGCCGGACGCGCTGCAGAGGGCGCAGTCTGCGGCGCGCAGGGGCTTCCGCTGTTTCAAGATGAAGATCGGGAGCGGGGATCATGAAGCCGATTTTCGCAGTCTGCTCGCGATCCATCAGGCGGTTCCGCACGCCGTGTTCCGGCTGGACGCCAATCAGGCTTTTCAGGCAGAGGAGGCGCTTGCCTTCATTCATCGGGCGATCGAGGCGGGCATTCCGCTGGAACTGGTCGAACAGCCGGTACTCAAAACCGATCTGGCATCGCTGGACGCCGTCGCCTCCCGCTCCCCTGTCCCCATCTTCGCCGATGAAGCCGTCTGCAGTCCCTCCGATGCGCTGCGTCTTGTCTGCGAAACCTGCGTGCAAGGGATCAATGTGAAGCTGATGAAATCGGGCATCTCCGGCGCGATGGAGATTATCGCCATCGCGCGCGCCGCCCGCCGAAAGCTGATGATCGGCTGTATGCTGGAGACGCGGCGCGGCATCTACCCCTCGCTCGCGCTTGCCTGCGGAACCGGAGCTTTCGACTTTGTAGACCTCGACTCGCACCTGCTGATGGGCGAGCCGGACGAAGACGCATGGTTTCGACAGGAGGGCGCGCATCTCTTGATCCTCACTGACTGACCGCCGCATCCGCCAGACGTGGCGAAGGCGCGCGCTCCGCTGGAGCGCGCGCCTTCGCAGCA
>CALLMM010000037.1 GCA_938005745.1 uncultured Chthonomonadales bacterium | reverse complement strand
CCAGCGGCGGCAGCTACAGCGTGTCCATCTCTGATGGATCGGCGCAGTCCAACGGGAGAACGGTTCCTGCCGGCGGTCTGATCATCTCCTGCAGCGCCGATGGGCATGGTACCTTCGCGCCGGGCATTGACAGCCAGTAGGAGGGATGCTGCAGGGACGTTCACTGCAGACCCTCAACCGCAAGAGCCGTCCGGAGAGAGCTTTCACGCTCTCCCCGGACGGCTCTTTTCTGTGCCTCTGTCGAACCGTATGGCGCCGCTGTGCGCTCTCTGCCGGCGACTCTACTTGTCCAGCATCGGGACGACACCGTGCGTCACAAGCTGACGATAGAACTGCCGGACGACCTGCCGCAGTCCGTATCCGGCGGGCAGTCTGACAAACTGCTTGTTGTGCTTGACCGCCAGTTCCCGCGCCTGTCCCCAGCCGGTTCGCATGAAGCGTATCAGGATAACGGTGATGTCGGTGTTCTGGATGTCCGCCTCAAACCGGTAGACGCTCTCTGTGCCGTTGGTGCTGGGCCAGACGAGCGATTCTAGCTCAAGCTCTCTCTCCAGTCGCTGACGGCTCTCCTCGCGGCATATCCCGCCGATGAAGAGACATCGCTTGCCGCGCACGATGGCGCGCACCGCGTCAAGCTCCACCTGTTCCAGTTCGGAGAGGGGGCGTTCCACCTCCGCAAGCTCTATCTCCGCCCGGAGCGCCTGACGCTCGCTCTCTTTGAGCAGCTCCCGCACCACCTCCTGTACGACCCGCTCCTCGCTCTCTTCCAGCATCGCCACCCAGTCCATCAACAGGGTTCGCAGGGCGATACTGGAGGCGGGCAGCCCCTCCGCCCGGCAGCGCACCACCGCCTCCGTAAGCCGCTGCCGATCGTTTTCGCGGGTGCCGAAGTCGGGTTCGGCAAGCAGGGAGCGGAGGATCTGCAGGCTCGCTTCGCGCCGGGTGCGGTTCTCCCGGTCCATGCGCAGGTTCTCCAGAATGACCGGAAGGCTTTCGGCGCGGTCGTTGAGCGTATCGTCGGGACATCTCTCCTGCAGAGTAAACAGGTAGAGGTCCTGCTGTTCCGCCAGAGCGCACAGGTCGCGGAAGAGGTTGATCTGATGTTCGTCGTTCTGGCGGGGAAAGTAGGTCTGCAGATGCCGCCACAGACGGGTCTGATGGGCGGCGATGCTCTCCAGCGCCTCCTGCTGTTCCGGCTTGGTGAGGTTCTGACTGTTCTCTTCGTACCAGTCCAGCGCCTCGTAGGCGGCGGCGAGTCCCTCGTAGAGGTAGGCGAGATGGTTCCAGGGCCAGGCTTGGGCGGGCCAGAGTTCATTGCGGAGGGCGATCAGGTAGTGTCCGGGACCGTGCTCCTCGTCTACCCGGCGGCGCAGATATCCATGCAGATAACGCAGGGTCTGATTGGGCTGAACGTCCTGCGCGGCAAGCTCCGCCTGCAGGGCGCGCTGCCGGCACAGAAGCGCCTTCAGACGAATCAGTCCGGGAGTTCCCGGCATGGGGTGCAGCTCTGCGTTCGACTCCTCGTCCAGCAGATCGGTATCACGATAGATCTCCTCCAGCGGTCTGCGGGGGGTGGGAGGAGGCTGCGGGGGCGTATGGCTCACCCGGGGAGAAGCGGGCGATATGCGTCCCGCCGGGGGGCGACTCTCCGATGCCGCCGCGACCGGTGACAGATGCGAGGAGCCGTTATCCAGAAAGCGCAGGGTCTCCGGACTGCGCGATGGCGGGGCGGGGGAGATGGGAACGCCAAGCGCCGTGATTTCACGCTCGGGGATGCCGCTTCCGTTCTCCGTATTCTGCAGTGCGGAGAGCTGACGCTCACACTGACGCGCCAGGGCGACCAACTCCTGCGTCAGGGAGAGGTCGCTCGCCTGACGCGCCAGCGCTTCGAGCGCATGGATCTGTATCTTCGCCTCTTTTAAAAACTCTACACGTTCGGAGATATGATTCTGTAGAAGCTGTTTGACACGTTCACAATATAACTGAAACGCTTCGGGCGATTCTAAAGGATCTTTCATATCAGGCATTGCCGCTCTCTCCTTCGAGACCGGCCTTTCGTCAGCGCCGCAGAAGATTTTTCATAACGAACCATAGATTGGCGGGACGTTCGGCCAGCCTCCTCATTAGATATCCGTACCACTGGGTGCCAAACGGCGTATATACGCGCATGCGATAGCCCTCATGAGCCAGTCTGTCCTGCAGATCGCGTCGAATCCCGTACAGCATCTGGAATTCAAACTTGGAAGGATCTATCTCCTTCTCCCGGGCAAACTGCCTGGCAGCCCGAATGATCGCTTCGTCATGGGTGGCAATGGCAGGATCGTTGCCACGTGTTAATAACATCTGCATCAGGGCAATAAAATTTCTGTCTACATCCCGTTTTCGTTGAAAAGCGATCTCTTTCGGCTCTTTGTAGGCGCCTTTCACCAGTCGAACCGGCGCGCCGGATTCGATGAGTATCTCCACATCGCGGGCGCTGCGATGAAGATACGCCTGTATAACGATGCCGACATTGGAGAAGTTCGACCGCAGGCGGCAGAAGATATCCAGCGTCCTGGCGGTGTACGCCGAGCCTTCCATGTCTATGCGGATGAAACGCTGATAGCGGGCGGCTTCCTCCAGAATGCTGACCATGTTGGCGTAGACCAGCTCCTCGCTGATGTCCATGCCAAGCTGCGTCAGCTTCAGTGAGACATAGCCGTCGAGCCGGCTGGCATCCATGATCCCCAGCAGACGCCGATAGTAGGCGACAAACTCCGCCGCCTCCTCCTTGCGGGTAACGTTCTCCCCCAGATAGTCCAGAGCGATGGTCATGCCTCGTTGGTTGAGCGCGAGCAGCGCAGGCATCGCCTCCTCGATGGTGTCGCCGGCGACAAAGCGCCGGACGATCGAAGTGCTCGCCCGGTTATTGCGAACAAAACGCTGAACGCGGGGGCTGTCTGCCAGCTTGAGTATCAGAGTTCGTCCGATCACCACGCTCTCCCGAATGAAGCATCGGCACACTCTCAGAATACCCGTCTGCCGGAAGGATGTCAAGCCGGTACATCTTCCTGTCTCAGATGTATGCAGCCTGCGAAGAGATTAAGAAGCCGGCGCAGGAGTTCCGCGTATTCACGTAGAATCTGATAACAGCCTGACCGCCGGAGAACGCCCCCGAAAAAGGCGAGGAGACGGAGCCGGCGCGGAACGAAGGGAAGTTATGGAATCGGCGCGTGCGGATCGAGAGCGCGCAGAGCGCATACGTGTGGCGCTGGGAGTATCGGCGACAGCGTTCCTATCGGCGACGCCCTCCCCCTTCCTGCACGATCTGGCGCGAATCGGCGCCTACTTCGGATGGTTTCTGCATCTGCTGGACATCCATCTGACGGCGATATCGGAGCGTCAACGCGCCTCTTATCTGACCGGATGGACCCTGCTGGCGACCGCCGTCGTCTCCTCCCTGCTGCGAACGGATCACTCCTTCTGGTGGAGCATTCCGTTATGGCTGGCGATGTTCTGGCTTCTCTGGCGCGCCTGGAAAGATACAAAGGAGAAGACGCAGGAGACCGAAGACGAGTCCTGACTCCTCTGTTCGGAAGATCCCCTGCATGGAGGCTCGATGAACGAAAAACCCGCGCGCAAGTTCTTCTCGATGGGCGAAATCCTCTCCCTGTTCGGGATGGGAGTGGCGGTGATGAGCGCCGCGCTGACCTGGGGCAGCAATCCGCCGCCGGTTACCAGCGCGGTGGGCGCCTACTTCATCCGGGATAAGAGCTTTCTCGTCAGCGGGTTTGATAAGGAGATCGGCTCTCTGCGTGTCGGCTGGGTGGTGGTGGTCTGCGCCCTGATCTGCGGCGCGCTGCTGCTGTGGGAGCCGAAGGGACGACAGAAGACCTTCTTCTTCACGCTCCAAACGGCGCTTGGCTTGACGATCCTCCTGCTTGCATTTATTCACATAGGCGTCTACGTCGGAGTGATACTGGCGTTTGTCGGCGGCGCGTTGCTGCTTGCGGGAGCGTTTGTCCGTTATCGTTGAGTTGCGGTCGCACATTTCGATAGGCATGCACTGCGGGGCTGTCCTGCAGTTGCCTGGCGGTTCTCCGAGAAGGGAGATTTGACATGAAAGCTGTGGTCATGGCTGGCGGGGAAGGCACGCGGCTGCGCCCGCTGACGGCGCATCGTCCCAAGCCGCTAGCTCCCGTGTTGAACATGCCGATTATGGAGCATATCGTCCGCTCCTTGAAGGAGCATGGAATAACTGAGATCGTCGTAACGTTGCACTACCTGGCAGACGAGATCGAGGGCTACTTCGGGGACGGGGAGGAGTGGGGAGTCAGGCTGATCTACTCCGTCGAAGATACCCCGTTGGGAACCGCAGGCAGTGTGAAAAAGGCGGAAGAGCATCTGCGAGACGATACGTTCATCATCGTCAGCGGAGACGCGCTGACCGATCTGAACATAACGCAGGCAATCGAGTACCACCGTCAGAAGGAGTCGCTGGCGACCATCGTCCTGTCGCATGTGCCTAACCCGCTGGAGTTCGGCGTGGTCATCACCGATGACGACGGGCGCATCCGCCGGTTCCTGGAGAAGCCGAGCTGGGGAGAGGTCTTCTCCGATACCGTCAATACCGGCATGTACATTCTGGAACCCTCCGTGTTCGACTACATGGAGCCGGGACGCAGCTACGACTGGAGCCAGGATATCTTCCCGAAGATCCTGCAGGAGGATAAGCCCCTCTATGGCTACATCATGCCCGACTACTGGTGCGATGTCGGCAACCTGAGCCAGTATCGCGAGGCGCAGTACTATGTGCTGGACCGTAAAACCAACGTGCTGCTTCTGGGGCAGGAGCATAACGGCGTATGGGTCGGCGAGGGGTGCAAGATCGCTCCGGACGTTCAGATCTCGCCCCCGACCCTGATCGGGCGCAATGTGAAGATTAAGTCGGGGGCGCGCGTCGGTCCCTACAGCGTCATCGGCGATAACACGATCATAGACGAGGGCGCGGCGGTACAGCGCAGCATCCTCTGGGATAACGTCTATGTCGGAAGCAATACCCAGTTGACCGCCTGCACCGTCTGTTCGCATGTGGTGATTCAGCGCGACTGCAGTGTGCAGGAGGGAGCCGTCATCGGGGAGCGGTGCCGCATCGAGCGGGAGAGCACCATCCGCACCCAGATCAAGTTGTGGCCCGACAAGCTGATCGAGGCGGGTTCGACCGTCACGATGAGCCTGATCTGGGGGCAGAAGTGGTTGGGCGCGCTGTTTCGCGATCTGGGAGTCATGGGGATCGCCAACATCGAGATCACCCCGGACTTCGCTACCAAACTCGGCGCCTGCTATGGAGCCTATCTGAAACGCGGATCGACGGTGATCACCGCGCGCGACTCCGGACTGGCGGCGCGCATGATCAAACGCGCCATCATCTCCGGGCTGATGTCGGTCGGCTGCGATGTGATGGATATGCGCTCCATGCCCCTGCCCATCATGCGCCATACGCTGCGCGGCTCGGCGGCGGCGGGCGGGATGTATGTGCGGATCGCGCCGCATAACCCGCGTCTGCTGCTGGTCGAGTTCATGGACAAGGACGGCATCTACCTGTCCAAAGCCGCCGAGCGCAAGGTGGAGACGATGTTTTTCCGGGAGGACTACGGACGCGCCGATATCGAGCAGATCGGCAATCTGGAGTTCGCCTCCCGCAGCGTCGAGCAGTATCACGAAGACTATGCGCGGCATATCAAGAGCGAGCCGCTGATCGCCCGGCGGCTGAAGGTGGTCGCCGACTTCAACTACGGGCGCGTCGCCAGCATCTTCCCTGCGATTCTGGGGCGGCTCGGGTGCGATGTGATCGCCCTGAACGCCTACGTGGACGCCAACAAGTCGCCCAAGACGCCGGAGGCGCGCGCCGCGCTGCTGCCCAATCTGGCGCAGATTGTCACCACGCTGAAAGCCGATCTGGGGGTCATGTTTGAAAATGACGGCGAGCGGCTGACGCTGGTGGACGAGACGGGCTTTATCATCGAAGGGCATAACCTGCTGACGCTCTATGCCGTCATGGCGGCGCGCACCCATCCGCGCATCCGTATCGCCGTGCCGGTAACCGCTCCCACGCGCATCGAGCAGTTGATCGCCCTGCACGGCGGAACCGTGATCCGCACCAAGACCGATGTCCGCTCGCTGATGGCTTCAGCGACCGCTGCGGATAAGAAGACCCCGCCTGTAGACTTCGCGGGCGACACCTCCGGCGGATTCATCTTCAGCGAGTTCATGCCGGCGTTCGACTCGATGTATGCGTTCGGGAAGATGCTGGAGATGCTGGCGGTCTCCGGATTGAGCCTGAGCGAGATCGGACGCGAGATTCCCGAGGCGCATCTGGTTCGGGCGCAGGTGCGCTGTCCCTGGGAGGTCAAGGGGCGCATCATGCGCGAGCTGACCCGCGAGGCGCAGGATAACGGCAACGCCGACATGATTGACGGGATCAAAATCTACAATGAGCACTCCTGGGCGCTGGTGCTGCCTGATGACTCCGACCCCTGCTTCCATGTCTATGCGGAGGGAGATACGCCGGAGAGGGCGCAGGAGATGCTCAATCACTTCGTGAGCCGGATCGAGAGTCTGCGCGGATAGCGCCGCAGAGAGCGATGCCGACCCCTCCTCGATTGTCGGGGAGGGGTCGTTCATATTCAGAAAGGACACCGGAGGTGACCGAAGAGGAAGGCGTGGATGTCGAGATATGCTGCGACGGCTTGGCTGACGCGGCGGAGCGCGGCTGCATTCAGGTGGTGGAGACCGAAGAGGGCGATCTGGCGGAGGTGATCCCCGATGCCGAAGGAAAGACCGCCATCGCGATCAATTTCTGTCCTTTCTGCGGCGCGCCCCGCTCGCTGGAGGCGCGTCAGATGATGATGCGAGGATCGTCCGCCTGAGAGGATCGGAGGGAGGAGAGAGACGATGGACCGAGTGAGATGGGGAGTGCTGGGCTGCGCCAACTTCGCCCGCACCCGCGCGATTCCGGCGATGCTGCAGGCGGAGTCGGTAGAACTGGTCGCCGTCGCAAGCCGAAATGCGGAGAAGGCGGAGGCGTTCCGCGCCGAGTTCCATCTTCCAAAGGCGTATGCCGACTACGAGTCGCTGCTGGAGGACCCGGAGATCGAGGCGATCTACAACCCGTTGCCCAACGGTCTGCATGCGGAGTGGAATATCCGGGCGGCAGAGCGGGGCAAGCACGTTCTGTGCGAAAAGCCCTTCACGGCGACGGCGGAGGAGGCGCAAGCCGTCGCGGACGCAGCGGCGCGCGCCGGCGTGAAGATGATGGAAGCCTTTATGTGGCGCTTCCATCCGCAGCATGAACGCGCCCTGCAGGCGATCGAAAACGGCGAGATCGGGACGGTGCGGCTGGTGCGCGGCGCGTTCACCTTCTCTATTGCGCGCAAGTACAACGTGCGGCTCGATCCGACGCTGGCGGGCGGCAGCATCATGGATGTGGGCTGCTATCCGATCAGCGGAACCCGATTCTACTATCAGGATGAGCCGACGCTCGTCTATGCGCGGGGAACGATAGACCCGGAGTACGGGGTGGACATGAGCATGGCGGCGGTGCTGCAGTACCCGCAGGGGCTGGCGCTGGTGGACTGCGGATTTCATCTGCCCTTCCGCGCCGACCTGGAGATTGCGGGAGAGAAGGGAACCATCTACATTCCCCGCTCCTGGCTGCCGGATGAGGAGGCGACCATCCTCATCAACGGCAAAGAGGAGAGGTTCCCGAAGGTCAATCAGTATGTGCTGGAGTTCGAACACTTCTCGCAGTGCATTCTCCGGCAGCAGACTCCGCGCTACACGCCGGAGGACGCCGTCCGGCAGATGAGGGTGATAGACGCGGTCTACCGTTCCCTTCGCAGCGGTCAGCCGGAGACGGTGTAGCAAACGGGCGGGATCGTGAGAAAGGGAGAAATGGGATTGCCGGTAGTGAGACGAACCCTCTTTCTCTGCGCAGCCTGCCTTCTCTCGCTCGCCCCTGCCGCGACGGCGCAGGGGACCCGGAGTGACTATGAGCGGGCGAACGCGCTCTCGCGGCGGTTTGCCGGAAAGGTCTTCCGCGCCTCCGTATCGCCGCAGTGGATCGGCGGATCGGGACGCTTCTGGTATCGCAACGATCTGCCGGGCGGACGCCGGGAGTTCATACTGGTAGACCCGGCGCAGTCGAAGAAGGAGCGCGCCTTTGATCATGCGCGGCTTGCCGGTGCGCTGTCGAAGCTGCTGCAGAAGCCGGTCGCCGCCGACCGGCTTCCGGTGGATCGCATCGCCTTTGCAGAAAACAGCCCCTTCTTTCTGGCGCAGGTGCAGGAGAAGACCTACGAGTGCGATCTGACAACCTATGCGCTCCGGGAGGCGAAGGAGTCGCTGGGCAGGGCGCAGGCGCGCTCTCCACGCTCCGGACCGCGCGCCACGCGGCGCACCGGCGGTGAGACCTCGCTCACCTTCATCAATCGCACGAGCGAGGAGATAACCCTCTACTGGCTGGACTTCGAGGGGCGTCGTCACGAATACGGGAAGCTGGTTCCGGGCGCAACGCGGGCGCAGCACACCTTCGCCGGTCATGTCTGGCTGGCGGCGCGCAGCCGCGACGGCAGGCCGCTGGCGGTCTTCGAGGGGCAAGAGAGTCCCTCCGTCGCCGTGATTGACGGAGACGCGGGGGAGGAGAGGGGAGCGCCGGCTCCCGATCCCGCGCTCTCCCCCGATGGAAAATGGCGCGCGTTGATTCGCAATCAGAACGTGGTTCTGGTCGAACAGGCGACCGGGAAGGAGACGCCGCTGACGCAGGACGGCTCGGCGCAGGACGCCTATGGCGGAACGCCGATCTGGTCGCCCGATTCGCGCCGGTTCGTCCTCCTGCAGACGATCCCTGCGCAGGAGCGAAAGGTCTACGTGGTCGAGTCCTCACCGAAGGATCAGCTGCAGCCGAAGCTGCACAGTTTCGACTATCTGAAGCCGGGAGATCGGATCGCGCGCCCCCGTCCCCGCCTGTTTGACGTCGTCGAAGCGCGCAGGATACCTGTTCCCGAGACGCTCTTCCCCGACCCCTGGGAGATATCTGACATTCGCTGGGACCCGGATTCGAAACGGTTTACCTTCCTCTACAATCAGCGCGGGCATCAGGTGATGCGGCTGGTGGCGGTGGACGCCGATACCGGCGCGCCGTCCGTGCTGATCGAGGAGCAGGCGAAGACCTTTATTGACTGGACGAACAAGGTCTTTCTGCGGCGGCTGGAGAGGACGCAGGAGGCGATCTGGATGTCGGAGCGGGACGGCTGGAACCATCTCTATCTGTACGATACGGCTGCCGGCAGAGTGAAGAATCAGATTACGAAGGGCGAGTGGGTGGTGCGCGGCGTGGATCGCGTGGACGCCGATAAGCGGCAGATATGGTTTCGCGCCGGAGGCATTCGTCCCGGACAGGATCCCTACTACATTCACTACTGTCGGGTGAACTTCGACGGCTCCGGTCTGACGATCCTGACGGAGGGAAATGGAACGCACTCCGTTCAGTTCTCTCCCGATAGGCGGTATCTGGTGGACTCCTACTCCCGCGTGGACATGCCCCCGGTAACGGAGCTGCGCCGCGCAGAGGACGGGAGAAAGGTGATGGAGCTGGAGCGAGGGGATGAGTCGGTGCTGGTCGCCGCCGGCTGGCGGCGACCGGAGCGGTTTGTCGCGAAGGGGCGCGATGGAAAGACCGATATCTACGGGGTGATCTACCGCCCTACGAACTTCAACCCCTCCATCCGCTACCCGATCATCGAGGCGATCTATGCCGGTCCGCACGGCTCCCATGTGCCGAAGAGCTTTTCGGCGTTTCACGGGACTCAGGAACTGGCGGAACTGGGCTTTATCGTGGTGCAGATTGACGGCATGGGAACCTCCAACCGCTCGAAGGCGTTTCATGATGTCTGCTGGAAAAACCTGGCGGACGCCGGTTTCCCGGATCGCATTCTCTGGATCAAAGCCGCCGCGAAAAAGTACCCGTATATGGATATCAGCCGGGTTGGAATCTACGGAACCTCCGCCGGAGGACAGAATGCGCTCGGCGGTCTGCTGCTGCACGGGGACTTCTACAAGGTGGGGGTGGCGGACTGCGGCTGCCACGATAACCGGATGGACAAAATCTGGTGGAATGAGCAGTGGATGGGCTACCCGGTCGGACCGCACTACGCGGAGCAGTCGAATGTAACGCTGGCTCCCCGCCTGAAGGGCAAACTGCTGCTGATGGTAGGCGAGATGGATTCCAACGTGGACCCCGCGAGCACCATGCAGGTCGTCAACGCGCTGATACAGGCGAACCGGGACTTCGATCTGATCGTCTTTCCGGGAGCGGGGCACGGGGTCGCCGGGACGCCCTACGGGAAGCGGCGTCTGCAGGACTTCTTTGTGCGCCATCTTCTGGGCGTCGAGCCGCGTTCCGAGAGCGTGAAGAAGAGGACCTCTTCCGCAGAGCGGGGCTATTTCCAGCCGGTCATCCGGCCAAGCAGATCGCAGTAGTCCAGGAAGTTCGGCAGGCTGATGTCCGGCGGTACGGCGTGGTCGCAGCTGGGGATATACCCTCCGTCGCGCACGACTGGCTCGATCCGCGCCAGCTCCGCCCGCATCGTCTCTCCGCCCTGCGCCAGCGCGCGCTTGTCCACGCCTCCCTGAAACGCCATCCGCTTGCCGAACTCACGTCGGTACTGCTGGATGTCGTTGCCGGCGGCGACCTCCATCGGGTCGCAGACGTTGACGCCTCCCTCGATCCAGACCGGGATCAGATGCCCCACATAGCCGTCGGAGTCGAGATCGTAGATCGGAACCTGATAGGCGCGGAGGATATCGCCCCACTGCCGGTAGCATGGCAGCAGAAACTCACGCGCCATCTCCGGACCGATCATCGGCTTGACCTTATATGCCATATCTTCGGAGATCTGCAGGTAGTCGAAGGAGATATGCGGGAGAACACGCTCCAGCAGCCGCGAGATATAGTCGGTCCAGAAGCGCACCATCTCCCGGACCAGCGCAGGATCATCGTGGAACAGCAGGCACAGCCCCTCAAAGCCGAGCCACTCGCGAAGCTGCCAGAAGGGACCGTGTACGCTGACCCCGATGGGGTAGTCCCGCTTCGCCAGCCTTCGCCCTAGTTCCGGCAGGTTTTCCGGCACGCGGGCGGGGTCGTCCGGGTCGTATCGGCTCTTCATCGCCTCCCAGTCGTCCCGATTTTCGACCGGACAGCGCAGCCATCGGCGTGTGACGAAGTCTTTCGCGTAGCGCAGGTAGCCGGGGTCGTAGCGGCGAGAGATTTCGCAGATATTGCCCTTCCAGTCCTGCACAATGCGCGTCTCTTCCCGCTCCTCTATCACCTTCTCCTCAAACTCCGGGATCATCGTGTGTCGCATCCATATCCCCGGTCGGGGAGCGGAGGGCGGCGGCTCAATACCGATCTGAGCGCGGACATAGACGTTCCAGGGAGTCTCTTCCGGCAGTCCCTGTTCGCGCCAGGCTGCCAGCGTCGACTCGCGCGGACCGCCCGGAGAGAACGGAATCCTGTCCGGCTTTCCAAACAGCAGCGTCTCCAGATAGCGTTCACGATCATTCATCTCCGCGCCTCGCGTACAGAAGTCTCCTCGAATATCAACCCGTGTCTCTTCGTTTCGGAGTGATTGCGCGAGTTCCTGCTGAAAAAAAGTCAGCGCAGGAGCGGTGAAACACTCCTGCGCTGACAGGCTGAGCGCACTACTCCTGCGGCGGATCTTCCGGTCCGAAAGGCGGTCCACCGGGTCCTCCTCGGCGATTGCCCGGTCCTCCGGGTCTGCCCGGTCCTCCGGGTCCTCCCGGTCCAAAGCCGGGTCCCCCGGGACCGAAGCCGGGTCCTCCCGGTCCAAACCCCGGTCCGCCCGGACCGAAGCCGGGTCCGCCGGGCATCGGGTTATTCTGGCGGAACTCCTCCACCTGCTCCCGCTGCCCTGCCGTCAGAACCGCCATCGCCTTCTCTCGCGCCTGCTGATGCAGGCGGGGAACCTCGCGCATCGCCTCGAAGTTGCCGCTCTCACGCGCCGCCTGCTCCCGGCGCTGAATCTCCTGGCGCGTCTTCTCAGCGATCTCCGCCAGCCGCCTCATCTGATCTCCAGAGAGCTTGAGCGTCCCGTACAGTTCCGGCGGGATTCCGAGGAAGCGCAGCGTGTCCAGCTCCTTCATCACGCCCGGAACCATGCGCTTCTGCTCCGCATTCAGAACCTCTTCAATGCGTCGGGATGCCTTCTCCTCTTCCGCTCGCATACGCTCCATCTCGGCGCGCATACGCTCCGGATTGGGCGGCAAGCCCGGCTGTCCGCCCGGCTGCGGCATCCGGCTGCGTCGCTGCTGGAATATCTCCTGTCGGATCTTCCCGATCTTCGTGCGCTGGTCTTCGGTGAGTTTCAGCGCGGCGTCCAGCGCATCCAGCGGGGCGTTGACCAGCGTCATCGGCACCGGGCGGAAGCCCCTGCCCGGACCGAAGCCGGGACCTCCCGGTCCGGGACGACCTCCCTGTCCGCCGGGCGGAGGCGGTCCCGGAGGGATCTGTCCGAAGGCGATGGATGCCGCCAGGAGGCATGCTGCCGCGAAGGAGAGCATCGCCCCCGGCTTTACAGCGTGTACGTTGAGTCTCATTCTCTTTCTCCTTCTCCCGCAACGCCTGTCTGGCTTTGCGGGACCCTTGAGCCGCTGTCTTCAGCGGGTCTCGTTTCTCATCACACTCCTAGCATATAACAGCAAGATGAAAGAGAGATGAAAAAAATGAAAATGTGAAAAGAACTCGAAATATGGGATGGAAAGGGCATATCCGGCGGTTTTTCATCCGCTTTTCATCTTTTCAGGCTATGGTAGAAGAAGCTGATGGAAAGGATTTATCGGGAGCCATGAGAGTGCTGGTGATCGAGGATGAGGCGGCGATTGCCAGAGTGATCCGTCGGGGGCTGGAACAGGCGCACTATCGGGTGGATGTCGCCGAGAACGGCGCGCAGGGACTGAAGATGGCGATGGAGGGCGGCTACTCCCTGCTGATCCTGGACCTGATGCTGCCCGGGGTGGACGGCTGGAGAATCTGCGAGGAGCTGCGTTCAAGACGCGACCGGGTTCCGATCCTGATGCTGACGGCGCGGAGCGGTCTGGAGGATCGCGTGCGCGGTCTGGAGATGGGAGCGGACGACTATCTGCCCAAGCCGTTTGAGTTTCCGGAGCTGCTGGCGCGCGTGCGCGCGCTGATCCGGCGCGATAAGGTACATAAGACGCGCCACATCCGCATTGCCGATCTGGAGATAGACACCGCGCAGCGGAGGGTCTGGCGCGCCGGGACGGAGATCGCCCTCAGTCATCGCGAGTATGACCTGCTGGAGGCGCTAGCGGCGCATGAAGGACAGGTGCTGACCCGCGAGACGATCCAGGAACGGGTCTGGATGGATGAGGAGAGCTACTCCAATACGGTGGATGTCTATATCGGGCTTCTGCGTAAAAAGGTGGATGCCGGTCATGCCGTGAAGCTGATCCAGACTGTGCGCGGGGCGGGCTATACGCTGAGACGCCCGGAGGAGGATGAGCGGTGAAACTCCTGCGCCGGCTGTTTCGCGTGCGCTCCGTTCGCACCCGGTTGATGATCTGGAACAGCCTCGCGCTGGCGCTGCTGCTGGGCGCGCTGGGCGTCGTCCTGCAGTATACGGCGCGCGCCAGTATGCTGGCTCTGGTGGATCGCGAACTCGAGCGGAGCATCCGTCCGCTGATCGAGCGTCCTCCCAGACTCCCCGAACTGTCGCGTCCGCCGATAGCTCGTTTCCCGCCTCCGCCCGCTCCCGACAGACCCCCTCCTCCCGGTCCGATATTCGACCACCGCCCCGATCCCTTTGCGCCCCCCGAAGACCCGCGCGGGCAGAACCCCGCTCCTGCAGATACAGGCGGCAGTCGAGGACGCCCGCTCTCGGGCGCGCTGCGTCCGCGCTTTCTGAATCTGCAGGGAGAGTCGCTGATTCGCGCCGATCCTTCCGAACCGTATGACCCGGCGGCGTTCGCGCAGGCGGCGCGGGGAGCGCGCCTGTTTACGACGGTTCAGTGGGAGGGAGAGCCGATCCGCGTTCTGTCCAGACCGTTTCCGCCCCGCGGACCGATCGTCGGGGTCGTGCAGGCTCCCTATCCGCTGACTGAGATCCAGCGGGCGATGGCGGGGATGAATCGCGCGCTGTTGATCCTGCTGCCGATTGCGCTCTTCTGCGCCGGAATGGGAGGCGCGCTGCTGACGGATCGCGTTCTGCGCCCGGTGCGCCGGCTCTCCCGGAAGGCGGCGCAGATCGGCGCACAGGACCTCTCTGAACGGCTGAAGGTGGAGGGGGAGGACGAATTCGCGACTCTGGCATCCACCTTCAATGAGATGCTGGCGCGGCTGGAGGTCTCCTTTGCGGAGCAGCAGCGGCTGATCGCGCAGCTTCAGGAGATGGTCGCGCAGCAGCAGCGTTTCACGGCGGACGCCTCGCATGAGCTGCGCACGCCCCTCACCATCATCAAAGCCAATACCAGCCTGCTGTTGAGCGGGAAGCCGACAGCGGAGGAGTATCGGCAGGGGATCGAGGAGGTGGACGCCGCCGCCGCCGCCATGTCGCGGCTGGTGCAGGACCTGCTGCTGCTGGCGCGCTCCGATGCGGGACGGCTGGGGCAGAACCGGGAGACCCTGTCGGTGCGGAGCGTGCTGGAGCAGGCGGCGGCGCGGGTCTCCTCGCAGGGCGGCGCGCCCGTCTCTATCGCGGTCCGCGAGGAGCCTCTGTGTGTGGATGGAAACGGGGAGGAGTTGATCCGGCTCTTCATCAATCTGCTGGAGAACGCGCTGCGCTACACTCCCCCGGACGGTCAGATTACCGTGAATGCCGAACGGAGAGGCGGGCAGACGGTCATTATGGTGCGCGATACGGGGTGCGGGATTGCGCCGGAGCATCTGCCCCATCTGGGAGAGCGTTTCTATCGGGTTGACCTCTCCCGCGCACGCCCGGACGGCGGCTCCGGGCTGGGGCTGTCCATCTGCAGGAGCATTGCGGAGGCGCACGGAGGCTCGATCGCCTTTGAGAGCAGAGTCGGCGCGGGAACCACCGTGATCGTTACACTGCCGTCTATGGAGCAGGCGGGTTGACCTCTGCAAACGAGGGTAACGCGAGAGGGTGCGTCGGGGTTAGACTTCGGGAGGCAGATCGAACATGATAAAATTCTCTCTGCGTGTGTTTGTCCCGCTGCTGGCGGCGATGATCGTATACAGCGCTCAGTTCGCCTTCGGGCAGCAGAGATCGGCGCGTCCGCTCGTCTGGAAGCCGCTCGGCGAGCCGGGAAGCGGCGGCTGGCTGACCGGATTTGTCATCAGCCCGCTTTGTCCATCACGTCGCCTCCGATCCGTTCGACCCGACCCGGATCGCCGTCGCGACGCACGACCATCCCTACCACGATGTAACCTTTGCGACCGGCGTCTGGATTTCGGCGGACGACGGCAAAACGTGACGGCAGGCAAACGACGGACTGCCGGTGCTCCGGGGCGAGAGCGTTACGTTTGATCCGCATCGCCCCGGAAGGATGGTCTTTGGATCGAACGGTCGCGGCTTCTTTGTTGCGGTCTGGCAAAAGGGCTATCTGCCCGCTTCCGCCCCTGTCTCCTACGTTCGGACGGAGGAGGATGCGCGTTATGCCGCCCCGTAGCGTCGGGAGGCGCAGCCCGCTTATGGCGGCGAAGCCTGATAGAGATAGTTGAAGCGACCTCCGGGGGCGGCATCTCCGTTGATCAGAAAGTCGAGGATGTCGCCCTCGCGCTGCATGTTGTCCGACCACTTAAACTCCAGCCGGATCGGGCGGGAGAGGTCGGCAATCCCCAGGTCTGCGCGGCGAATCGCGATCTCCATCTCGCTGCCCTGTATGCGATAGCGCGCCTCTCCCTTCGGTCGCCAGTTCCAGCCCCGCTGGCTCTCCTCCAGAACGCTCACGCCGTCGCCCCGTCGCTGGCGGTTGACGACAAAGTTATAGCCCTCCCACCCGGTCGCCGGGTCGCCGTCGGTGTTGAGAAAGAGCAGCATCCAGTTGGAGCCTTCGGGAGCGGTGATCGGCTCCTTTGTGCGGACATAGAAGTAGAGGTGATCGCGGTCGCGCGCGACCTTCATCCTCACAAAGTCGTTGCGCCCGGTGTCGTTGCGGTAGTGCTCCACGTTGTTCCATCCGGGGTGATCGCGGCGCGCCGGGTCGCCGATGTCGTCCCGGTACTCCGGGAGCACATCCTCCCAGTCTGAAAAGTCGCCGTCAATCCGGATGGTCTTCGGGCGGCTGGCGGCGGGGGGCTTTCGGACGCCCTTGAAGCGGCGGATGTAGCTGACCATCTGGTAGTAGTAGGTGTCGGCATGTCCTCCCTTCATCGGCTCGATGTCGCGGCTGAACTCCTGGTTGAACTGATCCACGAACATCACCGGCCGCTTCACGCCCGCAAACTCCGCGAAGCGTCCGGCAATCCACTCGTTCCAGCCGGTGATGAAGATGAACTGCGGGTCCTCCTTCAGCGCGTGTTCAAACTGCTCCGCAAAGTTCAGACCGCGCATGATCGCGCCGGGGGAGGGATCGTTCGCGCCGTTGTGCCAGTTGCGTCCGTGCGCTCCCGGCTCGCTCATGGAGCCGAGCCGCCCCTTCACCGCGTTCTGCGCTACGCCGACCGACATCTGCTCCTTCTCGCCCTTCTCATTATGGAAGACGTGCTGCGGGAAGACCTCCAGCCAGCTCCACATATTCGGCATGGTCGGTCCCTGAAAGTAGTCCGGCTGAGGCTTGCGGAAGGTGAAGAAGTCGCGCAGTCTCATACCCGCTCCCAGCACGGAGATCCGCAGTGTGCGGTCTCCTGCCGTCGGCGCGCCGTCGGCGTAAGCCTGCCCTTTCGGAAAGACGTCGTCGGTGTGGCTCCACCAGCCGATCCTTCCGCGCGCCTGCGACATCTCCAGATAGTAGGTTCCCGCTGGGAGCGGCTGCCGGAAGGTGAGCGAGAGCCATGAGTTATCGGAGACCTTCGTAAACCGTTTCCGCGCGATCCTCTCTCCCAGCGGTCCGTTCTGATAGAGGGTCAGGGTCATCGCCGAGTCCCTTGTCATCCAGGTCGGGACGTGGCAGGCGACCGCGTCAAACGGCTTGTCCGTCGTAAAGGACTGTCCGAGCGTTCTGCCCGGAGCCAGTGCCGCTGGGGAGTTCTGCTGCGCAGACCCCTCTCCCTCCTCTATCAAACTCGGATCTGCCAGGATCAGCGGCTTGCCCTGCCAGCGGAACCAGAGGTCGGAGTAGAGACCCGGCTCATACAGGTCGCGGTAGAGTTCGGAGACCACTTTTGCGGGTGCCCAGAAGGGGCAGAGGAAGGCGACCTGCGGCGTTCTGCCCCCGGCGGCGCGCACCTCCGAGAAGACCTGCAGCAGTGCCATGTAGTAGCGTCTATAGGTGAACTGGTTGGTAACATCGAAGATCACCACGTCCACCCCCGCGTCCGAGAGCATCTGCGCGTGCCGGCGCAGCACGTAGGCGTCGTCGGACAGGTAGTAGCCGTAGAGCGATTCGCCCCAGTGGTGCGGCGCGTGCAGCGGTCCCCAGAGCGGGCTGTCCGGCTTTTGCATCGCCTGCGGGTCCAGCTGGAGAATCTTTGTGATGTCGTAGGGACCGCCGTTGACATGCTCGCCCAGCCAGAGGAAGTAGAAGATGCCGATGAACCGGTTTTTTCGCGGCGGACCGACCTGATCATAGCCGGGCAGGGTCCTCCCGAGCGCATCGGCGGCGACCCAAGTATCGCTGAAGGTGTCCCAGCCGGAGTATCGCTCATCGGGTCTTTGCGGGGCGCTCATGGCGGCTCCTCCCATGCATAACAGGATCAGGGACAGGCAGAGGGCTGCTCCCAACGTCAGAGCGCAGTGCGGGCGTCGTCGCGCAGGCATCCGAATCTCTCTCCTTCTCTGCTCACTCTGCGCGCAGCAGAACGCGCCGTCTCTCTCCGAACCGGCTGCGCGCGTGGGCGACGCAGGTAAAGGAGAGCGTTACATCCCCGGAGACGGCGGGGAGTTCGCCTTCGATCAGACCGGAGGTTCCCAGATGCGGCACATCGCCGGGCAGCGGAAGCGTCCGTTCGATCCCCTCTCCCGAAACCAACAGATAGACGGCTCCGGTCTGACCCGGCGTCTGTGCGGCGACCCACGCTGCCTCGCCGTTATTGCCCAGAACCGCCCGGATGCGGATCGGATGCCCCGCTTTCACGCGCACCTCGCCGTCACCGAACGGCATTGCCACCCACCTTCCGCCGGCGTCCAGTACCTCCAGCCTCTCAAATTCGGCGTTCAGATACTTGGGCGGATTGGAGCCGTTGCAGGGCGTATTGCCGACGGCGACCAGAGGCGTGTTGACGGAGGTGGTTCCGGTCGCCTCCGTGCGAAGACCGGGCGTCTTGCCTTCGGCGATCAGCCGCCAGTACTCCTCTTTGTGCCGGGCATAGATGCCGTACAGGGCGTCCGCCGAGAGGTCGCGGTCTACCGTGATCCAGGTGTCCGGCGCAGGGAACGTGGTTCGGTTGAGGAAGCGCGGCGCGTGTTCCAGAACGATCCGGCTCAGGCTGCGCCAGGTCCCGTCAGGATTGATGATGCCGAAGTCGCTGTTTTCGTTGGCGCGGTGTCCGCCTGGATACCACCAGCAGACAGTTCCGGCGGAGCCGCTCTCCAGCGCCATGCGGAAGAAGGCGCGGTAGAAGTTCTCGGTATAGGCGAGCGTGGCAGGCGGATAGAACCGGCGTTCGAAGGCGGTGGCGAAGTCCAGCTTTTCGCGAGGGGGGATGGTGGAGGCGGGATCCCAGAGCGTGTATCCGAACTCCGCCCACAGCACCGGTTTATTCGGGGCGCGCAGGCGCGCATAGTCCACCGTAAAGCGTCCCGGCTTTACCTGCTCCCATCCTCCGAGCCGTCCGTATCCTTCAGGAGCCATGAAGTCCATGCTGCGCGCCACCCCTGCGAAGTCGTAAGCCATCATGCGCGGGTTGGCGGTCGGGTCGCCGGTGATGGTCATGCGGAACGAGAGGAGGTGATGGGCGTCTACCGTGCGTATCTTCTGCCGCGCCTCCATATACTTGCGGCTGAGCAGATCATCGAGAAAGCGGCGGTAGGCGGCGGCGATGCGGGGGATCGGGCTGGAGGCGATCAGCTCCGAATCGCGCAGTCCGGTAACCTGTCCGTCCTGGCGTGGCGCAGGCGCGCCCCAGTCCGCCTCCGCTGCCTCCAGGCTGCCGTAACGCTCTTCGATCCACTGCCGCCACTGCGGGTCCCATCGCCTGCGCGGCTCATAGGCGCCCCACATCGGCTCCCACGCCAGATCGTAGGCGATGATCGTGTCGTCGTTGGCGAGCCGGTTTACCCGAATGATCTCACCGATTGCGGGCCACTCAAAGTCGAGGGGCGTGCCGGGACGTAGCGAAAGGTTGACCTTCAGACCATGACGGTCACAGCGGTTGAGGAAGTCCACGAGATTCCGGTTGTGAGTCGCCTCGGTGTAGATAAACGCGCTGACCATGTTAAAGCCCATGGCGCGTACGCGCCCCAGATCGCGTTCGATGACTACCGGATCGTAGGAGCGTCGCGACATCCACAGTTCAAAGTAGGGGTTGTCCTCGATGGCGATGCCGGAGGAGGGCATGTAGTTGACCCCGTGCGCCGACCAGACTTTTCCGTTGAGGACGAACTGCCCGTTCGCGGTCTGCAGGAAGGAGGGGCGCACGCGGGGGCGGCGGACGGTGATCTCATGCTGCAGAGAGTCTACGGGGCGACCGTTCAGCAGGAGCGTGGCGACGACACGATAGCGGTCGGCTTTCGCGTCTGCGTCCGGCTGCCAGCGCGCCATGCCCGCGCGATTCGTTTTGAGATCGCCGACTCTCCCCCGCATCTCGAAGATCGGCTTGCCGCCCGGTCGGTCGAATATCTGCAGCAGCGCCTCTGCGCGGTTCGCCTGTGGACCGTAAGCCGACGCGCCTAGGCGCACCGTGTCGTCGGGGAAGATGCCGAAAAACTCTGCGCCTCCCTCCGCCAGCAGCGGCGCGTTCAGAATGCGGCTCGCCAGCCGAGCGGCGTAGCGGACGACCTCCGGTCGTGCGTACCAGGCGTCTTCGGCGGCGGTGAAGGAGACCCAGATGCCGCGTCCGAACCCGTCGTCGTGGTGGCAGAGCATGGTCGCCAGGGTTCCCGCGACGCCCTGCTTTCCGGTTACCTGTAACAGGGGAACCCAACGCCACCCGCGCTGTTTGAGGATGCCTCCGGCAGTCGGGCGGGGATGGGTGGAGAGAATCTGTTTCGGCAGGGGAAGTCCGGCGGGACCCGCCAGCGCGCGTCCGGCGGAGTCGTCCAGAGCGGCGGCTCCCCGAATCGGGTAGTACTTGTAGGTCGGGGAGAGGGTATCGAGGGTCAGGGGATGGTAGCGCACCCAGCCCGGACCGGGAGACGCGCCCGGATCCGCAAACCAGTAGCGGTGCGCTCCGCCGGGCAGCCGGGTATGGGTGTAGGCAAGCCCGACGGTGATGCTGCGAACACGCGCCAGCGACAGATGATCGTCCGGAGCGCCGCGACCGGAGCGTCCCTCCGGATCCCACAGCCTGAATTCCGACTCATGGACGGCGTACTTCCGCCACTGCGGGTGCAGAGGAACGGCGGCGATCCAGCGCGAGCCGTCGGTCTCCCGCGCCTCAATCGCCAGCGACGTTGTCTGCGGTCCGCCCTTTGCCCGAAACCGCAGGTAGGTCTCGCCCCGCCGCGGCGGAGCCGCAAGCGGCAGGGTCAGCGTGTCCCATCCGGTCAGATTGGAGATGGAGACCTGCAGGGCGCGGACGCCGTCTGCCGTGACCATCTGCCAGTCACAGGGGGAGGCGAAATCGTTGGTGGAGCGCGTCCACTGCTCGCGGGTTACTTCGGAGAAGTCTGCCAGTCGGGAGGTTGCGGGAGCCTCCATCATCTTCTGATTAAGCCGGCTGTCCTCCATCCACTCCCCGTCCACCTTCTGCACCAGCCGGTCAAAGGCAGGCGCGCCGAGCGCGATCAGATGCCCTCCACGACGCAGATACCTCTCCAGCGGCGTCAACGCCGGTCCGGGAAAGAGAGCCGCCTGCGGGATTACCAGCATCTTCACATAGCGCACGTCCAGCACCGAGGGATTGGATACCTCGTCCGGACCGAACAGAACGGCGCGCACTCCGGCAGACTGCAGGGCGCGCAGGTAGCCTCGCGCCATCGCTGCGTTCCGTCCCGCCCAGCCGCCCGAAAGCACCGCCGTTATTGGCTGCCCCTCGCGCAGTCCGAGCCGACGGCGTATCCCGACCGCCTCTCGCGACGCTCTCTCCAGCGCATCCGCCTGCGCGCGGGTCAGCACGGTGATCGGGCGCGTATGGAGGATGGAGGCAAACGGCTGCCGCCAGTCCTCGCCAAACCAGAGCGCCGCCATCAGCGATCCCCGGAACTTCTCCGCCGGAATCCTCAGCGCGACGTCCGCCGTTCCCGCGCCGCGAACCATCCGACGCTCCGCCAGATGCACCACGTTGCGCGTATCCTTGATCTCGATATTTAACCGCACTCTTCCTGCCGACGCCGGAACCCGGTAGGCGACCCGGAACCGCAGGATCTGCCCCTCGACAACCTCTTCCGGCAGTCCGAGCGGCTCATGACGCCACTCCTGCGCGCCGACAGCCGCGGAGAACAGACAGAGAGCCGTCAACCAGACGATGATAACTGTATGGCGCATGATAGACCTCACAATCCTGACCGCTTCTTCATCCTCTTCGTGCCGCCGTGCGCGGCTGCTGTAGAGGATTTCGGGGCGGCAGAGCGGGTCTCCTTGCGGGAACCGCCCGTTTTTCCGGCGGAAGGCGCGGCGGAGAGACAGGAGTTCGACGTCGTCTGTGGAACCTTATGAGGGAAAAAGACGACCGATGCGTTCTTACAGGAGGAGACGGATGCAACTGGGATTTGTCAGCGCAATTCTGCCGGAGCTGTCGCTGGAGGAGACGCTGCACTTTGCAAAAGAGGCGGGATACGACTGTGTGGAGGTGATGTGCTGGCCCGTCGGGAAGGCGGAGCGTCGTTACGCCGGGGTTACGCATATCAACGTGACGGAGCTGGATGCGGCGGGAGCGGAGGCGATCCGGAAACTGTGCGCACAAATCGGCGTACAGATCAGCGGGCTGGGCTACTATCCGAACCTGTTGTCGCCCGACCCGCAGGAGGCGCAGACCTGCCTGGAGCATCTCAAACGGGTGATCGTCGGGGCGAAGCTTCTGGGGCTTGGCGTGGTGAACACCTTTATCGGTCGGGACTACACGCGCTCGGTGGAGGAGAACTGGCGTCGTTTTGAGGAGGTCTGGAAGCCGCTGATCGCGCTGGCGGAGGAGCAGAACATTCGGATCGGCATCGAGAACTGCCCGATGCTGTTCACCGGCGATGAGTGGCCCGGAGGCAAGAATCTGGCGGTCAGCCCGGCGATCTGGCGCCGAATGTTCGCGGCGATCCCCAGCGATCACTTCGGGCTGAACTACGATCCCTCGCACATGATCTGGCAGCAGATGGACTATCTGAAGCCGATCCGCGAATTCAGCCATAAGCTGTTCCATGTCCACGCCAAAGATGCGCGGGTGGATCGTCATCGGCTGGACGACGTGGGCATTCTGGCGACGCCGCTGGAGTTTCACGTGCCGAAGCTGCCCGGTTTAGGCGATGTAAACTGGGGGCAGTTCTTCTCCATTCTGAGCGATACCGGCTATGACGGCGCGGTATGCGTGGAGGTAGAGGACCGCGCCTATGAGAAGACTCTGGAGAGCCGAAAAGCCGCGCTGCGTCAGTCTTCGCGCTACCTGCGGCAGTTTATGGGATAACGGAGGAGCGAGACCGCCATGCAGGAGATAGGCGCGGCAGTCGTCGGAACCGGCTTTATCGGACCGGTGCATGTGGAGGCGTTGAAGCGGCTGGGCGTGAAGGTCGTCGGGGTTCTGGGGTCCTCTGCGGAGAAGTCTCAACGCGCCGCAGAGGCGATGGGACTGCCGGTCGGCTACGCCAGTTTTGAGGAGATACTGGCGGATGCGCGCGTGCAGGCGGTGCACCTGACCACGCCGAACCGTCTGCACTATCCGCAGGCGCGCGCCGCGCTGGAGGCGGGCAAGCATGTGATGTGCGAGAAGCCGCTGGCGATGAACGCCGTCGAGTCGGCGGAGCTGGTGAAGCTGGCGCGGGAGTCGGGACGGGCGGCGGGCGTTACCTACAACATCCGCTTCTATCCGATCTGTCTGCAGGCGCGGGAGATGGCGCGCGCCGGAGAGATCGGAGAGATCTACTCGATCTGTGGCAGCTATGTGCAGGACTGGCTGCTCTACGACACCGACTACAACTGGAGAGTGCTGGCGGAGGAGGGCGGAGAGCTTCGCGCCGTCGCCGACATCGGAACGCACTGGCTCGATCTGGCGCAGGCGATCTCCGGGCTGACGGTGGAGGAGGTCTGCGCCGATCTGTGCACGGTGCATCCGGTGCGTCATCGCCCTGCTGGGGAGGTGGAGACCTTCACCGGCAAGCTGGCGCGGGAGTCAGCGACGATTCCGGTGGAGATCCGCACAGAGGACTACGGCTGTGTGATGCTGCGGTTTGCGGGAGGCGCGCGTGGCTGTCTGTGGGTCTCGCAGATAACGGGCGGGCGAAAGAACTGCCTGCGTCTGGAGATCGCTGGATCGAAGTGCGCGCTCGCCTGGGAGAGCGAACGCCCCAACGAATTGTGGATCGGACATCGCGACAGACCCAACGAGCTGCTGCTGCGCGACCCAGCGCTGGCGTCGGAGGCGGTGCGTCCCTACATCAACTACCCGGGCGGGCATAATGAGGGCTTCCCCGACACCTTCAAGCAGTGCTTCCGCGCCTTCTACGGCTATATCGCTGCCGGAGATCTCTCCGCGCCCGCGCCGTTTCCGACTTTTGCGGACGGGCACCGGGAGATTGTGCTCTGCGAGGCGATCCTGAAGAGCCATCGGGAGAGGCGATGGGTAAAGGTTGAGTAGTCGGGTGCAGACCGCCCTGATCGGAAGATCGGGGCGGTCTGCATTTCGGTCTATTTGAGGAGCGCGAACAGCCCGAGCAGGACGCCCAGTACGGACAGCCCGATGGCTGCCCAGCCGAACGCCGCGCCGCCCATCAGACTGTGTCCTTCGAGCATGGAGGCGCTGCGCAGAGCCTCAACCTCCTGCCGGAGCCGGCGCGCCTCCGCATCCATGGCCCCGCTGCGATCCGCTCGGGCATCGGCGCGTATGCTGGAGATGGGAATCGGCATGGCTACCACCCCTTCAGGTAGCGCAGGCGCGCCAGGAACTCCTGCGCCGCGTCCTGCGACTCTCCGGTGGAGGCGCGCAGGATCGTCACGGACGGGTAGGTGTAGTAGAGGGTGGCGCGAAAGAGAAACGGCTTCTCCTTCTCCGGCTCCAGCCAGGTCTCCTGGATCTGCGCGATGCTCCGAATATCCACCACATCCCGCCGAAATCCGTGCGCGAACAGAACAAACTCGAACAGGTTCTCGCCTTCGATGCAGAGGGCGTGTAACGCAGGGCGCGCCGCCGCTTCCGGGGGGCAGAAGCCGTCCAGAAAGTAGCTCTCGTCCACCTCGCGCGCGATATAGCTGGCGCGCAGGTTAGGATGCTCCACCGCAAAGTCCTCCATGAATCGCTCAATGCGATGATGGATGCCGGTCTGAAGCTGAAGTTCGCAGGCGATGTTGTTGACGCGGCGCGCAAACTCGCGTCCGATGCTGGTCGTCTCTATGGTCACTCCTTCTCCTCCCGGGCCAATAGGCGGGATGCATCGGCACGGCTATGGGCGCGTGCCTGACGACCCGGATATTCGCCCGAGTTCCCTATTCCCTGAATCGGCGGAAATTTGAGATGGGAGTTTAATGAAATGAAGCCGCCGGAGGCGCGGGATCGCCGTCGGGAATCTTTTTGATGTTCAGCGTCAGCAGCATCGCAAGACCCATCAGAACGGCGGCGGCGAAGTAGGGCGTGCCGGTTCCGTATCCCTGAAGCAGCCAGGTTCCCAGCGGAGGCGCGACAATGCGCGCCAGACTGCCCAGCCCCTGCTGGACGCCCAGCGTTCCGCCCCGCTCGTTCGGATCGGCGACTTTGGAGATCATGCTGGAGAGGGAGGGGGTCATCATTCCGTTGCCGGCTGCCAGACAGGCGGAGAGCACCGTGACGCCGGGAAGCGAGTGGACAGCTCCGATTCCAAAGAGGGTCGCTGTCAGCATCAGCGCGCCTAGACGCACCAGCGTGCGCTCGCCGGCTCTCTGCGCCGCGCCGCTCATGACCGCGCCCTGCGCCAGCACCGCTGAGACGCCGACGATCCCGAAGATCGGTCCTACGACGGAGGCGGCTTTCGCCTCCAGCTGCGAGGGCGTCAGGACGGCGCCGTACTGCGGCTCGACGAAGCGTAGCAGCACCAGCCAGGTGAAGGTCGCCTCCATCAGGGCGAACGCGAAGGTCGCGATGCTGAAGACGGTCAGCAGTTCGCCCAAATGCGGTCTCTGAAAGGAGCGGATGAAGGGCTTGATGTCGAAGATGACGACTTTTCGCGCCCGGGACGTATCCCGGACAAGATGCGACTCCGGCAGCGCAAAGTAGGACCAGACGAAGTTCGCAAGGGCGAGACCCGCCACAAAGAAAGCCGGACCGCCAAGCCCGTAGTGCTTCCCAAGCCATGCGCCGATCCACGGACCGAAGGCGAAGCCGACCCCAAACGCCACCCCGATCAACGCCATGCCGCGCGCGCGTCTGTCCGGCGTGGTTACGTCCGCGATGTACGCCTGCGCCGTGGGGAGGCTTGCCGCCGTAAGGATGCCGGCGGCGATCCGCGCCACAAACAGCATCCACAGATGCTGCGCGATCCCGAACAGAAAGAAGGCGAGGGAGGATCCCAGCAGACTCATCAGGATCAGGGGGCGGCGTCCCTTCAGGTCAGAGACCCTTCCCCAGATCGGCGCAAAGATGAACTGCATGATGGAAAAGCTGGTGGAGAGCCATCCGGCGGTAACCGGCGTTCCTCCAAACCGCTCCACATAGAGCGGCAGCAGGGGAAGAATGATCCCGAAGCCCAGCAGGTCAATCACGACCGTGATGAAAAGAATGGCAAGCGGCGAACGTTTCATATAGCGGTGGGTATACTCTCAAGAGGATATGGCGCGCGGGATCTGGCAAAATCGAAGGCTGACATCCCCCTCCTTGACTCAGTGTACCAGATTTTCCCTTCCACACAGGCGCGCCCGGAGACAGGATCGCGGATGTTTCATCCGCATCCAGCCTGCGTCAGGCGTCGGCGCTGCCCGCATACCAGGCGCGCCTTGCCTGACCTGCTGTTCTTCCAGGCGCAGACAGGCGTCAGAATTTCTGCGTACGATTCGGGGAGAGAGCGGATACTATGACTGTGTCTGGAGCAATCATCACCTCCTGCCAATCGCAGTGAGCGTCGGCGGCGCGAATATGCAACTGACTCCTGAACTGATTGAGATCGCCTATCGTCAGGGAATCTTCCCGATGGCGGACCCGGACACAGGCGAGATCTGGTGGTTTCAGCCGGGGCGGCGCGCAATCATTCCGCTGGACGGTTTCCATGTATCCCGCTCTCTGGCAAAGACGATACGCCGGGGCGTTTTTGAGGTTCGCATCAATACCGATTTCGAAGGGGTGATGCGCGGCTGCGCGGATCGGGAGGAGGGTACCTGGATCTCGGAGGAGTTTGTTCGGGTCTACTCGGAGCTTCACCGGCAGGGAAAGGCGCACAGTGTGGAGACGTGGCGCGACGGCAGGCTGGTTGGCGGAACCTATGGGGTCGCGCTTGGCGGGGCGTTTATGGCGGAGAGCATGTTCCACTACGAGACGGACGCCTCCAAAGTCGCGCTTGCCGCGCTGGTCTCCCGACTGCGCGAACGCGGCTATATACTGCTGGATGTGCAGTATATGACTCCTCACCTTCGGTCGTTGGGTGCGGTGGAGATCGGGCGGCCGCACTATCTGAGGCGGCTGCAGACGGCTCTCCTGCTGGACTGCCGGTTCGACGAACATCCCCGCACAACCAGGGGCGAAGAAGGAACCTGCGCCGGACAGGCGGAATAGTCAACAGCCGGCACATATATAGCGTAATCGGTCGTCGGTTGATCCGGATAAAGAGTAGAGGCAATGAGCGAGATAGAGAAACCCGGTATCCCCCTCTCACGAGGAGCGCAGCGCATTCTGGAGCGCGCCGTACAGATACAGCAGGAGCGTCAGCATGAGACGCTGTGCGTTCATCACTGGCTTCTGGCGCTTCTGGAGCGGCATGGACCGATGTCGGAGAGTATGGCGTCGGGTCTGGAGGCTTCGTCGCTGCAGGCGTATATTGAAGAGGAGCTGAAAAAGGGAGAGACGGGCGAGCCGCTGGATGCGGAGGAGCTTCGACAGAGGGCTGCGAGGTGGGCGGCGTCGCGCGGGGCAAAACAGCCCGCCGAGCGCGATCTGGCGGCGATCATCCTGCAGGAGGCAGGCTATCCCCTCACCGGAAAGGCGTTCGTCGAGGCGGCGGATCTCTCCAACGCGCCGGCGACCTCCGCCTCTTCCGACGATCCCTCACTGCGGCAGGGCGGTCCGGCAAAGTCGGCAGCGCGCGCCAGACGCCCCACGCCTACGCTGGAGCAGTTCGGCAAGGATCTGACCCGCGCCGCGCGCGAGAATCGTCTCAGTCCGATGGTCGGACGCGAGGAGGAGCTGGATCTGGTGATCGAGACGCTCTGCCGCCGGACCAAGCGCAATCCCGCGCTGGTCGGACCGGCGGGCGTCGGCAAGACGACCATCGTGGAGGGGCTGGCGCATCGCATCGTGGCGGGGCAGGTTCCCGAGATGCTGCGCGATGCGCGGATCCTCGCAATCCAGCCCTCCACGCTGGTGGCGGGAGCCAGCGTGCATGGCGAGCTTGAGAAACGGATGCAGGCGCTCCTGACGGAAGCCAGCCAGGACGGCATTCTGCTCTTTATTGACGAGGTGCATTCGATTATCGGTGTCGGGGGCGCGGCGGGAACCGGCGATATCGCCAGCCTGCTGAAGCCCGCGCTGGCACGGGGCGATCTTGCCTGCATCGCCGCCACCACCGACGATGAGTACCGGCGGTTTATCGAACCCGATCCCGCACTGGAACGCCGCTTTCAGCCGATCCGTGTTTACGAACTCAGCCCGGAGCAGACGCTGGATATTCTCCGTGCGCTGCGGGAGGAGTTCCAGCGCCTGCGCGGGGTAAGCGTCGGTGAGGAGACCCTGCGCTGGCTAGTGGATTTCGCGCAGCGGTATATGCGTAACCGCTATTTCCCGGATAAGGCGGTGGATCTGCTGGAGCAGTGCGTCGCCCATGCGCTGGCGCAGAGCCGCAAAGAGGTGCTGATCACCGATGTGGAGACGGTCGCGCAGCGGATGGTCGGGATGCCGCTGGTGCTCTCCGACCGCCTGCCGATCCTGCGTGAGCGTCTGCTGGAGAGTGCGCTGCTCTCCGAGGAGGAGATTACGACGCTGGTCAATCGGCTGAAGGTAACCGTCTCCGGTCTCGATCTGCGTCCGAACCGCCCGAACGCAGTTGCGCTGCTGGTCTCGGAGGCGGCGGAGCACAGCGAGAGCCTCTCCGAGATCATCGCGGAAGCCCTCTTTCAGTCCGCCAGCCGCGTGGTGACGATAGATTTCAGCCGGTTCACGCAGGCGCACGATCTGACCATGCTGCTGGGCGCGCCTCCCGGCTATGTCGGCTTCAGTGAGACGGTTCCGCTGCATCAGGTGGCGCAGACGCCCTGGTGCGTGCTGCGGTGCGAAAACGTGGACGCCTGTCATCCGCAGGTGCTGGAGGTGCTGCATCAGGCGCTTGCCAGCGGGCTGATCACCGATGCGCGCGGAAAACGCATCTATCTGAGCGATACGGTCGTGCTGCTCACGGCGGATATCGAGGCAGAGTCCCGGCGTAAAACCGGCTATCGCAATGTGAAGGAGCCGGCTTCCGCCGACTACGAGCAGGCGGCGGAGGCGAAGCTGGGCGAGGATTTTGCCGCGCAGATTGATGTCATATGCGTGGGCGCGTCCAACTCGGAAGCGGCGATGCGCCGCTGGCTGCGCGAGAACCTGCTCTCGGACCTCTCTCGCCGCTATCGCGCGCGGGGCATGGAGGTTCAGTGGGATGACAGCCTGATTGACTGGTTCCTCTCCCGGCAGAGCGACAACGCCAGCCGGATGGAGTGGGAACGACTGGTAGATGAGCATCTGAGCGGCGCGCTGATCCCCTTTCTGCCGCCGGTGGATGCGAAGGAGAGCCCGTCGTATGTTGTGAAGTACCGCGATGGCAGCGTGCAGGTGGAGACCCTGCCGACAACCGAAAGGAGCTAGAGGGTGGAGTTTCAAACTGAGGCGGTGAAAGCCTGTTATGAGAAGGTCTCTGTGTGGCTGAAAGAGCTTTTTGGCGAGATGGTGGAGGCGCGTGAGGACTTCCCTGGGTTCGGGCTGGCGATGGGATCGGCGTACTGCCAGATCGCGATCTATCCCTGGGGCGATACCAACTCGACCATCACCTGCCGCTCGTATGTCGTGACCGGCGCCGAAACGACGCCGGAGCTGATGAAGTATCTGCTGCGGGAGAGCGCGGATCTGCGGTTCGGCAAGTTCGGGCTGGATGAGGACGGCGACATCGTTTTCGAGCACACCATCGTCGGCAATACGGTGGACAAAGAGGAGGTGCGCGCGCTGGTGCGCGCCGTTATCTGGACGGCGGACGAGTATGACGACAAGATTGTGGCGCGGTTTGGCGGCGAGCGCGCCATTGATCGGGTCCGCTGACGCCCGGTTTTCACTTCGCGCTGACCCGTTGTCCATTCCCGATGACCGCTCCTCTTTATCGGCGCACCGAACGGAGGAGCGGTCGCTGTTTTCGCGGTTGGCAGGGAAACTCCCGTTGTAGGAGCCGGACCCGTCGGTGTGGAAAGAGAGAGGCGCGCGGGAGAGCATTTCCTGTCCTTGCGCGGGAGGCGGCAGGCGACCCCCTCCCTGTCCTTGCGCGGGAGGCGGAGCCGACCGAAGCAATCTCCTCTCTTCCCGGAGGGTGGATGATGAACGAGACGCACTGCTGCGTCCGGCGGGAGCAGGGAGGGGAGAAACCGAAACCCTGCTCAGAGCGTCTGATAGACCAGAGAGCAGACGATCGGACGGCGGGGAGCGGCATAACGCTGCCCGTCAGCGAAAGAGAGACATGACCAACGAAACCGAATCCGCCGCGCGACGGCTGGCAGACCCGGCGACGCTGGCGCGAATCGCAAAGCTGGAGCTGCGCGCCCGGGCGGTCGTCGAGGGCATCATCTCCGGGATGCACAAAAGCCCGCATCGGGGCTACAGCGTCGAGTTCGCCCAGCATCGTGACTATGCGCCCGGCGACGAGATACGCCATATTGACTGGAAGGTCTACGGTCGCTCTGACCGCTACTACATCAAGCAGTACGAGGAGGAGACCAACCTGAAGGCGTATCTGGTGGTGGATACCAGCGCCTCGATGAACTACCGCTCCGGCGCGCTCTCCAAACTGGACTACGCCGCCGTCATCGCCGCCGCGCTGGCGTCGCTGCTGCTCAAACAGCGCGATTCGGTCGGGCTTGCGCTCTTCAATGCGGGCATCCGCTCCTTCCTGCCGGCGGCTGGCACGCCGACCCATCTACGCGAACTGCTCAAACAACTGGAGCGGATCGAGACCGCTCCGAAGACCGGTATCAGCGACACCTTTCATGACCTGGCGGAGCGGATCAAGCGGCGCAGCCTGATCATCGTGATGAGCGATCTGTTCGACGATCCCGCGCAGATTATGAAGGGACTGCAGCACTTCCGTCATCGCAAACACGAGGTGATCGTCTTTCATATTCTGGATCGCGACGAACTGACGTTCCCTTTCAAGGAGACGGTCGTCTTCGAGGGGATGGAGGAGGAGGGACTGCTTCCCGCCGAACCCAACGCCCTGCGCCGCGAGTACCTGCGCCTGTTTGAAGCCTATGTTACCGCCCTGCAGCGCGGCTGCCGCGAGATGACGATGGACTACGCGCAGATGCCGACCGATCAGCCGGTGGACGCCGCGCTGGCGCAGTACCTCTCCAATCGCATGAGAGTATAAGAGACACGCCGCCCATGTCCGCACTCACCTTCCTCAATCCCGCCTATCTGGGCGCGCTGGCGCTGGTCTCCATCCCGATCCTGATCCACCTGATCCGCAAACGGCGGGTGCGGATCATCCGCTGGGCTGCCTGGGAGTTTCTGCTGGAGTCGACGCGCCGCAACCGCCGTCGTCTTCAGATCGAGCAGTTGATCCTGCTGTTGATTCGGGTCGCCATCATCGCGCTGGCGGTCCTGGCGTTCGCCCGCCCTCTCTTTCGCTCTCTGGGCTTGCCGATCGCCGCATCCGATTCGCGGGTGCATGCGATCATCGTGCTGGACAACTCCTTCAGCATGGGGTTTACGCGCAACAACGTCTCCGATTTTGAGCGGGCGCGCCGGGTGGCGGACGATCTGATCTCCCGTGTGCTGAGGGAGGGCGATTCGGTCTCGCTGGTGCTGCTCTCCTCAAAACCGGAGGCGGTCTTCAAAGAGCCGACCTTCGATCTGGGCAGGGCGCGTGAGCGGATCCGTTCCGCGCGGCTCAGCGATCGGGATACGGACTACGGCGCCGGCGCGGCTCTGTGCGCCGCGCTTCTGCGGGACGTTCGCACGCCGACAAAGGAGGTCTACTGGATCACCGACAGCCAGAAGAGCGGGTTCCCGGAAGCCGGTCAGGAGAAGGCGCGCGCCGCCTGGAAGGAGCTGGCGGGTCTGGCGCGGATCATCTGGATCAATGTGGCGTCTGCCGATCGGGAGAACCTGGCGGTGGAGAGACCGATCTTCAGCCGCGAACTGGTGACCCCGCAGGCTCCGGTGCGTATCGAGGCGGTCGTTCGCAATCACAGCCCGCAGGAGCGCAGGGACCTGCTGGTCAATCTGAATGTGGACGGGCGCGCAGCGGGCGCGGCGCGCATCAACGTGCCCGCCAACGGCGCGGCGAAAGCCTCCTTCGTCTACCTGTTCGAGAAGGCGGGTCCGCACACCGGAACCATCCAGATCGCCCTGCCCGACAACCTTCCCCGCGATAATATCGCCTACTTCGCCGCGCGCGTCCGCGACCGGCTGAAGACGCTGGTGCTCAATCCCCGTCCCGATAGAGACCCGACCCGCGACGAGTCGTTCTATCTGGTGACCGCGCTGGCTCCGGCAGGCGCGTCGCAGGGTGTGCGCGCCGCCATCCAGCCGACACTGCGGCAGGGGGGACGGCTCGAGGGGATCAACCTGCGCGACTACGACGCGGTCATCGTTACCGGCATGGCGGACTTCACCGCCTCAGAGCGCGCCGCGCTGCAGGAGTTTGTGCGGAACGGGGGCGGGCTGCTGCTCTTTCCCGGCGCATCCACCGACCCGGCGCGGATCAACGCCGCGCTGGGAACCGGGGAGCGGTTCCTTCCGGCGCGTCTGGGCGCGCCGCGCACGCTGACGGAGGAGGACGCGCTGACGTTTAACCCCGCCAGCATCTCCCATCCCGCCCTGAATGCGTTCCGCGACACGGAGGAGGTAAACCTTGGAAGCGCGCGGTTTACGCGGGTTTTCGACCTGACGACGGCTGCCGAAGATGAATCGGTGCGCGTTCTGATTCGATTCAGCGACGGCAAGCCCGCCCTGGTGGAGCGGGCTTTCGGGCAGGGGAAGATCGTTCTGGCAGCCTGTTCCTCTGGAATCTCCGGCAGCAATCTGCCGTATAAGCCCGCCTATGTGCCGCTGGTGCATCAACTGGTCGCCTACCTCGCCGCCGGACCGACCGCGCAGCGCAACCTGAGCATCGGAGAGCTGATCTCCACGCGATTCGATGTGAAGGAGGCGAACCGACCGGTTCGCCTGACCGATCCCTCCGGGCAGACCTCGCTGCAGAAGACGACGCTCGGCGCAGAGGGGGTCGTCTTCTCCTACGCCGGAACCGAGCGCGCCGGACTCTACCGGGTGGGGCTGGCGGAGAATGCGTTCGCCGATGCGTTTGCCATCAACCTGCCGGCGGGCGAGTCGGATCTCGCTTCCGCGGAGGATCGGCAGATTCGGGCGGCGGTCGGGGAGGTTCCGGTGCAGTTTGCGCGCGCGTCGGACGATTTGGCGACGGTGGCGAGCCGCTCCCGGCGGGGAACCGAGATATGGCGGACGCTGATCTATGCGGCGATAGGGCTGCTGTTTCTGGAGGCGCTGTTGGCGCAGCGATTCGGCAGGAGGGGATAGCGGCGCCGATGTCGCAGGCGGAAGGTCAGAACGCCGTGCGCCCGTCAACCGGCGGGGTTACTTTCCCTCCAGCCAGTTGAGCACCTCTCTCGCGCCGCGTTTGAGGCTCAGTTCCGGCTCCTGTAGCGCCTGCTCACAGAAGAGACGCGCCTCCGGGATCGGGTAGTGGAGCCTGCGCTGATCGTCGCGGTAGTGGAGCTTTCGGAGCATCTCCAGCGTCTCCACCCGCTGCTGCGGCGTCAGGCGCGAGTCTGCCAGCACCTTTCGGGGCAGGGAGTACCCGGTTCCGAGCGCGCTGAGGGCTTCCGCCGCATACCGGCTCATCTCGCGCTGAAGCAGCGCATGGATGAGCGGGACGACGGCGGGCGCGCCGATGATCTCCAGTGCCTCGACGGCGCGTCTGCGAACCTCCGGCTCGGAGTCGCGCAGTGTCTCGATGATCGCGGGAATCCCGCGCGTGTCGCCGATCTTGCCCAGCGCCAGCGCCGCGCTGCCACGAACGGCGGGGATGCTGTCGTTGAGGGCTTCGATCAGCGCGGGGATCGCCTGCGGGTCTTTGATCTCGCCGAGGGCGCGCACGGCGAATCGGCGGATATCCCGGTCGCGATCCTTCAGCAGTGTCGTCAGCGGCGGCACGGCGGGCTTTCCGATCTTGATCAGCGACTGGATGATGCCTCCGCGCACGGTGTCGTCGCTGGTTTTGAAGGTCTCGATGAGGGCGGGAACCGCGCGCCCGTCCCCGAGCATCCCCAGCGCCTCCGCCGCCCACCAGCGCACGTCGCGGTCTCGGTCTTTGAGCGTTTCGATCAGGGCGGGAACCGCCTGCGAGTCGCGCAGGTTTCCCAGCGCGTGCGCGGCATTTTCGCGAATATCGGGATCCGGGTCCTGCAGCGCCTCCAGCAGCGCGGGCAGGGCGGAGGGGTCGCCGATACTGTCCAGCGCCTCGACCGCCCACCAGCGTTCATCGTGCGTGCCGTCGCGGAGGATTTCGGAGAGGGCAGGAACCGCCTGCGCGTCTCCAATCTCTCCCAGCGCCTGGATCGCCCACCAGTGCACATCCGGGTCTTCATCCTGAAGCATCTCGATCAGAGCGGGAACCGCTCGCGAATCGGCGATCGCTCCCAGCGCGCCGATGGCGTTCCAGCGCACGCTTCGATCTTTGAGGGCTTCGATCAGGGCGGGGACCGCCCGCGGGTCGCGGATCATACCCAGTTCCTGCGCGGCGCGCTGCCGCGTCTCGCGCGCCGGGTCCTTCAGCGCGCGGATCCAGGCTTCTACATCCGGGTTCGACATAAAGACACCTGTGACTCTCCGGCTAAGGGCGGCTGGCGACCAGCAGCACCCGGGCGTCGTGCAGACGGGACATCACGGCTTCCAGCATGCGCCGCAGCATCAGGGCTTCCAGCTTCGGATCCGCCTCGCAGAGCGCGCGCAGCCCCTCCGCGTTGAACCTGACGGCGCGACCGGGCTTCGTCACCCGGACATCGCCGGTATACCGGTAGGGCGGTATCAGCGCCGACAGTCCGAACGGCTCGCCGACGTTGATCTCGCTGACGAAGAAGTCTTTCCGATACTCCGGATTGATCTCATCCACGACCACGTAGTGCAGATCCACGCACCCCTCCAGCAGCAGGTAGAGCGAGTCTGCGGGCTGATGCGTCTCAAATACCACGTCTCCGGGCTGCAGGACGATCTCCTCGCCCTGCAGGGCGATATTCGTCAACTCTTCGGGGCTGAACCCCGAAAAGAAGGGATAGCGTCTCAATAGCTCCGTGGATACCATTACGATTACTCTCCTCACGCTTCCTGCAGGGATTGGATGACATAGCGGGCGGCATGGGGGACGGCGGCGGCGATCTCCGGCGACAGCTCCTCGGAGAAGTCGAAGACGCTGCGCGCCTCCACGCCGACGATCAGGATCGTGTCGGGAAGCTGCGCCCCCATCGCCCGCCCCACACGCAGCGCGTTCTGCAGCGAGGTGTCGTGCGTCGAGCCGCTGTGGGTGCAGACATCCGGGGGCAGAGCCTCCAGCGGAAATCGGTGGACGGTTCCCAGCGGAGCGCGTCCGGTCAGGATCGCGTCCACCAGGATGACGCGGCGATAGCCGATCATCCGTTCCATCAGGCTCAAGCCGCCCAGCGCGACGTAGTCCAGTTCGACAGACCCCGCCTGCCCGCCTGTCAGCCGCGCCACCTCTTCCACCACGCGCCAGCCGACCCCGTCATCGCCCAGGATCGGATTGCCCAGTCCCAGAACCAGCGTCGGCGCAGATGCTGTGTCATCCATCCCTGTCCGCCTCGATTAGCAGTGCTGGCGCAGTACCTGGATCGGCTCGCCCCGCGCGTCCCGGATCGTTACCTGCAGCGGCATCTGACCGGGCAGCGAGTGCGTAGCGCAGCCGAAGCAGGGGTCATACGCCCGGAACGCCATCTCCACCATGTTCAGCAGCCCCTCATTGACCACGACGCCCTTGTGGATCAGACTGCGCGCCGCCTTGTTGATGGACATGCTGATCGGCGCATGGTTGTTGGTGGTGCCGACGATCAGATTGGCGCGCGTGACCACGCCGCGCTCATCCGTCCAGTAGTGATGGGTCAGGGTTCCGCGCGGCGCCTCCACAATGCCCACGCCTTCGGTCGGGGTCTCCGTCGGGATGGTGTGGATGTTGTCGGAGGTGATCTCCGGATCGGTTGCCAGCTCCACGATCCGTTCAGCCGCGTAGAGCAGTTCGATCAGGCGTGCCCAGTGGGTCGCCAGCCGCTGATGCACCGGCTTGCCTCCGAGCGTGCTGTAGAACTTCTCGTACTCCTCCTGTGCCCGGGGCGTCGCCATGCCGTCGGCGGCGTTGAGGCGTGAGAGCGGGGTGGCGCAGTAGACCCCGGAGTCCTGCCCGTCCACAAACCCCTTCCAGCCGACTTTCTTGAGGTAGGGGAACTTCAGGTAGGTCCAGGGTTCCACGCGCTCCGCGATCCAGTCGGTGTAGTCGCCGGGTCCGTATTTGCCGATGCGCGTGCCGTCCGGCGCGACGACGCTCACCAGACCGTCGTAGAAGTTGACGCGGTTGTTATCATCCACCGTGCCGATATAGTAGGTGCGATGGGTATAGGCGTCGCCCAGTATCAGGTCCACGTATGCCTGATTTCCCAGCACGATATCGTTGAACAGCTTCAGGCTGAACTGCGCGAACTCGATCGCCCACAGACCCATCTCTTCGATCTGCTTGCGCTGCTCTTCGTTGATACCTTTCGTCAATCCGCCGGGGATGGAGGTGCAAGGGTGCACCTTTCTCCCGCCGATGATCTCGACGATCGTGTGACCGTATTTACGCGCCTGGATCACCTTGCCGCCGATCTCCAGCCCGACCTTGTGGATCACTCCCAGAATGTTGCGCTCGGCGACCGGCGCATCCGGTCCCATCACAAAGTCCGGACCGCCCAGCGCATAGAAGTGCGTGGTGTGGTCGGTGAAGTAGAAACCGCTGTAGAGCAGCTCGCGCAGGAGTTTCGCCGGTCGCGGCGGGGTCACATGATAGACGGCGTCAATGGCTTTGGCGGCAGCCATATGGTGGGCTTCCGGGCAGACCCCGCAGATACGGTTGGTCAGCAGGGGCATCTCTTCGACGGGTCTGCCGACGCAGAACCGCTCGAAGCCGCGCAGCTCCGGAATCTGAAAGTAGGTGTTGGCGACCTCGCCCTCTTCGTTCAGAAATATCTCAATCTTTCCGTGCCCCTCGAGGCGCGTGATGGGATCAATGGTAATGCGCTCCATAGAGTTGTTCCTTCCTGGCAAGCCTTGCGCCGGAGAGAGCGTCGCTATTTTCCGGTGAAGGCGGGTTTTGCGGCGCGCAGCAGGGAGGCGGCCAGATTGAAGCGATAGAACTGCCCGACCGGATCGGGCAAGCCGTCCAGGATGCGCTCGATCTCCTGCGGGTCGTCCGCGTCAATCACGGAGGCGAACGCGGTTATCAGGCGCGCGCCGTAGTCGGTGACCCCCTCCGCCGGACCGTAACAGCCGATACACTGTGCGCCCGCCTGCGGGCAGAGCGCGCCGCATCCGTTGCGTGTGGCGGGACCGTTGCAGGGAACGCCCTGCTCCAGAAGGCACAGGTCCGGATCCGGCTTGATCTGCTGTATTCGAACGAACTCCTTGATCTTCTTCTCATGGCGTTTTCGCGGGCAGTCGTCGCAGACGGTCGAGCCGCCCGCCCCGATCACGGAGCCGGGAGGAGGAAGCTGGGCTTTGCCCTGCAGCGCCTGAATGACCAGGTCCACCACCGCCCCGATCTGATGCGACTCCGGAGGACAGCCCGGAATGTAGTAGTCCACCGGGACGATCTGATCCAGGGTCTGCACGAACGGCAGGAACTCCGGAATGTGCAGTTCGCCCTCCGGCGCCGCGTAGCTGTACTGAGGGCGGATGTTGTCCGGGTTGTCGGTGGTGAGAGTGCCATAGGCGGTGTCGAGGATCTCCTGGCGGCTGCTGAGGTTCGCCAGTCCCGGAATGCAGCCCTCCGAGGCGCACGAGCCGAAAGAGACCAGAATTTTCGACTTGCGGCGCAGCAGGCGCGCCATCTCTGCGTTCTCTTTGTTGCGTATGCCTCCGTTGAAGAGGGTCAGGGTGATGTAGCCGTCGGGCATGGCTTCGACATCTTTATACTTGGCGTCCATGGCGACGGGCCAGAAGACGACGTCGAAGTTGGCATCCACATCGAGAATCTTCTCGCCGATGTTCAGGACGGCGATCTCGCATCCTCCGCAGGCAGCCGCCCAGTACATGGCGAACTTGGGTTTTTCGTTTGCGCTCATGCGTTCACCTCCGCCGGCGCCGACGTCTCTTTCGTAACCGAGAAAGCCTCCTCTTCCGAGAACGGCTTGCCGTAGAGATCGGTCGAAGTGGGCCAGTGGAGCGGACCGAGGGCGCGCACCTCTTCGACAATCCGCGCGATCTCCTCCGCCAGTCTGGCTCCTTCGGCGGCGCTCGCCCAGACCAGCTGTACGCGCTGCGGCTCGATGCCCATGCCCGCCAGCGTCCTGCGCAGCAGGAGGAAGCGGCGCAGCGCCTTGTAGTTCTGCTCGATATAGTGGCATTCGCCCGGATGACAGCCGGTAATCATCACCGCGTCGGCGCCGTTTGCCAGCGCGTGCAGTACGAAGGTCGGATCCAGGCGACCGGAACACATCAATCGGATCAGGCGGACATTCGGGGGATACTTGACCCGCGCCGTGCCCGCCAGATCGGCGGCTCGATAGCTGCACCAGTTGCAGGTGAAGCCGATTATCACAGGCTCAAACGTGTCGCTCACGGGTGTTCTCCTCTACGCCTGCCCTGCGCCGACCGGAGCGGTCTCCAGGTTGCGCATCAGCAGTCCTTCGATCTGACCGATGATCTGCTCGTTGCTGAAGGCGGTTCCGGTGATCGCTCCCGCCGGGCACGCCGCCACGCAGGTTCCGCATCCCTGGCAGAGCGCGGCGTTGATCGAGGTTACCATGCGGTCTTCATGGAAGGTGATGGCGTTGAACGGGCAGAGATTGTTGCAGATGCGGCATCCCGAACACCTCTCCTCCAGCACGCTGGCGCGCACCGGCTCCAGGGCGATCTCGCCCTGCTGGATGCGTCCCAGCACGCTGGCGGCGGCGGCGGCTCCCTGCGCGACCGTGCTCGGAATGTCTTTGGGACCGGTAGCGCATCCCGCGATATAGATGCCCTCCGTCATCGTCGCGACCGGGTCGAGCTTGGGATGTTTTTCGATCAGCCAGCCGTCCGCGCTGCAGGAGATGCCGAAGATCTTGGCGACCTCTTTGGCGTCGCGGCGCGGCTCCAGTCCGTTTGCCAGGATCACCATGTCCACCGGGATGCGCCGCTGTTTGCCGACCAGCGTATCCTCCACCTGGATGATGATCTTGCCCTCCTCGCCGGGTTTGCGGGCGGCATCGGTAACCTCCGCGACCTTGCCGCGCACAAAGAGCGTGCCCTCCTCCAGCACCCGCTGATAGAACTCATCGTAGGCTTTGGCAGTGGTGCGGATGTCTATGTAGAAGTTATAGACGGTCGCGCCGGTGCGCTCCTTGACGAGGTGCGCGAACTTGAGCGACTGCATGCAGCAGATCGCCGAGCAGTAGTTGTTGAAGTTGCGATCCCGGCTGCCGACGCAGTGGATGATGCCGACGGTCTTCGGGGTAGTGACGCCGTCGCGCAGCACGATGTTGCCGTTGGTCGGTCCGGCGGAGTTACTCAACCGCTCGAACTCCAGACTGGTGAAGACGTTCGCCAGCCGCCCGTAGCCGTACTGCGAGACGCGGCGCGCATCAAACAGATCATAACCCGTCGCCAGAATGATGTTGCCGACCTGCACCGACAGGTACTCGTCCTTCTGATCGTAGTCTATGGCGTTGGTGGGACAGAACTTCTGGCAGGCTTTGCAGGTTCCCTTGGCAAAGAAGACGCAGTTTTCGGTGTCTATGACCGGATATTTCGGAACCGCCTGCGGGAAGGGAATGTAGCAGGCTTTGCGGAAGCCCAGCCCCGCCTCGTACTGCTCATCCACCACGCGCTTGGGACACTTCTCCTGGCAGACGCCGCACCCGGTGCACAGCTCCTCCTTCACGTAGCGCGCCTTCTTGCGGATCGTCACCGTGAAGTTTCCGACATAGCCGTCCACTCGCGTCACCTCGCTCCAGGTCAGCAGGGTGATGTTGGGATGGTTTCCGGCGGAGACCATGCGCGGGGTCAGGATGCAGGCGGCGCAGTCGAGGGTGGGGAAGGTCTTGTCGAACTGCGCCATGTGTCCGCCGATGGACGGCTCCCGTTCGACCAGATAGACCGGAAAGCCGGCGTCGGCGATCTCCAGCGCCGCCTGAATCCCGGCGATTCCGCCTCCGACCACCAGCGTGGCGGGATGAATGGGAACATGCAGCGGCTCCAGCGGCGTATGGCGCATCACCCGCTCGACGCCTCCGGAGAGGATCGCTTTGGCTTTATCGGTGGCGGCGTGCTTGTCGGTATGCACCCAGGAGACCTGTTCCCGGATCGAGACCAGTTCACACAGATAGGGGTTCAGCCCCGCCATCTGGCAGGCTTTGCGGAAGGTCTGCTCATGCAGGTGGGGGGAACAGGCGGCGACGACGACGCGGGTCAGCCCCTGCTCCTTGATATCTTTGGCGATCAGCTCCTGCCCGAGGCTGGAGCACATGAACTTGTAGTCGCGCGCCACCACCACCCCGCGATGCGCCAGCCGCTTCTCCGCCCAGTCACGCACTTCGGCGACATCCACCGTGCCGGCGATGTTGCTGCCGCAGTGGCAGACGTAGACGCCGATCCGCTCCCGGGGCTGCATGGGTTCGAGAGGGATAAATCGGTTGCTCATCAGTTTTCCTCCTCGCCTGGCATTCGGGGCATGGGAAGATTTTTGTCGCGGCGTCCGGGAATGCGGGGCGGCTTCTGTTCCGCTTCATTGGTGGGAACCTCGACCCCGATCCGGCTCAGCGCGGGCTGCGCGTTCACGAACTCTCTGCCAAACCCCAGACGTTTCGGATCGAGACCGAATGCCAGTCCCATCAACTGCGTGAAGAAGAGGATGGGCATCCGGTAGTTGGTGCGGAAGTGGCGATTGGTCTCCGCCTGGTAGGCGTCTATGTTCATCTGGCACATCGGGCAGACAGTCGCCATCAGGTCCGCCTGGTGCTGCTGCGCCGAAGCGATCAGGCGCCGTATCAGCTCGAAGGCGGTGGCGGGTCCAATCTGCGTCATGTGTCCGCCGCAGCAGTGGGTCTTGAGCGGGAAGTCAATCACCTGCGCGCCCAGCGCGCGCAGCAGGCGGTCCAGTTCGTTGGGATGCTCATGGTCCGACCAGCGTTTCTGGTAGTCCGGTCGCGGAACCATGCAGCCCAGGTAGGGAGCGACCCGCAGCCCCGTCAGCGGGCGCACCACCTTGCTCTTGACGGTATCCAACCCGATGTCGTTGATGATGACATCGAGGAGATGGCGTATGATCAGCGAATCCGGCTCATAGTGCAGTCCGCCCGCCGCCAGCGCGGCGTTGACCTTTTCGCCCAGCGAAGGACGCTCGCGCATATAGTAGTTGGCTTTCGCCAGGTTCAGATAGCAGGCGCTGCAGGGAGCTACGACGGTATCGGTTCCCTTTGCCTGCTCCTTCGCCAGCGCCAGATTGCGGCAGATGAGCGCGTAGGCGGGCGTGGTACTGACCCCGACATACTCCGTCGCGCCGCAGCAGTTCCAGTCCTCTATCTCGTCCAGGTTCAGACCGAGCGGTTCACAGATCGCCATCAGCGATTCGTGATAGGCAAGCGCGCTGGCTTCCATCGAGCAGCCGGGATAGTAGAGATAGGCGCTCATTCGTTCTCCTCCACCTCTTTTGCGCGCTCCAGGATCGCATGCAGCTGCTGAATGCCTCTGATCCGGCGGGGTTTGAGTTCAATGCGCTTGCGGGTCAGCATTCCCAGTCCCATCGGAGCCATGCCCGGCAGGCGCAGCGGGAAGTGCTTCAGGTAGTGGCGGGTCGCCAGACCGAATTCGTAGCTGCGTCCGT
Organism: uncultured Chthonomonadales bacterium; assembly: GCA_938005745.1. Lineage (GTDB taxonomy): Bacteria > Armatimonadota > Chthonomonadetes > Chthonomonadales > CAJBBX01 > CALLMM01. The sequence continues at coordinate 56,472 of CALLMM010000037.1, read as the reverse complement.
ACTTCTCGACCATATCCACGAAGGTCTGGGAGAAGTGGGGCGGGGTGGAGTCGCGGTAGAGTTTCGCATGGATCGCCATGCTCTTCAGCGTATACATCACATCGGCGATATGTACGTCCTGGGGACAGCGTACCACGCAGTGGTAGCAGGAGACGCAGATCCAGGGGGTGTTGCTCTGCAGCGCCTCCTCGCGCATCCCGGCGCGTATCATGGCGAACAGCATCCGGGGCGTGTGATCCATGTCCGCGGAAGAGGGACAGGATCCGCCGCAGGTGCCGCACTGGATGCACATCTCCAGACGCGAGACTCCGGCTGTTCGCCGACTGACCTCCTCAAGAAACCGAAGGTTCGGATTGGAGGGATCCAAACCCTGTGCAACTACGTCGCTCACAGGCTTCCTCCTTTTTTATCCTGACCTGTCCGGCGCATTGGTCGGGCAGATTGTTGCGGGGGTTGAGTCTTGTGCCTTTTTTCACAATATAATTCTCGGTCTGCAGAAAGATTCCTTCGCAGAAAAAAAAGTTATTCTATTGCGCGTAAATTTATATCCCGTGCGCGAAAAAAGCCCTCCGGACCGCCGGTCGGAAACTGATCTTACATCCTGGCTATCTTTCTGCGGCGGACCGCCGTAATTGTCTCTATCATAGATCTCTTTTTCACGGGTAGAATCTTCGCGGCATAGAACGAGCTGTCAGCCGGCGCGGATGACGCCGGCGCCTGAGGAGCGACATGAACGAAATCGGCGAGAGCCTGGAGCAGGCTTTAGAGTATGTGCAGAGCGTCCCCCCGCGACAGGGCGAGTCCATGCTGGGCGTTCCGCTGGAGAGGCGTGACGTGGTGCGTATCGGCATGGTGGGCGTGGGCGGACGGGGATACGGGCAGATGTGCGAGCTGCTGGCGGTGGAGGGGGCGCAGATCACCTCGATCTATGATGCGCTCGAAGAGCACGCCCGGCGCGCAAAACAGCGGGTGGAGGACGCCGGTCAGCCCTCTCCGTTCGTAGAGAGCGACTGGCAGACCGTCTGCGAGCGGGACGAGGTGGATATCGTCTATATCTGCTCTCCCTGGGACTGGCATGTTCCGCAGGCGGTCTATGCCATGAACTGCGGCAAACATGCGGCGGTGGAGGTTCCGGCGGCAACCACGCTCGCGGACTGCTGGCGTCTGGTAGACGCCTCCGAGCGCACACGCCGCCACTGCATCATTCTGGAAAACTGCATCTATGAGTACGCCGAGATGATGGTGATGAATATGATCCGCGCCGGACTGTTCGGCTTCATCACGCACGGCGAGGCGGCGTACATCCACGATCTGCGCGACCTGCTGCTGGCGGACTACAGCGAGGGACTCTGGCGGCGCGAGCCGCACAAGACGCGCAACGGGAACCTCTATCCGACTCACGGGCTAGGTCCCGTGGCGCGCTATATGGACATCCATCGCGGGGATCGGTTCACCCGTCTGGTCTCCATGAGCAGCCTCTCCCGCTCTCTGAGCGAGTACCGCGACGCCAACTTTCCCGTAGACCACCCCAAACGCGCCGAGAGCTACTCCTGCGGCGATATGAACATCTCGCTGATCCAGACCGCGCTCGGGCGCACGATCATGCTCCAGCACGATGTGGTGACGCCCCGTCCCTACAGTCGGATCAATCTGGTCGCCGGCACGAAGGGAGCCTTCTGCGACTATCCTCCCCGCATCTTTCTGGACGGGCAGAAGAGCCACGACTGGATGCCGATAGACCCCTTCCGCCAGCAGTATGAGGATCCGATCTGGAAGGAGCAGGGCGAACTGGCGCGCAAGATGGGCGGACACGGGGGCATGGACTTCATCATGAACTACCGTCTGATCCAGTGTTTCCGAGAGGGGGTGCCCCCGGATATGGACGTCTATGATGCGGCGGCATGGAGCGCGCCCGGACCGCTCTCCGATATCTCGGTCGCGTGGGGAAGCGCGCCGCTGCCCTTCCCCGACTTTACGCGGGGCGGCTGGCAGAGAACCGCCGCGTGAATCTGCGCGCAACCGCCGCATCCGCAACACAGTCTAATCAATTGCGAGGACTGGACAAATGCCGATGAAAACTGTAGAGTAGGGATATGGGTACGGTCTACCTTCTGGCAGAGCCGTGGCGGTGGCTACTGGGGCTGAGCGATGAGACGGGCAGACAGTTTCAGCAGGCACGGCTCTACTTTGCAGGCGGCTGGCATATCTATGTCCTCGTAGCGCTTCTGCTTCTCGCGGCGTGCTGGTTCGGTGTTCTCTATCTGAAAGACGGCAGGCGTCCCTCGCTCTGGATCAAGACCCCCCTGCTGCTGCTGCGTCTTCTGGCGTTGACCGCCCTGATCCTGATGCTGCTGCAGCCTATGCTGCGCCTGACGAAGACTGAGACGCAGCGTCCGAATGTTCTGCTGCTGGTGGATAACTCGCTCAGCATGGAGCGCAAAGACGCCCGTCTGCCCGCTGACCGCTCTGCGCGTATCGCGCGCGCCGTCGGCGGCAGTCCGGCGCAGATGTCGCGCGTCGAGATCGCCTCCCGGCTGCTCAACAGCCCTCCCTCCAGCCTACTCAGCGAACTGTCGAAACGCTACCAGGTGCGCGTCTATACCTTTCACGGGCAGGCGCAGGCGGTTCCGATCCCCCGACCTCCTGCTCGCAGCGCCCCCCCTGTCCTCGATATTCAGCCCGATCCGAAGGGGAACACCACACAGATCGGGGAGTCGCTCAAACGCGCTCTGGACGATCTGGCGGGGCAGCCGCTGGCGGGCGCGCTGATACTCTCTGACGGAGGGAACAATCTGGGGGAGGACCCGGTCGCCGTCGCAAAGCAGGCGCGGGAGCAGGGAGTGACCGTCAGCACGCTGGGGATCGGCGACCCGACCCCGACGCGCGATCTTGCCATCACCGAGGTTCTGGCGGATCAGGTGGTTCGCAAGGACAACATCACGCAGGTCTTTGTAGGGCTGTCGCATCGAGGATACGAGGGGCAGACCGTCTCGGTAACACTGCGACGCGGCAACGAGACGCTCGGCACGCAGTCGGCGCGTCTGGGTCCCGCCGGGCGTCGGCAGACCGTCTCCTTCACCTACACGCCAAAACAGACCGGCTCCTTCTCGCACACCGTCTCCGCGACCGTCCTGAGCGGCGAGATCACGGCGGAGAATAACCGCCGCCGCTTTCTGCAGCGGGTAATCTCCCGCAAACTGAAGATACTCTATGTCGAGGGAGAACCCCGCTGGGAGTACCGTTATCTGAAGAACGCCATTCTGCGCGATACCCAGATCGCCTTCAGCTGCTACCTGGTCGCCTCCGGCGCGCAGCGGGGCGGGGAGGGCAACGTTCCGATCTATCGCTTTCCGCAGGATGAGAAGAGCCTGTTCGAGTTCGACATTCTGATCCTGGGCGATGTGCCGCGCGCGCACTTTACCGAGCTGCAGCTTCGCAATATCCGCCGCTTTGTGGAGGACAAAGGCTCCAGTCTGGTGGTAATTGCGGGAGAGAGGCATATGCCCTGGGAGTATCGCGCAACGCCGCTGGAGCCGATCTTTCCGACGGAGCTGCCCTCTTTCCCCGAACAGGTGAAGACCGCTGAGCCGTTTCAGTGGGAATTGACGCCGGAGGGCAGGCAGGATCCGCTGCTGCGGCTGGATGACGATCCGGCGGTGAATGCGCGCATCTGGCGTGAGCTGCCGGGCATGTACTGGGGAGCAGGCGTTCCGCGCGCGCGTCCCGGCGCAACGGTGCTGGTCGTCAACTCCGCGCGCTCCAACTCCTATGGCAAGCGGGTGGTGCTGGCGGTGCAGCCGTTCGGGGCGGGACGCTGTCTGATCTCCCTGACGGACAGCACCTGGAGATGGCGCTGGCGGGTCGGAGACCGCTACTTCTACCGCTACTGGGGGCAGATGATCCGCGCCATGACGCCGCAGGAGACCCCCGGGGGCAACCGCTATGCGCAGATCAATGCGGATCGCGCGGAGTATCTGCTGGGCGACCGGGTCGCGCTGAACGCACGCCTGCTCGACGCCTTCTACCGCCCGGTGAAGGCGAAGCAGGTTACCGCCGTGCTGCGCGATGAAAACGGCGTGGAGACCCCGATCACGCTCAACGCCTCGCCCGTCTCGCCCGGTCTCTTCTCCGCCGACTTCCTGGCGGAACGGGTCGGGAAGATGCAGGTCTCTCTCGCCTCTCCCGCCAATCCCGCCGCTCCCGCGACTGCCTCCTTTCTGGTGCAGAGCGTCTCTCTGGAGCAGCAGCAGCCGGAACTGAACGAGACGCTGCTCAAACGGCTGGCGGCGGCGGGCGGAGGAGGATACTATCTGCCGGACGAGACGCGCCGCTGGCTGGAGACGCTGAAGGCGGAGGATGTCGTGATCCGCAGCGAGAGTGAGACGGAACTGTGGGATGCGCCGATCCTTCTCCTCCTCTTTGTCGTTCCTCTCAGTCTGGAGTGGCTCATCCGCAAGCGCACGGGACTGCTCTGAACGGACGGCGCGGGAGCGCGATCCGCTCTCCGTACCGCCCGGCGGCGGGCGCAGTCCCGCCCTCTTTCAAATCGTTGTAGCCGAAAGGCGATTCGATCCGTATACAGTGGCAGAGGTGCAGACAGGAACAAACCGTCGCAGAGAAGAGTAGACTCAAACGGTTATGACGGTATTGGAGGATCGAGGAGCATGAGTTGTGCGGCTTGCGGCGCGCCCACCGGCAAAAAGCAGCACTCCTGCGCTGTATGCGGCTACGTCTTTCGCAACGGCGCGGAGCCGACCTGGGATCGCCGGGTCGAGGCGGCAGCCTTTGAGGACCTGGCGAAGACGCTGGAGGAGGGAGAGATGCTGCTGGGAACCACGCGCGGACGGCTCGCGGGAAGCTGGAGCGGACGCCTTGCGCTGACGCCCCAGGCGCTTCTGTGGCGATTCGCCAACCTGGGAATCACCGGGGATAGACTGGTGCTGCAGCCCGTGCAGCCCGGTACAGGGCGCGTTACCTCCGAGAAGACGCTGGCTTTCCCGCTGGAGGAGATCTACTCCATCAGCCTGTCGGACGCCGATCCGATGGAGCCGGGACGCACCGCGCGCATGGTGGTGCTGCTGCGCACCGGGGACTCAATCCGCCTGCGCGCCAGCGGAAGGCTCGCCGACAGCGCGCGACGGATCGTGAAGGTGTGGGACTCGCTGACCGCGCATCTTCCGGAGCGCAAGAGGGTGGTGGAGGAGAAGTGCATCCACTGCGGACGCGCCTTTGACCGCCCGTATCGCTTCTGCCCGTTCTGCGGGCAGGGACAGGGGGATGAGGATTAGCTATGACCACTGCCGCCGCCGAACGCCTGCGCTTTCCCGGGATTCATCCGACCGCGTTTGAGCATCCGCTGGATCGCAGCGCGCTGGAAGCCCTGCGAAAGACCCCCGGTCTGGATAAGCTGTTCAAAAAGCTGGCTTCGCTCCACTTTGAGAGGCAGGTGCGCCTGCACTTCACCGCCGACAGCCTGCGCCTCTCTCCTCGGCAGTGTCCGGACATCTATCGCCTGCTGCGCGAAGCCGCCGCCGTGCTCGACATGCCGGAGCCGGAACTCTACCTGATGCAGACCCCGCAGCCCAACGCCTTCGCCATCGGCATGGACCGCTTTACAATCGTGCTGACCTCCGGACTGGTGGACCTGATGACCGAGGAGGAGCTTCGCACTGTGATCGGGCACGAACTGGGGCATATCAAGAGCGGGCACATGCTCTATCGTACGATCGCGATCTTCCTGACGCTGGCGGGACTGGTCGCGGCGCGCAACCTGCCCTTTGTGAACATGCTCTCGCAGGCGCTGCTCTACGCCTTCTACGACTGGTTCCGCAAATCGGAACTGACGGCGGACCGCGCCGGACTGCTGGTCGCGCAGGACCCGCAGGTCGCCGTGCGCGTGCTGCTGAAGCTGGCAGGCGGAGCGCAGCGCACCGTCGGACAGTTGAACCTGGAGGAGTTTCTCAAGCAGGCGGACGACTACGAAGATATGGACGAGAGCCTGCTGAACATCCTCTACAAGTTCGAGATGACCCGCTTCCAGACCCATCCGTTCCCCGCGCTGCGCGCCCGGGAGATCCATCGCTGGGGGCAGGCGGAGGAGTACCGGGACATTCTGCGCGGCAACTATGCGCGGGTGGAGACCGCCGCGGCAGACCGCCGCTGTCCGCGCTGTGCGGCGATCGTGGAGAACCCGCTCTTCAAGTTCTGTCCGGAGTGCGGGGGGACGCTCTGAGCCGACGGTTAGAAACTCATCCGGTCGTAGGCTTCCAGCGTGATCGGGTAGAGCGGCTTCTCTCCGCGCAGGAGACGCGCCAGATCGTCCAGCGCCATCCGCGTCATCTGCGGCAGTTCATCGGTGGTCGGTCCGGCGATATGCGGCGTCCATAAGACGTTCGGGAGATTACGCAGGGGATGATCCGGCGGGAGCGGCTCCGGGTCGGTAACGTCCAGCGCGGCGAAGAGGCGCCCCGTCTGCATCTCCTGCGTCAGCGCCTCCGTATCCACCAGACGCCCCCGCGCCGAGTTCAGAAAGATCGCGCCGTCGGGGATCATCGCCAGTTCCGCCGCTCCGATCATCCCGCGCGTCTCCGGTATGTCCGGCGCATGGAGCGAAACGATCCGCGACCGCTGCAGGAGCGTATGCAGGTCGGTCTTCTCCACCTCCTGCCGTGCCGCCTCCTCGTCGGACATGTAGGGATCGTAGACCAGCGTCGGACAGCCGAACGGACGCAGAAGCTCCCGGAAATATCTTCCGACGAAACCGAACCCGATCAGCCCGACCGTCTTGCCGTAGAGGGTCTCGCTGAAGACCCGTTCCCCCGCCGCCTGATAGAAGCCGGCGCGCGCCGGATTGGTGTCGGTGTAGACCAGATAGCGGCGCAGCAGGATCATGGCGTTCAGCAGGCAGAACTCGGCGACAGTGCGGGCGATCGCCGCCCGCGCGCTGGTAACGATGATCCCCTTCTCGATCGCATAGCGCGGGATGCCGCGCACGCTGCCCGCCGTGTGGCAGATGATCTTCAGCCGGTCGGCGCGCTGCAGCGTCTCCACGGAGGGCGGTCGGAATCCCCATCCGGTGATCACCGCGTCCGACTCCTCCCAGAGCGCGCTGTACTCCGCCTCGCTCAGTTCGCGCGGTTGACGGCAGAAGATCACGGATCCCATGCCGCGGAGCTCCGCTTCAAACTCCGGCATCCGCATCCGCTGATAGGTATCCTCCGGCAGCGCACAGAGAATGGTGGTCATCTCGTCTCCTCCAGTATCCAGGCGTGCGCCGGATCGTTTGCCCAGGCTCCATACCTGCGCTCCTCGCCCGCCAGCGCCCACAGATAGAACAGCTGGTAGCCCGGCGCGGCGACTACCGGGTGATAGCCGCGCGGCAGCACGACGGCGTCTCCATCCTGAACGGCATAGGTTACATCGAACGGCTCCGGGTCGTCCGGCGCGGTGTAGATCCGCTGAAGACCGAACCCTCCGGCAGGCGATGTCTTATAGAGATAGACCTCCTCCATCGGCGTTTCGTTCTCGTTCTGGCGGTCGTGTTTATGCGGCGGCGAACTCGACCAGTTTCCGGGCGGATTAAACGTCTCGCCGATGATCAGGCGATCCGCCCGCACGTTATCGCCGATCGCGGTGACCACCGTGCGGCTCCAGTTATCGCGTCCCACCTCGCGAGTGATCGTCTCCTCCGGGTAGATTACGGCTGCCGGGTACGACTGGCGCGCCGGAGCGAAGATCAGCGCGGCATCCAGAACGGCGCCCTCGGCATAGAGGCTGACCCGCGAGTCGCGCGGAATATAGACCATCGTCGGTTTCCCGGCGAAGACATGCGCGCGCTTGCCGATCTCGGGGAAGGTCGCGTCGCCCGCCGAAGAGTGGATATTCACCGTGCAGAGACCGCCGAAGATGTCTAACGCCGCCTCTGAGTCGCCCGTCTCGAAGGTCCACTCCGGCGATTGCGCCGTCAGATGCACCGTCCCGACGCGAAGCCACTTCAACGGCGCGTTCTGCGGGCTGACGATCTCGGTCCATGGACCCTCCGCGGGCGGACGACGAAACAACAGATCGGGTGTCATGGCTGGCACTCTCCCTTGCGAAACTACTCGTCACGGTTGAGGGGGCGGAAGAAGACGATGCTGGCGGTGTGTCCATGAACGAAGCTCCGTCCGCCGACGGGACCGATCTCCCCCTGCGCGAAGAGACCGGCGATCGGGGTCTGCGGAACGACGTTCAGCACCGTCTGTATATCGTGGTGGGGCAGAGGAAACATCTGGCGCCCGCGTCCGTTGCAGCTGAAGAGCAGTCCCCCCGCCGGGGGCGCGTTGTCGCGCACCGGGAGCATGAGCTGCCGCAGGTCTTCATCGGCGGTGGAGGCGTCCCGGACATGAAACTGCACGGTCTGCCCGGCGCGGATGTAGTCGGTGACCAGGATGCCGCCGTCCTGCTGATTGACGCCCACAACATTGCGTATGAGGAAATCGCCGCGGTGAAACTCCGCCTGATGCTCGTTCATCGCGACCCCCAGAAAGACGCCCTGCGTCAGCAGCCGCCGCTCCTCCTCTGACAGTTCGCGGAACATCTCTTCGGCGACCTCCAGCGCGGGACGGCGGCTCAACGTCGCGATCGTGTTGTCCTGCGCGCCAGTGACCAGCATACGGCGTCCGATCGGACGGCAGCCCTGACTCACGACCGTCTGGATGGAGACGGGACCGGAGAAGGCGACGCCGACCGCGCCCTCGTAGTGGAGCATGTCGTCGAGGACGAGGACGTTCTGCCCGCTGCGGAATGCGCCGCTTGCCATCCCGCCGAAGACCGGCGCGCGGGGCTTGAGGCTGTCAAACGCCTCCAGAAGCTCAACGATGGGGGTGGTGTAGCCGTCGCACAGCAGCATGTAGGCGCGAGTCTGCGCGACCGTTCCGACGCGCGCGGAGAGCGCGTGCGGGTCGTCAATCAGCGCATCCCAGTCGCTCTCACCGAGATGAAACGGGGTGAGCTGGACGCCGGGCATGCTGCCCAGCAGCAGCGAGATCCCCGGCTCCTCCTCGATCTCTTCCTGCACGCCGATGACGCCGCAGGCGGTGCAGCCCGCCATCACCTGCGGACGCAGCGCCTCGCGCAGTCTCTCGGCGCTGCGCCAGACCGTGGCGTTATGATGGTAGGTTACAAAGAGCGCGGCGAAATCCGGCGCGGCGATCCCGCTCTGCTGAACCTGCGCGAGTATCTCCTCGATCGCCGCATCGGTGTCGCGCTGTCGGCTGAGGACTGCAAAAAACTGCATCGTCCGGCTCCTGAAAAGACCTACCCGGAAGGCTGTATATAGGGTTGAACGAGCGCGCGGAAGCGGTCAGACCAGGGCGCGGGGCGGCGCGTCTGCGGATCCAGCCGCACCAGCACCGACTGTCCCTGCGCTGCCAGGGTCTGGTCGTCCATCCGTATCTCCAGCGCCAGCGTCAGGCTGCTGTTGCCGACCCGGACGACGGAGATATGCACCTCCACCTCCATCTCGCCGAGAATGGGTTTACGGTAGTCTATCTCGTGGCGCGCAACCACATAGGGCCATTCGGGGGTCGCCGACTCGCGAGCGCATCCCAGCGCGCGCCAGAAGTCGAACCGCGACCGTTCGAAGAGCAGCAGATAGACCGAGTTGTGCGCCATTCCCAGCGCGTCCAGCATATCGAAGTGGATGCGCTGCCGGCAGACAAAAGGCGAAGATGATCCGGGCATAGTCCTTTCAATTTCCGCAAGGGCGGAGACGTTTCCTTCCCGGCTTGCGTAAGGATACAGGATGGGGGTGCGCGAAGGTCAGCGCGAACGGTCGTCCGGGGGCAGATATGCAGGAAGGTGTCTTCCTGCGCGCTCCTTTTCGATCTACAGGAGAGGCGAATGATTGAGATTCTACACCGACAGAGCCGGCGGGTGCTGCTGCAGGTTCCGGCGGATACGCTGGTAAACGCTAATCTGGCGGGGGAGTACCTGATACATGCCGATCTGAGCGGCGCAGCCATGTCACGCGCCGTGCTGCCCTTCGCCAACCTGTCGGGAGCCGATCTACGGGGAGCCGATCTGACCGAGGCGAATATGCGCGGTGCGGTGCTGAGCGAGACCGATCTGACCGGAGCCGATCTGCAGGGAGCCAACCTGACCGGCGCGACCCTCTCGCTCACGGTCTTCGCGGGCTGCCGCAATCTCCACAGAGCGATCGGTCTGGATCGCGTGCATCATCGCGGTCCCTCCACGCTGGATGACGATGTGCTGCGCGCAAGCGTCGCCTATCTGCCGGACGGCTTTCTGCGCGGGGTCGGCTATACCCGCAGCGAGATCGCCTATCTGCGCCGCGCCTACCCCGCCTCCGCCGAAGACGCTTCGTCCGGAGACGCCTCCAGTTGATCTCCGACCGAAATGCCGGCGGCGGCTCCGGCGGGCATCTCCAGCGTGCTGTAGCCGCCCGCCGTCCCGCGACAGATACGATTGGGCGGCACCGCGCGTAGAATCTGAAGGACTCGCATCTGCCGATCCAGAACGATGATGTCGAGGGAGAAGCGCATCCCGAAGGTGTGAACGCCGTTGCAGGGTATCAGCCAGATTCCCGTCTCTGGTTGGAGCGATTGCCGACCTGCCAGACCCGTCAGTCGTCCCCAGAAGCTCGTCACCTTCGTTACTCTCGCCGCCGCTGCGCCCCCGCGTGTGCGATTTACGATCTGGAAGGTCTCTCGTGGCATCTGAACGCCATCCTCGCACTCATCTGCTGCGCCGACTGTTCGCCGCTGCGCTCTGGAGCGTGCCGCTGACCGGCGCGGGGCTGTATCTGTTCGCCCGCGAAAGCATGGGTCCGGCGGCGAGCGCGGCGGTCGGCTGGCATATTCTCGCGGGCGTCCTGCTCTCCGTCCCGTTTCTCTGGACGCTGTTTCGCTCCGGAGGCTCACATTCCATCTTTCTGAAAAGCCTCGCCCTGACTGTCGTGCTGACCGGCTTTCTGCTCATCGGATACGCCGCCGCCGGTCACAGTGTTAACCGCGCGCGCTGGCTGTTCCTGCTGCATCTCCTGTCCGGATTTGCGACGCTACTCTGGTTTGCCGTGTTTGCTCTGCGCCGGGCGGACTGGAGGTCGGTCTTTCAGGCAAGAAAGCCGTCCCGGTCCGGCGCGACGGCGGCGCTCTTGCTGCTGGGATCGAGCGCGGTCTTTGGAGCCTACGCCTATTCGGCGGAAGCCTACTACCGGATGCTGACCGCTACCACGCCGGAACAGGCGGGCTATCCGCACTTTCCCGCCGGCACCCTCTTTGCGGAGGGCGGGGAGTGGGAGACGCTGCCCTCCCCCGAATCGTGCGGCGAACAGGGGTGTCATCCCGATATTACCCAGCAATGGAGCGGGTCGGGGCATGCGCATGCGGAGGAGAGCCTCTTCTATCAGCGCGCGCTGGCGATGGCGAAGCGGCAGCTTGGCGAGAGCGGCGCGCAGTGGTGTCAGGGATGCCATGCGCCATTCTCCCTCCATCCCTACGCCCGCACGCCGGAAAGCGATCCGGCGGAGGCGCTGAAGAAGCGGATCGAGAGCGGGAAGGCGTCCGTCAACTGTCTCGCCTGTCATGCCATGACGCACGTCCCGGAGCCGACCGGCAACGGTCGCGCCGTCTATGCGGCTCCTCCCGTCTATCCGCTCGCAAAGAGCCGTCATCCGGCACTTCGCTGGACGCACCGTTTTCTGGTGCGCGTGCGTCCCGCTCCCCATCAGGCGGCGTTGAAGACGCCGGAAAGCCCCTATCAGTGTGTCTCCTGTCACCGTCTGAGCGTGAATATGCCGCAGAATCGTTACAAGTTCCTGCGCTACGATGAGACCTGGGGAGACTGGCTGAACAGCCCCTACTCCGGGTACGCCATCGCCTCCGCCGGGTCGGGAACTACCCCGAAGGACTGCGCCGCCTGCCATCTGCCGAAGACGGAGGGATACGATATATCGGGCAGGGTGCGCGACCACGCGCTGTTTGGCGCCGATACCGCCAAGCCGGTTCTGCGGGGAGATCGGGAGCGGCTGCGCGCGGTGGAGAAAGCGCTGCAGCAGGACGCCTTTCGTCTAGAGATCGTCTCGCTGCGGCGTTTTGACGCCTCGCCGCGTGAACGTGAGACGCTGATCATGCCGCTTGCCGGGCGTGATATCGTCGTGCGTCCGGGGGAAGAGGTTGCGGTGGATGTGCTGGCGGAGAACATCGGGATCGGGCACGCCTTCCCGACCGGACTCCCCGATCTGAGAGAGGCGTGGATCGCCTTCACGGTGACCGATTCACAGGGGCGCGTCCGGCTGCTCAGCGATAAACGGGAGGAAGCTGGGCTGTCCGCCGACGCCGATGTGCACTGGTACGGGATGCTGGCTCTGAACCGCCTCGGGCAGCCGACCACGCGGGGCAACTTCTACGAGATGGTGGCGCTGCTGCACAGCCGCGCCATTCTGCCAGGAGAGGGAGAGGTGTCGCGCTACCGCGCGCTTCGACCGGGAGAGGGAGATGTTGCCCGGTACCGCTTCCGCATACCGGAGGGAACCGGGGGCGCGCTGCGTCTGAACGCCCGGCTGAGCTATCGTCCCTTCCGCACTTCGTTTCTTCTGGCGATGTTCGGGGAGCGGGAGGGCGGCAAGCTGATGCAGAGGCTCCCGACAACGATCCTGGCGGAGCACTCCGTCTCGCTGCAGGTACAGGAGGGAGGTCGGCAGGGCGATCCGCCGGTCTCCGCTCCCGTTGACGCAGAGCGGGAAGCCTCGCGCCTGCTGGTCTACGGAACGGCGCTGCTGCTACAGAACGATCTGACTCAGGCGCGGCGTGTGCTGCAACGCGCTTTGAGCCTCGACCCGGATAGACCCGCCTGTCATATCGCTCTGGGGCGGGCGTTCCTGGCGGAGGGCGATCTTCTGGCAGCTCGCGCGCAGTTTCAAACAGCGCTTAATCTGGATACCTCATCGGATGCGGCAAAGGCGTGGCTCGGCTACACGCATCGCAGAATGGGGCAGTTTGAGACTGCCCTGGCGTTTCTAAAGCCGCTGTCCGAGCGATATCCGCGCGATAGGATGGTCTGGTTCAACATCGGGCGCAGTCACTTTCAGACCGGGAGCTACGAGGAGGCGGCGAAAGCCTTCCGACGGATGCTCGATGTGGACCCCGATGACGCCGCCGCGCACTTCAACCTGATGGACTGCTATCGTCGGCTGCGGCGGCTGTCGGAGGCGCGCCGCGAAGAGGCTGCCTATCGGGTGCTGCGCGATGACGAACTGCCGACGCATATCATTGAGCCGTTCCTGCGCGAACACCCGCACATTCAGCGCGAGCGGCTGTTGATGCATGAACATCTGTTAAGCGAAAAGCCATGATTCGTCTCCTCTCTCACTTCTTCGGAGCAGCGGCGGAGAGCGGGCGTCCGCGCGCCGTCGCCGCCTCCATTCTGCTGCTCTGCCTTGCGCCGTCGGGATGTCAAAACAGCGGCGCGCCCAGAACAAAGCCTGCAGCGGAGCCGCCTCCGCCCGTTATCTTCCGGGAAGTGACGCAGGAGGTCGGCATAGATTTCAAGCATGTCAACGGAGCCGCCGGGGACAAGTATATGCCGGAGACGATGGGATCGGGGGCTGCTTTCCTGGACTACGACAACGACGGCAATCTGGATATTCTGTTTATCAACGGAAAGTACTGGCCCGAGCATAAGCGGACGGAAAAGCCGACGATGAAGCTCTATCGCAACGACGGGAAAGGCAGGTTCTCCGACGTGACCGAAGAGGCAGGGCTGGATGTCACGCTCTACGGCATGGGGGTGGCGGTCGGCGACTACGATAACGACGGCTGGGACGATCTGTATGTGACGGGCGTCGGCGAGAGCCGGCTGTTTCACAACACGGCGGGAGCGGGCGGAGTGCGCCGGTTCAAGGATGTGACGGCACGCTCCGGGCTGCAGAACTCCGGCTGGGCGACCAGCGCAACCTGGATAGACTACAATCGGGACGGCTTCCTCGATCTGTTTGTCTGTCACTATGTCGAGTGGTCGCCGGAGATAGACCGGAGCAAGTCGTTCAGTCTGGACGGTGTGAACCGCTCCTATGCGACCCCGCAGCAGTATGCCGGACAGACCTGCCGCCTCTATCGAAATGAGAAGAACGGTCGCTTCACCGATGTTACCCGTTCGTCTGGCGTCTTCAACACGCGCAGCAAGGCGCTGGGGGTGGTGCTGTGTGATTTTGATCAGGACGGCTGGCCCGACATCATCGTCGCCAATGATACGGAGCCGAACCTGCTCTATCACAATCAGGGGAATGGAGCCTTCAAAGAGGTGGCTCTGGAGGTCGGCATTGCGGTGGCGGAGACCGGCAAGGCGAAGGCGGGGATGGGGATAGATACCGGCGACGAGCAGAATAACGGTCTGGAATCGATTGTCATCACCAACTTTGCGGGGGAGCAGCTGACCCTCTACCGGCAGGACGGCACGGGGCACTTTCTGGATATGGCGGCGCGCAGCGGGATCGGGAACGCCAGCCAGTACTATCTGGGGTTTGGCGTCTTCTTCTTCGATTATGATCTGGACGGCTGGCTGGATATCTTTGTCGCCAACGGTCATATTCAGGACGACGCCGATCTGCGCCAGACCGGGGTCGCCTACGAGGAGCCTGCGCTGCTGTTCCGGAATCGGGGGCAGGGCAGCTATCAGGAGGTGACGGCGGTCTCCGGGGAGGCGTTGATGCGCCGCGTGGTGGGGCGCGCCGCTGCCTGGGGCGACTACGATAACGACGGCGCGCCCGACATTCTGATGACCGTCAATAACGGTGCGGCGCGTCTGCTCCGCAATGAGAACCGCACCGGCAACCGCTGGCTGCGTCTGAAACTGGAGGGGACGCGGAGCAACCGCAACGCCATCGGCGCACGGGTGCGCGTGCATGTCGGGAATCGCTCCCTGAGCAAGACGGTCAAGAGCGCATCCAGCTATCTGGCGCAGAGCGACCGCCGACTGCTGTTCGGGCTGGGCAGAGCAAAACAGGCGGACTCGATCGAGATACAGTGGCCCAACGGGCTGGTGCAGACGCTCGGACCGACTCCCGCCAATCAGACCCTGACGGTGCGCGAACCGGGAGAGAGATAGAGGCGGGGGCAGAGTACAGGGTGTTGGTTGTCGGCGCAGCCCGCGCATTCATGATTACAGCGATGGACTTCAGTCCATTGCTGTAGTTCCCGCTGTCCGGTTGAGATTGCTTCGGTCGGCTTCGCCTCCCTTGCAATGACAGACCGGGACGCTGGCGCCTCCCTCGCAATGACGATCTGGCAGGCAGTACCGTCGCAGTTACGTGCAACCAGCCCCCAATCCGTCATTGCAAGCGCAGCGAAACAATCTTCCACGTCCCTGTTCCGGAACTAGGTCAGCGGGTTAGCCGTTCAAACTCTCTCCGTCTTCTGCGCAACATCCGTGAAACATCGCGCTTCTGCGGGCAGAGGAGTGCTATAATGCTGCTATGCGAATACTGCTCACCAATGACGATGGCATCTATGCGCCGGGGCTGCTTGCCTTGGCACAGGCGCTGCGACCGCTGGGAGAGGTCTTTGTGGTGGCGCCGGAGCGACCCCGCAGCGCCTCCGGTCACTCCATCACGCTGCACAAGCCGCTGCGGATCGAGGAGATGCGCCTGCCGGACGGTCAGCGCGCCTGGGCGACCAGCGGCACGCCCGCCGACTGCGTAACTCTGGGACTGGATGTGGTGATGGAGGGGCGCGCCGACTTGCTCTTCTCCGGGATCAATGCAGGCTCCAATCTGGGCTGGGACCTGACCTACAGCGGAACGGTCGCCGCCGCCATCGAAGGAGCTATTCTCGGACTGCCCTCCGTGGCGGTCTCGGTGGTCGAAAACGGCTCCGACCGGGACTTTGAGCCGGCGGCGCGCTTCTCACGCAGACTGGCGGAGGCGATCCGGGACAACGGGATGGAGCGATGGACTCTCCTGAACGTCAATGTGCCTGCGCTGCCGCAGGAACGCATACGCGGCGTTACCGTCACGCATCAGGGGCGTCGGCAATATGTAGATCGGATTGACCGCCGCGTGGACCCGTGGGGGCGCGCCTACTACTGGCTGCGCGGCAGCCTCAAGGAGGAGACGCCGGACGAGGGATCGGATGTTCATGCCATTCTCGAAGACCGGATCTCCGTGACCCCCGTCCATCTGGATATGACGGCCTACTCGCTGATCGCTCCCATGCGGGAGTGGAAACTCGAAGGATAATCAAGGAAGCAACATGAACCCTGCACGATTTCGCACATGGACGCTCTTTGCCGGAGCGGGGATCGCCCTGCTGGCTGCCGGCAGGCTGGAGGCAGCCCCGGAAGGAAAGCAGGAGGGCATCAGCCTGGGAACCATCCAGGCGCACATCTCCTATCTTGCCTCGGACGAACTGAAAGGTCGCGGCACCGGCGAAAAGGGCAACGAACTGGCGGCGCGCTATATCGCCGCTCAGTTCAAACGCGCCGGATTGAAGCCGATCGGAACCAGCAAGCAGAACGATCCCAAGGCGGCGATGGACGGCAGCGGCTATTTTCAGCCGTTCACCTTCCCGGCGGGGGTCGCCCGGGGCAAGAACAACAGCCTGCAGGCGGAGGTCGGCGGCAAGAAGATGCGCTATCGGGTCGGGAGCGAGTTTGAGCCGTCCGCCGTCTCTTCGTCGGGAAATGCGGACGGCGGGGTGGTCTTTGTCGGCTACGGGATACAGGCTCCCCAGCGCGACGACTACGCCGGGCAGGATGTGAAGGGGAAGATCGTTATGATGCTGGCGGGCGCGCCGGGCGGAGGGGCGAACGCGCCGCTGCAGTCGTTCGCCGGGATACGGCGCAAGGCGCAGATCGCGCGCGATATGGGGGCGGCGGGGATCCTCGTGGCGCTGACCGCTCCCGGCGAGGATCCGAAGATAGGCGCGGAGGGACGCGCCGCCGGAGCCGGTCTGCCGATCCTGACCGTGCGCCGAAGCGTGGCGGAGGAGTGGCTCAAGAGCGCGGGGAGATCGCTGCCCGAGGTGATGACCGCTCTCGAGAGCGGCGCGCAGTCGTTTGCGCTTCCCGTACGGGCGAACGTGCAGGCGGACCTGCAGAAGGTGACGAAGACCACGGCGAACATCGTGGGGCTGCTGGAAGGCAGCGATCCGACCCTGAAGAACGAGATCGTGGTGATCGGCGCGCACATGGATCATCTGGGGATGGGTGGTCCGAGTTCGCTGGCGACCGATAAGACCCCCGCCATTCACTATGGCGCGGACGACAACGCCTCCGGCACGGCGGGCGTACTGATGCTGACCGACTATTTCCAGTCCCGCATTCAGAAGCCGAAGCGCAGCATTCTCTTCATCTGTTTCTCTGCGGAAGAGCTGGGGCTGTTCGGCTCCATGCACTACGTCAACAATCCGATCCTGCCGCTCGACCGCACCGTCGCCATGCTGAATATGGACATGATCGGTCGAATGCGAAACAATCAGTTGACGGTGATCGGGACGGGAACCTCCCCGGTATGGAACCTGCTGCTGGAAGAGGCGAACAAGACCGGCAATTTCCAGATCAGCCGCAATGAGAGCGGTTTCGGCGGAAGCGACCATCAGTCGTTCTACATGAAGAATATCCCGGTGCTCTTCTTCTTCACGGGCATTCATGAGGACTACCATCGTCCCAGCGATACCGCCGACAAGATCAACGCGCAGGATATGGTGCGCATCCTTGGACTGGTGGCGGGCTGCGCGGAGCGGATTGCGGATATGCCGGAGCGTCCCGCCTTCCAGCAGGTAACCCAGGCGGCTCCCGCCGGCGGACGGGGACGCGCCGGGGTCTCTTTGGGAACCATCCCGGAGTTCACCACCGAGGTGGAGGGCGTGCTGCTGGGAGGTGTGCGCCCCGGCAGTCCTGCGGAGAAGGCAGGGCTGAAGGCGGGCGATATCATGATCAGGTTCGGCGGTCGCAGCATCCGTAACCTCGAGGAGTTCACGGCGGCGCTGTCGGAGCATAAGCCGGGCGACGTTGTGGAGGTGGTGGTCAGGCGCGGGCAAGAGACGATCACCGTGAAGGCAACCCTGGCGGCGCGGGGCGGCTAGCCGTCTCGCGCGCTATCTGGCAGAGAAGAGAGCGGGGCAGGCATCATGCCTGCCCCGTAACACTGGCAGCAGCAGGCCCCCGGATCAGTCGCGATCTTTCTGGGCTGCTTTGGCGCGGGCGCGCTGAATCTTGCGAATCGCCGCCTTCAGCTCGCGGCGCTTGCGGTCGCTCGGCTTCTCATAGCGCTCGTGCATGCGGGCTTCTTTGGTGATGCCGCTGTTCATAACAGCCTTCTTGAAGCGGCGCAGCGCCTGATCTATGTCTTCGCCGGGTTTCACGACTACCTGAGTCAAAGCTCCATCATCCTTTCAAATCGTAGTTCAAGAGACGCGCGGGGTATTATACCGTTTATCAGACCATTTTGTCGAATCAAAATTTAACCTCCGCGGATGTTTTTACTGCAGGCGAAAAACACGCCCGTGTCGTTGGCGGGGTGGCACTCCTTGCGAGGGAGGCGGAATGCCCCCTTCTGTCATTGCGAGAGAGGCGACAGCCGACCGAAGCAATCTCACAACCCGTCAGCGAGGATTACAGCGATGGACTGAAGTCCATCGCTGTAACCATGAATGCGCGGGCAGCTCCGACACCCAACGCCCGTCAGTCGTCTTTCCATTTCACATGCCCGTCGGCATAGAGGATGGCGCGTCCTCCCGGTCCCCGCACATACCCAAGTTCCGTCTCCGCCGGGCGTTCGATGGCGGCGAGCGGACCGCCCCCGTGCGTATAGACCAGGTTTTCCAGAAGGGACGGGTTCTTCAGATAGGGAGCGAGCAGACCCTTTATATCTCCGCCGCCGGAAGGCAGGTTCTCGTCATGATCCTGCGCGTACATCTGCGCGGCAAGAGCGATCTGCTTGGCGTTGCTGATCGCCTGCGCCTTCCGCGCCGCGTTGCGCGCCTGCTCGAACTCCTCTCTTGAAAAGCGAAAGAGAGACGTAACAAAGGCGGCTCCCTGAGAGATGTAGAGAATCTGATCACCTTTTGGCGAGATCCATCCCTGCGAGGAGTCAGCGCACACCAGCGCGCGAGGAGACTCGCTCTGCGCGCCGCTCTCCAGCCAGAGGGAGGTCACAGGTCGCTGAATGCCGCCCTCTTTCAGTGTCTGCGCGCTGGTTTTGAGCCGCAGGGGCGGTTCGGGCGGTCGGTATGCATACAGGCGCGGCGCGCTCTCCAGTCTCTTTAACTGCCCGGCGCGAAAATCCAGCGCATAGAGGCTCTCGACCGGTTTCCTGTCGCGGGATATCTGCGTTACCCGCAGATAGGGCTGCGCGCCGTCGGCAGACCAGACGACTTCGGAGATCGCCGTCTCCTGCGGACCGACTATGCCCGCGCCCACTCTTCTTCCCTCGCGCAGTTGATAGAAGACGACCTGCTGCCGATCCGGGGGAGCGTTCATGCTTGTCTGGCGCAGAATCGCGACCGGATGGGCGGGTGAGACAGAGAGGGTGATCCACGGATCTACGCCCTGTTCGTCTGACAGATTGAAAAGCTGGGAGCGTCCGGTCGCGCCGTTGATTCGCAGCAAGCCATAAGAGGTTTTCGGAGAGGGGTTCTCCGGCGTGGGCTGCGGGGTCTGGCGGATCAGAGCCAGCGCCTGATCCGTTCCTGGAAGCCACTGTATGTCCTCCAGATGATGGACGAACATCGGCATCTTCCAGACCTCGTCGGCGAGGCGCGCGCGCGTATCCCAGAGAATCACCCGTGTCTGACCGGGGGGAGGCGTCTGGTCCCATGCCGACGCCGGGGCGGTCAAGGCTCTTCGCAGCAACTGCGGGGTGAGCTGCATATCCTGTCGCACCACCAGCAGATAGCGACCATCCGGGGACCAGAGCGCGCGGGAGACCATCGGACCGCTGACCACCTCCGGGGGCAGCATCGCGATCGCCTCCTTCTCGGTGAGGATCAGGTTCTCCATCAGCGACGGCGCCTGTCCCGATACGATTCCGGATGGGAGAGACAGCAGGATCATGAGCGAAAAGAGGGCGAGTATTCGCATCTCTGTCTCCTTTCATGGAGGCTAATGCTGACTGGACAGTTCAGCGATAACGCGCCTATCGTGCTTCGAGGTGCGCGCGACCATCCCTGTTTCACGCGAAACCTCCTCAACCTGTGAGTGCGAGAGGCAGCGAGCAATCTTCCCTCGAAATCAGATCAGCTGGTAAGACTTTCGCCATAAGACGATAGGCGCGTCAACTCTTCTTCTCCATCATGGAAGTGATCCAGGAGGGTAAAAAACGCCCTTCGCTCTGATGACTGTGCAGAGGAGGGCGTCAGGGAGCCGAACCGAAATGAAATGGATTACGATGATGAAACGGTCGTCTACCCTCCCTCCGCGGGCACGAGTTTCGGCGCTGTCCCGCCGGTTAAGGTTATGGCGGTCGCGCCGGGAATATGCGGCTGGCTGTAAAATCTGGATCGCATGGCTGTTCTGTCTTCCGTATCGTTTCCTCTGGAACGGGGGCAGTCGCTCCTGTTATACAGCAGGCTGCTTCCGTTGTCAAGGGAGCGCGAGCGAGCAGACATATCTCTCTTCCGGATACTTTGACGACCGGGCGGTCGGATTTGTTTCCATCGGCGGATTCTATTTTTTCCCGCGCAGATCGCGGCGCGTTCGGGCAGGGATTAGCGCGTGTGAGCCGAACAATAGAGGCGGTTTCCATTCAAAACACCACACGGAGTAAGTCATGTCTCTGGATCAACTCTGCATAAACACCATACGTATGCTCTCGATAGACGGCGTT
Organism: uncultured Chthonomonadales bacterium; assembly: GCA_938005745.1. Lineage (GTDB taxonomy): Bacteria > Armatimonadota > Chthonomonadetes > Chthonomonadales > CAJBBX01 > CALLMM01. The sequence continues at coordinate 35,651 of CALLMM010000037.1, read as the reverse complement.
CAGAAAGCCAACTCCGGCCATCCCGGCTTGCCGATGGGCGCCGCGCCGATGGCTTACACGCTCTGGCAGCGACACCTCAAACATAATCCGCGCGACCCGAAGTGGCCCGACCGGGATCGTTTCGTCCTCTCCGGCGGTCACGGCTCCATGCTGATCTACAGCCTGCTGCATCTGACCGGCTACGATCTGCCGATGAGCGAACTGATGAACTTCCGGCAGTGGGGCAGCAAAACCGCCGGTCACCCCGAGTACCATCTGACGCCCGGCGTGGAGGTAACCACCGGACCGCTGGGGCAGGGGTTTGCCCATGCGGTCGGGATGGCGATGGCGGAGGCGCATCTGGCGGCGCGTTACAACCGTCCCGGTCACGAGATTGTCAATCACCATACCTATGTGCTGGCTTCGGACGGCGACATGATGGAGGGCGTCTGCTGTGAGGCGGCTTCGCTGGCGGGGCATCTGGGACTCGGCAAGCTGATCTGCCTGTATGACAGCAACGACATATCGCTGGCGGGAGCTACCTCTCTCTGCTTTACGGAGGATGTCGGGAAGCGTTTTGAGGCGTATGGCTGGCAGACGCTCACCGTCGCCGACGGCAACGATGTTGAGGCGATTGACGCCGCCATCCGGGAGGCGAAGGCGGAGACCGCAAAACCCACGCTGATCATCGTCAAGACCGTCATCGGCTACGGCTCTCCGAAGAAAGCCGGTTCGATGGAGGCGCACGGCAACCCGCTCGGCAAGGAGGAGGTTGTGGCGACGCGGCGCAATCTGGGCTGGCCCGAGGAGAAGGAGTTCTGGATTCCTGACGAGGCGCTGACCGCATTCCGGAGAGCGATTGATCGGGGAGCGGAGGCGCAGGCGGCGTGGCAGCGCCGGCTGGACGCCTGGGCGCAAGCCTATCCCGATCTGGCGGCGGAGTGGAAGCACGGTTTCAGCGGAACGCTTCCGGAGGGATGGGACCGCGATATTCCGACGTTCGGTCCGCAGGACGCCGCCGCGACTCGCGCATCGGCGGGGAAGGTGCTGAACGCGATCGCCCCCAACTATCCCGCGTTGATCGGAGGCTCAGCGGATCTGAACCCCTCGACCAACACCGCCCTCAAGGGGATGGGCGACTTTGAGAATCCCGCGCTGACGCTGGGAGAGGTGGAGGGAGCCGTCGGCGGCGGATGGAGCTATGCCGGGAGAAATCTGCATTTTGGCGTCCGGGAGCATGCGATGGGGGCCGCCGCCAACGGCATCGCCCTGCATGGCGGTCTGCGTCCCTACACGGCGACCTTCTTTAACTTCCTGGACTACATGAAGCCCTCCGTGCGGCTCGCTGCGCTGATGGAGCTGCCGGTCATCCTCGTCTTTACCCACGACAGCATCGGGCTGGGAGAGGACGGACCGACGCATCAGCCGGTAGAGCAGCTTGCCACGCTGCGCGCCACGCCCAACCTGCTGACGATCCGCCCGGCAGATGCCAATGAGGCGGCGGAGGCGTGGCGCGTGGCGGTGGAGAACCTGCAGGGACCGACCGCCCTGGTGCTGACCCGGCAGAAGGTTCCCTGTTATGATCGGAGCGTCTTCGCTCCCGCATCCGGTCTGCGGCAGGGCGCGTACATCCTGAAGGAGGCGGAGGGCGGCACGCCCGATGTGATCCTGATCGGAACCGGCTCGGAGGTGTCGCTGGTCGTGGAGGCGGAGAGGCTGCTGGCGGAGCGTGGCGTGAGGGCGCGGCTGGTCAGCATGCCCTGCTGGGAGCTGTTTGACGCGCAGCCGCTCTCCTATCGCGAATCGGTGCTGCCGTCGGGAGTGAAGAAGGTGGCGGTGGAGGCGGCGGCGACCCTCGGCTGGCACAAGTACGTCGGCTCCGACGGCGCGGTGATCGGGCTGGATCGCTTCGGCGCATCGGCTCCAGCAGAGCGGCTCTATGCGGAGTTCGGCTTCACCGCGCAGAACGTCGCAGAGCGCGCCCTTGCCCTGCTGCGTTAGCCGAACGCATGGCTTGGGCGACCGCTTGTCTGTCACCGCGAGGGAGGCGTCAGCCCTTTCTACCCGTCATTGCGAGGGAGGCGCAATCAAACCGAAGCAGTCTGATAAAAACAGGCGGACGAAAACCGGCAGTCTCGCGGAGAATTATCCGCCGTTTAGGGGATGTCATCCACGTCTCTTCCCGGCATACTGAAATGCACTTTCAGGCGTCTTCCTTCCACAGGCGAGAGGAGCGTATGGAGACAGACATCTTTTCACGCTATTCGGAGTTGTCCCCGGAGATCGCCGCCTCGCGGGGAATCCTTCAGGTGGAGCGTCAGGGCGATCAGCTGCACCTGCTGACCGGGACCCGCTACCTTCAGCGTCAGCGGCTCTCCCTCTGGGCGGCGGGAGGGATCGGCGCTGCGGGCGGGATCGCCCTGACCTACTACACCCTCTGGGGGCTGGCGCTGGCGCTGGCGGGCGTCCTGATCTGCCTGATCGGTCCGCGGCTGGTTCATGCCGTGCAGATACTGACCATTGACGGCAAGGAGGGAACGGTCAAGGGACTGGGCGGAAGGGTGGCATTGTCCGAGATCACCGCCGTGCGCGGCTACTATCATACGCAGGGCTGGGATCCGTCCAGCGTAATCTACGCCGAAGTCGCCGGTAAAGAGGAGCCGGTCGCGCTGATCTCCTTTCGGGGAACCGACGAACCCCAGGCGGAGTATGCCTGTCATCTGCTGGGAGGGCTGTTCAATCGTCCCGCCAGCTACACCGGTCCCTATGGCGACGTCAAGGAGTGCTACAGACCGACTCTGAGCAAAAGCGGTTAGCCTGCAGGGAGCTCGTTTGTTAAAGAGCCGGGCATCTCAGGAGTCGCCCGGCTCTTTTCCGCGTCAGCCGCTTATGGCTGTGCGGAGAGGGAGGACCCGGCAAGCTGCTCCAGCGTCTTGACGACGGCGGAGTAGTCCTCCTCGCCCCATCCCTGATTGATCGCCGCCAGAAACAGTTCGTGCGACAGCGCGAGGAAGGGAGCGGGCGTTCCGGAGGCGCGCGCCGCCTCCAGCGCCAGCGTCAGGTCCTTCTCCATGTGGCGCACGAAGAAGTTGGCGCGGAAGTTGCGCTCCAGCAGCGTTTTGCCTTTCGAGGCGAACATCGGACAGCCCAGCGCGGAGGAGCCGAGGATCTCCAGCAGCGTCTCCGGCGGGACGCCTCCCGCCTGCGCGAAGAGCAGCGACTGTCCCAGTCCCAGAATCAGGTGCGCGATCATCATGTTGCAGGCGAGCTTTGCGGAGGCGGCTTGCGCGGCTTCCTCCAATCGCCAGAGGCGTGTCGCCATCGCGTCCCATACCGGCTCGCACCGCGAGATGCTCTCCGGGTCTCCCCCGGCGAAGATGAGCAGCTCTCCCGCCTCGATCTGACGTCTGCTGCCGAGCACGGGAGCCTGCACAAACCGCCTCCCGTGCGCCCGATAACGCGCCTCCATGCGCTGCGCGGAGGCGGGCGAGACCGTGCTCATATCGGCGTGTACGCTCTCTGGCGGCAGCGCGTTCAGAATGCCCTCCGGTCCGAAAGAGACCGCCTCGACAGCGGCGGGGTCGGTAACAATGGAGAGAGTAACCGCGCTCTCCGCCGCTGCCTTCGCGGGCGAATCCGTCCAGACGGCTCCCCGCTCCAGAAGCGGCATCGCCTTGTCGCGGGTGCGGTTGTGAACAACGACCGAGCAGCCGCGCGACAGAAGACGCTCCGCCATCGCGCGCCCCATAATCCCGGTTCCGATGATGCTGACCTGCACGCTCGCCATCCTCCCGCTACCCGACAATCCGGGCGATCTCGCTGAACTGCCCCTTCAACTGCGCGTAGAGCGCGCGGTAGACGGCATAGAAGCGGTCGTAGGCGGCATGATTGATTGTACAGGGATCGGTCTGCTTCTCCACCTTGATGACCGCTTTGCAGGCTGCCTCCACGCTCGGATAGACCCCCGCGCCGACCCCCGCCAGCAGCGCGACGCCCAGCGCCGGACCTTCATCCACATTGATGGTAACATGCGGGAAGCCGGTAACATCCGCCTGTATCTGCCGCCAGACCGCGCTTCTTGCGCCGCCTCCGGAGGCGCGCACCTGCGTGATGGGCAGTTTCATCTCGCGCATGATCTCAAACGAGTCGCGCAGTCCCAGCGCGACCCCCTCCAGAATGGCTCGGGCGAAGTGGGCGCGATCCGACCGGCGCGTAATGCCAAAGAAGACGCCCCGCGCATGGGGATCGGGGTAGGGCGTGCGCTCGCCGGTGAGATAGGGCAGGAACATCAGCCCCTCCGCGCCGACCGGCACGGCGTCGGCTTCCGCCGTAATCAACTCATACGGGTCTCTGCCCAGCGCGGCGGCGACCGTCTTTTCCGGCTGGCAGAAGGCGTCGCGATACCACTGCAGCGATCCGCCCGCTGAGAGCATCACTCCCATCAGATGCCACTTGCCGGGAACCGCATGGCAGAAGGTGTGCAGGCGCAAGCCCGGGTCTACGATCGGCTGATCGGCGAAGGCGAAGACGACGCCGGAGGTCCCGACGGTGGAGGAGACGATGCCGGTCTCCACGATCCCGTTTCCGACCGCGCCCGCCGCCTGATCGCCGCCTCCCCCGACGACCGGCGTTCCTGCCGGCAGACCGCTCTTTCCGGAGGCTGCTTCGGTGACGCGCCCGCTCACCTCCGGCGATTCGTAGGATTTTGGCATCCAGTCGCGAGGAATGCCGCATCCGTCCAGCATCTCCTCCGCCCAGTCGCGCTTTCGCACGTTGAAGAGCGCGGTACCGGAGGCGTCGGAGACCTCGGTGGCAAACTCGCCGGTCAGCAGCAAGCGGATATAGTCCTTCGGCAGCAGCACTTTACGCACCTTCGCGAAGGTCTCCGGCTCGTTATTCCGCAGCCAGACGATCTTCCCGGCGGTGAAGCCGGTCAGGACGGGATTGCTGATGAGTTCCACCACCTTCTCGCGTCCGATGGTCTCCATGATCCAGTCGCACTCCGCCTGTGTGCGCTGATCGTTCCAGAGGATGGCGGGACGCAGCACTTGATGGTTCTCATCCAGAAAGACCGCGCCGTGCATCTGCCCTGACAGCCCGACCCCCTTCACCTCTTTCGGGTCAATCTGTGAAAGGTTCAGTACGGCGCGAATCGTGGCGAAGGTCGCCTCCGCCCAGTCGGACGGGTTCTGCTCCGACCAGAGCGGGCGCGGCGTGGAGAGAGGATACTCCCGTGTGGCGCGGGCAAGCACGCGCCCGGTTTCGTCTATGAGAATGGTCTTCGTTCCGCTGGTTCCGATATCTATGCCAAGCAGGTACGCCATCGTCTTCCTCCCGATCGTTCAGATATGCGATGCATACGATAACACAGAGGATTTCGATGCGGGGAGGCGTTCTTCCTTGCGGGAATCGTGCGGGGTCGCCGGGGAGGGCGAAGAGACGGGGAATGAGAACGTCTCCCATTCCCCGCAGAGGGCTGAGCGGCGGCGGTCAGTTCCGGCGAAGGAGCTGCCGCAGATAGAGGTCGCTGACGGGCGCCATCTGATAGTTCACTCCCAGCAGGCGGCGCAGTTTCTCAATTGCTGCTTCGCGGCTGTCGCCGGTATTCTGCTGATGCCGCTCCCAGAAGCGATCCCACCAGTCGGGAGGCTGAACCTTCACACCCTCGTATTCCGTAATCCGTCCCGTCTCGCCCTGGGTCACCAGACTGCCGACATACTCGCTCTTTGCATAGACCTTCTGAATCTGGTCGTGAATCGCTTTCATGTCCGCTTCGCTGACGATTCCATTGGAGGTGGCTTTATAGAACTGTACGGTGACGCGCACCGGGAAGCGGTCGTCGCGCTCGATCTCCAGGTTGTCAATCTCCGTGAAGGGACCCTCCATCGCGCCATGCCCGATGACGGCGTTCTCCACATCGCTGCGCGACAGTGCGCTCTTTTCCAGACCCTGGATTGAGGGGGCTTCCAGCGGCATCATGTCGGACTCAAAACGCATCGGACGCTTCTGTTTGAGCGGAATCTGAATGAGCAGCACCATGTTGAGACCGGGATCGGCGTCCGGTTTCACGCCGGTGTCGGGCTGCGTTTTCCCCGTGCCGGCATTCTGCGCCCGATAGTCGCTCAGCCGCTGTCCGGTCAGGCTGGCGCGCTGTCCGCGGGCGTTGTGGAAGAGACGCTGTCCCCAGACCGCGCCGGTCTCAAAGGCGTCGCGCTTGTTGTCTATAACGGTAACGCTGGTTCCCTCGCGGGTCGCCAAAACCGTCAGCACAGCGGGATCGCCGGAGACCGACTGGTAGTTGAAGACCACCGGATTGAAGGTCGCCAGTCCCTTTTGCGGAACCGGGAGGAAGCAGGCTTGCGCGCTCACCAGCACACGGGTATCGCGCGGAGCCAGCAGGCTGCGTTTTTTGCCCTTCCATGAGTCGGGGCGGCTCAGGCAGGCGGTCGGGTTCTCCAGGAAATCGTAGAGCGAGATGCGCTTCAGGTCGCCGCCTCTGTGGTTGCCGACCAGCAGCGTAAAGTCGCGCGGGTCGAGATCGCAGGTCATGTCCGAGAAGTTCGGGAAGCGGATCACCGGCATACAGGTAACCCGGAACTGCCCGGTGCGCGGGTCTTTGCGCCCGACCTGTATGGTCATATCGCTGATGTTGGGACCGACGGCGGAGTTCTTGTAGCGCCCCGTGTCTTCCCAGGTGATATTCAAAATATTCAGTCCATATCGCTGCGCCAGCTCCTGCGCCTTTTGATTACGGACCATTCCCGCCGTCAGACCGATGGCGCGTTCATACTCGGCAAACTCCTGTGCCGTCATCGCTGTCGCCTTCTCCTTTCTGTCCATGCGGGCGGCGCGCTGCGAAGCGTGAGCCCCTCCGGCTCCGCCGGAGATCCAGGCGGAAACCTCCTCCAGCGGCTGCGCATACACAGCGGGAGAGGCGCCAATCCTTACCGGAGCCGGGTCGGGCTTCGGGTTCGGTCGGTTGAATCCGTAGGTCCAGACCGCCCCGCCAATCGCCATGCCGGCAGTCAGCGCGGTCAGCCAGTATACTCCCTGTTTCATCGGTTTCGCCTCCAGGATGTTCTGTTTTCTGAACCTTTGGTTCCCTGCCGCATGGAAAAGGTTCACTGGATACGGGACATTCCGCGCCGTCTGGTCGTCGGATGTTACGCATGCAGCAAAATGCGCGCCTGTGCAGGGCGGAAGATTGCTTCGCTGACGCTCGCCATGACAGTGTGGGGGCGGGGCACTCATCTATTATAGAACGGTCGAACGTCCCGCTCTGTCATTGCGAGGGAGCGCAGCGACCGAAGCAATCTCACCCCCGCGTTACAGGTTCATCAGAACCGCCGCCGCCAGCGCCACGACGATGCCCCATCGGGCGCGCATATCCAGCTGCTCCCCCCAGAGCCGGACCGACAGCAGGGTATTCAGCGCGACGGTCAGCGCGGTGCTGGCGGGAAAGACGATCACCGCCGGGAGAGCGGCGAGCGCGCGCAGCGTGCACTCCAGTTGAACCGCGTTAGCGATCCCCACCAGGCTGCCGATTGGCAGCGCGCTTCTGCCCCAGGGCGGTCGGCGAATCCCGACCGCCGCCGCGATCACCAGGACCGATACCGAGAAGACCAGAAAAGCGTAGGCGTAGCGATCGCTCGGGAGGGCGTAAGCCTGCGCCAGCTTCATCGCCACGCCCGACAGTCCGGTCACCAGAAACAGGTTAAGCATGACCAGGACGATTTTCCCGGCGGGAGCCGCTTCGCCGTTGCGGACGGCGCGGCTCTGCGAGAGGAGGGGGAGCGCGATCAACCCCAGCGCGATCCCCAGCGATTGGAAAAGATCGGGTATCTCCCGGAAGGCGATCATGGAGAAGAGGGTCGGAACCATCACCGACAGTTGCAGCACCGCCACCGCGAGGCTGACTCCGCTGAGGCGGATTGCCGACTCCAGTCCCAGCAGCGAGACGGCATAACACAGCCCGGTCAGCGCTCCGAGCCATACAGCGACCGGCTGGGGAAGGGCGTTGCCCCACAACGCCCAGGCGGGCGCGGTCAGCAGGGAGGCGACCACGTAGTTAACCAGCGCTGCCGGAAGCATCTGCCCGTCCCGAACCTGTGCCCATTTGAGCAGTTGGGAGAAGCTGGTGTTGAACAGGATGCGCAGGCAGAGATAGATCAAGGTGTTTCCGGAAGGACAGGCGCGCCCAGCAAGAGTGAACCTGCCCGCGAGCCGGACGCTTCAAGCGGGGGCTATCGCACCGTGCCGACGATCTCCGACAGGGAGGCGATACCCTGCGACTGCAGGTACTGTTCGATGCCCTCCACGATCTCGACGGGAGCCATCGGGTTGACGAAGTTGATCGTGCCGGTGGCGACCGCCGACGCTCCTGCCAGCATAAACTCCAGCGCGTCGCTGGCATTGACGATGCCCCCCATGCCGATAATCGGCAGGGAGACCGCATTGGCGACGCGCCAAACCATGTAGAGCGCAAGAGGCTTGATGCAGGGACCGCTCAGCCCGCCGATCCGATTGGCGATCCGAAACTTCCGCCGCTTGATGTCTATCGCCGTCCCAACGAAGGTGTTAACCAGTGAGAGAATGTCTGCGCCGCCGTCCGCCGCCGCTCTGGCGATCACGGTGATGTCGGTTACGTTGGGGGAGAGCTTGGCGATCAGGGGCAGGCGGGTGCGGGCGCGGACGGAGGAGATTACCTGACGGGTCAGCTCCGGGTCCACGCCAAACTCAATGCCTCCGCACGCCTGGTTCGGGCAGGAGATGTTGACCTCCAGCGCGGAGACGCCGGGAACCGTATCGAGCCGTTCCGCCAGCGTGTTGAAGTCTCCGACGTTGTCGGCGGCGATATTGACGATCACCGGACAGTCGAACTGGCGCAGGTAGGGCATCTTTTCGGCGATAAAGGCGTCCAGTCCCGGATTCTGAAGCCCGATGGAGTTGAGCATGCCCGCCGCCGTCTCGATCATCCGGGGCATGGGATTGCCCTGCCGGGGATGCACGGTAACCGCCTTCACCATGATCGCGCCCAGCCGGCTCAGGTCGAAGAAGTCCGCCCACTCGCTGCCGAAGCCGAAGGTTCCCGACGCCGTCATGACGGGGTTTTTCAGTTTCAGCGGTCCGAGCGTAACGCTGAGGTCAGGGCGGGTCGTTGCAGTCATGGCAGGCTCCTGTTTGGCGGCGCGGGCGTCCATCGTTTCTGAATGTTCTGGTCGGTCAGGGCGGAGTAGATGGCGGGATTTCGATCTCCCAGCACATCCAGTTCCCACTCGCCCGGTTCGTTGATGATCCGTTTGCTGCGCGAGAGGCGCATATCCAGATCGGCATAGAGGATCGTCTCCTCGTCCGAGCCTGCCTCTGCGAGGATCTCTCCTGTCGGCGCAACGATCTGGCTGCGCCCGATGAACCGGCGTCCGCGCTCCACGCCGACCCGATTGGAGGCGAGGACATAGTACCGGTTCTCCCAGGCGCGGGCGCGGGTCAGAAAGTCGGGCGAGCTTTCCGCGCCTTCGGGCCAGTTCGTCGGGAGAACGAGCGCCTCCGCGCCCTGCAGGGCGACTGCGCGCGCCGCTTCAGGAAACCGCAGATCGTAACAGATCAGCGGCGCGAGGACGCCGCAGGGCGATAGGTGCTGCACAAAGCGTCTGCCGGGCGTAACATAGCGATCCACGCCCAGCGTAGGCAGATGCGTTTTGCGGTAGATGTCCCCGATGACTCCGGTCTCCGCCGCAGGCGAGACGCACAGCGCGCTGTTATGGCAGACTTCGGCGTGCGGATCGTACTCCAGAAAACCGAGGACGCCGGTCATCTTCCGCGTCACGCAGGCATCGGCGAAAATCTTCAGGTTCTCGCTCAGACCGGGAACCTCCGAAAAGGGCTTCGCCTCCTGCAGACTGCCGAAGCAGTAGCCCGACAGGGCGCATTCGGGAAAGACGATCAGGTCTGCGCCCTGTTCTGACGCCTCCTCCACGCGCTGGAGAATCCGGCGCAGGTTCTCGGCGTTCTCGCCCAGGGCGATATCCATCTGGACGACGGCGGCGCGTACTGCGGGGGATGTGTTCGACGGCATCATGCGTGTCTCGCTCATTCCCAGAGGATCTCATCGGCGCGAAATACCGGACCCTCGTAGCAGGATCGCTGGTAGGTGAATCCGTCGGGACTGGCTGCATCCTTGATTTTGACCACGCAGCCCATGCAGACGCCCAGTCCGCAGGGCATCGGCGTCTCCACGCTGACCTGACAGGGGACATCCCGCTCAATACAGAGGTTGCCAACAGCGCGCAGCATCCCCGTCGGTCCGCAGGCGTAGACCTGAACCGGTCCGTCCTGTCTCTCCAGCCGCTCCAGAAGCACATCGGTCACCACGCCGCGCGCGCCAAAAGAGCCGTCATCCGTGACGAAGTGCATCTCGATATCCAGTTCCGAAAACTCCCGAACGCCCACCAGCAGGCTTTCGGAGCGCGCGCCGTTGATGACCACCACCGTGCGGTCTGCGCGACCCTCCGCCGAAAGCTCGCTGGCGAAGAAGTAGATCGGCGGTGCGCCGACCCCTCCGCCCACGAGAATCAGCGTGACGTCAGGCGAGTCGGGCGGCGTGAACCAGTTGCCCAGTGGTCCGACCACGGAGAGGTTCTGCCCGACCTGCTTATTACGCAGTCCCTGCGTGAAGACGCCTCGCGCCAGATAGACGATACTGAAGGTTCCCTTCTCCCGATCGACGCGATAGACGCTGAACGGTCGCCGGGTGAACGGGTTGTAGGTCATGTCGTACAGAATCTGAAGGAACTGACCGGGGCGGGCGCAGTTGGCGATCTCCGGCGAGAGGAGGGTCATCTCATATTCGCAGTCGGCAATCCTCTCATGAGCCAGGATCGGGACATCCAGTTGATAACGCATTCCGTATCTCAGCGGTGGTAGGTTACCGGAGTCTGCAGGCTCCAGGTGTAGATATAGTACCTTCTGGCAGAAATATCGTCAACCGTACAGACAGAGGGAGCGCGCAGACAGCGCGCCCCGCCTGCGGAAAACCTTTTGACTTCAACGGGGAAGTGTGCTATATTCCCTCTAATTGCGAATCTCAAGACACATCGGAGGTGTCGCGCTCCATGTCCCGGCGCTTACGGCTCACGGCTGGTACCGCTCTTTTCCTCTCTCTTTCGATCTCCATGCGGATGTCCGTTCTCTTTCCGCTCACATTCGCGGGGACGAGAAAGGCTCTGGCACAGGAGGCGCGTTCACAGCCCGCCTCTCAGACCGCGCCTTCCAGCCGTCGCGCCGCCTTCTGGATATGGGCGCCTCCGGGAGATGCGCGCGCGGAGGTGATCTATTTCCGGCAGCCGTTTCGTCTCTCTGCCGCGCCCGCGCAGGCTTCGCTGCAGATCGCTTCTCGAACGCCGTTCACCGCCTATGTCAACGGCTCCTCTGTGCTGACGGTGACCAATGTCTCGGGCACGCAGACGGTGGATGTAACCCGTCTGCTGCGTCGCGGGAGCAACGCGCTGGCGGTGGAGTGCCGCAATGCGCCGCAGCGTGTCGGGATGCAGTTTGCGCTGGATATACGCTTTCCGGACGGCAGACAGATCAACCTGATCTCGGACGGAGCCGTGCTCACCTCCCGGCAGGTGCAGGAGGACTGGCAGTCGCCGACTTTCCGCGAACAGGGCTGGCTGAGGGCGCGCACGATCCGGCAGGGCGACCTGATTGCCGGTCTGCCGCTCACGGAGACGCCGAAGCCTCCCGTCTCCGCGCCTCCTGCTGCGCAGACTCCGACGCCTCCTGCTGCTCCGCGCCCGGATGCCTCCGCGGGACTGGACTACTCCCGCATTGTGCGTATCTGGGACATTCGCGCCGGAGGGAAGCCCGGGGAAAATCCCTATACGCGACCCCGTAAGCCGGGTGAGCGGATGATCCTCACCTCCAGCGTAGCGTCTCCGGCGGATATGCTGCTGGCGGCTTCCGCGGGATTTACGCTGTTTCAGTCCGACAGCGACCATCTGACCAGCGATGAGACGCAGCCGGGCGTCTGGGACTTCTCGCAGGCGGAACAGGATATGCGGAATCTGCGCGGCATGGGGCTGGACTGGTGCTACTTCCCGCATTTCGCCTTCCCGCCGAAGTGGTACAGCCAGCAGGTTCCCTACACGCGCATTCAGTGCCTGGAACATAATCAGCCGGTGGAAGCCTTCTCTCCGTGGGAGCCGAAGTTCAATCTCACCGTATCTCGCGGCTACGCCGAGATGGCGAAGCGCCTGCTGCCGACCGGATCGGGGGCAGCCTCCTCTCCCGGGGTCTCCGCCTTCTATCTGGGGATTCACGGCGACTTTGGAGAAGCCGGGCTGTTGATGGGAGCGCGGGTTACTCTGCCGGATCTGCGCGAACAGTGGCAGGCGCGCTTCGGCAATACGCACAATCATCTGGGCTGGTGGTGCGCCGACCCGCTGGCGCGCACTGCTTTCCGCCGGACAATGCTCAGCCGCTACGGCGATCTGGAGACCCTCAACGGCGTCTGGAAGACGAGGTTCAGGACGGAGGAGGAGATCACCTACCCCGCCAGCCCGACGGAGGGATCGCGCCGATACTGGCTCGATTTTGTGGGATGGTACTACAATGCGGTCGGCGCCATGACCGATGCGGTCAGCCGCGTGGCGCGGCGCAGCTTCCCCGATACGCTCCTGATGCTGCCGCTGGGCTTTGCGGATGAGAATCCCCGGGGCGGAAACGATAACAGTCTGCTGCCGAAGATCGCAGCGCGGCACGGCGTGGAGGTTCGCTCCACACACGGCGGTTTCAAGCCCTTCGCGCAGAATCAGGCGTCCATGCTGGGAAGAATCGCCAGCGCCTGCAGGTTCTACGGCGTGCCCTTCTGGACGGAGCCGCCTTCGCGGATCAACGCGGAACAGCAGGTGGCGCGGATCTTCGCCGCCGTTTCGCTGGGATCGAAAGGCTATTTCGACTGGTCGGTCAATGTGCGCGATACGCTGCCGGTCTACTATCGGTATGGACGGTTCATGCGTGTGGAGAGACCGGTGGTGGACGTGGCGATGCTCTTTCCCTCCACCAGTCACCTGCTGCGCGCCGATATCGGCTATCCGCTGACCTTCCTGAAGGGCTGCGCCGATCTGCGCGATGTGTTGAACTACGATATCGTGGATGAGCGGATGGTGCAGGAGGGCGCGCTGGAGAAGGGAGGGTATCGCCTGCTGGTGATGTGGGAGGGCGCCATCATGGAGGGGCAGACGCTCTCCCGGATCAGAGACTGGGTGCAGTCCGGCGGAACGCTGGTCGCCTACGACTTCGGTAAGATCGAGACGGTGGAGGGGGATCGCGCCTGGTTTAACGAGATGCTCGGCTATGCCGTAGACCTCGCTCCCGCCTCCGCGCAGCTGCGTTTCCTCCCCTCCGGCAGAGAGGGCGTGCCGCTCCGGTACCGAATCAATGTGGGAGAAGCGGGAGCGATGAACTTTCTGCTGGGAGACTGGTACGAGCCGGACGTCAGCGGGGGAGTTGCGCGACGATGGACGGGAGCCTCCGCCGAAGCGCGCCTGCCCGTGCGGCCGGGCGCGAGAAGCTATGATCTGCTGCTGCGCGCCTCCGTTCCCCCGCAGGCGGTTCAGAACCGGCGCGAGGTGCTGGTGAACGGTCAGAAGGTGGGAGAGATTACGGAGACGGGGGAGCACACCTATCGGTTCCCGCTTCCCGCTTCGGTGATGGCGGGGCGCGAGGTGGCGACCCTGACCCTGCGCAGTGAAACCTTTATCCCGGAAAAGACGATCTCCGGCAGCAGTGATAAACGTCCGCTGGGCGTCTATGTCGCCTATATCCAGTTGAACGCGGTGGAGACCGCCTCTCCGCGTCTGGAAGACCCCGGCGCCGGCGAGCCGGGACTGCCTCCCGGACGCTTCGAGACGACCATTGACCTGAACCGCCTGCGAACCGAATGGGCGAAGCGCCACGGCAAGGGGTGGACGGTCTTTTTCCCGGCGCGCCGCACACAGTTAGCCGGTTACTATGAGGTCGTGCGCTACCTGACCTATCACCTTTCTGATCTGGACAGTACCAAGCGCGACGCCGTCGCCGTAGATAACGCATGGGACGGGGTCTATGCAACCCTCTTCACAGACAAGATTCTCTACTATAATCCGAACAAGACTACTGTCGCCCGAACGATCGTTCTGCCGGCGTCGCTGACCGGCGGGCGGTCGGAGAGCAGAAACACCTACAATCTCTCCCTGGAACCCGACACTATCACCCCGATCTTCCTCGATGCCCCGCCGCAGGATGTGCTGCTTCAGTGCGAGTCGTTTACGCGATTGGGAGCCTTGAAACCGGAGTCGGGAGGCGCATTCAGCCCGGGACGCGGGGCGACTCATGTACTGATCCCGGTCAACGGCGCGATCTCCACGCGGTTCCAGTGCGATACGCCCGGCGTCTATCGCGTCTTCTATCGCGCGACCCGGCGCAACGAGGCGGCGCAGGCGGAGATACTGCTGAACGGAAAGCCGCTCTCTCCCGGCTCCGGGGGCTTGTCGCCGGCGGCGTCGGCGGGAGGAGGAACGCTCTACGCCGGAACCGTTACCCTGACGCAGGGCATTCACGCCCTGACCCTTCGACCGCGTCCCGGACAGGATATCCGCGCCGACTACGTGATTCTCACCACCGACAACACGGTCGCAGGGTATCGTTTCGGGTATCGGATTCCTGAGGGAAGGTAGAGACGACGTGCGCTCGCGCTGTTCACAGCCGCTGGGGAACTGGCAGCTTCACGTCGCCATGGCGAACCGGTACTGGCGCGAGGATCGGCTGGAACTGGCAGCAGCCGCCATGCAGAACGCCCTTGCCCTAGGCATTCCTGCGGGAGACCTCTACGACTTTCAACACACGATTGAAGCGGAGCAGTTCACCCGACAGGAGAGCCTTCTGCGCCGCGTCGAGGAGTACCTCTGGATCGAGGCGAACCCGATCCGCTGGCAGGGCTACTATGCGCGTCTGGCAGAGACGACTCTGACGGCGTTCCAGACGGTAACGGACGCTCTGCAGGTGCGCTGGGGGAAGCCGGTTCTGGTCACCTTCTTCGGGCAGGAGGAGCTGATCGCGTTTATGCATGCGCGCTACGGATACTATGCTGCGCGTCTGCCCTGGCACAAGGTCTGCCTGCCGCCCTCCGCTGTCTATCCCGTCTCGAACCTGCGTCACGCCGCCCGGCATGAGATTGCCCACGCCGCCGTGCACCAGTTGGGAGGGGAAGAGGTCCCGCGCTGGCTGGATGAGGGAGTGGCGGTAACTATGGAGGGAGGCGTCTCGGATGGGGAGCGGAGACGTTTTCGCAAGGCGCGGCGAAGGCAGTCGTTCTCCCTGAACCAGTTGTCCGGTCTGTTCGAGAGCTATGAGACGGAACTGGACAGCGCGCTGGCAGCATGCGCCTACGCCGCCGCCGGAGACTTCGTCGGGTCGCTGCTGCAGCGATACGGCACGGGGAGTCTGCGCGCGCTCCTGAGGAACCTGCGCGCCGGGCAGGGAATGGAGCGCGCCTTCCGCGAGTCGTTCGGAGTTTCGCTGCAACAGGCGGAGAAGGAGTGGCAAGCGGGATGGGAGCGGGCGGAGGACAGGTAACCGGGAAGGGTGGACGATATGTCCGCATCGGCGCTGCGGGATAACTGGAAGCATCTGCGGCTGCCCTTTCAGCTGTCGCTGGCTCCTATCTTCCTCTGGGGATACTTCCTGGCGCAGGGAGAGCCGGACGGGCGATTCCTCTCCGCCTTCTTTTCCGTCCATGCCCTGCTCTATACGGGCATCACCGCCTTCAACTCCTGGTATGACCGCGATGAGGGACCGATCGGAGGGCTGGAGCGTCCGCCTGCGCTTCATCCCTCGCTGCTGCCGCTGTCGCTCCTGCTGCAGGCGGTCGGACTGCTGATGGCGATCCCGGTCGGAGCCGCCTTCCTCACGATCTACCTTCTCTTTGTCGCGCTGGGAGTTCTCTATTCGCATCCCCGATTCCGGTGGAAGGCGCGCATCGCCTTCAGCACGCTGGTGGTCTTCGGAGGACAGGGCGCGCTCGGCTTCTATGCCGGGTGGACGGCGGCAAAAGGGAGCTGGGCGGAGGCGGGTAGCCTCTCTGCGCTGCTGGGCGCATTGACAGCGGCTTTCACGACTTTCGGCATCTATCCGCTGACGCAGGTTTATCAGATGGAGGAGGACCGAAGACGCGGGGACAGAACCCTGTGCGTCTGGATGGGAGCGCAGAGAAGCCTGCGCGTATCACAGTTCTGTCTGCTGATGGCGGCGGTCTGCGGCGTGATCCTGACGCTGCGCGGCGCAGCGGGTCTGAACAGGGGCGATACGGCGTCTCTGGCGGCTGCCTATGCGGGTCTGCTGGTCGGCGTAGAGTGGATGCGCCGCAATTTCACCCGCCTGTCGCCAAGAGAGGCGTTCCGATGGGTGATCCGGCTGCAGTACGGCGGTTCGCTGCTTCTGTCGCTCTATATTCTGCTGCGTTGGATGGCGGAGCGTCTGCTGCGCGTCTGAGCGGCTTCAGGGCTGGAGGGTGATCACATGCCAGGGCGGGGTGATGCGCTCCTCCACAGAGTGCGTGATACCCGCCAGAAGCTGCCCACACGCCCAGACCATGACCAGGAAGAGGGCGATCGCAAACTGTGTGCGGCTGGTTCGGAACTGTTTTCTCGTATTGAACTCCGACCGGACATCGGGATGCAGCAGCCACAGGACCGTGACAACCGTCAGCAAGCCGCAGCCCAGAAGCGTGCGGATCGCGATTGCCATGCTCATCTCGCCATAGTGCGAGCTGTAGACGAGGAGCGGACACCATACGCCGTGCATATGTACGTCAAATCCCAGATGCCCGAGCGCAACCAGGCAGACCAGCGCCATCGAGATGTCTATGAATTTAATGCCGGCGATCCCCAGCAGTGCGAGGCGTCCCCACCGCTTTCGCTCCAGCGCGGACCAGGCGACGACCAGAAACGTGAGAAGAGCCATGACTCCGGCAAAGGTTGGAGCCGGCGGAGTTGCCATATCGCACAGAACGCCGTAGATATTCAACAGGACCCAGATGCCTGCCAGGGAGTCTGTTATCAGCGACTTTCGGGTATAGTTTCGGACGGGCAGACTTATCGGAGCTTGCATGAGCCGAAGCGCCTCTACAGGATGATTTTTGCTCTGCAGTAGAACCGGGGAAGAGAGGTAGACATGAAAGTGGACGGTTAGATAGACCGCCGCTCTTCAGAAACGCAATGAACGGTCGACGCCTAACATGCAGTTCATCGCGCCCTCTACCTTACTTTACGATTCGCCTGATCGGAAGGTTGCGTTCCGATCGTCTCTTTTCTTGATTTTAAGATATTCTCGGCGGAGGCGTCAAGCGGGCAGCGCATGTTCAGTAGTAGTGACTGTTGAATGCGAAGCAGGTAACGGTCAGGCGAGGGTTTGCGGGCTGTGAGATCGAAAGACCCGCCTGCGCGGGTGTCCGAAGCAATCTCACAACCCGACAGCCGGAATACAGCGAGAGAGGCAGAAACCCGATCCTACGTTTCCTCCTCGCACATCTGCAGGAACTGCTCTTCCGTCAAAACGGGGACCCCGAGCTGCTGCGCCTTCGTCAGCTTGGAGCCTGCGTTCTCTCCGGCGACCAGATATGAGGTGCTCTTGCTGACGCTGCCGGAGGCGCGCCCGCCCAGCCGCTTGACGCGCGCCTCTGCCTCCTCACGGGTCAGCTGCGTCAGCGTTCCGGTGAAGACGAAGGTCTTACCGGCAAAGCGGTCGGACTGCGGGGCGAACTCCGCCGCCTGCGGACTGACCCCTGCCGCTATCAGCCTCTCGACCATATGCCGGTTATCGTTATCCGCGAAGAAGGAGGCCACGCTCTCCGCCGTCGCTCTGCCGACCTCGTAGACGCTGCCGAGTTCTTCCGCCGTCGCCTGAGACAGGCGTTCCAGCGTGCCGAAGTGATTGGCAAGCGTCTCCGCCATATGTTCGCCGACGTGCCGTATGCCGAGCGCGAAGATCAGGCGGTTCAGCGGGCGCGTCTTGCTCTGTTCGATGGCGGCGAGGATGTTTCCCGCCAGTTTCTCGCCCATGCGCTCCAGCGGGAGCAGCTGCTCTTTCGTCAGTGAGTAGAGATCGGCGGCGTCGCGCACCAGTCCGGCTTCCAGAAGCTGATCAATGCGCTCTTCTCCCAGACTCTCGATATCCATCGCGTTGCGGGAGACGAAACGCAGCAGACGCTGACGGCTCTTCTCCGGGCAGGCGCGGTTGGGGCAGCGTATGACCGCCTCTCCCTCCGCGCGCACGACCTCCGCGCCGCAGGCAGGGCAGACGGAGGGCATCTGGAAGGGCGTCTCCTGCCCGGTGCGCGCGCTCAGGATCACCTCCACGATCTCCGGGATCACTTCGCCCGCCCGCTGAACGACCACTGTATCGCCGATCCGAACATCCTTGCGGTCAATCTCGTCCTGATTGTGCAGAGTCGCTCTGCTGACCATGACTCCCCCCAGCCGGATCGGTCGCAGGATGGCGACGGGGGTCAGCGCGCCGGTCATGCCGACCTGTACCACAATGTCCTCGACCACGGTCTGCGCCTGACGCGGGGGATATTTGAAGGCGATCGCCCATCGCGGACTGCGGCTGACGAAGCCCAGCTCACGCTGCATCGCCATCGAATTGACCTTCACCACCACGCCGTCTATATCGTAGTGCAGCGAATCGCGCCCCGTGTCCCAGATCTGCGTGAACTCCAGCACCGCCTCGATGTCGGGACAGACGCGCATGTGCGGGTTGGTTTTCAGACCCCATGCGCGGTAGGTATGCAGAAGCTCCTGCTGGCTCTCAAACGAACGTCCCTCGCAGGCGCCAACGGCATAGAAGAAGGCATCCAGATTCCTGCCGGCGGTTACGCGCGGGTCCTTCTGGCGCACCGAGCCTGCGGCGGCGTTACGGGGATTGGCGAAGGTCGGAGCGCCCGCCTGCTCCGCCGCGGCGTTGATGCGCGCAAACTCCTCATGCGACAGGAATATCTCTCCGCGCACCTCGATCAGCTCCGGGATCCCCGCAGCGGGGGAGGGCGGGGACGACACGATCGGGGCGGTCTCCTCGAAGAGCGAAGGTTGAGAAGGGCTGGAAGCGACGGCAGGTTCGGCATTCTGCGGCGCATATGCGACAAGAGCGAGCGGAATGGCGCGGATCGTGCGTATGTTGGGCGTTACGTCCTCTCCCGTAATGCCATTCCCGCGCGTCGCCGCCGTAACCAGGCGTCCCTTCTCATAGGTGAGCGAGATGGAGAGCCCGTCAATCTTCAACTCGGCGACATACTCGATGGGACTGTGCGGCTCCATGCCCAGATAGCGCTTGATCTTCTGATCCCATTCCCGCAGCTCCTCCGCGCCGAAGGCGTTATCCAGCGAGAGCATGGGGGTGCGGTGGGTGATCGGGGCGAAGGTGGTTGTCAGGTCTGCGCCGACCCTCTGCGTCGGGGAGTCGGGCGTTATCAGCGCGGGATACTCCTCCTCCAGCCGTCGCAGTTCCTGGAAGAGCCGGTCATAGGTGGCGTCGGAGATCTCCGGCGCGTCCAGCACATAGTAGCGATAGTTGTGGTAGTTTATCTGCGCGCGAAGCGATTCTACGCGGGCGCGTATCTCGTCGGAGATACTCTCGCTGCTCATGCCTGCCTCGTTCTCACGGGATTGACGACAAAAAGGCAGGGACAGGCAGGAGGATGCGCCCTGCCGCCCTGCCCTATGTTGCGACGTCGGGACCTATTTGTCCTTTACCAGCGTCATCTTCACATCCCAGTCCATATCGCCGAACTGGGTGGGAAGTCCCTTAATCTTGCCCTCCATCTTGAAGGTGTGCCCGCTGCCCGGAACCAGCCAGACGGTCATCTCCTGGGTCATTTTCGTTCCGGCGTCGTCCGTCGCCGCCTCCGAGACCTGCTTGATCTTCCAGTAGTCCACGCCCTCAACGTTCTCAACGCCCACGAAGGTGGTTTTGGTCACCACCTTTTTGCCCTTTGCCGCCGGGTTGTCCAGCTCGGTTGTCCAGGAGTCGCCGGGCTTTACCGGTGTCTCCGGCAGCACGTTCTCGGACATGACCGCCATCAGCTTCACGATCTCTGGAGACATGATCCCTTGAGGCGCTTCGCTGTTATAGCTGATGAACTTGCCGCGTTTGGAGACCGTAACCTCAAAGGGCGGCTGTGCGGGCATCTCCTGCTCCTGCCCGCCAATGGTGGCGACGCCCGGCTCGCTCTCATAGAGGATTACGTAGTCGCCGTTCTCTTTGATCTCCTTAATGGTCATCTTCTGTCCGGTCTTGACCGTCACGTCCATGCCCATGATGCTGGCGACGACATCCAGCTTATAACGGAAGACATCTCCCTTTTTGTAACTGAACGCAAGAGTGACCTCTTCCTGCGCGCGCGCCGCCGACGCTGCTGTCAGGGCTGCGCCCAGAGCCATCAAACCGATCAGAAATCGCTTCGCGGATCTCATCTGGCATAATCCTTTCCTCAGACTGTAATGTAGAGTGTTACGTCGCTGAGCTATTTTTCAACAAGGACGCGGGTGAACTTCATCTTTGCCTGACCGAGGGGACCGAGTTGACCGCTGCCGGAGCCTTCCGCCTTCATCACTTTGCCGGTAGCCGGCTCAACGTAGACCATCGTGTCCATCTTGATTTTCGACGGCTCGCCTTGGGGCGCGGGGATCGGGATCTCGGTGGCGATCTTCACCTTCAGGGTGTCCACTTTGATCTGATCGCTCTTCTTTTCCGGTCCGACCACCGTGAACGAGCCTTTCACCTTCGCCTGCGCGTTATTCTCCAGCGGTATCTCGAACGTCCATGTCTCGCCCACGCGCAGCGGTCTGTCGGGCCAGGTCGCCACGCGGGTGAGATTGACAAGCCCGTTAAGATTTCCTCCGCGTCCGGCGGCTCCGCCCTCCGTTTTCAGCACGCGACCGGTCTGATCTACCGTCATGCGGACCGTCTCTCCGGCTCCCGGCATGGACATCTCCTGGTCGTTGAACTTGATGACCCCGGAGTCCATCTTCATCTCCAACACCACCGTACCATCCTCATTCACCTGTTTGGTGGTTTCGATCATATCCATCGTCATCTCCAGGTTGAGCGGACCCATCGGCGACTCGCCTTCCATCTGGAGTTTGATGCGATACCTGTCGGTCTCTCCCGCTTTGTAGGTGCGCTTGATGGTGTAGGTGTCCTGCGCGCGGGCGGGAGCCGGCAGCAGGAGCGCGGTCAGCGAGAGCGCGCTTAGCAGGATGGCGGCGCGAGAATAGACATGTTTCAACTACTTCTCCTTTCTGGAGGGAGGCGCGCTCTGGTTGCGCTTCTGCGCCCCCGGCTCCTGCAGCTCGATCGTAACCTTCGCATTGACTTTGCTGACAACCTTCTTCGGCTCTTCCGGCGTCTTTGGCTCGCCCAGAAGGTCCTCTACAATGTCGGCGGAGACGTTCACCTCGCCCGAAGTGATAATGCCTCGCGTGCGGTGGAAGGTGTAGGTTCCGCTGCCCTGAATTCGCCCTTTGCGGGTTCGATACGCCTCTGCGCCGCTCTGTACGGGCTTCTTCTCCTCATCCAGCTTCTGATCCACATTCATGGAGAAGTTCTGCCGCAGCCGCAGCGCCGCGCCGGCATCCGGTCTGTCGCCGGCGCGTCTGTCCGATGCGGCGGCAGAAACCGGCAGCAGAGTCGCACTGAACTGCGGACTGCCCTCCTCACCCAGCAGTTCGCTCTTATAGCTCCAGGTGTCTCCGGGGCGAACCGGGCTGTTGGGGAAGACGATGGGGAAGAGCATCGTGTAGAGACGCTTCGGATCCACGCCGGGAATGCTCAGGCTGAAGGGCAGCGGCTCGCCTCCCTGCACCTTCTTCACCTCGCCGGTCTTCTCGATGGTTACCTTTTGATCCAGCACCTTCTGCGCCTCTTCCAGCGGGATGGGGAAGGGGATGTCGGCGATCTCCGCATCCGCCGAAACGACGCGAAACTCCACGCTCGCCGAGCCGTCTTTGAGCACGGCGCGAGGCGTTGCGCTGTAGACCAGGGTCAGCACCGCCTTCAGGTCCACCGGCTCCGGGCTGTCCAGGATCGGCAGCGAACCTTTGATATTGGCGGTGATCTTATAGGTCAGCGGCTTATCAGGTGACCAGCGATAGGAGAGAAGCTGCGGGGAGGTGTCTGCGCCGGAGGAGACGGAAGGCAGGGGCAGCATGGTAAACGAGACGATGATAAGCGCTTTCACGCAGCATCGCAAGCGCACGGGTGTTACCTCCAGCAGATAGGGTCTGATAACTTACGGGACATTATAGCATGGAAAGGGAGGCGAGGGTGTGCGCATCCGCTCTCCTGCTCTAATTGCTATACGCATGTTTGTTCGCAAGGGTGTCAGAAAATACTCTTTTCTGCGGATCACTCTCCTTATTTGTTGCCTCTTCTAACGGGAGGGAGCGGAGGTTATTCCGGTCTTTACAAGAGGGCACGTCGGCTGTAACTGTCTCAGGCTGGTAGTTTGGGATCTGTCGAAAACCGCGGAGGTTTAGAACTAATCGTCGAGCCTGCAGTACAAGAAGAGTTACCATGGAAAGTATGCCTGCCTATGCCTTTTAGATCTAGTGACATAGATTTAGAGAGGAGATATACAGTGCCTGTATGAGGATGATCGCTAGTTTCGGCGCAACTGATCTCTTGGACCATATCTCCTCTTAATGCAGATTTAACGATGCCTTAACAGATTCTTAATAATTGGGCGATAGACTCCATGTTAAATTGTTATTTTTTTTACAAACAGACCTTTTCCCCATGCTCATAAGATAGAGCTACCTCTTAATAAAATATTATAAAATAAAATAATAATTTAATCTATCTGCGCTATAGTCCCCAGGTTAAAAAGAGGGCTGCAGACCCAGTGGAGTGGATCCAAGTTTATGCTCCTAAGATAGCGACAGTTTGCGGGTATTACAGGCAGTTGGCAGAAGGTCTAGTGCCTTCTCTCTGTGCTTGAAGGTATACTGTTCTAGACAGCACCCATCACAAGTTGACCAGGAGATAACGTCATGGTAATCAAACAGTTCCCACGCATATTTGTTGCGTTTTCGGTAGCCGCGCTGTCATTAGCCATACTGCCCGGCTGCAGCGGCGAAAAGCCGACGACCGGCGCACCGGAGGGAACCACCACCGCCGGCGCGGGAGGCGGCGCGCCTTCCGGCGGCGGCTTGACCGGCTCTATTGTCGTGGACGGCTCCAGCACAGTCTATCCGATCACCGAAGCCGTTGCGGAGGAGTTCCAAAAGAGCTACCCGGGAGTTAAGGTGACTGTCAATCAGTCTGGAACCGGCGGAGGCTTCAAGAAGTTTGCCAACAAAGAGTCGGACATCTCCAACGCCTCCCGCCCGATCAAAACGAGCGAGGAGGAGGCGCTGAAAAAGAATGGCTTCGATTATATCGAGATCCCGGTCGCATATGATGGACTTTCTGTAGTGGTTAACAAAGAGAACACCTGGGCAGAGTCCCTGACTGTCGCGGAGTTGAAGGCAATCTGGGATAAGGGAAGTAAAATCAATAACTGGAAGCAGGTACGTCCCGGCTTTCCGGATCTGCCGCTGAAGCTCTATGGAGCCGGTACTGACTCTGGAACCTTCGACTACTTCACCGATGCCATCAACGGCGAAGAGCGGCGCAGTCGCTCCGACTATCAGGCGAGCGAGGACGACAATGTGCTGGTACAGGGCGTCATGGGAGACAAAGGCGCGCTAGGATATTTCGGGTTCGCCTACTACGAGGAGAACAGAGACAAGATCAAGCTCGTCGCGATAGACAACGGTAAGGGTCCCGTCGCGCCTTCGCAGGAGACGATCAACAACGGAACCTATCAGCCGCTCTCCCGTCCGCTCTTCATCTACGTTCGCAAAGATGCGGCAGACCGTCCGGAAGTACAGGCATTCGTCAAGTTCTATTTGACAGAGGTCAAGAAGCTGCTTCCATCGGTAGGATACGTTCCGCTGCCCGATCAGGCGTATGAACTGGGATTGCAGCGTTTCGAAAAGCGTATGACCGGATCTGTCTTCAGTGGCGGGTCGCAGGTTGGCGTCAAGATCGAAGACCTGTTGAAGAAAGAGGCGGGTCAGTAGACATGCCTGTTGGCGAAGACAACGTTGCCGCAGTCTCGTCTGCGTCTGCCGGATTCCATAGACAAGGCTATTCCCTGCGTATTCTGTTTGAGAACTCCATTTGGGGTGTCTCGTTCCTGTGCGCGCTGGTCTCGATTGCGACGACTCTGGGCATTCTGTTTGTACTCAGCCGGGAAGCCTATGAGTTCTTTAATCGTGTCTCGCCGCTGGTCTTCTTCAGCAGTACGCGATGGGCGCCGCTTTTCAATCCGCCGGACTACGGCATCCTGCCGCTGGTCTGTGGTACGGCGCTGATCGCCGTAGGAGCCGGGTTGTTTGCGCTGCCGCTGGGACTGCTCTCCGCCATCTTCATGAGCGAATACGCCTCGCCTCGCCTGCGCAGCACGCTCAAGCCGCTGCTGGAGATACTGGCGGGCATTCCGACTGTCGTCTACGGCTACTTCGGTCTCTTCTTCATCACGCCGATACTGCGTAAGGTGTTCCCGAGCGTGGAGGTCTTCAATGCGGCGTCCGGCGCGATCGTAGTAGGGATCATGATTCTACCGCTGGTCTCCTCGCTGTGTGAGGATGCTCTGACGGCGGTTCCGCGCTCTCTGCGAGAGGGCGCCTACGGGTTAGGAGCGACGAAGATGGAGGTGTCGCTGAAGATCGTCACTCCCGCCGCGCTCTCTGGCATTGTCGCCTCCTTCATCTTGGCGATCTCGCGCGCCGTCGGAGAGACGATGGCGGTCACGTTGGCGGCAGGGGCAACGCCCAAGCTGACGCTCAATCCGGCGGAGAGCATTCAGACGATGACCGCGTACATCGTCCAGATCAGCAAGGGGGATACGCCGGCGGGCACACCGGAATACTACTCCATCTATGCGGTCGGCGTTACGCTGTTTCTCGCCACGCTGTTTATGAATATTATGGCTCATCGGCTTGTGAAGCGATTTAGGAACGTCTACGAATGAGCGCGCAGAACAGCTTTTTCGGGCAGATCGGCAATCTCAAGCAGCGTAAGCGCAGGGAGCGCATCTTCTATTATGTCTGCCTGTGTGCTACGGTTGTCGGCGTACTGCTGCTGGCGCTGCTGCTGTATAGTATCTTGCGCGACGGCGTGACGCGGCTCAGCTGGTCGTTCCTGCAGAACTTCACCTCGCGCTTCGCCGACCGCGCCGGTATCCGCGCCTCGCTCTTTGGGACGCTGTGGGTCATCTCTCTCACCGCCCTGATCGCGGTGCCGATCGGCATCGCGGCGGCGGTCTTTCTGGAGGAATTTGCCAAAAGCATCCGTATTCCCGGGTCGTTTCGCTGGGAGTTGAACGGGAAAGAGCGTCGCGTGGAGTTTCAGAGCCTATTTGAGCGGATGACCGGCTTCATCCAGTTGAATATCGCCAATCTCGCCGGCGTCCCCTCCATCGTGTACGGTCTGCTGGGGTTGACGCTGTTTGTGCGGTGGCTGGCGATGGGCAGGAGCGTTCTCGCGGGCGCGCTGACCATGTCGCTGTTGATCCTGCCGACCGTCATCATTGCGACGCAGGAGGCGATCCGGGCGGTGCCAAACTCTCTGCGCGAAGCCTCCTATGGACTGGGAGCGACGCACTGGCAGACGATCAGCCGTCAGGTGCTTCCCTCTGCGCTGCCCAGCATTCTGACTGGGATCATTTTAGCGGTCTCGCGCGCAATCGGAGAGACCGCGCCGCTCATTACCATCGGCGCGGCGACATTCATCACCTTCACGCCGACCAGCCTGAAGGATCCGTTCACGGTGCTTCCTATCCAGATCTTTGACTGGGCTTCTCGCCCGCAGGAGGCCTTTCAGCGCGCTTCCGCCGCCGCAATCATCGTGCTGCTGGCTGTGCTGCTCTGTATGAACTCTTTGGCGATCTTCCTGCGTTACCGGGCGAGGAAGAACCAGAGTCTTAGCTGATACCTGTTCACGTTAGCTGATACCTGTTCTGGGTGAGAATCAGATACCATGGATGAAAAAAACCATGAGACAGCCGCGGCTCCTCCGCTCGCCGTTACGTCCTTTCCGATCAGTAAGGATGGCAGGGGAGCTGCCCAGGAGCCGGATGTGGTCAAGAGTGCGGACCCTACGTCGAGAGACCGTATCAAGATTGAAGCCACAAACGTAGATTTCTATTATGGTGATTTTCACGCACTCATAAATGTCAACATTCGCATACCGGAGAACAAGATCACTGCGCTGATCGGTCCGTCGGGCTGTGGAAAATCTACCTTTTTGCGAACGCTGAACCGCATGAACGACCTGATTCCCGGCACGCGACTGAGAGGCAGTATCCGCGTAGACGGCTACGACATCTATGCCAAGGAGGTGGATGTTGTTGAGCTTCGCAAGCGCATCGGCATGGTCTTCCAAAAGCCCAACCCCTTTCCTAAATCCATCTTTGAAAACATCGCCTTCGGGCCCCGACTGCACGGCGAAAGGAATAGAGCCCGTCTGTCGGAAATAGTGGAGCGCAGCCTGAAACAGGCGGCTCTTTGGGACGAAGTGAAGGATAAGCTCAAGCAGTCCGCGCTGGCGATCTCCGGCGGTCAGCAGCAGCGCCTATGCATTGCGCGCGCGCTGGCGACCGAGCCGGAGGTCCTGCTGATGGACGAACCCTGCTCCGCGCTCGACCCGAACGCTACTTTTCGGATTGAAGAGCTGATGAGCGAACTCAAGGAGAGGTACACGATTGTTATCGTTACCCACAATATGCAGCAGGCCGCCCGCGTCTCGGAGAACACCGGTTTCTTCCTCAAAGGCGAGCTGATTGAATTTGGACCGACCGAGAAGCTGTTTACGCGCCCGGACGATCCCCGCACAGAAGACTACATTCGCGGGCGGTTCGGTTGATGACGGGGCGAAAAAAAGAGAGTGTGCGCCGGGAACCAGCGGTCACCCGACAGATGCCAGAGAGCTACTACATTCTCGGAATGCTGCTTCTGGCGGATGGGAAGAGGGCGGATGCGCGAAAGGCGTATGAAGCCTTTCTCGCGCAGGTCTCGGACGGAGTATGGGCGCAGCGCGCGCGGGATACGCTGGCGACCCTGAACTGAGCACGTCTTTTCTGTCCCGGACAGAAAAGTGTTCGTTCTTTGAAAGTAAAACGCGCTGAAAAGAACCGTCAGCGCGTGTATTTTTTAAAATAGTGCGAAATAACCCTGTTTTTCTGCGTAGTATTCGTTTAATATAGTAGCACGGATTTATGACGGATTTCCGCGGTTGAAGCAGGAGTGAAAGATATGTCCGCCACTCGTGTTGAATTCGATGTGGAGTTAGAGAGACTACGCGGCCGATTGCTGGAGATGGCGAGCGCAGCGGATGAGATGATCGTCTCCGCCATGCGCGCCCTGACTGAACAGGACATAGAGCTGACACGAGAAGTCGTCCGCTCTGACGACGGCGTGGACCAGATCAATCTGGAGGTGGAGAAGGACTGTATTCGCCTGATCGCCCTCCAGCAGCCGGTCGGGCGTGATCTGCGTCTGATCGGCACGGCATTAACCGTCATCACCGATATCGAACGCATGGGCGACTATGCGGTGGACATCGCCAAAATCGGGCGCAGGATTACGCGCCACTCCTTCTATAAACCGCTGGTAGACCTGCCTCATCTGGCGGATCTGGTGCGGCAGATGCTGCGCGACGCCATGCTTGCCTTCGTGAATCGCGATCTCAATCTGGCGATGAAGGTGGCGCTGGCGGACGACGCCGTAGACGATCTTTTCCATCAGCAGCGCGACTATCTGCTCGATCTGATGCAGCGCGATTCGTCCGTGATCTATCTCGCCGCCAATCTGCTGTTTGTCGGCAAGTATCTGGAGCGGATCGCCGATCACATCGTCAATATCGCCGAGCGCGTCTACTATGTGGAGACCGGCGAACTGAAGCAGCTTGCCAAGAGCCATAAAACTAACTCCTGATCGGTGCGCCGCCCGTTCTATCATCTGATTACGGCAGACAACCTCCATGTCTATCGCCGACAACGTTGCACGAGTTCGAGAGCGTATCGCTGCGGCAGCCTCGCGTGCGGGACGCTCCCACGAGGAGATCACGCTTGTCGCGATCACCAAGACCGTGGACCCCTCCCGCATCCGGGAGGCGGTAGAGGCGGGCGTTCTCGACCTGGGCGAAAACTACTACCAGGAAGCCCGCGACAAGATTCCCCTCTTTGGACCGGAGATCCGCTGGCACTTCACCGGTCATCTTCAGAGCAACAAGGCAAAATATGTGGCAGGCGCGTTCGCGCTGATCCACAGCCTCGACTCGCTTCCCCTGGCGCAGGAGATCGGCAGACGAGCGTCCGCGCGGAATAGGGTACAATCTGTTCTGATCGAGGTAAAACTCGATCCGAGCGATACGAAACGCGGGATCGCGCCGGAGGAGACCCTTGCGCTGGCGGAGCAGGCAGCCGGCATCGCCGGAGTCCGGCTCTGCGGACTGATGGGGATGGCTCCCTACGTGATCGAGCCGGGGGAGGCGCGCCCCTATTTCGTCCGTCTTCGCCGGCTGTTCGAGGAGCTTCCCGTCGAAAATCGTCAGGTTCTTTCGATGGGCATGAGCGGCGATTTTGAGGTCGCCGTGGAGGAGGGAGCGACGCACGTTCGCATCGGTACGGCGATCTTTGGCTTGCGCTCCTAGTGCGGGACGGCGGCATAACCGGTCCCGTAAGCGGTGATCTGAAGGAGCAGGATCATATTCAAGGGAGGGAACTTGATGGGTAATCAGCAGCCATTGGAACAGGAAGAGGAGCCTCGCGGCTGGTGGACGCGGGTACGGGAGCGAATCTGGGGAGCGGACGAAGAGGAGGATGCCGAGGAGACGCTTCCGGAGACGCGCCGGCGCACTCTGCGGCTGGAGTCGGCGCGAAGGGTGCATGTCGCGCTGCGCTTCCATGCGACGGTCTTCCATGATGCGCGGTCGGCTGCCGACGGCTTGAAAATGGGGCAGCAGCAGATCGTCAATCTGGAGCAGGCTTCGCAGCATGAGGCGGGGCGTATCGTGGACTTTCTGAGCGGAGTAACCTATGCGCTCGACGGCTCGGTGGAGCGGATCGGCGACCGCGTCTTTCTCTTTGCCCCAGCGAACTTCGAGATCGAGATCGAAGGCGAAGCGGCTCCTGCAGACGAGAAGGCAGCGCGTTAGGCAGCGTCTATGAGCGAATCATCCCGGCTTTTACGAGAGAAGCGCATCGGCATTATCGGTGCGGGCGCGATGGGCAGCGCGCTGGCGCGCGGTCTGGTTCATGCGGAGACGGTTCCGGCAAGCTCCATTCTGGTCAGTGATCCCCATGCGCAGCACCTTGCCAGTCTCGCCGGCAGCTGCGGCGTGAAGACAACGGAGAGCAATGCGCGGGTCGCAAAGTACACCGACATCGTGGTGCTTGCGGTGAAGCCGCAGACGGTGGGCGGCGTGTTGAAGGAGATCCGCGAGATCCTGCAGCCGAATCAGCTATTGATCTCCATCGCCGCCGGCGTACGCATCTCCACACTGGAGAACGGGCTGGCGAACCCGGTCCCGGTCATTCGCGCCATGCCCAACACTGCCGCGCAGGTCAACGCCGGAGCCTGCGCCTTCAGCGCGGGCAGTCATGCCGACGAGCAGCATGTCGCCTACGCGACCGAAATATTCAGTGCGGTCGGGACGGCGATCCAACTGGAAGAGCGTATGATGGACGCCGTGACCGCGCTCTCCGGCAGCGGTCCCGCCTATGTCTATCTGATGATCGAGGCACTGGTGGACGGGGGCGTCAAGGTGGGGCTGCCGCGTGATATGGCGCACCAGCTGGCGGCTCAGACGGTTCTGGGCGCTGCCAAGATGGTGATTGAGACGGGGCTGCATCCGGCGCATCTGAAGGATATGGTCGCCACGCCCGCTGGAACGACCATCACCGCGCTGGCGGCGCTGGAGCACTCCGGGTTTCGCGCCGCGCTGATTGACGCGGTGGAACAGGCGGCGCTGCGCTCCGCGGAGCTTGGACAGTAGACTTCGGTCTGTCACCCGCCGGTCAAGATCGTCCCGAATCGAAATGGGGTATACTGCACACAGGTTAAAAACGAGGAGCAGAGATTGGGACAGCGCGTTTACATCAACGGCGAACTGGTTGCGCGTGAAGAGGCTCGTCTGAGCATCTACGATCACGGCTTTCTGTACGGCGACGGCGTCTTTGAGGGCATCCGGGTCTATCATCGGCGGATCTTCCGGCTGCAGGATCATATCACGCGGCTCTACCGCTCCGCGCGCGCGCTGGCGATCAACATTGGCATGACGCCGGAGGCGTTTCATGACGCCGTGGTGGAGACCGCCCGCGTCAATGAGGTCGAGAGCGGCTACATTCGCGTCTCCGTCTCACGCGGCGTCGGGCTGGGGCTGGATCCCTCGCACCTGAACTCCCCGTCAACGGTCGTCATCTCCACCGAACAGCTGCGGCTCTATCCGCAGGAGATGTATGAGCGTGGGCTGGAGGTGATCACCGCTTCGACCCGCGTTCCTCCCTCCTGCTGCATTGATCCGCAAATCAAGTCGCTGGGGCGGTATATCAACAACATTCAGGCGAAGATGGAGGCGAATCGGGTCGGCGCGGGAGAAGCCCTGATGCTCAACATGGAGGGCTATGTGGCTGAGGCGACCGGCGACAACCTCTTTCTGGTGGTCAATCGCGGACTGATCACTCCCCCCTCCAGTCAGGGCGCGCTGCCGGGCATCACCCGCGCTACCATCATGGAGTGCGCCGCCGATCTGGGAATCCCCTGCCGGGAGGCGGTCATAACCCTCTACGACTGCTATTCCGCCGACGAGGCGTTCCTGACGGGAACCGCCGCCGAGGTGATCCCGATGGTGCGTCTGGACGGCAGGGATATCGGCTCCGGGAACCCGGGCGAACTGACACGCACCCTCATCGCTGCTTTCCGTGAGCGAACCTGCACGGACGGTCCGACGTATTGATGGAGCGATGAAGAGGACCGATGCCTGCTGAAATGTGCGGGCGCTGCGGGACGCAGCCTGCCGCCGTCAACCTCTCTGATGGGACGCTCGCCGGCGCGCGGCTGTGCAGCGCCTGTCTGCGCGCCGTTTTGCGCGAACTGCCCTACCGCCTGCCTTTTGATCTGGAGCGTTTCTTCATGCTGCTGGCGCGTCCGCAGACAGACGGCGCGTCCGTCGCGCTGCCGCATGCCTCGCTGGATATGCGCTGCGCGGAGTGCGGTTTGCGCTATGCAGAGTTTGCCGCGCACGGACTGGCGGGCTGCGCGGGCTGTTATCGAGCGTTTTTACCGGCGATCAAGACCGCGCTATCCGCTCTGAACAGCGTCAGCGAATAGACCGGACAGCCGCACCTCCCCCGGCGATGCCTGTTCCGAACCGTCTGGTACCCTATGCCACTGAACACACTTCCGCGACCGCTCTGGATGCAGGAGACCGGGGCAGAGAGCGATGTGGTCATCTCCACGCGCTGCCGACTGGCGCGCAACATCGCCGGTTTCCCGTTTCCCTGGCGGGCGAATGAGCTTCAGCGCAGACAGGTCGCCGAGAGAGCGCTGGAGGCGGCGCAGCGCGCCGGAGGCGCATTCGCCGGCGCGCGCGAGATCGCGGCGGACTCGCTGAACCCGGAGCAGTCGGCGCGGCTTCAGGAGTGGCGGTATGCCAGCCGGGACTGGCTGCGGGGCGGCTCAAACCGCTGGCTGATCATCACCCGCGACACGCGCACCTCGCTGCTGATCAACGAGGAGGATCACCTCCGACTGCAGACACTCCTGCCCGGACTTCAGGTAGAATCTACTCTGGAGGAGGCGTATCGCGCCGAAGGCGCACTGGCGCAGCGTCTTGAGTTCGCCAGAGAGGAGAGCATAGGCTACCTCACCGCCTCACTGGCGAACGCCGGAGCCGCCATGCGCCTGAGCGTGCTGATGCATCTGGCGGGGCTGGCGGTCTCGGAGACGCTGGAGGCGACGCTGGAGGCGGCGGTCGGCATCGGCTGTTCGGTGCGCGGTCTCTACGGGGAGGGGACGCAGGGGGTTGGGGAGCTGTTTCAGGTCTCCAACACCTTTACCTACGGGACCTCTCCGGAGCGGATCGCGGAGCGGGTAGAGCTGGCAGCCCGCTATCTGGCGGAGGCGGAACGCAGGGCGCGCCGTCAGGCGTTTGGCGCAGAGCCGGGACGAACCGCGCTGGCGGAGGCGGCGCAGGACGCGCTTCAGCAGCTTTTTCAGGCGGAGAATCCTCCGCGAAGGCTTCTTCCGCTGGTCTCGATACTGCGTCTGGCGATTGCAGAGGGTATACTTCAAACAGGTCTGGCGCAGACGGCGGAGTGGGTGGCGCTGGCGGGAGCCGACGCCGCGCTCTCCGGTCCGTCGGAACGAGCCTCCGAGCGTTTTCAGGCGATTCAACGTTCTGCGGCGCTCCGGCAGAGACTGCGCGATCTGGTACGCTCTATGCAGTAGAACCGATAAAAGCCTATTCGAGTGGTACAATGCAGATAGAAGTTGTGAGACTATTGTCGGTCTTCTGCAGCGGTGTCGTTCAGAGGCGTTGTAAGGCGATTCGCTCTTTTTCCGTTCTATCATACATAAGGGCGGATTCATACTCACATTGCGACAGAGTAGTCGTTATTCATCTACAGGAACTTTGACGCTCGATTTTTCGGAATGTCAAAGTGATGGGGAATATGGAAGGTTGTAGTCACTGGCGTGTCGCCGTACACGCACCGGATGACGGCAGATAGCGCGCTGGTTGCGCGGAGGAGGAAGGTCGGTTATGTGGCAGCGATTCACGGAGCGTGCAAGGCGTGTCGTCTTTTTCGCCCAGGAAGAGGCGGGACGCTTGGGGGAGAACTATGTTTCGACGGAGCATCTGCTGCTCGGACTGGTACGCGAGAATGACAGTGTAGCTGCTCGCATCCTCGACCGTATGGGCGTCAGTCTGGGGAGGATCCGCTCGGAGATTGAGCGGCAGGTGACGCGGGGCGACGGTCGGCTGGGGCAGGATATGCAGTTGACTCCGCGCGCCAAACGTGTGATTGATCTGGCGTATGACGAAGCGCGCCAGTTGAACAATAACTACATCGGGACGGAGCACCTGCTGCTGGGTCTGATCCGGGAGGGCGAAGGTCTGGCGGGCCGCGTGCTGGCAAAGCTGGGCGTGGACCTGGAGCGGACGCGCCGCGAGGTGATGGCGCTGCAGGATAACGACAGCTCCTCCGGCGGACAGGGCTCCTCCAGCAGCCGCTCGCATCGCTCCCGGACGCCTACCCTGGACGAGTTCGGTCGGGACCTGACAGAACTGGCGCGCAACGAGAAGCTCGACCCGGTCGTCGGACGTCATACGGAGATCGAGCGGGTCATCCAGATTCTGTCGCGCCGGACCAAGAACAACCCCTGTCTGCTGGGCGAGCCGGGGGTCGGCAAGACGGCGATCGCCGAAGGTCTGGCGCAGCGTATCATCACCGGCGACATTCCGGAGACCCTCAAAGACCGGCGCATCGTCGCGCTCGATCTGGCGGGACTGGTGGCGGGAACCAAATATCGCGGCGAGTTCGAGGAGCGGATGAAGCGTGTGATGGAGGAGGTTCGCAAAGCCGCCGGCGAGGTGATCCTGTTCATTGACGAGCTGCATACGCTGGTCGGAGCCGGAGCCGCCGAAGGCGCAATTGACGCCTCCAATATCATGAAGCCGGCGCTGGCGCGGGGCGAGCTGCAGTGCATCGGCGCAACAACGCTGGACGAGTTCCGCAAGTATATTGAGCGGGACGCCGCCCTGCAGAGACGCTTCCAGCCGGTGAAGGTGGCGGAGCCGAGCGAGGAGGAGTGCATTGATATCCTCAAGGGACTGCGCGACCGCTACGAGCAGCACCATCGGGTGGCGATCACGGACGACGCACTGGTAGCGGCGTCGCGGCTTGCCAGCCGCTATATCACCGATCGGTTCCTGCCGGATAAGGCGATTGACCTGATTGACGAGGCGGCATCGCGGGTGCGCCTGCAGTACGCTCTGCCCCCGACCCCGCTGCGACAGGCGAAGATCGAGCTGACCAACGTGCAGAAGCAGCTTCAGCAGGTTGCCGGCAACAATCAGTACGAGAAGATCTACGAACTGCAGAACCGCGAGCGCAAGCTGAAATCCGACATCGAAGAGATGGAACTGGAGTGGAAGAGCAAGCGCGAAGAGATGAAGCGGGTCGTGACGGAAGACGAGGTCGCCAACATCGTGCAGTCCTGGACCGGCATCCCGGTCAGCCGCCTGGTCGAAGCCGAGACCATGAAGCTGCTGCGGATGGAGGAGGAGCTGCATAAGCGGATCATCGGGCAGCATGAGGCGATTGTCGCGGTGGCGCGCGCCGTGCGCCGCGCCCGCTCCGGCATGAAGGATCCGAAGAGACCGATGGGAACCTTCATCTTCTTGGGACCGACCGGCGTAGGCAAGACCGAACTGGCGCGCGCTCTGGCGCAGTTTCTGTTCGATAACGAGAATAACCTGGTTCGGATAGATATGTCCGAGTATATGGAGCGGTTCGCGGTCTCGCGTCTGGTCGGCGCGCCTCCCGGCTATGTCGGGTACGAGGAGGGCGGTCAGTTGACGGAGGCGGTTCGCCGTAATCCCTACTCGGTGGTGCTGCTGGATGAGATCGAGAAGGCGCACCCGGAGGTGTTCAACATTCTGCTGCAGGTGGCGGAAGACGGACGCCTGACCGATAGTCAGGGACGGGTGATTGACTTCAAGAACACCGTCATCATCATGACCTCCAACGTCGGGGCGAGACTGATCAACCGCGAGTCGGGTATCGGCTTACGGACGAAAGAGAAGATGGACGAGGATGCCCGCACGTATGAGAGCATGAAGGGCAAGATCATGGAGGAGATGAAGAAGACCTTCCGTCCGGAGTTCCTGAACCGGATTGATGAGGTGATCGTCTTCCACGCGCTGACCAGCGGCGAGATCCTCCAGATCGTGGACCTGATGATCGGTCAGGTCAATGCCCGACTGACCGTTCAGGGCATGGAACTGCGGGTCTCCGTCGAAGCCAAGGAGCTGATGGCGAAAGAGGGCTTTGATCCAAACTACGGCGCGCGTCCGCTGCGCCGGGCGGTTCAGCGCATGATTGAGGACCCGCTGGCGGAGGAGATCCTGCAGGGCAACTTCAAGGAGGGCGATCTGATCCGCGCTGAGGTGAAGGATGGCGATATCGTCTTCCTCAAGGGAGACAGACCCGATCCCTTAACCTCTCTGGAGGAGCGTGCGGAAGTCGTCTGAAGACCGCTGCATCGCCTGTGAGCGAGTCCGGGATGCATCCCGGACTCGCTTTTTATCGAGGGTGGAAGATTGCTCGCTACGCTCGCAATGACAGTGCAGGGGCGTGGAAAATAGCAACTGCAACAGAAGAACGTCCCGAATTGTCATTGCGCGGGAGGCGGAGCCGACCCCCTCCTGTCCTTGCGAGGGAGGCGCAAGCCGACCCCCTCCTGTCCTTGCGAGGGAGGCGCAAGCCGACCCCCTCCTGTCCTTGCGAGGGAGGCGCAAGCCGACCGAAG
>CALLMM010000036.1 GCA_938005745.1 uncultured Chthonomonadales bacterium | reverse complement strand
CGATCAACTATCGCCTGGCGCCGAAGTCGAAATTCCCCGACCCCCTGATCGACGTCAAGCAGGCGATCGCCTGGGTTCGAGGCAACATCGCCGAATACGGCGGCGACCCGAACCTGATCATCCTGACCGGCGGTTCGGCGGGCGGCCATCTCGCTGCACTTGCGGCCCTGACGCCCAACAATCCGACCTATCAACCAGGCTTCGAGGAGATCGACACGTCCGTCGTGGGCTGCATGCCGTTCTACGGTCCGTCGGACTTCACGAACCGATTCGGCATCCGCGGCCGCACGTCGTCGATGGAACAGTTGCTGAGGCGCACCTCGATGCCTGGCCCGCTGCAGCAGTTCCCCGAGCTGTATGCCGCCATGTCACCGATCGAGCACGTCAATGACGAAGCCCCTCCTTTCCTGATCATCCAGGGTGTACTCGACGTGCTGGCGTGGCGTGAGGAGAATCGCCAGTTCGTCGAGGCCCTCGGCAACGTGTCCAGCAGTCCGGTCGTGTACTGGGAGGTGCCCGGGGCACAACATGCCTTCGACATCTTGAACTCGCTGCGCTGCTCGGTCGCCGTGGACACGTGCGAACGTTTCGCCGGCTGGGTCGTCGCCCGCGAACTTGCACGCAACAAGCGCTAATCAGCCCTGCCGTTGTCAGTCACGTTTTGACGCCCTAACATGTGTTTCAACGGCGCGGGGTGGAGCAGTCCGGTAGCTCGTCGGGCTCATAACCCGAAGGTCGCAGGTTCAAATCCTGTCCCCGCTCCCAGACAGCTGAGCGCAGAGCAATTGCTCTGCGCTCAGCTTTTTTCAGTCTCACACATTCAACGGCGTAGTTTCGTCGGGATGATCGCATCCGATGATTCGCATCTATGCGGGATTCGAACCGTAAAGGCGGTGCCGTCCTCCGCTGACGATGTGTAGGAGATCCTGCCGTTCAGGTAACGTTCGGTGAACAGTTTCGCGCTGAATGTGCCGATCCCGCGTCCCCGCTCCTCCTTTGTACTGAAGGACCGCATAAAGATATGATCCTTCACACTGTCAGGAATTACTCCCGGATTGTGGACAGTAAAAACAACGTCTTCTCCTTCCTGGCAGGCTCCCAGTGATACCGTCTCGCCCCGCCGGGTAGAATCGAGGGCGTTTTTCATGATCTCCCTCAGTATGATGCGAATGAGGGACAGATCGGTCTCGATCACCGGAGGAGATGATCCTGTCACCTGTATCTGTATCTCCTGTGCCTCCGCGATATCTTTCAATCCTTCACAGATGTCTAGCAAGAGATCTGTGGTGGAGAGAACTCCTGTGCGAACCTGGATATCCCCGCGTTCGGCGGACAGAAGCAGGCTGTGCAACTCAAGCTCCAGCGAGATCTCCCGGAGGAGATGCTGCGTCGAGCGGCTCACAAACTCCCGCAATTCGATGTTATCCGGATCGTTTAAAACGATTTGTGAGAGTCCGTACAGGTTCTGGATAGCACATCGAACATTGTAGAAGAGGGTCTTTTCCAGAACTTTTCGTCGTTTTTCTGCGCTGATGTCGCGCATCACCAGCAGTACAAAGTCCAGCTCGTTAATCTCCAGCAGACTGGCGTGCGCCTGAAACTCCAGCATACCTCCGTCAATATCTTTGTGAATGCTGATACGGCACTCCTCCGAAGAGGGGTGGCGGCTCATCTGTGTATGCAGGATGCTGCGAACCGCTCCGCATTGCATACAAAAGCGAGAGGTTCCGCAGCCACCGGGACGTTCCCAGGCATGGACGCAGGCGACAGCCTCTCCCGGTCGAAGACTCAGGATCGGATGATCGTCTGCGAGATCAAGTATATTCACCAGAGCGCGGTTGCCCGCCACGATCTGCCTCTCCTTGTTGAGAACGACGGCAGGATCAGGAATTGTGTCCAGCATGACAGCTCTCAGTGCATCGGAGAGGAAATGCTTGCGATCTTGGAAAACCTTATCCATCGAGGCGCGCTCTGCAGAGGCAAAGTCAGTCTCCTGGACACATGGTGATTGATTCATCGCATTTATCCTCTTCTGTACAGACTGATCGTCGTGGATCAAGGTGATTCTTTTTTTCTTTATTATTCTTGGTATTGCGGGGGGCAAACTGTAGAACCAGAGGACCTTCCTCGTCCTGGTTCGTGAGAATATCGGTGCAGCCAGTTCACATCATGAGAACAGATAAATTCTCTAAGTTTTTTACGCCGGCAGGCAGGACATTCTACCCGCAGAATGCGAATGTTGACGCAACCCTTTTCGTGCGCGGCTGCCGTCCATTCCTTACCGCGCACAACGCAACTCACCCCGTCGTTACTCTAACCTGGGAGGCTTGACGCATGGCAGCAGCAAGCAACGAAGCCGTAGTCGTGGATTCCGGACTGGGAGACGGCAAGAATAAACTGCTTTTCTGGGCCTGTTTCGTCTCGCTGATTGCCACCTCGTTCGGTTTCATCATCCGCTCGTTTCTGATTGACACCTGGGGCAGAGACTTCAACCTGACACAGGTGCAGAAAGGCGAGATCCTCGGAGCGGGGCTGTGGCCCTTCGCCATCAGTATTATCCTCTTCAGTCTGGTGATTGACAAGATCGGCTATGGTCGCGCGATGGTCTTCGCCTTTGTCGGTCACTCCGCCTCCGCCATTCTGACGATCACAGCCACCGGATATACGCAGCTCTACTGGGCGACCTTTATCGCCGCGCTGGCGAACGGTACGGTAGAAGCCGTCATCAATCCGGTGGTCGCCACGATCTTCAAGCGCGAGAAGACCAAGTGGCTGAACATCCTGCACGCGGGCTGGCCCGGAGGTCTGGTTCTGGGAGGCGTTCTCGCCCTGATCATGGGCGCGGAGGCGAACTGGAAACTGAAGGTGGGGCTGGTTCTGATCCCCACGGTCATCTATGGCATCATGATGCTCGGATGCAAGTTCCCGGTACATGAGCGCGTCGCCGCCGGGGTCTCCTATAAAGATATGTTGAGGGAGTTCGGCGTCATCAGCGCGCTGATCGTCTTCTTCCTGATGTTTGTGGAGCTCGGGCGCGTCTTCGGCGTGAGCGCGATCGTCATCGGGGCGGTCATTGTCGGCGCGACGCTGGCGTTTGGCGCGGTGATCGGCTTTGCGCCGGGACGAGGGCTGTTTATCTTCCTGGTGCTGGTGATGATCCCGCTGGCGACCACTGAACTGGGCACAGACTCCTGGATCACCTCGCTGATGGAGCCGCAGATGACCAATCTGGGGCTACAAGCGGGTTGGGTGCTGGTCTACACCTCGTTCATCATGATGATCCTGCGGTTCTGCGCCGGACCGATCGTGCACCGGCTGTCGCCGCTCGGACTGCTGGCAGCTGCCGCCTTCATCGCAATGGTCGGGCTGGCGTTCCTCTCCCGGGCGACCGGCGTTACCATTCTGATTGCCGCGACGGTCTACGCGCTGGGCAAAACCTTCTTCTGGCCCACCATGCTGGGCGTGGTGGCGGAGCAGTTTCCGAAAGGCGGCGCGCTGACCCTCAACGCGATTGCCGGGGTCGGAATGCTGGGGGTGGGGATTGTCGGCGCGGTATTTCTGGGATATATTCAGGATACCTCCGTCAACGCGCACCTGCAGGCGGAGAATGCCGCTCTGCATCAGCGTGTCGCCGCAGATAAGAAATGGGTCTTCGGGCAGTATGTCGCGGTAGACCCGGAGAAGGTGAAGACGCTGAACGAGACGGAGCAGAAGGAGATCGAAACCATCAGCGCGGACGCCAAAAAACAGGCGCTGCTGACGGTTGCCATCTTCCCGGCGATCATGCTGGTCAGCTACCTGGGACTGATCGCCTATTTCAAATCGAGGGGAGGGTATCAGGTACAGCATTTGGACCTAGCTTCCGGCTAACTGCCTGTCTGTCGAAGTCTCGAAAGCCGCGAGCCGGGCTGCCTCTCAAGAAGACACCCCGGCTCGGTTGTTGTCTTCGTCTTTCCATGCCGACCTGTCCATCGCTGCTAGATCAGAAGAGAGTTAGACATCGGGAACGCGCCTGCTCAACTCCTCGTACTGTCAGTCAGTTAACACATTACTAGGTGGTGATATATGAGGCGTTCCTCACTCTGCCGCTGGCTGACAATCGCTGCGGCGCTAGCTGTCTGCTTTCCAGCATTTGCCAGCGATTGGAACCAATGGCGCGGTCCAGGACGCGACGGGCAGATAAACGGTTTCAAAAGCCCAAACGCCTGGCCCTCTCAGTTGACCAAGCGATGGTCTGTGAACGTCGGGGAGGGGCACTCCTCGCCGATTATTGTCGGAAACCGCGCCTATGTGCTGGTGCGACAGGGCGAGCAGGAGTTGACCTACTGTCTGAATATGGAGAATGGGAAGACGATCTGGGTGGACAGGGTCAACGCTCCCTTCGACAGCGTGATCTTTCCCGCCCGCAGGCTGGGAAAGTCTCCCCGCTCCACGCCTCTGTTCCACGACGGAAAGCTCTACACCATCGGGGTGAACGGGCTGATGACCTGCTTCAACGCCGCAAACGGTCGCGTTCTGTGGCGCAGAGACTTCTCCAGCATGTTCAGCATTCCGATGCCGATCTGCGGGGCGTCTCTCTCCCCGCTGGTAGATGGCAAAAAGATCTATGTCCATGTGGGGCATGATAATCAGGGCGCGTTTCTTGCTCTGGATAAAGACACCGGCAAGACGATCTGGGAGTGGCGGGGAGAGGGACCGGGATACACCTCTCCGATGATGGCAAACATCGGCGGGACGCGCCAGATCATCACGGCGTCGCACAACATGTGGATCGGAATCAGCCCGGAGGATGGCAGACTGCTGTGGAGCCTGCCGGTCCGGCAGAATATGTTCAACCATAACTCCATCACTCCCATCATCGTGGGCGACACCGTCATCTGCGGCGCAAACCAGCGTCCGACATTCGCGCTGCGTTTGAAGAGGAACGGCAGCAGCTGGACGCCGGAACGGGTCTGGGAGCAGCGACAGGTGACGATGTCCACCTCCAGTCCCATTCTCTCCGGCAGCACGCTCTATGCTGTCAGCGAGAAGCGTCGCGGTCAGGTCGTGATGATGGCGCTCGACAGCGGTAAAATCCTCTGGGAGTGTCCCGGAAATAAAGGCGAGCATGTTACGCTCTACGACGCCGGCAGTGTGGTGGTTGCGTTCACCATCAGCGGCGACCTCTTCGTCTACCAGAAGATGCGCGATCAGCTGAGAGAGGTGGCGCGCTATCAGGTCGCGGACGGCGCGATGTGGGCAAGCCCGGCATTCTCCGGCAATCGTATGCTGGTCAAAGGCGCAGAGACGCTGACGCTCTGGGAGATTCCACGCAGTTGATCAGAACGCGCCGGGCACTGCAGGATCAGATACTGCGTAAAGAGTAGATGTGCGCCTGTCAGTCCGCTTTGCAGGACCCGGATCGCTGCTCCGCAGCCGGATACAGGCAAGAGTGAACGACGCAGGGAAACGACATGGATAACAGACAGACTGCCGGCGGTCTGATGCTGGCTGCATGCGTGGTTTTTCTGGCGGGATGCCTCTCGCAGCACACGCTTTCGGGAAGTCAGACGCTGCCGCCGCGGAAGAAAGGGACGAAAACGATGGAGAAGCCGCTTCCAACCACGCCGGTAACCGTTCCTCCGGGCAGGGAGGTGGCGACCATAGCCGGAGGTTGTTTCTGGTGCACCGAAGCCATCTTTCTAGAACTGAAAGGCGTGGAGAAGGTTGTCTCCGGCTATGCCGGCGGACATGTCGAGAATCCGAGCTACGAGCAGGTTTGCACCGGTCGGACGGGACATGCGGAGGCGATCCAGATCACCTACGATCCGAAAGTGATCTCCTATGAGAATATTCTACGGGTCTTCTTCACTACGCACGATCCGACCACATTGAACCGTCAAGGCGCGGATGTCGGTCCGCAGTATCGTTCAGCAGTCTTCTATCATAACGATAGTCAGAAGCGCGCTGCGGAGGCGGTGATCCGGGAGATCACGGCGGAGGGGATCTGGAAGTCACCGATTGTCACGGAGGTTACGGCGTTCAGCAACTTCTACGCAGCGGAGGAGTATCACCAGAACTACTATGCGCGAAACTCCAGTCAGCCCTACTGTCGCGTGGTGATTGAGCCGAAGGTGGCGAAGTTTCGCCAGAAGTATCAGTCACTGCTGAAGCGATAGCGCCTTCTGTTGGAAAGGGAACGGCGGGACGCCGATCGGGCGTCCCGCCGATTTTCATGATTACTGCGCGCCGCGAAAGGCGTAGAGGAAACCGTCATCGGCTCCCACCAGCACCATGCCGGAGGCGATGACGGGAGAGCTGATCACCGGAGAGCCGATGTCAAACGACCATCTCTCTTTTCCGTCATTCAGACCGAGCATGTAGAGCCTTCCGTCCTCCGATCCGACGATCACCTTCCCGTCGCAGATGACGGGGGAGCTGTCCACTTTGCCCCGCGTTCGGAAGTCCCACAGTGCGCGCCCCGTCTTCCGATCCAGCGCATGCACGCGCTTATCCCGCCCGCCGATCACGATCCGGTCTGCGGCGATGGCGGGAGAGGAGAAGTAGGGGAAGCGGCGCTCCCGGTAACGCCAGACGATCTGACCGGTGGAGATATCGGCGCAGATCACCTCGTTGCCGTAGTGCCCCAGATAGGCGCGGCTGCCCGCCAGCGAGACCGTTCCGGCGATATACTGCTGCACGGGGATCGCCCGGATCCGCCTGCCGTTGGCGAAGTTCACTACATAGAGCAAACCGTCGCATCCGCCGAAGATGACGCGCCCGGAAGAGATGACCGGACTGCCGTTGACATAGTTGTCGGTGGCAAAGGTCCAGATCATCCGTCCGTTCGCCGCATCCACGCAGTGCACCCTATTGTCGTAGCTGCCGACCACGATCCAGTTGCCGCCCCCGCGGGGCGCGGGAGCGGCGTTGGCGGCTCCCAGTATCTTATCGCCGGTCTTATATCGCCAGCGCAGGCGACCGGTATTTGCGTCTATGGCATAGAGAAACCCGTCGGCGGACCCGATCACAACCAGACTGCCGACAACCAGCGGGGTCGCCTCAATGCTGTCTCCCGTCTTATATGCCCAGAGACGGGAGCCGTCGCTCTGTCGCAGCGCGTAGACATGCCCGTCCTCCGAGCCGATGAAGACGCGACCATTGGCGACGGCGGCAGAGGAGGCGATCGGTCCGCCTGTCTTGAATCTCCATGCCACCTCCAGGCGGTCCGGGAGTCTTCCCGGCGCAACCCGCGTATTCCGATCCATGCCGTAGGCGGTCGGTGTCTGCGTTGCGTCCGCGTTGTGCGCTGGAGTCAGGCTGAGAAGGATCACCGCGCAGGCGAATATGTTTGGAACAGTTTTTTTCAGCATGGTCTCTGTCATCTGGCTCCGGGTATGACCCAGAGTGCAAGGGTGTTCTCGTCTTTGATCAGGATACGGCTTCCCTGAACCGCCGGAGAAGCCCACGTCGGGCTGTCCGCCACCGAATATTTCGCTGCTTCGGTCAGCGCGCCGCCTTGGCGGTTCCAGACTCTGAGCGTTCCGTCGGTCGTCAGAGAGAGGATCGCGCCGGCAAGGTCGAGGATCGCCGCGTTGTCGCCCATGCGTCCCTCATTGGTCCAAAGGGTCTTTCCGGTGCGTCCGTCCAGCACAAACATCTGTCCGCGGCGGCGATCCGACATTCCGATCAGGTAGTTCTCCTGAACGATCGGGCTGCTCATATAGAGAGTTACCTCGCGAGTCTCCCAGACTTTTCGCGTCGTCCAGCGATCTCCCGACCGCTCGACCTTCAGGGCAAAGGTCGGCTGCTGCACGCCCCCGAAGACGATCAGGTTCTCGACGAGGACGGGGGTGATAATATTCTGGTCATACGGCGTGGTGAAGGGGACGCTCCAGAGCAGTCTCCCCGTCTTCGGATCCAGGCTGAGGCACATCCTCTGCGACTGCGTGATGATCTGGCGGACGCCTCCGATGGAGGCGATAATCGGTGAGGCGTATCCGGGACCGTCTCCGTTCCACTCCCACTGCTTTGCGCCGGTGTTGATGTTCAGAGCGACGATTGCGCCGCCGTCATGACCGCCGATATGCGCGATCAACAGACCGTTCTCGATCATGGGAGACATGGCGGTTCCGTAGAGAGGCGAGGTGTGCTCAAACTGACGGAAGTGCTGCCGCCAGATCACATTGCCGTTCTGCGCGTCGATGCATGAAAGGATGCCGCTGATCCCCAGCGTAAACAGCCTGCCGTTATGATAGACCGGAGTGGACTTGGGTCCCTTGCCATGCCCTCTTGCCGCAGGGTTCATCTCGTAGGGCGCCGGATAGGAGACCTTCCAGAGTTCGCGCCCGTTAGCAAGGTCGAGCCGACGAACGATTTC
The DNA here is from genome assembly GCA_938005745.1 of uncultured Chthonomonadales bacterium. Lineage (GTDB taxonomy): Bacteria > Armatimonadota > Chthonomonadetes > Chthonomonadales > CAJBBX01 > CALLMM01. The sequence goes on along the minus strand of CALLMM010000036.1, from coordinate 14,909 downwards.
GTTTTCGCCCTGCCGTGAGAAGATATAGGCGCTCCCGCCGACAATGAGCGGGGAGGAGTGCCCTTCGCCTACCGTGATCTTCCACTGTCGTTCTAGGGCGGAAGACCAGCGGGCGGGCGGTTGAAACCCGACAACCCTGCCGTCTCTGCCGGGACCGCGCCACTGATTCCAGTCGGCTGCGAAGGCGGAAGTTGCGTAGATCAGAAGCCCCAGCGCCAGCGCGGGAATCCTGCCTGTGAATCTTGTCATCGGCATCACCTATATCGCTCGCTGATAGATCTGTTCAAAATCTCGGACAGTTATTTCGCGCGGATTGAAGCCTGCCGTCCACTGTCTGGCAGCCTCCTCCGCCAGCATGGGAACGTCGGATGCGGAGATGCCGGTCTCACGCAGGCGCGTCATCATCTTCGCCTGTTTGAGCAGAGAGTCCAGCGTCCGGGCGAGCGTCTCCGCCGCAGCCTCCGCTCGGGTCTCCGGCGAGACCAGTCCTGCGCTGATCATCAGTTCCCGGTACATATTACGGACAGAGGGCGTCTCCGCGTTAAAACGAATGATATGCGGCAGCATCATCCCGACCGCCTGCCCGTGTATCACATTATAATGGGCTGTCAGCGGATTGGCGCAGGAGTGCGCCGCACCCAGCATACTGTTTTCGATGGCAAGCCCCGCATAGGCGGCTCCCAGCAGCATGGCAGCGCGCGCCTCCAGGTCCGAAGGACACTCCAGAACGCGGGCGAGGTGGCAGATGGTTAACCGGAACGACTCCCGCGCATAGAGCTGTGAAAGCTCGTTCCGCCTGCGCGTTACGAAAGACTCGACCGCATGGGCGATGGCATCTATCCCGGTATGCGCGGTAACCGCGTCCGGCTGTGTGAGGGTGAGCGTCGGATCGAGGATCGCGATCCGCGCCGCCGCTTTCGGGTCGCCGCAAGCCATCTTCTGATGCGTTACCGCATCGGCGATCAGGGCGAAGCTCTGGCACTCGCTACCGGTTCCGGCGGTCGTCGGGGCAGCGATCAGTGGCAGCATCAGCTTCGACGCCTTCCCGATGCCCCAGTAGTCCTGCATCTTTCCGCCGTTGGTCAGTAGGAAGTTGCATCCGCGCGCGGTATCTATGCTGCTTCCCCCGCCGAGACCGACAAAGAGATCAATCCGGAACTCTCTGGCGGACTTCAGGCACTCCTCCACATCCTCCGTCGTCGGGTTCTCACGGACCCTGTCATAGAGAAAGGTCTTGATCCCTGCGCCGCGCAGGGAACTCTCGGCGCGTTCGACGTGTCCAGCGGCGACGATCCCCCGATCGGTAACGATGAGCGCGCGTGTCCCGGCAAGCTCCCGCGCAAGCTCGCCCAGCCTTTCGATCGCGTTCGCCCCGAAGACGAGGCGGGTGCGCGGCGTATGGTCAAATCCGATCATGAGACGGCGACCCGCTGGATGGCTCTACGGCGATAGAGGAACTCGAAGAGGTTGCCTTCATGCGGCTGATCCCACTGTACCCGCGAAGTCGGCATGGGACCGATGTTCAGGCGGTCTATTACGGGGGAGGAGATCAGCTTCTGAATGAAATCGGGGTCGTCGGTGATCGCCGTAACAACCAGCGATGATCCCATCTCCTCCAGCATCCTCTCCTGCGGCATCTCGATCAGACTGGCATAGGGAAAGAGGAACTCACGGTTGGCGAGCGGGTGACGGAAATCGCGGCATCGGATGAGCGTCGGCTGAAGATAGGTCGAGCCGTCCCTCTCCACCAGGCGCGAGCCCGCCCTGTATTTCGCTGTCACCTCCTCCGCCCCCGGGGTCTTCAGTCCCTCCTCGATCATGGCGTTGATCGCCTCCGCCATCTTCGGGTTGGCGAAGCCGGCGAGCTGCGCCTGCGGATCATCGAACGGAAGCGGCGTGATGGCGGCAAGCCGCTGCGCCAGAGCCTCCGCGATGGCATCCCCCTCTGCAGGAACCAGGATCGCAGAGGCGTTAATGCAGCTTCGTCCGCCGTTTTCCGCAATGGAGGAGACGATCACATCCAGATAGTCGCGCCATCGCGCCACCTGATCACTACCAATGATCACTTTGCTCCATCCCGGACCGTGCACCTGAACCGCCGGATTGGAGGCGTATCTCTCGACCGTGCTCTGATCGCCGAAGATGAGGGCGCGCTGGCAGACATCCATGATCGTTGCGCTCCCCTCGTGATCTGTCGGATAGAAGGAGAACGCCTCCGGGGGGCATCCCGCCGCGACGAACGCCTGAATGATTCGCAGGGGCGTCCACGGCTCCTCTCTGCCGGGCTTGAGAACGACCGGAACTTTCAGAGGGATGGAGGGCATCCAGAGCGAGTTCACGCCCGGCGAGTTGCTGGGAAGGACGACGCCGAGCGAATCGGCGGTGCAGAAGTAGCTGACCGGAACGCCCGCCTGCTCTCCCACGCCATGATCGAGTATCCGCCACTCCAGACCGCGCGTCAACCCGCGCAGGATCGTGCTCATCTGGGTGAAGACCTGATGTATCTTCTGCATGTTGCGACGAACCAGCGCATGGGGAAGTCCGGTGGTGGCGGAAAGGCACGCGACATAGCTCTGAGGGGATTGAGACTGCCTGTCTCCCAGCGGCAGATCCGCCTCCATGAAGAGATACCCCGCCTCCTCGCAGATCCGGATCAGCTTTTCTGCGGGAATTCGTCTCAGAGCGTCGCGGCTGGTGCTGCGGCTGTCGCGGCGTATCATGCCTGCATTCGCCTGGCTGACCTCCGCGATGACGGCTCCCGTGCGGATGTCTTTCAGTTCGGTCCGATCGAGGCTTTCGTAGAACTGCCCGCGACGGAGGATCGGTATGGAAAGAGGTTTCATCGCTTCCTATCTGCGGTTTTGACGCCGCCTACAGAGATAAGGTGACCGGTGGTTCGCAGGTAGAGCGCGCCGTTAGCTGCGGCAGGGGTGGCATGCGAACCTTCTCCCAGAGAGACCCTTGCCATCAGTCGAAAACGGTCTGACGCCTCGATCACAATCAGCTCCCCGTGTGTGCTGACCGCGTAGAGCCTGCCGTTGACCAGGATCGGCGATCCGAAGAAGTTGCCACCTACCCTCTCCGACCAGACCGTTTCGCCGTTCTCTGCGCGCACGCATGTAACGATGCCGCTATCGCCCCAGAAAAACAGGAGATCCCTCCAAGCGATGGGCGTGGGGACATAGGAGGTTCCTCGCGTAAGACGATAGAGGGTCTTTGGGGCGGCATTTCGCGCCGCCGATCCGGGGATCAGCGCGACGGCAAGACGCCTGCCGCTGCCCTCACCGGAAGTAGCGATGATCCGGTCTCCGGCGATGACGGGACTGCCGACGCACCGCAAAGTAAACAGACTGCCCGCCTCCCAGTTGATCTTTCCGGTTTCCGGGTTGATGCTGGTTACGCCCTGCGCCGTGCTGCAGAAGATCACCTCCGGGGGACTGCCCGCGGGCTGATAGACGATCGGGGTAGCGTAGGGGGTGGCGAGCGAGGGACGCCGCACCTCCCAGCGCGTCTTTCCGGTCTTCCTGTCCAGCCCATAGAGGATGCCGGGTCCGTTCTCCTGCTCTTTCGCCAGGATCAGGGTCTCTCCGACCAGAATGGGGGAGGCGGCTCCGCCGTGCTGGGTCTGGTAGGCACCCAGATGGCGCGTCCAGATCTCCCGTCCGGTATGCGTCAGCGCGGTAACAAGAAAAGCCTCTTCCGCCGCCCAGATTGTGTAGACCGCTTCGGCGTCTACCGTCGGCGTCGAGCTGGCGTAGCTGTTGAACTGGTGGCGGCGATCCGGTTTGAAGTCGTAGCTCCGGATCCAGAGCGTTTTTCCGTCGGCGGCGTTGATACAGATCAGATGGCGTCTGCCAGCTCTCTCCTCGGCGGAGGTAATAAAGAGGCGGCTGCCCCACAGGACGGGAGACGAATGCCCTTCGCCGGGAAGGGATACGCGCCAGTTGTAGTCCTTTTCGGTGAACTGTACAGGGATCGTCTTCGCCTCGCTGATCCCCGTCCCATTGGGTCCGCGAAAGCGCGTCCACTCCTGCCCAAAGAGAGGCGAACGCAGCGACGCCAGAAATGTCAGGCAGACCAGCAGGAACGGAAGGAAAGCCCGGCTCTCCGCACGCGAACGCCGAACAAACCCCATCAGTAGACCCCTTCAATCGTCTTCTGTTCCAGCGCGCCGAACGGACGGACTTCGCCCACTCCGTCCCAGGCGAAGCGACCCCAGGGTTCCCGTCGGATCGCCTCGTCGCGCTCCAGAAAACGCGGCATGAAGAACTCTTTCGTCAGGGTCGTCAGTTCAACCCGCCCCCACGCGCCGTAGTCCACCGTTTTCGCGGTGTCGTTGGGATCAACAACGCGCAGAACGGCGCGGGGCTGCGGCGCATGGTAGGTGATGCTCCACTGATCCTGCGGCGTGAGCGGACGACTGCAGGCAAGTCCCATCAGCGTGTTGCCGTAGGTGGGGACAAACTGGGCGCGGTTGTCCAGCACCTCTTCCACTAGGAACCGGACATTCTGCGGCGTCATCTGCGTTCCTCCGCAGAAGACCCCGGTGATACCGGCGTCGGGGACGCTCAGCTTCTCGTCCAGCCCCTCCAGCAGTTTGGGAGTGGTGAAGAGGCAGGTGATCTTCCGGTTTTTGAGGATGGTGACAGCCTGCTCCAGGCAGTGGTCGCGATACCGTTTCGCGGTCTCAAAGTCCTTCTCCGCCAGCAGCCGCTTCACCCAGCGCGGGTCGAGGTCCACATGATGACAGACGCCTCCGCGATGGTGCGCCAGGTGCTCGATGGTCAGGCGAAGCCGCCGGGGACCGGTCGGACCGAACATGAGCCAGTTTGCGCCACGCGGGAAGTACCTCTCGTCCAGCGTCTCCGAGAACTCCTCGTAGTCGTGCCAGTGGTCTTCCCAGCCGATTCGCTGTTTGGGCATGCCGGTCGTGCCGCCCGTCTCGAAGATATAGTAGGGGCGTCCCGCGTAGGCTCTGGGAACCCATCGCTCATTGGGTTCGTCGCGCAGCCATTCGTCCTGAAAGTGCGGAAAGCGCAGCAGGTCGTCGAAGGTGCGCACCTCTTCCGCCGGATCCCAGCCAGCCCGTTTTGCCCAGTCCAGCCAGAAGGGGCAGCCGGTCTCCGGAGAGAAGTGCCACTTTACGATCTCCCGAACGTGCGCGTCCAGTTGACGCTGCGCCGCTTCGATTGCGTCGGTTGTTGGTTCGTTTGCCGTCATAACTATCTCAGGCTCTACTTGCCGGGACAGGGTCTGCGGAGACCGCCGCCTGCTCCGTCTCTTTCTTCGGGAAGTATTTATCTATCGTCTCTTTCCCCGGCGGCTTGGTCAGCAGGGAGACCACGATCATGAGCAGGGCGGAGATCAGCACCATCGGCATGACCGGGAGAAAGCCGTAAATATAGACATTCACCGCTCCACGCTGAAACATGTCGCCCAGTGCGGGGTAGATCTGCACCAGCCGCGGGCTGGTCGGCGGACCGGCAGGTCGCGATCCGGGCGCGCCTGCTCCCGGCGCAGCCGTCTGACCGGAAGAGACGGCAGTGGGCTGACCGGGCGCGACGTTGATCTGTCCGGTCGGCTGCGAGACGCTTCCCGGAGCGGACGCCTGCCTCGCAGCCGGCGGGCGGGGGGCGATCTTCTCGGAGACTGCGGTCAGATACCAGGTTCCCAGCACCGCAAAGGCGACCCAGAGCGAAGCCGCCAGCGCGCCCCATTTCGTGCTGCGCTTCCAGAACAGAGCGGCAAGCATGATCGGGGCGAGCGAGGCGAAGCCGGAGAAAGCGAACCGGATCGCCAGTTCAAAGATGCCCGCCTTGTCTTTCAGCGCAAGGGCGATCACGTAGGCGAGCAGGGCGATCAGGATCACGAAGATGCGACCCGTCCAGATCTGCGCCTTATCGCCAAACCTGTCTTTTCCGCCGTAGTAGGCAAAGATGTCTTCGGAAAACATCGTGCTGAGGGCGAGAATCTGACTGTCCGAAGCCATCACGCATGCCATAATCCCTGCGCCGAGGATTCCGGCAAGCAGATAGGGCACGTTATCGGTTAACAGACGGATGATGACATCGTCCGACTCACCGGGACCCAATCCCGGATACTGTGAGGCTGCCACCACACCCAGATAGACCGCCGGAACCCAGACCGCCATGATACAGATCGGGTAGAGGACGACCGTCTTTTTGAAGTGGCTGATCTTCTTCGCCGTCATACACATGATGGCGATATGCGGGAACATGATCGAGGAGAGCGGGATGAACATGTAGCTGAAGAACTCGGTCGGCAGGATCCGTTCCCGGCTTAGAAGCTGAGCGGAGGAGGGGTTGGCTGCCAGCTTCTGCATCACGCTGTCGAAACCGCCCAGGCTGCGTGCAATCAGGATGAAAGCGAAGGTGCCGAAGCAGAGGAAGAGCACCGTCTGGAAGGCGTTGACCCATGCAGTTCCGCGCATTCCTCCGAAGAAGACGTAACTCATGACGACCAGCGCGACGATCGCTCCGCCGACCTCATAGCTGACCCAGTGCATGGTCTTTCCGTCGGGACCAATCACCGGCTTCCCGTCGGGACCCATCACCGTGCTGATGCCCTCCAGCGTCTGCCCGCCCCCGATGACGCCGATGATGATATAGGGAACCAGCATGGCGGCGGTGAGTGCGAAGATAAAGGTGCCGATCCCGGAGCACTCCCAGCGATCCCGCAGGAACTGAACCTGGGTCATGTGTCCGAACCGCTTGCCCAGCGCCCACAGCCGCGTTCCGATGAAGAAGAGCGTCAGCGGGATCACCAGCGAGGAGGAGGTCGCCATCAGCGCGAAGACCCCGATGCCCTGACGGTACGCAAGCCCGGAGCTTCCCAGAATGGCGAACGCCGTCATGTTTGTACCGAACAGCGACAGCAGAAAGACGGCGGGACCAAGCCCCCGGCTGGCAAGAAAGAAATCTTCGCCGGAGGCTTTCCCTTTACGGAAGGCAAAGATGCCGATATAGAGCACCACACACAGGTAGGCGAAAACAATCAGCGCAGGGATCATGGCGTTGCCTCTTTCATTGCCATTACCTCTTCATCGGTGACATGGAGCGCCTTTTCCAGTTCATGCGGCCAGGCAAATCGAACCAGAATCGCCATGGTGAGTGATGCGAGTAAGCCGTAACCGATATGGTAGACCATACCGATCGGTATCAGCCCGAAGACCAGGGTCTTATCTGTCCAGAACCAGATGTCCTGATGCAGCAGGGCGACAATGATAACAAACAGCGCGAGTCCCCATTTCATGGACGTGTCATCCCGGAGTTAGCGGTCTCTTCTGGCGAGCCTTTCAGATTTATGATGCTCATGGTAGGGGCAGAGAGCGACGCGCTTGCCGGCGCGGCTTCTGGCCGTTCGGGTGGTGCGGGGCAGCTCCTGGATGCGCTTCTCATACTGCGCCATCGTCAGAAAGCCCTGTCCCGGACGACTGACCGCGCGAGAAAGCGTCGAGGCGGTCTGCGTTCCGTTTTTTGACGCGGAGGAGGTGGGTCCGATCGCGTACAGGTGCGTCATCGTCGCGATGTAGAGCGTTCCGTTTGCCACCACCGGCGAGGAGTAGAGAGGAGCCTTCATATCAATCTTGTTGATCTCCTTCTTCTCCTTGCCGGCAGCGAGGATGATGAGATCGCCGTCCTCCGTGCCGACATAGACCTTATTATCCACCACAAGCGGCGAACCCCAGATGTGGCTGCGGGTGTCGTAGACCCAATAGGGCTGACCGGTCTCCGCATCCAGGCAGTGGATAAAGCCGCTGAAGTCGGGGATGAATACCAGCCCGTTATGGATCGCAGGAGTGGACATCGAACGGCGGATCTTGTCGTAGCTCCAGACGGTCGCCGTTTTCGTGGTATCGCCTGTCTTCGTGGCGTCAATGCAGACGAAGTTGCCCAGCCCCTCGCCATGCTCCGGGTCCTGTCCGATCGGCACATAGACCCGGTTCTTGTAGAAGACCGGGGTCGCGATCACCTCGCTCGGTCCGTCAAATGTGGCGTACTTGAGCGGCTTGCCGTCCTTCATGCGATAGGAGGGGGGGTTGCAGTCGTATCGCCAGATCTCTTTCAACTCTTTGATGCCGTCCTTCTCCACCGTTTCGGTCGAGAAGCCGTAGCAGTAGCCGTCGCCTCCGGCGTGAATGATCAGCCCTTTTCCATTGACCACTCCAAACGCGGGCGAAGACCAGTTGGCGTGCAGGGTTCTGGCGGATATGCCGACCGCCTCCTCGCCGTGATACTCGCCGGTGTTCTTATTCAGGGCAACCAGCGTGGGCGCTTTGGGGTTGGGGATATTGGTATGCGTCCAGTCCACGCCGTTGGAGGTGGTAACGATGACCAGATCACCGGCGATCAGCGGACCGCAGTTGGTGATGTTATGCGGAAAGACTCCCAGCTCTTTTCGCATCTCAAAGACCCAGAGAATGTCGGCGTCCTTCTCATTCACCGCAACCGGCGGCTTGCCGGGACCGGCGAAGTACTGCGCCTCGTCTTTGTAGGGACCGTCGTTGCCGTTCGCCATCCCGTGGATGTCCAGACACATCACCTCACAGCGATTGGTAACGATCCAGACGCGGTCGCCCTCCACAGCGGGGGAGGAGCAGAGACCGAGATACTCCCAGTCGCTGACCTTACCCGTTCCGAGCTTGGGCACCGCTAACTGCCAGATCAGCTCTCCGGTCTTCTCGTCCAGACACATCAGGACGCCCCGATCCCCTTTGATGCGGGGATCGCGCGGAGACTCGTTGTTGGTGCCGACGAAGATCTTTCCATTGGCGACCGTCGGGTTGCCATAGGTCTGCGAACCGAGTTTGGCAACCCACTTCACGTTTTTCGTGGTTGACATATCCACCTCTTCCGAATTGATTTTGAACTCTCCGGAAGAGAAGTCGTGAAGGATGCCGGTTTCTGTGGAGACCATATTGCGGGAGGCGTCCCTGCCCCATTTGGGCCAGTCGGAAGCGATTACAAAGCAGGGAACCGCCACCGCAACGGCAATCAGACTTGCAGCGAACCAGCGATGTTTGTGCATCAATCTACCCTCTGTTGTATGAGACCGGTACCGGACAACTATCTGGTCGGTGTCACGGAGATGTTATCTATGTAGACCTTGAAGAGACTCTGCGGCGTGAAGCCATAAAAGCCCGGCGAGCCGCTCTTGTGGGCGTTCCTGTGCGGAACCTCAATCGTCCACTGCTCCGGTTCCGGATCGCCTCGTTTCCACGCCTTCGCGCGCACGACGCCGGAGCCGTCCGGCGCGACATCCACGCGGGTCTTCATGCGATACCAGACGCCTCTCTCCCATGCGAAGGGAACCGCTACCTTGATCCGCTCCTGGTTGGAACTGACCTCCAGCTCCTGCGAGTTCCCCAGCAGCGTGATCTGGTATCGCTGATTGATCAGCCCGACGGAGGACATGGTGCGCCGGCTGCCGTCCGCCCGGACATCGGCTTCCATCGTATAGTTTTTGTCGTCGGGATGTCCGAAGAAGACCACCGCGCGCTGGAAGAAGATGTTATCCAGTGTCTTGGCGAGCACCTTCTCTCCGTCCACTTCCCGCACCTCGTATTTGAGACGCGCCCCGATCCAGGGCAGGGGAGGATAGGAGAACTTTACATTCGGCTCGGTCGCGCTCGACTCGGACAGGTCAAAGCTCTCAAAGTCCTCTTTCAGGGGGATATCCGGGAGTATGCGCCCGCGTATATACCCTTTCAGTCCGTTGATGTCGGCTTCGAATGCGCCGGCGGAGGGAAACTTCCTGTCGGAGGCGACCAGTTCGCCCTGTGCGTTGAACGAGGCGTCCATCTCCGAGCGGACGCGCGCGGTTGCCGGTATGTACTTCGACCATTTAGCCTGGGAACTCTTGAACGTCTCGGTGACAAAGCCGTTGGCGTCAATGCCCCGAATGGTAAACTGCACCTTCTCTCCCGGACGGATCAGCACTTCGGCAGGAATCACCTGCAGGGCGACAGTCTTTCCCGGCGCGGGATAGGTCTCTGCCTTGACCGGCGCAGGCAATCCGGGATTGTTGCCTCTCTTGCCGAAGCAGTAGAGCTTTTCGGTGGTGAAGACATAGATTTTGCCGTTCCAGACCGAAGGCGCACCGATACAGCGTCCGGCAAGCTGCACCTTCGCCAGCTCCTCCACGCCCGATTCGGTGGGGCGAAGGATGAAGAACATCCCGTTCTGGATCGGCACATAGAGCTTGCCGTCTGCGTAGAGCGGAGATGCGTGAAGCTGATCCGGTCCCAGTCGGTGCTGCCAGAGCATTCTGCCGGTGTCGGCGTCTACGCAGTGAAGAAAGCCGGTCTTTCCCACCTGATAGATGCGATTGCCGACGATAACCGGTGAGCTGGAGATCGTCTCCAGGTTGTTGCGCCAGACTTCGGCGGAGGGGGGGAGGATCGGCGCGCCGGTCTCGGCGGGCTGCGGCTCCGCGTCAATATTGATGGCGACCATCCGACCCATTTCCGAGGAGTCCAGGTTCTCGTCCGCGTGAATGGCGATCGCCTTGTTTTTGTACAGGATAACAGAGGCGTTCACGCCCCCGGCAGAGAGCGGAAACCGCCAGATGGGCGCGCCGGTTCGGGCGTTGACGCAGACCACATGTCCGCTGCCTTCGCCCGTGTAGAAGACCCGCTTCCCGTTGCGCCAGGTCACGAAGGGGCGTCCGAAGGAGTTGTCTTTCGGGGAGACGCCGGGACTGGAGGACCAGACCAGCTGCCCGGACTTCTTATCGTAGGCGTAGAAGCGATCCAGCGCCGCGCTCTCGCCGCCCCAATTGCTGGTTACGCAGCGAATGATGACCAGATCCTGTTCGATCACGGGACTGCCGTTGCGACCGTTCGGGAAGGTCAGCCTCCCCACCTTCTCCATGAGCGAGTGGCTCCAGAGCACCTTGCCGTCGCGGGAGAAGCAGGCGAAGATGCCCGCCGCGGTTAGGGCGTAGACGTTGCCGGTCTCCGGGTCTATGGTCGGGCTGCCGATGGCGTAACGATCATAGGTGATGTCGCTTAAGAAGTCGTTGAAGCGATGCTCCCACATTTTTCGTCCGGTCTCTGCATCCAGACAGAAGACCACCTCCTGCAGATCGGGGCCCTGTCCCTGATAGCCCAATCCGTAGAGCCGTCCGTTTCCGATGACGGGCGTCCCGCCGCCGGAGATCTCCACCTCCCACAGATGGTTTGCGCCTCCGGGCGTCCATGTGTCGGGAAGCCCTCTCTCCAGGGAGGTTCCGTTCTGATACGGACCGCGCCAGTTAAGCCATCCCCGAACCTCTGCGGACGCTCCGATGGCGAACGCTATCAGGAGAGCGGACACGGCGCACCGGATGGTGAGCGACCTACGCATATACCTCTTTTCCTCCATAATGCCTGTGTCTATCTGCCGCGAAGATCAAGACAGATCAGCTCCCCTTCCTGACTGCGGCAGTAGAGAAGCCCATTGGTAAGAACCGGGGGAGTCCATGTAGTTCCGCGAAGAACCTGCGCGGAGGCTAACTCCGTGTACTTTTCAGGCGTCGCCTGCACCAGCATCAGCGCGCCGCGTCCGGTCAGGCAGATCAGCTTGCCATCGGCGGCGATCAGGCCGCCCTTATCCATGCCCCGCATGCGCCACCGCTCCGCGCCGGTTCGCCAGTCTATGCATTTGAGCGTGTTTTCATCGTTGCCGTAGAGAAACCCGTTGATGAGAACGCTGGTGTTGAAATGGTTTCTCATATTGCGGTTCTGCCAGATCACCGTCGGCGTTCCGCCCCCGATCCGCAGAAGCGCGCCTCCCTTATTGTAGTTTGAGGAGATAAAGACCGTATCTCCCTGAAAGACCGGATCGGCGGCGTTGATATCGTACTGCGTCTCCCACCGGAACTGCCACAGGATGCGCCCGTTCGCCGGAGAGACCGCCACAAGCCCGTAGGTGGTGAAGAGCGCGATGAAACGCTGACCGTTGAGCGTGTGTGCGACCGGAGAGGAGTAGCCCGCGCCGCTCGGCTGTGAACGCCAGACAATGCGCCCCGTGCGTTTGTCAACGGCGGTACCTGCTCTGCCGACATTATAGATGACCAGGCTGCCCTCAACAAGCGGCGAACTGGCGAATCCCCATCGCGGTTTTTCCGCGCCGACCTCGCGCGCGAGATCCTTCGACCAGAGCACCCTGCCGTTATCGGCGTTCAGAGCGAAGGCATGACCCTCCCTGCTGAGCGTGTAGACGGCGGAGCCGTCCAGCGTCGGGGTGGCGCGGGGACCGCTGTAGTCACCGGGCGGACAGGGGTAGCGGTGCTGCCACAGAACGCGACCGGTATTCGCTTCAAGGCAGTAGACCACATCCTGCCCGTCCACATTTCCCATCGTGTAGAGCCGGTTATCGCGAATGGCGACAGAGGAGTAGCCGACGCCGACCCGCGCAGACCATACCCTGCGCGGACCGGTTGCGGGAAACTGCGAAAGGATGCCGGTCTCGCTGGATATTCCGTTGCGCTGCGGTCCGCGCCACTGATACCACTCTGCTGCCAGTCCCGCTATACCCAACACGCTCATACACAGGGCAGAGAGCGCGGTTCCCGTTCGCATCAGAGAGCAGCGTCGGTTGTGCAAGGGTGTGAAGGTCATCGTGTTGACTGCTCTCCGTGCCTATCGGCTGACGGCGGAGCCGGAGCGTATTTCGTAGCAGAAGAGCTGGTCGTGGTCGCGCAGATAGAGCTTGCCGTCTGCGATGACCGGATGAGTCCAGGTCGTCTTGCCGCTGCGGTTAGGAGTATCGAAGCGTCCCTTCTCCACGTATCCCTCAGGCGTCGCCTGAACCAGCGCGATCGGTCCGCGCTCGCTGCGGGCGTAGATAAAGCCGTCCGCGTAACTGACCGAGCCTTTCCCGACGCTGCGATCCCGCCAGGCGATCTCGCCGGTCTTCACATTCAGACAGGTCAGGTTGGACTCATCGAAACCGTAGATGTAGTCGCCTACCAGCACCATGTTGCCGTGATGGTTACGCATATTGCGCGTGAAGTAGACCTCTTCCGCCTTCATCCCGTTACCGGTCTTGGTCAGCTTTGCCAGCCCGCCGCCGGTGTTGTAGCCGGAGGCGGCAAAGATCGAGTCGTTCACGTAGATCGGCGTGGAGCAGTTGGCAACCCCGTTCGCCGGGCTGTCATACCGCCAGGAGAACTTGCCGGTCGCCGCATCCACGCCCACCACGCCACCGCTCATGAACTGGACATACTGCTTCTGACCATGGATTGTGGCGATGATCACGGAGGAGTAGCCCGCGTCGTCGTTGCCGGGTATCTGCGCCTTCCAGATGACATCTCCTGTCGCCTTATTCAGGGCAACCATTCCAGCGCTGGAGCCGCCTGGCGTCGCAATGACTCGATCTCCGTCCACCAGCGGCGATTCGCTGTAGCCCCACTGCGGAACGCTACCGCCGAAATCGCGGACAAGGTTCTTGCGCCAGACGATCCTGCCGTCTGCGGTCTCCATGCAGACCAGATCGCCGCTGGTGCCCAGTGCGTAGAGACGGGTTCCCTCTATGGTGGGCGTACTGCCGGAGCCGTCGTGCGCCTGACGCCCGATCCGGAAGTTGGCGGCAGCGATACGAACTGCCCAGACCTCTTTGCCGGTCTTCGCATCCAGCGCCCAGACAACCTCGTCATTGCCACGATAGCTCAGTCCGAAGACTTTCCCGCCGCTGACCGAAGGGGTCGAGTTGCCGGTTCCAAGACCCTGCGCCGTCCAGAGCAGCTTCGGTCCGCCTTCGGGCCAGCTCTTCAACAGTCCGGTCTCTTTGGAGTGTCCCGTTCTCTCCGGACCTCTCCACTGCCGCCACTCCTGCGCCGTCAGCGGCATGCTGGACAGGAGAATCGAGAGGCAGAGTGCCGACTGAAGCGTTCGGATGACTCCAAGGGAAGGAAGCGATGTTGACGACAATGGATGACTCATCGTGAATCTCCTGATGTTTGAAGCAGTGCTGTGGGGACGCCGGATAAGGGGGAGCGGCAGTCCATCCTGCTGACTACCGCTGAAACATCCCTGCGCTCGTCTTTCCGGTCTATTGTGGCATCCCCCAGAATTCGACCCGGTCTCTGTAGAAGCCGCCGTTGGCTCCGATCCGATAGACCTTCAGGCTGCTCCCGGGACCAAACACGGTGAACTGCTGTGCGGTCGTTCCGGTATCACTCCCCTGTATCGCTTTGGCATGTCCATCGGCGAAGTTAACGCTGAGCTGAGCGTTATGCCGCGCCTGTGCAAGCTGAGCGCGAGGCTCAAACGGGTCGGGACGCTCCGCCGGGAACGGATGCATCGCGACATTGCCATCGTAGGTCATCACAGTCTCCGAAGGCGCGCTGATCGCGGAGAGGCGAAACGGACTCACTCCCGGCAGGAAGCCGTTTTTGAACAGGGCGTGGTTGACCGCGTAACTGGTATAGGGAGGCGTGCCCTGACAGGGTGCGCCAACCAGCGCCAGTAGCTGCATCGCCTGCGGCTCAGAGGGGCAGAGGGTAACCTGATTGTTCTTCACATAGGGTTCCACCTGCTGGTAAAAGGTGGAGACGCAGGTTCCGGTGAAGTAGGCGGACATGGGAAACGTCTCATCATAGTCCTGAACGTACATCAGGGTAGCCAGCGCATACTGTTTGTTGTTGCTCAGGCAGGTTGCCTGTCGCGCCTTCTCTCTCGCCTGCGCGAACACCGGGAAGAGAATAGCAGCCAGGATCGCGATAATGGCTATCACGACGAGCAGTTCGATCAGTGTAAAGGCATGGCGTTGATGCCGGACTCGGGTATCTATGGCGAACCTCCTTCTGGGGAATTTTGAACGGATGAAGGCAATCCTGCACGTTTACAGCGCGCTCAAGCCTCAAACGATGTCGTGCGCGACGGATCGGTCGCGCTTATTTATTCA
>CALLMM010000035.1 GCA_938005745.1 uncultured Chthonomonadales bacterium | reverse complement strand
TGCATCAGCGACCGGACGGCACCTACGAGTATGAGTTTATCAATCTCGCGGAGGCGCGCAGCGATAATCCTAAACACAATGTCCTGCTGCAGGATCGTGATGTGCTGGCGGTCTATCGTCAGGATGAGGCTCGGTTTACGCCCGAACCCACCTTCAACATTCAGGGGGAGGTCGTCTCTCCCGGCGTCTATATTCGCGGAAAGGGTATGCGCCTGAGCGATGCGGTTGCGCTGGCGGGAGGATTGAAGCCGGGAGCAAGCGCGATGGTGCTCGTTGCAAGAGCACGAAGCTCCAACGCCACCCCTCCCATACAGAGCGAATACTCTCCCGCGACAAAGACCTTCAGCCCCGATCCGGAGATTGAAGAGGGCGACCTGATTACCATTCAGGGACGGGGCGACTATCGGGAAAAACCGGCGGTCGTAACCGTCTCCGGGGCGGTCAACAACCCCGGTCCGATCATCCTGAATGGTCCCAGAGTGAGACTGACAGATATTGTGAAACAGGCGGGCGGACTGCGACCGGAGGCTTTTCCAGAGGGCGCGGAGTTCTACCGCAATCCCATCACTCTGGCAACAAAGGACCAAAAACAGATAGCGGACATCATCTCCAAATTGAGCGATCTGCTCAACGAGAGTCAGTACCGTCGAGAACTGGCGCGCTCCGACATCGAGCGATTACGCGCCGCAGGGATCGCGGCGCGCTCCAGCACGCAGCTCAATATTCCCGGGGTTCCCACCTCTTCGGATCCCGGTCTGTCGGCGGCGGCGACAGCACAGGGAACGACGAACCTCTTCAATCGAGAACTGGTCTCGGCTCCGCGCACCCTGACGCAGGAGGACCTGCAGCCCAAGGGCAACGTTGCCATCAATCTGGCGGCGGCGATGCAGAAGCCTGGCGGCGAGGATGACATCGTTCTGCTGGATGGAGACAACATCATCATTCCCGAGAAGCCGACGACAGTACAGGTCATCGGTGCGGTATTCCATCCGCGAGGCGTTCTGCATCGCGCGGGTATGAAGCTCAACTATTACATCGAACAGTGCGGAGGCTATGCGCCGGACGCCGCGAAAGACAGGGTGCTGGTGGTCCGACTCGGCGGCGGCTTGACGCCGATTAACAAGGTCAAGAGTTTCCTGCCGGGAGATCTGATTCTGGTGCCGACTCAGGTGCTTGCGGCGAAGCTCTCGACGCGCAACAGCGACATAGATAACATCTTCCGCAACATCACTAATACCTCCGTGATCCTGCTGGTTGCGAAGAAGCTGCTGGGTCTGTAAGGCTCTGAGAAACATCCCTCCTCTTCTCCTCGGAAGAGGAGGGATGTTTTGAGCCTCACTTCGCATCGGGCGCAGTGGCTGTCGGGAGCGGGGGAGACCCCGTTCGCCTTGACGCCCCGCAGGAGAATGGGTATACTTAGGGGAGCGTTGTGACCGGGTGAAATGCCGTTCCTTCAACCCGTCTGCATACCTTCCAGGGAAAGCACATGCCTCGAGTCTCCGTCGTGACGCCTGTCTACAACGGCGCAGAATTTATTGCCAATAACATCCGCTCCGTTCAAGCCCAGACCTATCGCGATTTTGAGCACATTCTGGTGGATGACTGCTCAACGGATAGTACCGCTGAGATTATCCGTCAATTTCCTGCTGTGCGTCTGATCCAGCTGGATAAAAACGGCGGTCCGGCGCGCGCGTTGAATCACGGCTACCGCGCCGCTTCCGGGGAGTATTTTGCCTGGGTTAGCGCCGACGACGGCTACCTGCCGCACTATCTTGAGCGCGCCGTCGCCTATCTGGACAGTCATCCCGAGGCGGTCTGCGTGCATGCGGCGCACTACTTCGTGGATGTGGAGGGCAATATTCTTATGGAGCGATGCTTCCAGAACATTGACCCGTTGCGTCCGAACGATGTCCTGATGCGTAATCCGGTCAACGGCTCTTCGACGATGTTTCGCCGTCAGGTCTACGAACAACTGGGCGGGTTCAACGAGGAGCTGATCGGCACGCCCGATTCGCATATGTGGATACGCATGTGCGGCGTCGGCAGGGTCGGTTATATTCCGCAGATCTCCACCTTCTGCACGCGCCATCCCGGACAGGACAGCCGCGTTCGTTCGCATCTGGTGACCGAGAATCAGCGATGGATGGCGGAGGAGACCGTTCGACAGTTTGGCGTGGATGCGCTGCTGCCCCGGGACTGGCAGGGAGAGAGAGAGGGACCGAAGGCGGAGGCGGCAGGCTGGTTTCTGCTGGCGCAGTCATGCGCCGGAACCAGCGATAACAGTCTGGCTTCCGTATGGGTGGAGCGAGCCCGTCAGCTCGATCCGGACAACCCCCGTTATAAGCTGGCGGGAACGCTGCTTCCGCGAATCGGAGCGATGAAGTTCTGGCTGCGGGGGCGGATCGCCCCCTGGGCGATCCGGTATCGCGCCGCGCAGTCTCGAAGAGCCGGGCGAAACGTCTACCGGATCATCGAAGAGACCGGACATAGGCAGGCGGTGGTGAGCGACGATAGAAAGGTCCCCGCGCCGTGAGAGCCTTGATACTAGGAGGGGCGGGAATGCTCGGGCACAAGCTGTGGCAGTATCTGCGCACGCGCATGACCGCCTACGTTACCCTCCGGCGTCCTCTCAGCGCCTATGCCCGTCTGGGGCTGTTTGAAGAGGAGTTCACGATTGACAACGTGAACGTGACCGATCCGCACGACCTGCACCGCGCCTTTTCGGTTTCCCGTCCGGACATTGTCTTCAATGCGGTCGGAATCATCAAGCAGCTCAAGCAGGCGCACGATCCCGTAACCAGCATCGCCATCAATGCGCTCTTTCCGCATCAGCTACGAATGCTCTGCGCGGCATGTGGAGCCAGATTAATCCATATCAGCACCGACTGCGTCTTCTCCGGGAAGCGGGGAAACTACACCGAACAGGATATCCCCGACCCGGAAGACCTGTACGGTCGCTCCAAACTGCTGGGAGAGGTCTCTGCGCCCGGAAGCGTTACGGTGCGCACTTCGATGATCGGGCGGGAGCTGGAGACGCGCTCCGGGTTAATCGAGTGGTTTCTGTCGCAGCGAGGCGGACAGGCGCGGGGATTTCAGCGCGCCATCTACACCGGGTTCACGACGCTGGAACTGGCGCGCATTCTTACGTTAATCGCCGAAGAGCATCCCGACCTCTCAGGAGTCTGGATCGTCTCCAGCGATCCGATCAACAAGTTTGAACTCCTGACGATGGTAAACCAGGTTTACGGACTGGGGATCCAGCTGGAGCCGGACACCGATTTTGTCTGCGACCGCAGTATGAACTCCTCTCGTTTCCGTGAGGCGACCGGATACCGCCCGCCGGACTGGACTGCCATGATCCGTGAAATGTATGAGGACCCGACGCCCTATGATGCCTGGAGGATAACCGCGTGAGTCTGGATGGAAAAACCGTTGTGGTGACCGGGGGAACCGGGTCGCTGGGGAAGGTGCTGGTAAGACGGCTGTTAAGCGGCGAGATGGGAAGACCGCGTCGGATAGTCGTCTTCTCCCGCGATGAAGCCAAGCAGCACGATATGCGCCTGCACTACAAGAATGTGGTGGCGGCGACGGATGAGATCGTCTACCGAAACTTTGAGGAGATGCTGGCGTTTGTCATCGGGGATGTGCGCGACTACCATGCCGTCGCCTCCGTTCTGCGCAACGCCGAGGTGGTTTTCAACGCCGCAGCGCTCAAGCAGGTTCCGACCTGCGAATACTTCCCCTTCGAGGCGGTACAGACCAACATCGGCGGACCGGAAAACATCGTCCGCGCCATTCGCGAGAACCATCTGCCGGTGGAGACGGTCGTCGGCATCTCGACGGACAAAGCCTGCAAGCCCGTCAACGTGATGGGGATGACGAAGGCGATACAGGAGCGCGTCTTCATCACCGCTAACCTGACCTGCCCGAAGACCCGATTCATCTGCGTGCGTTACGGCAATGTGCTCGCCTCTCGCGGGTCGGTGATCCCGCTCTTTCATGAGCAGATTCGCAGCGGCGGACCGGTAACCATCACCACCGAGGATATGACGCGCTTTCTCCTCAGTCTGGATCAGGCGGTGGATACCATCTTCGCGGCGGTTCGGGACGCCAAACGCGGAGAGACCTACATTCCGCGCGTGCCCTCCGCCCGGGTAACCGATATTGCCCGCGCCCTGATCGGCGACCGGAAGATCGAGGTAAAGATCATCGGCATACGCCCCGGAGAGAAGGTGGACGAGATTCTGATCTCCGACGAGGAGCGGTTCCGCACGGTAGATCGCGGCAGCTACTATGCCATACAGCCGATACTGCCCGAAATACGCGACTATGGCGAGAGGCTGGCGGACCTGCCCGGCGAGTACAGTTCGGGCACGGAGACCATGAGCTATGAGGCGCTGTGTGAACTGCTGACCCGTCAGAGGCTGCGTCTGGAGGATTCGGTCGCCGGAGAGGGCGAACTGCTTCGATGAAGGTCGTCACCGTGCTGGGAACGCGCCCGGAGATCATCCGTCTCAGCCGGGTGATCGAGAAGCTGGACCGGATGTGCGATCACACGCTGGTACACACCGGACAGAACTACGATCCGACGCTGAGCGAGGTCTTTTTCCGGGAACTGGGCGTGCGCTCTCCTGACCACTTTCTAGAGGCGCGGGGCGACTCGTTTGGCGATCAGGTCGGACAGATACTCGCGCGCATTGAGCCGGTCCTTCGTCGGGAGAAGCCGGATCGGCTGCTGATACTGGGAGACACAAACAGCGGGTTGGCAGCCTTTGTCGCCAAGCGAATGGGCATCCCGGTCTATCACATGGAAGCCGGAAACCGCTGCTATGATGACCGCGTGCCGGAGGAGGTGAACCGGCGGGTGATAGACCACAGCAGCGATATCCTCATGCCCTACACCGAGAGAAGCCGCGCCAACCTGCTGCGCGAAGGGATCGCCTCGCATCGGATCTTTGTTACCGGCAATCCGATCCTGGAGGTCATTCAGCACTATGAGCCGCAGATCGCCTGCTCAACGGCGCTGGGCAATCTGGGCGTGGAGCCGGGCAGGTACTTTCTGGTGACCATGCATCGTGCGGAGAATGTGGACATCGAGGAGCGGCTGCGCGCTCTGACGACGGCTCTGGAGAGGCTGCAGAGCGAGTATGGCTATCCCATCCTCTGCAGTCTGCATCCGCGAACCCGCAGCCGGATGGAGGCTTTTGGGCTGAAGACCGACAACGAGCAGGTGCGTTTCTTCGCACCCCTGGGCTTTTTCGACTTCATTGCGCTGGAGAGATCGGCGTTCTGCGTGCTCAGCGACAGCGGGACGGTGCAGGAGGAGTGCTGCATTTTTCAGGTTGCCAATGTAACGATCCGGGATGTTACCGAGCGGCCCGAGACCATCGAATGCGGCAGCAATATGCTTAGCGGCGCAGACCCGGATCATATTCTGACCTGTGTGCGAACGGTGCTGGATCAGCGTCGAGACTGGACAGTTCCCGCCGAATACCGGGAGAAACGGGTCAGCGATACCGTGTTGAAGCTGCTGCTGGGATATCGTCTTCCGCAGACGCTTGCCGGATAAATCTACCACCTATCAGGAGCGAAACAGTTGAAAGCGCTGGTTACCGGCGGGGCGGGCTTTATCGGCTCGAATGTTGTCCAGTTGCTGCTGGAGAGGGGCGCAGAGGTAACGGTTCTCGACAACCTCTCTACCGGGTATCGCAGCAACGTGCCGACAGACTACGTTCGATTCATCGAGGGGGATATTCTCGATCGCCAGCGGCTGGAGCAGGCGGCATCCGGCGCGGAGGTGATCTACCATCTGGCGGCATCGGTGGGAAACCTGCGCTCTATCCGCGACCCTGTCGCCGACAGCATGGTCAACGTGATCGGGACCATTTACGTTCTGGAGGCGGCGCGCGCCGTCGGGGCGCGGAAGGTGGTCTACTCCTCCTCCGCGGCGATCTTCGGCGAGTTGAAGCATCTTCCCATCCGGGAAGATCATCCCATCGAGCCGGACTCACCCTACGGAGCCAGCAAACTCGCCGGAGAGAAGCACTGCCTCGCCTACTATAAGATTCATGGACTGCAGACGGTCTGTCTGCGCTACTTCAATGTCTACGGCATCCATCAACGCTATGACGCCTACGGCAACGTGATCCCGATCTTCACGACGCTGCTGCTCAAAAGAGAGCGTCTGAGTATCTATGGCGACGGCGAGCAGACTCGCGACTTCATCAATGTCCGCGATGTGGCGCGCGCCAATGTGCTGGCGGGGGAGTCGGAGACAGTGAACGGAGCATTCAATCTGGGCAGCGGAAACTCCATCACCATCAATACGCTGGTGCGTCTACTGGAGGAGGCTTCCGGTCTGAAAGCCGACTATGTCTATGCGCCTCGTCGTCCGGGGGAGGTGCTGCACAGTCTGGCGGACATACGCGCCATCGGCGATGCGCTCGGCTTTCGTCCGGAAGTGGAGATGGGAGAGGGGCTGCGCGACTATGTCGCCTGGATGCGGACGGAAATGAACCTCCCCTGACACGCCCGATCCTGAGAAGAACGCATGAAAGAACCTTTTCTCCATCGCGCTATGACCAGCGTCCGCCGCAGAATGAGCCTGCGCGTGGATAAGCCCTACACCACGCACATGCCGGTGCTGACGGCGATCCCGCGCCTGACCCGCGTGGAGCGGGTGCTGGAGCTGGGATGCGGCGATTTCAGCACGCTGACCTTTCTCAATCAAAACATCTTCCCCGATCTGCAGATGTTGCACTCGTGGGAAGATGACAGGCAGTGGATGGAGCGCATTCAATCTGCCGTCGCCGGCGATCCGCGCATCGAGATGGAGTATGTCGAAGATTGGGACCATAGTCTGCGCGCGCGGGATATGGCGGAGTACGATCTGATCTTCGTGGATAATGGCAGGCAGTTCCATGAGAGAGCCTCCACCATCCGCACGGTGATGAAGCGGGCTGTCCCACGTAATATCGTCGTCATTCACGACTTTGAGTGTACAACCTATCGCGTCGCCGCACAGACCTCGCCGCATCGGTATGCCTTCTCCGTTTTTTTCCCGCACACGGGAGTCGCATGGCAGGGAGACCGACTCGACAGGCGACGCCTGCAGCAGGTGAGCCGGATCCTTCAGGAGAACGCACAGAAGGTGCTGCCGGAGCAGGTGGAGACCTGGGCGAAGCTTTTTGAGACGATCGCATCTGACGATCCGCCGTCGCAGGACAGTATCCGGCATGATCGGTAAGCGTCTGTTACGAATTGCAGGTCTGCTGTGCCGGGGGTATCTGCCGGTTGGCTTTCGGGGGATGGCGCACTGGACCACCGCGCTAAGCTGGCATCCGCGAGTCCATTGGGGACCGCTCTGTCTGGTGGAGGGGAGGGTGCTGCTCTCCACCGATCAGGGAGGCTCCATCCGTCTAGGGAGAAAGGTCTATCTGGCGGAGGAGGTAAAGATCCGTTCCTACGGCGGGATTGTGGAGCTTTCCGACGGTGTCGCGGTGAACTACCAGACGGTACTTCTGGGACCGGGTAAGATCACCATCGGGCGGGGCAGTCTGCTGGGACCGCATGTCATCCTCGCCGCGGGCAATCACGGCTATGGCGGGGAAGTTCCCATTCAGCAGCAGCCCTATACCGGCGTCGGGATCACGGTGGAGGAGGATGTCTGGATCTGCGCCAACGCCTGTATCACGGATGGGGTTACCTTGGCAAAGGGGACAGTGGTAGCGGCGGGAGCGGTCGTGACGAAGGACACAGAACCCTATTCCATCGTCGGCGGAATACCAGCGCGCGTGATCGGGTATCGTCAGGCGCGCCCCTCTTCCGGGCAGGCGGCGGCGTCATGAGTCCCCCAACAGGTAAGCCGGAGGCGTCGCTGGGCGTACTGGCAGCGCGGGGCGCGTTTTGGGGAGTGGCGGTCAACGCGGTCGCTGCGCCGCTGAATCTGGCGGTAACCGGCTATGCGCTGGCGAAGCTGGGCGCGGAGATGTACGGCGCGTTCGCGCTGATTGCGGTCTTCGGCAACTACCTGCGGGTGGGCGACTTCGGTCTCTCCGCCGCGTTCTCCCGCACGGTCGCCGAAAGGCTGGCGCATGCGGAGATCGGTCGGCTGGAGCGTTCGTTGAGTTCGGTTACCACGCTGATTCTGATTTCCGGTCTGCTGCTGTGCAGCGCGGCATGGCTTCTGCGAGACCCGATTCTCTTCTGGCTTTTTCGCATTCCCGCAGGTTATGCCGACGATTCGCGCGTCTCTTTCGGACTGATGCTGGTCGCGACGCTGATCGCGCTGGTCTCGCCCTCCTTTTCGTCCCTGCTCATCGGGGCGCAGCGTACAGACCTTGAAAAGAAGATCTCCGGCATCGTGCATATGATCCAGGCGGTCGGGATCGCGGCGGCGGTCTATTTTCAATACAATCTGGTCGGGCTGGCGGTCGCACATCTCTCCGCCAATCTGTCCGGTCTGGCGACCTATGTATTCGTGGCGCGGCGAACCCTGCCGCAGGTGCGGCTTCGTCCCTTCACCGGAATTGACTTTTCCGAAGCCGGTCATCTGCTGCGTTTCGGCGGGGGATTTCAGCTTACGCAGACCACGATGCAGATGATGACGCAGATGGATCGCCTCTTCATCGGGCACTATCTGGGGGTGGCGCTGGCGGGGATGTACGATGTGGTGGTGAAGGCTCTCTACACCGTCCACACCGCGTTGAGTCAGCTGCTTGCGCCGCTCTATCCGGCGGCGGCGCGCCTGAATGCGGAGCGGCGCACGGAGGAGATCCGGGAGTGGATCCGCCGGGTTTCCAGACTCTATACGGCGATGGCGACCCCGGTCTACGGTCTGATCTGTGCGGGCGCGCCCGCCATTGTAACGGCGTGGATCGGGAGACCGGAACAGCGCATCGCGCAGACCCTCGCCATCCTGACCGCCGTTCAGGCGTTCAACAGCAGCAATGCGGCGGGGTATCATATGCTGCTCGGAGCGGGGCGGCTGCGCCCCATCCTGATCGGAACGCTGCTCTCTGCCGGCGCCGGGCTGGTCCTCGCCTGGAGCGGCGTGGTGACAGTCGGCTATTACGGCGTGGTGGTTGCACATGCGATTGCGATCCTGATCCTGTTTCTCTGGGTCGCCGTCAGCGTACAGCAGGCATTTCAGACGTCGGTCTGGGAACAGATACGCATGGTTCCGATCCCGCTGGCGGTGGGCGCAGCGGAGGGGATCGCGCTGACGATGCTGACACCTCTGATCGGCTCTTCACGTCTCGGAATTCTTGCGCTGGCGGTTCTGCTCTCCCTCTGCGGGCAGGTCACCCTGTGGATGCTTCCCTACCTGAATGCCGAGGACCGACAGCTCATCTATCGGTTTCTGCGCTGGCAGCCGCTGCGGAAAATGGCGGCGCGCATATCTCCGGTTTGACATCACTTCAGATAAACGTTTTGACGGACATCCATTTTCATGCGAAGGCTGAACTCACCTCTTTTAAGGACATTACCGCTGGCGTCCGCGCTGGTGGTCGGACTGATCGCCTATCTCGTAACCCTGTTTCTGCCGAAAGCCTACCGTTCGGAGGCGACCCTCTACTTTCCTATGGCAGGAGATGTTGCACAGGGGGCGCTGGGAACGCTTGCTAACCTGACCCGACCCGGTTCCGTGGTGGAGCGTGGAGGAGCAGTCTCGCTCTTCGGCGGGATGTTGGTATCGCCTCAAGTGGCGACCGGACCGCAGACTGCGATTGCCGTGCTGGCGAGCGCGCGCTGCCGTGAGCGTGTCTGCGATCGGCTGCAGCTTCCGTCAAAGTGGGACCTGCCCCGCGCAAAGGCTTTGAAGAGGCTTGAGGAGAGCGTCACCTTTGGCGTGGATAAGAACGGGCTGCTTGCCATGCAGGCGGAAGACCGCGACCCGAAACTGGCAGCGGAGATCCTCAGCAGCTATATCGCGACTCTGGGAGAGCTGGCAAAGGAGCTGAGCCTGAACGTCTCCTATCGGAACCGGGTATTTCTGGAGAGTCGCCTGAACCGATCCCGACTGCGGCTGGTTGAGATTGAGCGGAAGATGCTGCTGGCGATGGAGAACGACCCGAACCCGGAGCTGATGGCGGGGATCGGTAAGGCAGGAGAGGCTGTCATCGAGCTTGAGAGCGAGCGCAACCGGGCGAGGATCACGCTGGAGGGCGTAGACGCGCAGTTAGAGTGGCAGCAGAACGTGATGAAGACGCTGGAAAACGGCGCGCAGCTTCCCTCCAACTCCAGTATTGCCCGAGCGGAGCGCAATCGCGTTCGCGAACTGGAGGCGGAGTTTGCCATCGTCAAAGTTCAGTACGGTCCGGATAATCCGCGCTATCGCACGGCGGAAGGAGCGCTGAAGGCGGCGCGCGAGCAGCTGCGTCTGGAGATGGAGCGGGTGGCGCGTGCCGTGGCAAAGGGGGTCGCGCCGGAGGTGATCGGACTCTGGTCGCAGCGCGCCAGTCTGGAGGCGCAGGTTGAGGGTCTGGACCGCGCTCTCCGGCAGATCAGTCAGCGGCTCACCAGCGTGCCCCGCCGGCAGTTAGAGCGTGAACGCCTGCAGCGCGAGCTGCGCTTTACCACGGATATGGTGGGAATGCTGGAGATAGAGACGGAACGCGCGCGCATTGCGGAGACCCGCGATGCGACCTCCTATCAGGTAGTGGATGCCCCGCAGCCGCCGGAAGAGCCGTTCTGGCCCCGAAAGCTCTTCACCAGCGCTCTGGCGGCGGTCGCCGGATTTCTGCTCGGGCTTGCCTTCCTGACCTATCTCTCGCTGCGATCCTCTGCGGGCGAAGAGGCGAAGGCTGCCTGAGATGACACCCATGCTCGAGAGACGTGAAGGGACCTCTCCCGCCTTTCGCGGGATCGAGATTGTCCTTGCCCTGTGTCTGCTGGTTCTTACTGCGGCTGCGGTGGGCAGACTGCCGATCCTCGCGTTTCTGGTTATCGCCGTCTGCGGGGTGGTTATCGCGACGCGGTGGCTGGATCAGCTCTGCGTTCTCGCTTTCTGGACGCTTCCGTATATGGTGGTGAATATGCCTACCGGCGTTTTCACTCTGAAGCTCCCGGAGGTGGTCGCCTATCTGCTGGCAGCCTCATTCTTTGCGCGGGTCATTCTTCAGAAGAAGCCGCTCTCCATCCCCCCGCTGACGCCCCTGGTAATGGTCTATCTTGCCATTCTTGCGCTGGCAGCCGCCTGCGGTCCGATGGTCGCCGAGCCGTTCAAAGGGGCGGTTGCGCCTTACGACCGCAACTCGCCGAATTTTCGCTCCCTGAGCATTGTCATCTGGCTGGGGCTATCGTGGATGGTGGTGATTGCACTCTATCACCATATCGGAAGGCGTCCGGACCTCTATTGGAGGTGCATTCGCGCGCACATTCTTGCCGGCGGTCTGGCATCCCTCATCAGTCTTGGCATGTATGTGGCAGCGTTGCAAGGAATAAAGTTTCAGGATCTGGGGGGAGCTGGCATCATGCGCAGTCTGGTGCCGCAGTCGGGGGATGTGCTTCGACTGGCGGGAGTCGCCTATGAGCCGCTGTTTCTGGCGTTTTATCTGCTGACCGTAATACCGATTACGCTGGCGGCGCTTCTCTTCTGGCACGTCCTTCTGCCGCGCTGGCTGACTACCTGCTGCCTGCTGCTGCAGGCGCTTGCGATGATCCTGACCTTTTCCGCCGGCGGATGGGCAGCGATAGTCATCGGGCTTCTGCTGATGATCCCGCTGATCTTGAAGGGAAACATTCCGCGCAGAGTGCTCTTAACGGTGGCAGCCGGCGCACTGGCAGTGTTGCTGTCAGTCGCGACGATCTTCGTGATCTTTGAAGAGTATCTGACAATCATCACGCGCATCACAGAGAAGATTGCCGGCGCGGATCAGGTGCGTCAGGGAGAGTGGGCTGCCGGGATCGGCATCTTCCGGGATAACATCCTGCTGGGCGTCGGTCCGGGCATGGCAGGGTATCATTTCCCGCGCTATCATCCGCTGCTTCAGTCTCAGATAACCACCGGGAGCGTACCGGAGGTGACCAATCTCTATCTGATGGCGCTGACGGAGACCGGTATCCTGGGATTTATCGCGCTGATCTCCTGCTGGATAGGGGGAGCGGCTGTACTGATTCGAGCGATACTGAAGCGAGGGGTCGGGCGCAATCCCGGGGTCTACTCGCTGGGATGCAGTCTGGCAGCCTGCGCCATACAGTATCTGAGTCTGAACCCGCTCTTCCTCATCTACTTCTGCGTTACGGTCGGCTTAGCTCTGGCAGGCGCGCGACTGGCAGAGGCGCAGGATGAAAACCCGTCTGATATCGCATATCAACCTGCCTCACGCCCTTCGGATCAGCAGTCAGGCGGTGTCAGATGATCACGGAAAGCAGCCATCGAGCAGAGGGCGGGAGGGATAACGTGCGTGATGGCGCGCAAGGCGGTCACCCTCGCGTACTGCATGTCATCACCGGCATGGGGCTGGGAGGGGCGGAGAAGGTAGTCTATCAGCTGGCTTCGCACGCGGGGAGTCAGGGAGGCATCGTCTGGCTGAAAGGTCCCCTCGCAAAGTGGCAGGACGCTCTGGATCAAGCCGGCGTCACTCTGCTTCCGCTTGAGTTGAGAGGCTGGCGTGACCTCCCCCGCGCTGTCTCTCAGCTGCGTCAACGGGTCAGACAGTTTCAGCCGGAGGTGGTTCACGGGCATCTCATTCATGCCCAACTCTTGACGCGATGGGCTGTGCGCCATATGAGGAGCATACCTCTCGTGACCACCGAACACAACATCTATACCTCCTCCCAGCGAGTTCCAAGGTGGCTGGTCCGGTTGAACGCCTTCACATGCCAGCAGGACCGCGCCGTCGTCGCCGTCTCCGAAGCGGTGCGCCGCAGTCTGAAGGCGGAGGGCTTTCGCGCAAAGGAGATTCGCGTCATCTACAACGGGATCGAGCCTCCGAAGGTCGTGCCTCCCTATACCGTCGTAACGCCGCCGGTGATCACGCTTGTCGGTCGCCTGAATCGCCAGAAGGGAGTGGATATTTTTCTGGATGCGCTGCGGCTGCTGCCGGAGTGCAGAGGCTGGCTGGTCGGCGTCGGCAACGAGAGCGAGTGTAAAAAGGTGGAGGGTCATCTGCAGCGTGACAACCTGCAGAGCCGAGTTCGCTGGGATCAGACCGGGCTGGAGGGCGTCCGCGCCATGACGGAGGCTTCGGTGGTGGTCGTTCCATCGCGCTGGGAGGGGTTGGGGATCGTCGCCCTGGAGGCGATGTCTCTGGGGCGTCCGGTGATCGCCAGCCGCGTGGATGGTCTCTGTGAAGTTATCCAGGACAGCGTGACCGGGATGCTGGTTGCGCCCGAATCGCCGGAAGCCCTGGCGCAGGCTGTCCGTAAAATACTGTCCGATCCCGCGCAGGCGGCAGAGATGGGACGGGCTGGCAGGCGTCGCGTGGAGGAGCGCTTCACACTGACGAAGATGCTCGCCTCCCATCAGCAGCTATATGAGGAGCTGGTCCAGAATCAGACCCCGGAGAGGTCGGCATAGAGGTGAGCCGCATACGTGTGCTGCATCTGATCACGCATCTGGCGGTCGGGGGGGCGACCGAGAACACCCTGACAACCTGCCGTTATGCCAGCCCGGAGCGGTTTGAATCGGCCGTACTCTCCGGTCAGACGGCAAACGATGAGGCGAGCCTCACCGAATTCGCAGAAAAACATCAGATCCCGGTGCATATTCTCCCCAGTCTGCGACGCTCCGTCCATCCTCTTCGGGAACTGCAAGCTTACCGCGACCTGATCGCCTGGTTCCGGGCGCATCCCTGGGATGTGCTGCATACGCATGGCAGCAAAGCGGGCGTTCTGGGAAGGCTCGCGGCAGCGAAGGCGGGAGTTCCTGTGATCATCCATACGGTGCATGGATGGGGACACCACGCGCATATGAACCCGTGGGTCCGCAGGCTCTACATTCTGCTGGAGCGGCGGGCGGCAAAGGTCTCCGCAAAGATCATTGTGGTCGCGAAAGCGAATGGCGAGAAGGGACTGGCGGATCGCATCGGTACGCCGGAGCAGTATACGGTGATCCGCAGCGGCATAGACATCGCCCGGTATCGCGATGTAGAGGTGGACACGCAGGCGCTTCGATGCGAGATCGGGGTACCTCCCCACGCCCCGGTGATCGGGACCGTCAGCCGACTGGCGGCGCAGAAAGCACCCGAAGACTTCCTCAAGGTGGCGGAGATCGTGCATCAGAGATGTCCGGAGGCGCGTTTCGTATTTGTCGGCGGAGGACCGATGCAGGCGGAGTTTCAGGCGGGTATCGCCGCGTTGGGGCTTAAGGAGACGGTCATTAATCTGGGGTATCGTCACGATATTCCGCGTCTGCTGCGCCTGTTTGACGTCTTCCTGTTGACCTCGCTCTGGGAGGGGCTACCGCGCGTGTTTCCGCAGGCGATGTGCGCGGGACTGCCCATCGTGGCGACGGAGGTAGACGGTGCGTCGGAAGCTGTTCTCGAGGGGAAGACCGGCTTTCTGGCGAAGCCGCGGGACTGCGCCCTGATGGCGGAGAGGGTGCTGCAGCTTCTGGAAGATGAGACGCTGCGCAGGGAGATGGGCAGAAATGCGCTGGAGTATGTCTCCCCGACCTTCTGCGACCGGGAGATGGTGAGGCAGATCGAGAGGGTCTATCTGGAGTGTTATCGGAATGCGAAAGCGGGGTGAGGCTCTCCTCACCCCGCGAACTTTTTCGTTTCATACGAGAGCCTTTTACGCCACGACGTCCGCTTTCTCCTCGCGCTCCTCGAGAAAGCGCTCTCGAGAGTAGGTCTCGCAGACCGCCTGCGGTTTGAGGCGCAGAGACTTGCGAATCATGCCCCGCATGAACAGGTAGAAGGTGTGGCACAGAACATGAAGGTCCAAGGCGATGGAACGCCGGCTCACATAGTGGGCGTCCATCTCACACTTTATCGGCAGAAGTTCACGAATATAGTAACTCTCACGGTCTGGCTGACCGCGCAGCAGAGACTCCTCATTGCGGAAGCGCAGCTGGGTCGGTCCAGTAATGCCGGGACGCACGGCGAGTATCACATCGCGATACTCATCCGGAAACTGATTGACGAAGCGCGGAACCTGCGGTCGGGGACCGACCAGACTCATATCGCCCTTGACCACATTGATCAGCTGCGGCAGCTCGTCGAGCTTGGTATCTCGTAGGATGCGACCGACGGCGGTTACCCGAGAATCGTCGGAGGAGGTGATCTGCGGACCGTTCTGGTCGGCATTCTCGTGCATGGTGCGGAACTTGTAGATGTAGAAAATCCGGTTGTATCGCCCTACTCTCGCCTGTCTGAAGAGAACAGGACCGTTCGATGTCTTGCGAATCAGGATCCCTACCGCCAACAGAAGAGGGCTAAACAGGAGGAGAAGTATGCCGCCAAACACGATATCCGTCAAGCGTTTGATAAATTCGTAGGCAAGGCTGTTCTCTCCCACAGAGGGATAGGACGCTATCCGATCACTCATGAACTGTCTGAGCCTCCATGCTTCAGGGGGTGTCTGTCTACATAGTTACTTTAATAGAATACCCCTTTGGACAAGCGGTTGCCGTCCAACCCTATAGAATGTGGGTATTTGGGGGGGGCGTCACTACCGACTTGTGGATATATGCCGTGAGCAGCAGCGGGCACTCGACCTCCCCTGTTACTTTTACCATGTTCACAGCACAAAAAATTCCACTCTTCTAGTATGGAGCCATAAGTTTATAGACGATGAGGACTGCTGAAATGTTCGAACTAGAGATGATATGTGCGAGATAATGTGGAACGTGATAATCTCTTCATGGATTATCGGTCACTGGTCCCTAGTTCTTAAGAGATGATATGGTAATTAGCCGGGATCAGGTGACGCAACGTCTGCTGATCCCGGCTATCGGAAGCTACTTCTTGGAGGAAGAAGAAACGGGCATCTTCCTGCCATT
Source organism: uncultured Chthonomonadales bacterium (assembly GCA_938005745.1). GTDB lineage: Bacteria > Armatimonadota > Chthonomonadetes > Chthonomonadales > CAJBBX01 > CALLMM01. Next base: position 30,509 of record CALLMM010000035.1, on the reverse strand, counting down.
TCTGCCAAAAATCAGACGGATCACCTTTTTCAGGGGATCGTAGTACTCATCCGCAACCCGCTCTTTCAGCGGGATGATGGCGTTGTCCGTGATGTGAATATGCTCCGGACATAGCTCCTCGCAGCACTTGGTGATGTTGCAGTAGCCGACACCCGCCTCTGAATGCAGCTGGGCGCGGCGATCTATCTCATCCAGCGGGTGCATGTCCAGCGACGCCAGCTTGACCATAAAACGCGGTCCGAAATAGCCGTCCTTGCGGTTATGGTCGCGCAAAATGTGACATACGTTCTGGCACAGGAAGCACTCGATGCATTTGCGAAACTCCTGCACGCGCTCCACATCCACCTGCTGCATCCGGAAGGGGCGGGGAACGCCGGAAGAGACAGAGAGCGGCGCGATCTTCTCGGCGGTTTTGTAGTTCCAGGACACATCCGTGACCAGGTCTTTGATGAGGGGGAAGGTCTTCAGGGGATGTACCCGAATAATCCCGTCCTCGCCGTAGTAGTCTTCGATCCGGCTCTTGCACATCAGGCGGGGTTTACCGTTGATCTCCGCGCTACAGGAACCGCATTTCGCCGCTTTACAGTTCCAGCGGCATGCGACGGTGCTGTCCTGTTCCGCCTGAATCTGATGGATGGCGTCGAGGACAACCATGCCGGGAAAGGTCTTGACCCTGTACTCCTTCTCCTCCCCGCCGTTGGCGTCACCGCGAAACACGCGAACGGTGATGGTCTCCAGCATTATTTCTTCTCCTCCATAATCGCTTTCAGATGCGGAGGCATCTCCGGGAGCGGTCGCTCCATGATTTTAACCGAATCGCCCTCTTTCACCGCCACCAAGTTCTTTTTGCCCCACTCTTCGCTCAACCCCGGATAGTCGGAACGCCACTGCGCGCCGCGGCTCTCTTTTCGCTCCAGCGCGCAGCGCACAATGATCTCTGAGATCCTCAGGGTGAACTGGAGATCGCGGGCGGTATGCCAGCCGGGATTGTAGCAGCGATCTCCTTCGACGCGCAGGCTCTTCGCGCGTTTTTGAAGCTCCATCACCTTATCCAGGCACTCCAGAAGACCGGCTTCGGTGCGCTCGATCATCGCTCCCTTCTGCATGGCTTCCTGAAGCTCTTGCGCGAGAACGTAGGGGTTCTCGCCGGAGGCGGCGTTTAGAGGCGCGAGCATCGTCGCCATCTCCTCCTCGATCTCTTCCGCGGAAGCTTTCCCGCCGCTGACGCTCTGCGCGTACTGAACCGCTCCATCTCCGGCGCGTTTGCCAAAGACCAGAATATCGGTCAGGGAGTTGCCTCCCAGTCGGTTCGCTCCGTGAAGTCCTCCCGCGCACTCGCCGGCGGCGAACAGACCCGGCAGGCTAGACGCGCAGGTCTCCGGCTCGACGCGAATGCCGCCCATCGTGTAGTGGATGGTGGGATATATCTCCATCGGCTCTTTCGTGATGTCAATATCTCCCAGAGCGCGGAACTGCTCATACATCGAGGGCAGTTTGCGCTTGATGTACTCCTCTCCGCGATGGCTGACATCCAGGAAGACGCCGCCGTGAGGGCTGCCGCGACCGGCGCGCACCTCTTTGTAGATGGCTCTTGCCACCACATCGCGCGGCAGGAGCTCCGGCGGGCTGCGGTGCTTGCGGGAGTCGCTCAGCCAGGCAAGCGCCTCCTCTTCCGTCTCCGCAAACTTGCCGCGATAGACATCGGTCATATACTCCGGGTTGAACATGAAGCGTTCGCCTTTGCTGTTGCGGAGAAAGCCGCCCTCCGCGCGAACGCCTTCCGTCACCAGAATCCCGCGCACGCCGGGGGGCCAGACCATGCCCGTTGGGTGGAACTGCACCATCTCCATGTCTATCAGTTCCGCTCCCGCCTCAAACGCCATCGCGGCTCCGTCTCCGGTGCTCTCCCAGGAGTTGGAGGTGAACTTGTACATTCGTCCCCATCCGCCGGTCGCCAGAACGACGGCGCGGGCATGAAATACGATAAACTCTCCGGTGTGACGGTCGTATGCCAGCGCGCCGACAACCCGCCCTCCGTCCTTCAGAAGGCGGATGACGGTCATCTCCATAAAGATCTTCGGCTTGAGGGAGACCGCCTTATCTTGCAGCGTGCGAATGATCTCCAGTCCGGTGCGGTCGCCGACATGCGCCAGCCGCTTGAAGGGGACATGACCTCCGAAGGTGCGCTGCGCGATCAGACCTTCGGGCGTGCGATCGAAGACCGCTCCGTACTCCTCCAGTTCCCGCACGCGCTCCGGGGCTTCCTTCGCATAGATCTCCACGATGAGGGGATTGTTGAGGTAGCCCCCTCCCTTCATGGTATGGACAAAGTGCCACTCCCAGCTGTCGCCGTCGTTCATATTTCCAAGCGCGGCGGCGGCTCCGCCTTCCGCCATCACCGTATGGGCTTTCCCCAGCAGCGACTTGCAGACGATGCCGCAGGAGAGACCGGCTTCCATTACGGAGATGGCAGCGCGCAGCCCCGCGCCTCCCGCTCCGACGATCAGTACATCAAATGCGTGTTCTCTGTATGCTTCCATCGTTTACAACCTCACCGCCAGGTCCGGAATGATGCCGGAGGCGACCAGTCTCACGTAGATATCCGCCAGTCCCACGGTGGCAAGGCTCAACCAGAAGTACAGACCATGCCGCTTGTTCAGCGTGGTAACGATCTGCCACAGTTTCAGACGGATGGGCGAACGGCTGAAGTTGTTGGCGCCGCCGCCGATCAGGTGACGCCAGGAGTGGCAGGAGAAGACGTACAGGCTGAGAAGAACGGCGTCCAGTCCGAAGATGAGCGTGCCAAGACCGAAGTAACCGAGTTTGACGCTGCCGGCTGCGTCCACATAGTGGAACGCCTCATACAGGTGATACCAGTGAAAGACCACATAGACCAGGATCAGGTAGAGTGCATAGCGATGGAAGTTGTTGACGACGAAGGGCAGGGTCGTCTCCCCGCTGTATTTCATGCGCGCCCGGTCGCGTATCTCAGCGACAGCGCACGCAGGGGGATCCCAGAAAAAGGCGCGGTAGTAGGCTTTTCGACAGTAGTAGCAGGTGCCCCGAAAACTGAGAGGGAAGATCACCAGAAACAGTGCGGGTGAGAGCGCGGCGGGCCAGGAGGCGATCAGGTGGTGCAGCGGGGGAGAGTAGAACGGAGAGAGATAGAGGGGAGCCGCCTGCAGACCGGGCTGCGACTCTATCAGCTGTCTGGTCTCATAGAAGTTGTTTTCAAATGCGCGAAACCCGGCATAGATCCCGAAGAGAACCAGCGTCGCTACGATCAGAACCGGCTGAACCCACCAGCGGTCCTGTCGGTCTGTCATGGGAAGCGGGGCGCGTCCGGGTTCGCGTGATTGTGCTGTGTAGGATGACATAGAACCTCCAGAAGCAGAAAGAGCGGGGGCGTATGTTTCGGGCAGCGGGAAAGAGCCGGAAACTCGTAACCGGTCCAGGAAACCGGTCTATTAGTCTTTCTGCGGAAAGACTGACAAAACTCAACTAAATATATATACCCGTTCCAGGCGCGCTCTGTCTCCGTCCGGACGGAGAAACGCACATTTTCCGTATGAAAAAGCCCCCTTCTCGCCGGAAGGGGGCTTTTGGAAGTCGAACCGGATAGAAGACTACGGGTAGATGCCGCGAGTCGTGGCGGCGTCCGCCACGCGCTTCACGCCGATCATATAGGCGGCAGTGCGCATATCCAGCTCTTTTCGCAGGGCGATGTCGGCAACCGATTTATAGGCGCGCACCATCATCTGCTCCATCCGCTTGTTCACCTCCGCCTCCTCCCAGAAGAAGCTCTGAAGGTCCTGAACCCATTCAAAGTAGGAGACCACGACGCCGCCCGCATTCGCCAGCACATCCGGTACGAGGAAGATGCCCCGATCATAGAGTATGCGGTCTGCGGCGGGGGTGGTGGGTCCGTTCGCGCCTTCGATAATGATGCGCGCCTGAATACGGTGAGCGTTGGCGGTGGTGATCTGGTTCTCGATGGCGGCGGGAACGAGGATGTCGCAGGGAAGCTCAAGAAGCTCCTCGTTGGTGATCGGTTCGCCGCCTTTGTGCGTGGTCAGGGTTCCATCGCGGTGCGAACACTCCAGAAGCGCCGGAATGTCCAGTCCGTTGGGGTTCCACAGTCCGCCGATTGCGTCGCTGACCGCGATCACCTTTGCGCCCCGCTCATAGAACGAGCGCGCCGCGATAGAGCCGACATTTCCGAACCCCTGAATGACAACGCTAGCGCCTGCCATGGGAATTCCCATCTGGTTTGCGGCTTCAGAGGCGATGATCGCGATGCCGCGTCCGGTCGCCTCCACGCGCCCCTCCGATCCGCCGATCGAAACCGGTTTCCCGGTGACCACAGCGGGAACGGTTGAGCCGCGATGCATGGAGTAGGTGTCCATGATCCATGCCATCACCTGGGGATTGGTATTGACGTCCGGCGCGGGGATATCTGTCTCCGGACCGATAAGAATGCTGATTTCGGTGGCGTAGCGTCGGGTGAGACGTTCCAGTTCTCCCATGGACATCACTTTGGGATCGCACAGGACGCCGCCTTTTGCGCCGCCGAAGGGGATATTAACAATCGCGCTCTTCCATGTCATCCACATGGCAAGCGCGCGCACCTCGTCCAGATCGGTTTTGGGACTGTACCGGATGCCGCCTTTGGAGGGACCTCGCGCGAGGTTGTGCTGCACACGGTAGCCGGTGAAAATACGGGTCGTTCCGTTGTCAAGTTTGACGGGGAAGTGGACAGTGATCTCCCGTTGAGGATACTTCAGGATCTCATGCATTCCGGGATCGAGCTCCAGATGCCGGGCAGCGATCTCCAGTTGATGCAGCGCATTCTCATACGGGTTGGTGCTCTCTCGCACCGCAACTCTGCGGTGCGAGCGTTCAAGTGTAGAAACAGTCATTGATTCCTCCTCGAATCAACTGCTGCGACAGGTCTCATGCATAAGAGGAGAAAGAACATCGTCAACAGGCTACTGCCATAGTATACCCTTCGGTTCCGCTATCTCCTTTTTCCGCATTTGAGGTGATCTATAATCCATTACGTAGCTTCTATCATGGGAGTGCCGATTCCTGTGCTGACATTGACGGCTCCTGCGCGCAACTGTATAATTTTCATAACCGTAGCGGGCAGTCCGCGCTGCCCTGGAGCAGAGGAGCATGCCTGTTCGTCCTGTGGTACCTGACGATCTACAAGTCCTTCATCGGCTGTACTGTTCCCTCACGTCCGCTCTGCCGCACGGTTTCCCGCCGACGCTGGACGAGTTCTCGCCCTCCTTCACCGGAGCCGTGCTCAATCACCAGGTGAGCCAGACCTTCGTTGCGGAGGAGGGCGGCGAGATCGTCGGGTTTGCCCGGATCGGAAAGTACGCGCATGTGCCGGATCGCTGGACGCTGGCGCGCGAGGGCGAGGGTCTGCTCTTCGGTCCGATGATCCTGTCGGGATGTCGGGAGGCAGGGCTGGAGCTGCTCCGTGCGGCGGAGATGTTTCTGACGCGGCATCGAAGCCGCCTGCAGATCGCGTTTGACCCGGTTGAGGCGATCAGCATCCCCTTTTACAATGGGGGATGGTGCGGACTGTCCGAAAGGCTGACAGAGGTGGTACAGCTTCTGGCTCTCTACGGGTTCCGTGTGCGTCATCGGGAGTTCTGCATGACCTGTCAGGAGCTGCCCGCCGAGAACCCGGCAGAGCCGCAGCCGCCTTTCCATCTGCAGAGAGCCGCGCAAGCCTCATACCGCTTCGTGCAGAAAGTTTTCGACCGCTCCTTACCGGTCGGGTCATGCTACTACTCTCTGATGAACCCGGCAACCAGCCGTCACCCGGACGCACGGTTTGTCGGATATATCAACGGATTGAGCGTGCAGCAGAACTACCAGGGGCGCGGTCTGGGACGTCTGTTGATAAGCCATAGCCTGAGACATCTGCGAGAACTGGGCTGTACGCAGGTCTATCTGACCACGGGAGCCGAGAACTACCGGGCGCAGAACCTCTACTACTCGCTACGTTTTGCCCTGGTGGACTCGACGATCACGCTCTCGCGATGAGCGGAGCGACGCCCGAGAAGGGAAATTTCATGCGCTTGCTATACGGACTGTTAACCGCTTTTCTCATTGTAACTCTATGGGGCTGTGAGGCTCCTCCTCCTCCCGAAAAGAGGGGCGAGACACCGGGCGGCGTCTCCGGAAGCAGACCGGAGGTGTCCGGCGCAGCCCTCAGGATTGCGATGGTTACCGACGCCGGGGGGATTGACGATAAGTCGTTCAACGCCTCTTCGTGGGCAGGGTTGACGCGCGCTCATGAGGAGTTCCAATTTGCTATGAAGCCGGTTTTCATCGAGAGTCGGGAGCAGAGCGACTACGAGACCAATCTGACAGACCTGGCGTTGAAGGGAAATCATCTGATCTTTGCGGTCGGCTATCTGACGGAGGACGCGCTCAAAAAGGTTGCGCCCCGGTTCCCGGATGTGAAGTTCGCCATCATTGACGGCAACGCTCCCGACCTGCCCAACTGTCTCGCACTGAAGTTCAGGGAGCAGGAGGGCTGTTTCCTCGCGGGCTATCTGGCGGGAAAGATGAGCCGCACTAAAAAGATCGCCTATGTCGGGGGGATGGAAGGGGCGTTGATGAAGCGTTTCGAAGTCGGCTACATCGCCGGAGCGCGCACCGCCGAACCCGGCATTCAGGTGCAGGTGAAGTACATCGGCAACTGGACGGATATGCCCAAAGGGAAGGACCTGGCAATCCTGCTGATGAGTCAGGGAGTGGATATCCTCTTTGCCGCGGCGGGAAAGGGAGGGGAGGGCGTCCTGCGGGCGGTAAATGAGCGGGGACCGGGCTTCTATGCGATCGGCGTGGACGCCGATCAGGACTATATGTTTCCCGGTCGCGTGCTTACCAGCATGATGAAGCGCGTAGATAACGCGGTCTACGAGACTGTCGCCGATCTCTATCGCGGAAAGTGGAAGCCGGGAGAACGGGTTCTGGGAATTCGAGAGGGCGGTCTCAGCCTCTCGCCGATGAAGTACACCCGCAAAGATGTTCCGCCGAAGGTGCTGGAGGAGATCGAGAAGCTGACGCGAATGATCGCTGAAGGAAAGCTGATCGTTCCGACCAACGATGAGGAGCTGGCGAAGTTCGTCGCGCCGAAGATCTGACGGCGATCATGCAGAGGCGCGGCTGTCTGTCCGCACGGGTCTTCTTAGTGGTTACGGGGGAGGCGTCAGGCGACCCCTTCTGTCATTGCGAGGGAGGCGGAGCCGACTGAAGCAATCTCACAACCCGAAACCGCTCGAAGTTCAGTTTGACTCGACGAGGGCGACGACAGGGGCGTCGTGGGCAGTGAGGCGGTGCAGAGCGTTGAGGTTACGCGCGTTCCAGTAACGGATCATACGATCTGCGCCGCCAGTTACGATGATACTCCCGTCCCGGCTCCAGACTACCGTGTTGACCGCACGCTCGACAAAGGTCCCGTTCACTTCCTGGAAACTCTTCCCCCGCAGCGCCCAGATACGAATCTGACCGTCCGAGCCAACCGTAACGATTCTCTGGTTATCGGGGCTGACGGCGATGCCGTTGACGGAGCGGTCGTGCGCCCGGACATGGGCGATCAGGGTGAAATCGGAGACGTTCCACAGCTTCATGTAGCCGTCAGAGGCGCCGCTCAGCAGGGTGCGTCCGTCCCGTGACCAGACCAGCGTATTGACGGCTTCATCGTGTCCGACAATCGTCCCCGCAAGCTGACCATCGGCGCGCCACAGCTGAATCAGGCGGTCTGCGCCTCCCGAGGCAAGCAGGGAGCCGTCCGGACTCCATGCAAGCGCGCGAACGGGCTGCGTGTGTGCGGGAATATTGGCGATCAAGGCTCCTGTTGTGGCGTTCCAGAGCTTCACACGATTGTCTGCGCCTCCGGTAGCCAGAATTCTGCCGTTGGCGGACTGCGCGACCGAGAGCACCGGTCGGTCATGCGCCTCCAGGCTGTTCTCCAGCGATCCGTCTTCTGCATTCCAGAACTTCACCGAGCGGTCTTCGCTGCCGGTGATCACCTGACGACCGTCTCGCGAGATCGTCATGCAGGTGATCGGACCGTCGTGCCCCTGCGCGTTCTGTACCTGTTTTGCTTCCGAATCCCAGATGCGCAGCGTTTTGTCCGCGCTGACCGAGATAATGCGCGGAAGTGCGCCGGACTGGCATAGTGCAGGAGCTATACATAACGATAGCAAACCAGCCGTCAACGCCGACGCGGTCCTCGTTATGAGTTTCACAGCCAACCTCCCGAATGCAGGCAGGGTATGGATCCATCTCTGAAGGGCGGCAGCCCTGACCGGGCTGCTCTCAGTTGAAGAGACAATCTCTCATGCGAAAACGTTCGGCAAGCAGCCAGCCTCGAAAAGAATTCCGTTTTCATCCAGTCCGGTAACCTGATGCACCGCCGTATCGTCTAACCAGTGTACTTTAACGTAACAGGCTTGTCAATGGTTCCAGCACCGTGTGGTTGACAGGTATGCAGGGACTATGTTACACTCTACAAGTTCAAGCACAGAGACACCAGGAGGGAGTTGTCCATGCAGCTGCGAACACTGCTAGCAGTCGCCGGTGGTCTGGCGCTGCTGAGCGTCGTGGGCGAGCGCTCCATTGCCCAGAACCAGGCGCCATTTACCATACGTTTTCCACCGGATGGAGCCACTGTCCGTGAAACGGTGCGCGTGCGCATCCCGCTCGCATCCATCCCTGAGAACGGTTATGTAGCCTACTACATTAACGGACAGTTTCGCGTTGCTCTGGCGCCTACGGCAGAACAGCGCGCCTCTCAGAAGCCTGGCGATATGTTCGAGTTTGCCTGGGACACCAAGTCTCCGTTCAAGGGAGTTGGCGTCAAAGAGCAGCCCGCGCCGGCAGACGGTGAGTATGAGATCACGGCGGTGCTTTACGCACCTGCATCCTCCAACGCCGCCAACGCGGTCGCCGTGCAGACCAGCTCCGTGCGCGTGACTCTGGCAAACAAGATTAATAACGATCCCGGCGCGATCACGCTCCGCTACAACTTTGTGGATGGAGACGCGCGCACCTATGGACGCAACGGCGAGACCGTCATCGTTGCGGGGTTGACCCAGGGCGCAGGCGGAACGACCGATCAGGAGCTTGTCGCACAGCGCAGCGAACTGCTGCTTGCGGTGGAGGACAAGTACAACAACGGGCGTTCTCTGGTTCGGAACAAGCTGATGCGGCTCTCCGTGCGGCAGGGCGGTCAGGAGACGATCATCCCGACCCAGTCCCTTCCCAACTCGCTCTATCAGGAGGTGGATCCCCTCGGACGGGTCTACTATCAGAACAACACCGTCTCCTTCGACCAGTTCGCGCAGCTCGGTCTTCCCGTAAGCGCGACGCTGGAGCTGCCCAAGCTTCCGGTGCAGCCGGTGCGTATCGGCGATACATGGGTTACGGAGAGGGTGTCCCTGGACATCCCGGGAACGGCTCCGGATAAGCAGCCTCGCGTGCCGGTTACCAGCAGATTTGTGGGGCTGGAGTGGGAGAACAACTATCAGGTTGCCAAAATCACCCAGACCTACGACAGCGCGACCAGTCCGCTCGGAGCCAAAAGCATCGTCTTCGGCAACATTCTGGTAGACAGCCCGCAGATCAAGTTCGAGCAGGATATCTATCTCGCTTACCGCACCGGTACGCTGGTAAAGATCGTGCGTAAGCTCGAGGTTACCGGCAAGACCACCCAGCAGGTCAGCCCAACTGCCGGCTCTGCGCCGGGCATGTCCGGCGGACCGATGACCGGACCGCCTCCCGGCGTGGGCGGCTACAGCGGCATCGGCGGCGGCATGACCAGACCCCCCGGCATGATGGGCGGCGGCATGACCGGACCTCCGGGCATGTCCGGCGGACCGATAACCGGACCGCCTCCGGGACTGAACTACGGCGCCTTCTCCGGCATGGGAGGCGGTAGAACCTCTGGACCTCCCGGCATGGCGCGGGGCGGCTTCTCCGGCGGAATGCGCGGCGGTCGAACCAGCGGCGGACGTTTTGGCGGACGTCGCGGCGGCATGGAGGGCGATGGAGGAATGCCTCCGGGCTTGATGAGCGGCGGAATGATGGGCGGACCCAGCATGCCGGGAGCCGGAATGGGCAATTTTGGCAACGCCGGTCAGCCTCAAGCTAGCCAGCAGATCACCCTCCGCTCCACCACAACGACGGAGATCAAGCCTGCGGGACGAAGCGCCTCCCGCTAACCGGTCGCAAGGCAATGCATGGACGGGCGACGCCGTGGTATAATACGGTGTCGCCCGTTTTGCATATCTCCTGCATTGAGCAGCATGTCGCATCGTTAAATGAGGTGAACCGGTGGCGGTAGATACCAGACCCAAAAGACAGCGCAAAGAGAAGAACGAAGAGAAACGCATGGAGTTAACCGAGCATCTCGGGGAACTGCGCGCAAGAATCATTCGCATATTTCTCTGGCTTGTCATCGGAACCATCATCAGCTACATCTACTTCAAGCCGATCTATGCGCTGCTCTTTCGCCCAATGCAGACCGCCCTCAGGTCCCATCCGGACTGGAAGATCATCTTCACGCAGTTCACGCAGCCATTCTTCGTCGTTCTGCAGATCTCTGCCATCGCCGGACTCATCATGGTCTTCCCGCTGATCACGATGGAGTTATGGGGATTTATCGGACCGGCTCTGACGAAAGAGGAGAAGCGACCCTTGCGCTACATCGCTCCCTTCTCCGTCTGCCTGTTCGCCGCCGGCGTACTGCTGGCGTACTGGGTGGCGCAGTTTGCCATCGGATGGTTCATCGGATTTGTGGATCTGTTCCCCAACGCGGTTCTCTACCAGGATCCTAAAGCCTATGTGATCTTCATGTTGAAACTGATGGGCGCGTTCGGCGTAACCTTTCAGCTTCCGGTCGTGCTGATGTTCTTTGCCTGGGTCGGGCTGCTCCGCTCCCAGACGATGAAACGCTCCTGGCGCACAGCGGTAGTCGGTATCGCCATTCTGGGTCTGCTGGTAACACCCTCCAACGATGTCTTCACCATGCTGATGATGATCGTTCCGGTGACGATCCTCTATCTAGGCAGCATCTTCCTGGTGCAGATCGTTGAGCGCAAGCGGGATGAGCGTCTGCGGAGACAGTCCGAAGCAGGTTCCTGAGAAACGTGCGTCATGGACTTCGCCCGGTATGTTCAGGAATGGATCTCCAGCGCAGCCTATCGGGGGCAGGTAGAGCACATTCAGGCGATTCCTGAGCGCAAAGCCTCCTATGCCGATCCGGACATTCCGCTTCCTCCCGTTCTCAATACCAGCCTCCACCGACAGGGGATCCATCAGCTCTACACGCATCAGGCGGCTGCCCTGAACGCCGTGCGACGCGGGGAGCATGTGCTGACGGTAACCTCCACCGCCAGCGGTAAAACGCTCTGCTATAACCTTCCTGTTCTGGAGACGGCTCTCTCCGATCCCGCCGCGCGCGCCCTCTATCTCTATCCGACAAAGGCGCTGGCGCAGGATCAACTGGGCAAGCTGAATAACTTCGGACTCTTTCCACAGGTGCGCTTTGCTACCTATGACGGCGATACTCCGCAGACCGACCGACGCTACATCCGCAAAGGCGCGCATCTGGTGCTGACCAACCCGGATATGCTGCACACGGGGATACTGCCGCACCATACCCGCTGGTCCGCCTTCTTCGCCTCCCTGCGTTACATCGTACTGGACGAGGTGCACACCTATCGCGGGGTCTTCGGAGCGCATGTCGCGCAGACACTTCGACGTCTGCGGCGCATCTGCGCCTACTACGGTGCGAACCCGCAGTTCATCGGGACCTCCGCAACCATCGCCAACCCCTCGGAACTGTTCCTGGCATTGACGGGACACTCCCCGACGGTGATCGAGGAGGACGGCTCTCCCTCCTCAGCGCGAACGTTCGTGTTCTGGAACCCGCCGCTGATCGGCGAGAACGGCGAGCGGCGCAGCGCGCACGTCGAGGCGACCGCACTCTTCACCGATCTGGTTGCCAATCGGGTTCGCAATATCACCTTTACCAAGGCGCGCAAGAGCGCGGAACTGATACTGAAGTACGCCCGTGAGGTCTTTGCGGAGCGCAACAGCGCGCTGGGAGAAAAGGTGATGTGTTATCGCGCGGGCTATTCGCCGGAGGAGCGGCGCGACATCGAGCGCGGTCTTTTTGAGGGCGATCTTATCGGGGTAATCTCCACCAATGCGCTGGAACTCGGTGTGGACGTCGGAGGGCTGGACGCCACCATCCTCACCGGGTATCCGGGAACCATCTCCAGCGCGTGGCAGCAGGCGGGTCGCTCCGGTAGGACGGGAGAAGAGGCGCTCACCGTGATGATCGCGATGGATAATCCGTTGGATCAGTATCTGATGCGCCATCCGGACTACTTCTTCGGACGCCGGTATGAACAGGCGATTGTGAACCCGAACAATCGGCGGATACTGAAGGCACATCTCGCCTGCGCGGCATTTGAACTGCCGCTGACCGGCGAAGAGCTTGCGCTTTTCGGGGAGCATGCGGCAGATGCGCTGGAGCAGTTGATAGAAGAGGGGTTGATCGTTCTACGCGGATCACGTTTCTACTACCGTACCGGAGACGACTATCCGGCAGCGCAGGTCAATATCCGCTCCGCCTCCTCGGAGACGTTTGAGATACGGGACATCAGCCGTAACGGACTGCCGTTCGGAAGCATTGAAGGGGAGCGCGTCTACTATGCCGCGCATCCCGGAGCGATCTATCTGCATCAGGGCGAGACCTATCTGGTGGAGAGGCTGGACGAACAGAGCGGGCTGATTGATGTCCGCCCGGTCGAGGTAAACTACTACACCGAGCCGCGTGAACTGGTCTTCCTCACGGTTCTCTCGGAACAGAGAAGGGAGCCGCTGGGAAACACCGTCGCCTGTTTCGGCGAGGTGGTGGTTACCTCGCAGGTGATGGGTTACCGGCAGAAGCAGCTCTATACGGATAAGGTGCTGGCGATGGTTGATCTCGACCTGCCGGAGCGCGCCTTCGAGACAGAGGGGTTCTGGCTGACCGTTCCTCCGGAGCTTGCGCTGGAACTGGGGCGTCAGGGGTACGATCTGAACGGCTCCATACATGCAGTGGAGCACGCCGCGATCAGTCTGATGCCGCTGCTGGCGATGTGCGACCGATGGGACATCGGGGGCGTCAGCGCGCCCAACCACCCGGATACCGGGATGGCGACCATATTCATCTATGACGGCTATCCGGGCGGGATCGGCATTGCGGAGACGACTTACCATCGGCTGCAGGAGCTGCTGCTTGCGACGCGGGAGATGATCGAACGTTGCCCCTGTACGGAAGGATGCCCTTCCTGCATACAGTCTCCCAAGTGCGGCAACAATAACGAACCGCTGGATAAGCAGGGAGCGGCATATCTGCTGAAGAAGATATTAGCGGGAGAGGCTCAGGGGAAACAGCCTCCCGGAGACGAAAAAGAAGCTGACATTCAAAAAGCCATCCGATGAAGGGGAGAAGATGCGAAAAACCGCCAGACTGCGAAAAAACGAGGCTGGTGTCTGGAGATATCTGTTAAGGGTATTGTTTCTGGGAGGGTTGATCGGACTGATCGTCTGGGCGGCATGGTATGCGCCGTGGAACAGGAGACCGATCGTGGTTCCGGTGGTTCTGGTGGACGCGCCGCAAAGGTAACGGCAGCCACTCCTGCCAGTGAAAGAGGAGGCTCGGAGATCAGGGGATGAAAGTAGGAATTATTGGCTTGCCGGAAGTCGGGAAGACCTCGCTTTTTAATGCGCTGACCCGCTCACATGCGGCGACGCACGCCTACGGATCGCATAAAGAGGAGCTGAACCTGGGATCGGTGGTCGTGCCGGACGCGCGTTTCGATTTTGCCGTTCAGGTTTGCAATCCGAAAAAGGCAACTCCGGCAACGCTGGAGGTGTCGGACGGCGGAGCGCGTATTGAGATCGAGGAGAAGCGGGAGAAGTTTGGAACGGACTTCTTCAGCGGCGTTCGCAATATGGATGCGCTTGCGCTGGTGCTGCGCGCCTTTCGATCCCCTGTGCTTCCAGAGCCTCCCGGCGGCATAGATCCCTGCCGGGATGCCGTGAAGGTGAATGAGGAGCTTCTGCTGGCAGACCTGGCGGTGATAGAGACCCGCCTGGATCGTCTGGAGAAGAACCGGTTGATGAAGCGCATGACCTCCTCGGAGGCGGTGGAACAGCAGACGCTGGAGAAGATCCGCGCCCATCTGGAGGCGCTGAAACCGGTGCGGACGCTGGAGCTGACGGCAGATGAGGAGAAATCGGTTCGCAGCTTTGCCTTCGTCAGCGGAAAGCCGCTGATCCTGGTCGCCAATATCGGGGAGGACGATCTGGCGGGAGGCTCTGCGGAGACGCAGGGGCTTCGCGCCTATGCAGTCGAGAACCACCTGCCTCTGATCGAACTGTGTGCAAAGGTCGAGATGGAGTGCTCCGAGATGGAGCCGGAGGAGGAGCGGGAGTTTTTACAGGCGATGGGTATCTCGGAACCCGCCCGCGACCGTTTGATCCGCGCCGCATACGACGCGCTGGGATATATCAGCTTCTTTACGGTTGGCAGCGACGAGGTGCGCGCCTGGACGATCCGCAGAGGGACGAATGCGCTGGGTGCCGCCGAAAAGATACACACCGAGATCGCGCGCACCTTTATCCGTGCAGAGGTGATTCCCTTCGAGGACTTTCAGGCAGCCGGCGGATGGGATGAAGCCCGGCATGCCGGCAAGATGCGTCTGGAGGGGAAAGAGTATGTCGTGAAAGACGGCGACATCGTTCATATCCGAAACTCGAAAGGTTAGTCACTCCGTTCCTTCCGGCTCGCGTACAAATTACGCTTGCTTTTTCAGGCGGCTTGTGGTATAAATGGCATAATCCGGGCGGTTGGCTCAGTGGTAGAGCGCCTCGTTCACACCGAGGAGGTCACTGGTTCGAATCCAGTATCGCCCATACTCCTTCGTTCGTACAGCAGCTTTTCTGAATGAAGTGACCTTTTGCGCTCCCGAAAGAGCGCATCATGCTTTTCTGCCCCTCTCATCAGAGAGCATCAGAGGAAGTCTGGCGCGAGGCGATAGCCTGTCGCAGACTCGGAAGAGCCTCACCGGGCTTCCGGGTCCCTCCGATCGTCTTATCGGATGGAGATCGCTCTTCTGGTCGGTTCATCCTCTATCGTCAGCATCTCAAGCTTGTTCAACAGGTCTTCTCCCAGCCGGTTGTCTCGCATCACGATGTTTCGACTCTGGCGAATGGCGATCTCTCCTCCTGGCGGAAGAAGGCGATTTTTGATCAGACGGAGGTTTGAAACGTATCGGATGTCCAGCCGGCCATCCAGTGTGTTGTTCTCCAGAACGACATCGCGTATCACCGGTTCGGTGGGCACGGCGATCTTTCCATCTGCGCCGGAGATGAGAGAGTGGAAGCTGATCACCATCTCCGGGTTGCCTCTGCCGAGCCGGAAACGGCTGTTCTTGATAACAACCCGCTGCGGGAGAGGTCCTTCCAGGTCGTCGCCATAGAACCAGCAGAACGCCGTGATTTCGCAATCCTCCACCCGGACCGGCGATTGAAATCGGCAGCTGTTCATGATCTTGCAGCGGCGGATGGTTGTGTTCGGGTTCGCGCTGCTTTCGTTCCAGACCAGATCGCCTGCCTCAATCTCAGGCAGGGCAGGCGAGAAGGTGATCTTAAGAGGGGGCGCGGGACGGTCCGGATCCGTCCGGTTGACCGGCTCCTCCGGCTCCACGCGGACGACACGGACGGCTCCTAGCCGTCTCCTCCCGCTCACATCGTAGGCTCCTAGCCGATCTCCCTTCTGAAAAGGCACAAATCCCAGCGGAAAGATCTGCCGAACCCGAATCGAAGAGGCGGAGACCGCCTCGATGACCCGCGAGGAGTGGGTTGCCGTGTTGAAGGAGTCGTCGTTCATCCCCTCCAGATGACACTCTTCCCAGAGCAGGCGGGCATAGTTGCCCTTGACATGAAACCCGTCCCGCCAGGAGGAGGTGAGGCGTCTCGTTCCCGGTTTCGGGCGAATATGGAAGCGTCGAAAGGTGCAAGCTCCCCGATTTCTCGCCACTTTCACCGCAAACAGCGGCGAAGACCAGATCTCGATGTCGTAGCAGGCGACATCGGCGTTCTCCTCAATCACAAAGACCGGGCTGGCTCCATGTCCCTCCATCCTGTGCGCGATACCGCGAACCGGCAGGCTGATCTGCGTAACGCCGGGGCGGATACCGGCAAATCTTGACGTTTCCGGCGCGGCAAAAGCGCGGATAATCCGCTCCCGGACGCTTCCCGGATAGGCTTCCTGCGTGTCGCGGAGAAAGTAGTGCTCACCGATGAGGCGGTGGGGACCCGGATGCCAGAGCATGGCGAAGTATGCTTGTTCTCGGACTCCGGTAGGACCGCCGAGCGGCGGCATCGAGTAGTCATCATAGATCCGGACGTCTATGGATCGCCTGACAGGGTCGGCGGCGACAACCACACCATCTACGAAGGGAAGCGGGTCAAAATCCACGGAAAGCCCTCGTACCACCGCCTTCGCGCAGCCCGTCATATGCAGAAACCGCGTTTTCGGATCCAGAAGAAACGTGGAGCCGTTCCCCTCTATGGTAACCTCTCTTAATCCGCTCAGGCGGATCAGCCATGTGTCTTCCGCCGTTCTGATGCGATAGACTTTCCCTCTTTCGAACTTCAGTGTGCAGGGCGGCTTCACCTGCGACAGAGCTTTTACGGCGCGCTGGATGGCTGGTCCGTCATCGCTAATGCCGTCGCCCTTCGCGCCAAAGTCATGGGCGGATACCTCGCTGGCGCAGGCTGCTGTGATAGAGCGTGAAATGGCAAGCAGAGCGATACCGGACAGACAGCAACGTTTTGTTCGAGATAGGATATTTGAGAGGCAGGCAGAAATAACAGTCACATGCGCTCTCTGAGACATACAGATATGAAAAGGAGGCAGCCCGTACATGATAGCCCGTGTCTTTCTGTTGTTCGCTTGCGTCCTGATGATCTCTCCGGCTCTGGCGCAGGAGCAGGAGACGGGACGATGGGAGGGAAGCGCCACGCTGGGACTCTCGTTTGTTCGGTCGAATCGCAACACGGACAGCTTCGACCTTCTGGCTGGCGCAAGGAATGAGACGAGATCTACGCGCATTCTGCTGGGAGCCGGGTATCTCTTCTCCCGTCAGTCCGGTGTAACCAACACCGAGACCTGGTTTGTGAACGGCGATTATAATTTCGGTCGCCAGAACCGCGTCTATGGGTATGTGAACGGAAGGCTTCGGCAGGATAGAATTCAGAACCTGGATCTGCGAACCATTCTCGGAGCTGGAGTCGGCTATGAGTGGATCAAACAGACCGGTTTCAATGTGCGTTTGGAGGGCGGTCTCTCCTGGCTGCAGGAGGAGTTTTCCAACGCCGGAGCCGAAGCGATCTGAACGCGCAGCTCGCCTATTTCCTCGACAGAAAACTCTGGCAGGGAGCCAGTCTGCGGCATGACCTGACCTACTACCCGCGCCTGTCAGATCTCAACGACTACTATCTGCTTGCACAGTTCGTCCTTGAGCAGGAGATCTCCTCGAAATGGTCTGTGAACGCGACCATCATTCTAGACTACGACGCCACCCCCGCGCAGGACACAAAACGCAGCACCAGCAAGGTGTTGATTGGCATAAGCACGAAGTTTTAAGTGAGAAAGCGCGCATGCATTCGGAAGGCTTCCCGCGTGATAGTGCCGCATAATGGATCCGATTTTCACGCTTTGCGGAAAGGAGAGAGTAGATGCTCAAAGAGTTCAAAGAGTTCGCCATGAAGGGGAACGTCGTAGACCTGGCGATAGGTGTTATCATCGGGACGGCGTTCGGGAAGATCGTGGACTCGCTGGTGAAGGATGTCATCATGCCCCCGCTGGGACTCATTTTGGGGCGCATGGAGTTTTCAAACCTGTTCATCAACCTGACAACCGAGAAGCCGGCGGCGACTTTGAAAGCGGCGCAGGAGGCGGGAGCTGCAACGATCAACTACGGTCTCTTCATCAACACGATCATCAACTTTCTGATTATCGCCTTTGTCCTGTTTATGGTGGTAAAGGCGATGAATCGTCTGCGGCGAGAGGAGGCTGTTGCACCTGCCGCTCCTCCGGAACCGTCCAACGAGGAGAAGATACTGGCGGAGATCCGTGACCTGTTGAAGAGCCGTTCGTAGGTTCGTCTCTGATCTTATCACCTGAGCGGTTTCGGACAGGAGCCGCTCAGGCTCCCCTGCAGGACTATGCCAGCAGTTGACGGTACAGATCAGGCGCAACGTTGCCCCCGCTGATAACGCAGCAGACTCGCTGTCCTCGAAAACGTTCCGGCTCCTGCAGCAGCGCCGCCACGCTTAACGCTCCGGTCGGCTCCGTCTTGAGATTTGCCAGCAGAAAGAGGAGCCGTACCGCCTCTCGAATCGCCTCTTCCGAGACCTCCAGTATGCCCCTGATGCCGGTCTTGAGGATCCCCCAGTTGTGCTGTCCCAGGCTGAGGGTGCGGGTTCCGTCGGCGATCGTCTGCGGCTCTCTCTCATTTTTTACCAGAACGCCCTCTCGCAGTGATCGCGCCGCATCGTTTGCCAGCAGCGGCTCCGCGCCGAACACGGGCGTCGGGCAGCCGGCAAAACAGAGACCGGTGATCAGTCCGGCGGTCAACCCGCCTCCCCCTACCGGGGCGATAACCGCATCCCAGACCATCCCCACAGCTGCCAGTTCCAGGCCCAGGCTGGCGTTTCCGGCAATCACCATCGGGTCGTCATATGCGCTGGAGAGATAGGCTTCCGGGTGTTCCTGCGCTAACTGCTCCACGCGCTGCTGGCGACCGATCCGGTCTACGTCTATCAGGTCAACGATCCCACCATATTCACGCACCGCCTCGATCTTGACCGGAGAGGATGTCTCCGGCATGACGACCAGGCACTTTTTCCCAAGCAACTGGCAGGCATATGCCAGCGCCTGACCGTAATTACCGGAAGAGGCGGTGATGATCAGAGTGTGAGGAACGGTCGCGGCGACATGATAGGCGGCGCGAAACTTGAAGCTGCCGGTGTACTGGAAAGTCTCGGATGCCAGCGTGACCTCCGCGCCGAGCCGCGCCTGCAGTCGGGGAGAGGCGATCAGGGTGGTCGGGCGCAGGATCGTCTTCAAGTGGGCAACCGACAGGGGAATCGCGGTCAGTGACGTCATGGCGACCTTCCTTTCCGGCACACCGGTTTTACAGACATTGTACCAGATGAACGCTCTATGCGGAGGAACTCAGCGGATGCGCTACGACTACCTGATTATCGGAGGCGGGATCGTCGGACTCGCCACGTGCACGGCTCTGCTCCGGGAGAAGCCCGGAGCGCGTATCGCCCTTCTGGAGAAAGAGGCAGGATGGGCGAAACACCAGACCGGCAGAAACAGCGGGGTCATACACTCCGGCATCTACTACCGTCCCGGCAGTCTGAAGGCGCAGATGGCGAGCGAGGGCAGCCGAAGCATGGTCGCGTTTTGCCGGGAGCATGGCATTGCGCATGAAGTGTGCGGCAAGGTGATCGTCGCGACCGAGGAGTCGGAGCTTGCCGGGCTGCAGAGGCTCAATGAGCGGGGAGCAGCCAACGGGCTAGAGGTGCGGATTCTGTCTATCGAGGAAGCTCGGGAGACCGAACCGCATCTGCGGGGGATCCGCGCCCTTCATGTCGCCAGTACCGGGATCGTGGACTACCGTCAGGTCTGCCAACGGCTGGCGAAGATCGCGCAGGAGGGGGGAGCCGTCCTGTCGCTCGATGCCTGCGCGGTGGAGATCCGGGGGATGTCCGATCGGTTAGAGGTTGTCACCACGCAGGGCGTCTTTGGGACCGACTACCTGATCAACTGCGGCGGACTGCACAGCGACCGTATCTTGCGAATGACCGGACAGGAGCCGCCTGTGCGGATCGTCCCGTTTCGGGGAGAGTACTACACGCTCGTTCCGGAGAGACGGCATCTGGTGCGCAACCTGATCTATCCGGTTCCAGACCCTGCCTTTCCGTTTCTGGGAATCCACTTTACCCGCATGATCACGGGAGAGGTTCATGCCGGACCGAATGCGGTTCTCAGCATGAAGCGTGAAGGATACACAAAAATGGCGTTTGATCCCCATGATCTGGCAGAGGTTCTGACGTTTGCCGGGTTCTGGAGACTGGGATCAAAACACTGGTTGGCAGGCGCGCGGGAGATGGCTCGCTCCTGGAGCAAGTCTCTCTTTGTGAAGAGCCTGCAGCGATTGATCCCGGAGGTGGAGGAGGAGGATCTGCTTCCATCGGAACCTGGCGTGCGCGCGCAGGCGATCCGTCCGGACGGCTCATTGGAAGAGGATTTCCTGATAGTGGAGGGGAGACGATCGCTGCATCTGCTGAATGCGCCCTCACCGGCAGCGACCGCCTCTCTGGAGATCGGGAGATATGTAGCGCGACGCGCGGCGGTTCGAACCGATTAACCGCCTGTATCCTCTATCCTGCCTCCGTCTCACTCTTTGTCGCGTGTGTGAGGAAGTCCCAGAAGACGCTGCCAGGACCATGTATAGTTCGATCGTTGCGTTTGATGCAGTAGAATGAGCGCACCTTTCGAAATCGCGGATCCTTCACGGGGCAAAGTAACCCCTGTTCACACTCCAGACGTGTCGCCTGCGAGGAGAGGATCGCCACGCCCAGTCCTGCGATCACCATCTGTTTGATCGCCTCTACATGCGACACCTCTACCGTTCGGCGGAATCGGTAGACGGTCTCCTTCAATATCTCTTCGGTGTGTTTGCGGGTGCTTGATCGCGGTTCGCGCACAAAAAGCGTTCGTCCAAGCAGATGCCGGTCCTCGATACGCTCCACCTTTGCCATCGGGTCAGAGGAGGCGCAATAGAGGGTTAACTGATCCGTTCCGATCAGGCAGCTATCCATCCAGGCCTGTTTGCTACGCTCACCACAGATTCCGAGATGTGCGCGATAGGCTTCCACCGCTTCCATGACATCGCTGCTGTTTCCGAGGGTAACAATCGGATCCGTCTGAGGATGAAGCGTTTTGAACTCCCGGAGTTTCTGGGGCAGCAGATAGGCTCCCGAAGTGCTGGAGGCGGCGACGGTGAACTCCCCTCGGACGATGCCCTGAGACATCTCGATCTCCGAGCGCATGGTCTTCAGGTCCGCCAGCAGTATTTTGGTGTGATGGAGGACCGTTTCTCCCAGGGGCGTCAGAATCATCCCCCGCGAGGAGCGATCGAACAGCTTGCCCCCATACCTCTCCTCGATGCTGCGCAGATGCGCGGAGACGGCGGGCTGTGTAACTTTTAACTCAGCCGCAGCGAGCGTAACGCTGCGCAGTCGTGCAACCGTTACGAAGACTTTTAACGGATAGAGGTTATAATCATCACACACAGCATAATACTCCTGCGCTTGAGGCATGTTATTCTGATTATACTACCTATCTATCATTAAGTAGCGCAGGTTACTCTCTAAATTTTTACTTTTCTTAAACGTTTCTGAAAAGTAGATGGAGGAGGGAGTGCGGATTGATCAACTCGTTCGTCCGCTTGTTGAAGCCGAAGGCTCCGGCGCATCCGATGCGTCGGAGCCTTCGAGCAGGGATGGAAGGATAGCGATAGAGGTTTAATTTCCGATCTGTCCGGTAGCCCCGTTCGGATAGACGTAGGTGCCGTTGGGATAGAGGATGCATCCATCGGGATAGATGATGGTTCCGTCCGACTGCACGGAGGCGCTGGGGGGCGGAGGCAGTTTGGGCGCGGGAACCATCGGAGCTTCACTATGGGACGGCAGGGCTACTGCCGAGACAAGTACCAGGGTCAGAGCAGTCGAGACCAGAGCGGTTTTGATCGCAGAAATCTTCGAGTTCACTTTTTTCTCCCTTCGTCTAACATCTTGCCTGAGACAGGCTAGAGATAAGGATGAGGCTTACAATAGTTAAGTACCCTGAAGGATCGTTGCGCTAGGGCTTTTTGCTAAAATTTTTTCTATTTTTAGAAGAAGGCGGGGGTTGTGCCCGATTTTTCCTCGAAATAGGTAGAAAGATACTGGCATATATAAAAAGAGAGCCGGATGGAATGCACTGGTGCATTCCATCCGGCTTATGGCAGTTTCATACTCCGACGGCAGCGCAGGCAGAAGACCCGCTCTGCATGCAAATCACGTGTCCTGCAGTTTTCCGCTAAGGTAGCTGTCGAAGGCAGTCAGGTCCAGCATCCCATGTCCGCTCAGATTGAAGAGGATCACGCGCTTCTGCCCCTCCTCACGCGCCTGAACCGCCTCATCTATCGCCACGCGGATCGCATGCGAGGACTCCGGCGCAGGAATGATCCCCTCGGTGCGCGCAAACTGCAGCGCCGCCTCGAAGACGCTGGTCTGCGGGCAGGCTTTCGCCTCGATTAAGCCGAGTTTGTAGAGGTGACTGACGATCGGGGACATGCCGTGATAGCGCAGTCCGCCGGCGTGGATGCGAGGCGGCATGAAGTCGTGTCCGAGAGTATACATCATCATCAGAGGGGTCATGCCGGCGGTGTCTCCGAAGTCATAGCGCAGCACGCCGGCGGTCAGCGTCGGGCAGGAGGACGGCTCAACGGCGATGACGCGATAGGGACGCCTCTCCGTGATCTTCCAGCGCAGGAAGGGGAACGCCAGACCGGCGAAGTTGCTTCCGCCGCCGGCGCAACCGATGATGATATCCGGCTCTTCTCCCGCCTGCTCCATCTGTCGGATCGCTTCCAGCCCGATTACGCTCTGATGCAGGCAGACATGATTGAGGACGCTGCCCAGAGAGTATTTCGTCTCCCGGCTCGTTACCGTATCCTCGATCGCTTCGCTGATGGCGATCCCCAGACTGCCGGGACACTCCGGGTCTTCGGCGAGGATTTTACGTCCGAACTGTGTCTGTTCGCTCGGACTGGCGTAGACGGTCGCTCCCCAGGTCTCCATCATCATCTTGCGATAGGGTTTCTGGTAGAAGCTGACCTTCACCATATAGACCGTGCACTCCAGACCGAACAGACGGCAGGCGAGAGCCAGCGAGGATCCCCACTGTCCCGCGCCGGTCTCCGTCGCCAGCCGCTTCACGCCGGCTTCTCGATTATAGTACGCCTGTGCGACCGCCGTGTTGGGCTTATGGCTGCCGGCAGGACTGCTGCCCTCGAATTTGTAGTAGATGTGGGCGGGAGTCTGCAGAGCGCGCTCCAGCCTGACGGCGCGCAGCAGAGGCGTGGGTCGCCAGAGCGCATAGATCTCACGCACCGGCTCCGGTATCTCGATCCATCTCTCCGGACTCATCTCCTGCTGAACGATATTCTCCGGAAAAATGGCGGTCATATCCTCCAGCGTAACCGGGTTTTTTGTGGCGGGGTGAAGCGGGGGAGGCATCAGTTCGGGCAGATCCGCAAGGAGGTTGTACCACGCTCCGGGGATATCCTTCTGCCCCAGGACAAATCGAACGGGTGTGCTCATTCAGGTATCTCCAACGTTGGACTGCCTGTATGTACGACGCCAACGGCTGCCCTCCCTGCAAGGCGGATAACCTGCGCCCGCTCTCTCTCAGCTATGTCCAGGGAGCCAGATTGTCTGGTTTTCAGGGTATACTATGTTGGCGTTTTGAGCAGAATACACACAGGATAGAGGATGGCGGACAGAAAAAACAGATCGTCGGTACAGTTGATCAACCTCGGCTGTGCGAAGAATGTGGTCGATTCGGAGGAGATGCTTGCCGTTCTCTCCGCCGACGGCTATCAGATCGGCGCAGACGGGAAAGAAGCCGACGTGGTCATCATCAACACCTGCGGCTTCATCGAGTCCGCCAAACAGGAGAGCATAGACGTTATCCTGGAGGCGCTGGAGCGCAAATCCGCCGGACAGGTTCAGAAGGTGGTCGTGGCGGGCTGTCTGGCGCAGAGGTACAGCGCAGAGCTTCAGAGAGAGCTTCCAGATGTGGACGCTTTCATCGGAACCGGGCAGATGCGAGAGATTGCCGGGATCGTGCGTCGGACGATGACTGCTACAGTTCCGCTGATCCAGGTTCCGCAGAAGCCGCATCACCGGTGGGTGGATGTCCCGACACGGGTTCTCTCGACCGCGCCCTGGACCGCCTATCTGAAGATCAGCGAGGGGTGCGATCATCAGTGCACCTTCTGTGCGATCCCCTCGTTTCGCGGCAGGCATGTCAGCAAGCCGCTGGATCGAATCCTGGAGGAGGCGGCTGCGCTGACCCGGCAGGGCGTGAAGGAGTTGAACCTGATCGCGCAAGATTCTACGCAGTACGGATACGATCTCTATCGGAAGCCGATGCTGCCGTCGCTGCTCCGGGAGCTGTCGCAGATAGACGGCGTTCGCTGGATACGGCTCTTCTACTGCTATCCGTCGCGCGTTAACGCGGAGGTGATCGAGGCGATTGCCCGCACGCCGCACGTCTGCCAGTATATAGACATGCCGCTGCAGCACGCGGATGACGAGGTGCTTCGATGGATGCGTCGTCCGATGTCGGGCAGCGCCTATCTGGATCTGCTGGAGCGGTTCCGGGAGGCGTCGCCGGATGTCGCCATCCGCACAACGTTCATCGTCGGTTTTCCGGGCGAGACGGACGCTCATTTTCAGAATCTGCTGAATTTCGTCGAAAAGGCGCGGTTTGATCGCGTCGGCGTGTTCGCCTATTCGGTTGAGGACGGCACCCCGAGCGCGGATCTGCCCGGGCGCGTTCCCGCCAGAATCAAGCAGTCGCGCAAGGACAGGCTTATGCGGCTGCAGCGAGAGATCTCTCTGGAGCACAATCGTCGCTGGATCGGGCGCGAGATGGAGGTTCTGATCGAGGGAATCGCGCAGAGCGCGCCGCCATCAGAGAGGAGCGGCAGGTCCATTGAGAGCGGAGAGAATCGGATGCGGGCGCGGAATACGCTGATGTCCGGCGTGCGCTCACTGCGAGTCGGACGCTCCTTCCGCGACGCTCCGGAGATAGATGGACTGATCTATGTGGAGAGCGAAACCGCACAGCCGGGCGACATGATTGCCGTGAGGATCACGGATGCCTGGCACTACGATCTGTATGGCGTGGAGATTCAGACGGTTAACGCCGTATGAG
Organism: uncultured Chthonomonadales bacterium; assembly: GCA_938005745.1. GTDB lineage: Bacteria > Armatimonadota > Chthonomonadetes > Chthonomonadales > CAJBBX01 > CALLMM01. The sequence continues at coordinate 5,353 of CALLMM010000035.1, read as the reverse complement.
GATAGGGAGGTTTTTTATGACTGATGTGAAGGAGACCCGGTCAGAGGAGGCTCTGGCAATTCAGTATGCCGCAGGCTTGCTCTACGGCGCGCTGATCGAAGCCGGAGAACCGGTCAAGGTTTCGGAGGTCGTTCGCGCCATCGGTCGCGAGGATGTGGATATTCGCCTTGCGCGCGTGATTCTTGCCACGCATCCCAATCTGTTCACCGTCACCGAACGGAAATGGACGCTCTGGTCTCGCTACAGCGATCCGGAACGCTCTGTGGAGCGTAATCTGGAGGAGATTCTTTCCCGTTACGGGCTTCCGGTCTCCAAAAGCGCGCTTGCCGGACAGCTGTCAGCGATCTATAACCGTCCGCAGGAGGTCCTGACGCCGGTTCTGGAACGGCTCCTCTCTAACCGTGAGCGATATTTTGTAACGCAGGATGACAAATACGGACTGACCGCCTGGCTGCTCGACACGCGCGGTGAGACCGAGGAGGATGTGCTCTTCGACAACTACCTGAAGATGCGCGATCTGGAGCGTTACAAAACGGCAGCGGCGCGGCTTGATCCGCAGAACGTGGACAGCGTCATCGCGTTTCTGGATGAGCTGGGTGAGCCGATCCCCAATAAGACGCTACAGTTCCTGCTGTGGAGAGCAAACCCGGAGAAGTTCAACAGCGCGCGGATCTTTGCGCAACTGCTGGCGGACGGAAGATGCAGCTATCTGAACAGCGGTGAGTGGATCGGTCCTTCGGTGGTAGCGCGTCTGGTCCGTCTCTTCCCGGAGATCGCGCAGAAAGAGGTGGAGGAGTTTCCGGAGGCGCAGGCGGTCGAGGCGTCGCAGCCGCTGGTCATCTCCGAAACCGAGCATGAGCAGCTTCTCGACTACATTCTGAATAATGAGGGCACCAGCCGTGCCAGCCGCATGCTGGAAGAGATCTTCGAGGTGTCGGAAGGCGATGCGACCTACGAGGCGGATCTGCAGTCCGTGCTGGAGGTGCTGAGGAAGGACGAGCGTATCCACTGGCTCGGAGCGGACCGTTTCCTGCCGGAGGGTCTCATTCCCGAATATGTCTACAGTGTGCCGGAGATCCTGCACTTTCCGGAACAGACGTATACGGATGAAGAGGGGAATGTCCTGGATCTGATGCTGGAAGACGACGGCTTCGATGGCACGCTGGCGCGAGAGATCTACTCGCCGATGGCGATGGATGTTCTGGATGAGGACCTGGTTCCGGATGACCGCGACACGCCGCCGATGACGGTGCGCTGTGTGCTGAAACTGCACCACAAAGAGATCGGCACGCTGCCACTGTGTCAACTGCCGGCGGGCTTCTTCCCGACGGAGCCGAAGATCCTGCAGGTGGATCTGATCCTGCCCAACGGTCAGAGGACTGAACTGTGGGTCAACAACGAGACACGGCTGCTCTACGGTCTGCTCGACTGGTACAACAGTCTCCCGGTCGATTCCGGCGCGGTCTTCTATCTGGAGCGGCAGGCTCCCGACCTGTATGCGCTGACCTACGGGGAGGAGACCGAGCCGCCGATGTTCATCAGCCGCAACCGGGTGACCGAGTTGATGGAACTGGGAAGACGCGCGGAGGAGGAGGAGCTTCCCACCTTCGAGATCGTGCGCGAGATCATGGAGCACTACCGCAAGGGGATCGAGTTCATCACGGTGTTGACCGAGACAAACATCGCGCGCCGAACGCCCCGGCGGATGGTCGCCTCCCTTCTATCCGGATACCACTGCTTCTTCCAGCGGGGCGGCGCATGGGTCTACGATGCGCGCAAACTTTCGCAGGGGTTCGACAAGAGCAAGCGCAAGTATCTGAAGAAGTCATAACCTTTGTTTGATGTTATATGGGGGAGGCGAAGTCTGCGCCTCCCCCTCGCCTCACCCGATCTCAATCCTGTCTGTACCGGAGATATTATGACCGTTCGTGTTCGTTACGCGCCCAGCCCGACCGGTTCGCCGCATGTCGGCAATATACGCACCGCCCTGTTTAACTGGATCTTCGCCAGAAAGATGGGCGGAGTGTTCATTGCACGCCTGGAGGATACCGATCGAAACCCCGACCGATATAAGCCAGAGGTGATCCCTGAACTGGAGGAGAGCATGGTCTCTCTGGGAATCGTCCCGGATGAGTGGTGGAAGGGCGGAGGCGATTACGGACCGTATGTGCAGTCGGAGAGGCTTGCGCTCTATCAGGAGGCGGCGGAGGATTTGATCGCTTCCGGGAACGCCTATCGCTGTTACTGCACTCCGGAGCGTCTGACGAAGATGCGGGAGGAGCAGCAGGCTCTCGGGCTGCCTCCCGGCTATGATCGCCGATGCCGCTATCTGTCGGAGGCGGATCGCGCGCGCTATGAGTCGGAAGAGCTGCCGTCTACCGTTCGACTGGCGGTGCCCCTGGAGGGCAGGACAACCTATCAGGATGTCGTCTACGGGCAGATCACCGTCGAAAACCGAATGATAGATGATCAGGTGCTGCTGAAATCGAACGGCTGGCCCACCTATCATCTGGCGGTTGTAGTGGACGATCATCTGATGGGGATCACCCATGTCATTCGCGGCGAGGACTGGCAGCCTAGCACTCCCAAGCAGATCTATCTCTACAACGCTTTCGGCTGGGAGCAGCCGGTCTGGGTGCATGTCCCGCTCATCTTAGGCAAAGACCGCAAGAAGCTGGGGAAGCGTCACGGGGCGACGCAGTTCTATGAGTTCATTCGCTCCGGCTATCTCCCGGAGACGATGTTCAACTTTCTCTGCCTGCTGGGCTGGTCCGCCGGCGAGGAGAACCGGGAGATCTTCAGCGTGGCGGAGATTATCGAGCGATTTTCGCTGGAGGGGATCAGCCGCAACCCAGCGATCTTCGACTACGACAAGCTACGATGGATGAACGGCGAGTATATTCGCGTCCTGAGTCCCGAACAACTGACCGATCGCTGTATGCCCTACCTGATCGAGGCGGGCTTGATCAGCGCGACGCCTGCTCAGGAGGAACGCGCCTACGCGGAGGCGGCGATCGCTCTCTGTGCAGACCGGCTGAAGATTCTCTCGGAAATCGCCGACCTGACAGGGTTTTTCTTTGTCGCTCCCGAAGTACCGGAGGAGAAGGGACAGCGCAAGTGGTTGACGGGCGAAAGACCGCTGCAGATCATTGCGACCGCGAAGAGCCTGGTAGCGGCTCTGACCGACGACCCCTCCGTAGAGGATGCCGAGCAGATTGTGAATCGTACGGCGGAGACGCTCAATCTGGAACGTCCGCCCGTGATTCATACGCTGCGGGTCTGTCTCACGGGGCGCACGGTCGGTCCCGGTCTGTTTGAACTGATGAGCGTTCTGGGCAAGGAGCGGATGCTGTCTCGTCTGGATCGTGCCGTCGGATGGGTTCTGAAGGAGTAACGGTGAAATCATGATAGATGTCAACACTCTTTTTGGTCCGCTGCCCGCCGCAGCTACCGATCTGTCGGTGGATGATCTGTCGGTACTGATGAAAAAGCACCAGATTACCGCCTGCTGCACGCTCTCAACCATCGGGATGCTGCTGGACTACAACACCGGCAACGCCGCTACACGCGCCGCCTGCAGCGAGAACGGCAGTCTGGTCCCGGTGGCGACGGTAAACCCGCGCATGTATTTCGGGGGAGATGCACAGGCATCGCATTTCACCGGCGACGGCTTCAAGATCGTGCGCTTCTTCCCGGAAGAGCAGGGATGGGAGATCGATTCCGCGCCGTTCCATGCGCTGCTGCAGGCGATGTCCTCCAACCCTCTGCCGATCATGGTGGACATCGCTCGCCCCGGAATCGCCTCCCTCGCGGCGCAGGCGACCGCCCGCCATCTGGCTCCCCTCATCCTCAGCGGCGTGGATGAGAAGACGCTATCGGAGGCGGTGGCGATCATGCGCTCGCGCGCGAATGTCTATGTGGAGACCTCCCGTCTGGTGGCAACCGGCGCGTTGAAATTTCTGGTGGAGTGTGTCGGCGCGGATCGGGTGCTCTACGGCTCCGGCGCGCCTCTACGACCCATGGCAAGCGCGGTCGGCACGCTGCAGCATTCCGGATTGACCCCGGAGCAGCAGGCGCTGGTTGCCGGGGGGAATGCCCGCGCGCTTCTGGAGATCAAGTAGGAGGAGGCTCCCGTGCCTGTATTCGACATTCATAACTATCTCGGCGGCAGCGTAATTCCGGGTGTGTCCCATAATGCCGCCGCCATTCAGTCTACCCTTCAGGAGCGCGGCATCGAGAGCGCGATGCTCTACTCCAATCATGCGCGATATGTAGACCCCCTGTCCGGAAACCGTATTCTGAGGGCGATGATTGATCAGAGCAAGAACCTCTACGGCTGCTTGATCACACATACCAACCGCGTGGAGGCGTCCATCACCGTTCTTCGCGAGTTGATGGGGTCTCCGAAGTTTCTGGCGATGGCTATAACCGGAGTGCATCCGGAGGAGCCTGTGCGAAAAGTAGTCGCCGACGAGATCCTCAACGCCTACCGACGTTTCTCCAAGCCGCTGATCCTGTATACTCCCAATGCCGCGGCGGTGGAGGCGGCGCATGAGATCGCCCGCGCCTTTTCGATGATCAAGGTGGTGCTGCTGGGAATGGGCGGAGAGGACTGGCGGTCGGCGATTGCCGCCGCACACACGACCACCAACATCTACCTGGAGACCTCCGGCGTGCTGGACAGGGTGAAGCTCCCTTCGGCGGTGGATGTGCTGGGAACGCATCGAATTCTCTTCGGATCGGGCGCGCCGCAGGTGGATGTGTCGGCGGCGATGGGGCTGATCGAGGACTCCGCGATCAGCGCGGAGGCGAAGCACCGCATCCTCTACGATAACGCGCGCCGTCTTTTCGGTCTTTCCGATTAGTCTTTACAGGTCTTCGCCGTCTCCGGAGAGCGTCCTCGCCGCCTGAGACAGGCGGGGGGACGCTCTTTTTGGGGTGGAGCGGTAGGAGTAGACGCAACAGAGTTCAGCCAGTGAAAAATGCATAAAAAAAGTCGCCTGGACTATTGACTGAGATCAGACATGGTGGTATTATATCCCTTGCGTCTGCTGGAAGGCAGCGCAGATGCCGGTGTTGAGCCGGCGAAAAGGCACTTTGAAAGTCTGGTTTGAGTGTTGATTTAGCTTTGCAACGTACTGAGTGCGCCAGGGCAAAAACGAGTTGTTTCTCCACAAAGTTATCGAGGGAGTCATCCCTTGAGATAGATATCTATGGAGAGTTTGATCCTGGCTCAGGACGAACGCTTGCGGCGTGCCTAAGAAATGCAAGTCGAGCGGGGGTAGCGATACCCTAGCGGCGAACGGTCGCGTAACACGTAAGCAACCTGCCTTATGGACCGGGACAACATCTC
>CALLMM010000034.1 GCA_938005745.1 uncultured Chthonomonadales bacterium | reverse complement strand
CTACGACTCCTACTGGCGCGAGCGCGATCTGGAGCGGCGGTACGAGAAGGTGAACGCGCCCGCCGTGCATGTCGGCGGATGGTACGATATCTTCGCGCAGGGAACGATCGATGCGTTTCTGGGCTACCAGACAAAGGGCGGACCGAAGGCGCGGGGCAGGCAGAAGCTGATCATGGGTCCCTGGACGCACGGCATCTTTCAGGAGAAAGCCGGGCAGCTGACCTTTCCCAACGGCAAGCAGCCGCCCAATCAGGTGGAGGATGCCTGGCGATGGTTCGATGCCCATCTCAAGGGAGAGAACAACGGCATCCTGCAGGCTCCCGCCGTCACCTACTACGTGATGGGCGATACGTCCGACCCGCAGGCTCCCGGCAACGTCTGGCGCACCGCCGATCGGTGGCCCCCTCTATCGACGAAGGCGACCCCCTACTATCTGCAGCCGGGAGGTACGCTCTCCCCGAAACGCCCCGGAGCGAAGGCGAAAGGCGCGATGACCTACGCCTACGACCCGAAGAATCCCGTTCCCACCGTGGGAGGTCCGCAGTTGACGCTCCCCGCCGGTCCGATGGATCAGCGTTCCATCGAGGCGAGACCGGATGTGCTGGTCTTCACCGGCGAGCCGCTGACGGAGCCGCTGGAGGTGACCGGGCGCGTCCGCGCCGTGCTCTACGCCTCCAGCAGCGCGCCGGACACCGATTTTATCGTCAAGCTGTGCGATGTCTATCCCGATGGACGCTCTTTCAACATCTGTGAAGGGCAGCTGCGCGCCCGATTCCGCGAATCGTTTTCGCAGGAGAAGCCGCTGAAGCCGGGGCAGGTCTATCGCTTTGAGATAGACCTCTGGTCCACCAGCGTCATCTTCAATAAAGGTCATCGGCTGCGCGTGCTGGTCACCTCCAGCAGCGCGCCGGGCAGCGATCCGAACCCCAACACGGGGGAGCCGTTCCGCGCCAGTAACCGCACGCAGACCGCGCGCAATACGATCTACTACGACGGCAGGCATCCCTCCCATATCCTGCTGCCCATTCCTGTGAAAAAGACGCCGTGATCGCCGGCTTCAGCGATCGAAGCGGTTCCGAGAGTGGTGATAGACCGATTCGCGTTTTCCGTAGATTCTGGCGGAGAGGAGATCAACGGTGACTATTCCACAGGAGCAGACCCCATCCTCCGATTCGGGATGGGACAGGGATCAGCTGGAGACGCTGATTGACGAGCTGGTCGCCATCCGCCGCGAGATGCTGGAGTCGGAGAAGCGCTATCAGAAGCTGGAGCCGCGACTCTTCGAGACGCATCGGGACAGCGCGCGCAACCTGCTTCACTATCTGGCTCTGCGACGGCACGACATCCGGCAGCTGCAGTCCCGGCTGGCTTCGCTGGGGCTGTCGTCGCTGGGACGGTCGGAGTCGCATGTTCTGGACAGCCTGAACGCCGTGCTGAAAATCCTGCACCATCTGGTCGGCAGACCCTGGCAGAGCGGGGATATGCGCTATCCGGTCCTCCGCTATGAGCAGGGGCGCAGGCTCTTAGAGCGGCATACGCAGCTTCTGCTCGGACCGGAGCCGCCGCAGCGGCGCGTGCGGATCATGGTTACCATGCCGTCAGAGGCGGCGGATGACGCGAACCTGATGCGGGAACTGCTGGCTAACGGCATGGACTGCATTCGGATCAACTGCGCCCACGACAGCCCGGAGGTATGGCAGCGGATGATTGACAATCTGCGCCGCGCAGAGCAGGAGACGGGCAGATGCTGCCGGGTGCTGGCGGATCTGCCCGGTCCGAAGCTGCGCACCGGTCCGCTGGCAGAGACGCCCCAGCCGATCCGATGGCGCCCCCGACCGGACCGCGTGAACCGGGGCATGATCCCGGCGCGTGTCTGGCTCTATCCTATCGGCGGCGATCCGTCGCCGCCGATGGCGGGAGACGCCGCGCTTCCGGTTCCGGAAGAGTGGCTCGACAGCCTTCTTGTCGGCGACCGGATCGAGATGGTGGACGCTCTTGGAACGCCCGTCAGCCTGGATGTGGTGGAGGAAGCCTCCGGAGGGAAGTGGGCGATCTCCTATCAGCGTGCACAGATCGACTCCGGAACCCCCCTTACGGTGCGGCGCGATCAGGAGACGGGAGAGAGCGTTCTGCCCGACGCCCGTACCGGCGAGGTTCCGACCGCGGCAAAGCCGATCCTGCTCTTTGAGGGCGATACCCTGATCCTGACGCGCGAACAGGTTCCCGGCTCCAACGCCGTCTACGATGCTGAGGGCAGACTGCTGGCTCCCGCGCATATCGGCTGCACGCTTCCGGAAGTGTTCACGGACGCGCGCCCCGGCGAGAGAATCTGGCTGGATGACGGAAAGATCGGGGGCGTGATCCTCTCGGTGACGCCGGAGGAGGTTGCCGTGCGGATCACGCATGCCCGGATCAAAGGCGAAAAACTGCGCGCGGAGAAGGGGATCAATCTTCCGGACAGTCGGCTTCGCACGCCCTCCCTGACCGAGTATGACCGTGAAATCCTGCCGTTTATCGCGCAGAACGCCGATCTGGTCGGGCTGTCGTTTGTGCAGAGCGGAGAGGATGTGGACGCGCTGGAGGATCGGCTGATTGAACTGGGGGGCACGCGGCTGGGGATCGTGTTGAAGATCGAGACGCAGCGCGCCTTCGAACGGCTGCCGGAGCTGATGTTATCGGCGATGCGCACCGACTGCGCGGGGATGATGATTGCGCGGGGCGATCTGGCGGTCGAATGCGGGTACGAACGTCTGGCGGAGGTGCAGGAGGAGATCCTGTGGATCTGTGAGGCGGCGCATATGCCGGTGATCTGGGCGACGCAGGTGCTGGAGTCGTTGGCGCAGTCGGGGATGCCCTCGCGCGCGGAGATCACCGATGCCGCGATGGCGGTGCGCGCAGAGTGCGTTATGCTCAACAAGGGACCGCATATCGTGGACGCCGTTCGCACGCTGGACGACATCCTGCGGCGCATGCAGACGCACCAGCAGAAGAAGGTCTCGCTCCTGCGCCAGCTGCGCGCATGGGAGCAGAATCTCTGAGGTTACGCGGTCGGGTTCACCGGAGCGGAGGGCGGATTCCCAGCCCTCCGCCGCCCGTCTATCTGCCTGTCTCGCAGACCGCCACCATCTCCACGTCCCCGACCGCCGCCGCCTGCCCGTAGAGCGCCCAGAAGACCTCTCCGCTTGCCTCATCCACGTCGCCGTTAGAGGAGACGATCTTTCCCGGCAGCTTCACCGTGAACGCCATCGCCACCATGCCGGCGGGTTCATCCTCCTCTTTTTGCGGCGCGGCGTTCGGGTTGGCTTTCTCCTGCGTCAGCGACTTTGTCGATTCCAGCCCCTGCTCGACGATCCTGCGGGCGATCGCTGCCCGGCTTTCGCCCGACAACTGGTTTCCAAACTTCTGTTCCAGCGTGGCGGTCATCACCTGCGTCGCCAGACGCTTGAGCTTGCGCTCCGCCAGATCCGGGTGCATCAGAAGCTGCGACAGGAGCGGGTCTCCCGGTCCGAACAGCAGCCGCCACAGTCCCCTGACGGCGATCTGCGCGACGTCGCGGACATTGGCGTCGGTCGCCAGGTTCGCGGGCAGCGCCGCTTTGATCGCCTGCAGCATCTGCGGGTCCGGGTTGACCAGCTCTTTCGGACGCTCGCCCTGCCAGCGCAGCGTCTCGCGGTACTCCCAGCGTCCCGAGGCAATCTGCCGGATCGCCACAGAGTTGACGATCAGCCGCCCCATCGGCGCCTTGCCCTTCGCCTTGAGCGCGATGTCCTGCTGCGCGGCGGTTCCGGCGGGAAAAGTCCGCACTGCCGTGATAACCAGTTCGTTATCCTTCTTTTCGCGGGTAACCTTCCAGGCTGCGCCGCCGGGCAGTTCAAAGAGCGTATCTACAGTCGGTCCCATCACGATCGCTCCTTCACCCTCCGCGGGAGGCTGACCGCGAAACGTCAGGGTGCGAACGAAGGAGCCGTCCGGCTTCACCTCCGTCACCGTACTGGTTCTGCCGCATCCGCACAGACAGAGTGCGGCTGTCAGCGCCAGAGCCGCGCGCATAGATCGGTGCATCCTCGAACCTCCTTTCAGGTACCCGTAATTGTTGGGCGGGCGGGAACAGCTCTGCAGAGCGGATTACGGCGTGATACGCTCCAGACCGCGCAGGTAGGGGCGCAGAACCTCCGGCACGGTAACGCTGCCGTCGGCGTTCTGGTAGTTCTCCAGCACCGCGATCATGACCCGGGGCAGCGCGAGACCGGAGCCGTTGAGGGTATGCACGTATTCGGGTCTGGCTCCCGGCTCCGGGCGATAGCGGATGTTGGCGCGCCGCGCCTGAAACGCATGGAAATTGGAGCAGGAGGAGACCTCCAGCCACTCGCCGCCGTTCTCGCCGCACGCCGGAGACCACATCTCCAGATCGTATTTGGCGGCGGCGGTAAACGATAGATCGCCGGCGCACATCTGTACAATACGGTAGGGAATCTGCAGTTTCCGGGCGACATCCTCCGCGTTGTCCAGCAGCGTCGTCAGTTCCGCCGCAGACTCCTCCGGGCGGCACAGCTTGACCATCTCCACCTTGTCAAACTGATGCCCGCGCTTGATCCCGCGCACATCGCGCCCGGCGGACATCTTTTCGCGGCGGAAGCAGGGCGTATAGGAGACGTAGCGCAGCGGCAGCGCGCTCGCCTCCAGGATCTCGTCTCGGTGCAGGTTGGTCACCGGCACTTCGGCGGTCGGGATCAGCCAGAAGTCGTCCTCAATATCGCGGTAGAGGTTCTCGCCGAACTTGGGAAGCTGCCCGGTTCCGACCAGACAGTGCTCCTTGACGACGTAGGGCGGGTAGATCTCAGTGTAGCCGTGCTGCGTGATATGCAGATCGAGCATGAAGGTGATCAGGGCGCGTTGAAGCGCCGCGCCCATGCCTTTGAGGACATAGAACCGCGAGCCGCTGATCTTGACCCCGCGCTCGATGTCCAGGATACCCAGCGCGGCGCCGATCTCCCAGTGAGGTCTGGGCGTGAAGTCGAAGGAGCGCGGTTCGCCGACCACGCGCACGACCACGTTCTCGCTCTCGTCTTTGCCGGGAGGAACGTCGGGAGCGGGCAGGTTGGGCAGCGACAGCATCAGCGTCTGCTGTTCGGCGTTGACCTGGTTCAGGCGGGATTCTCGCTCGGCGATGGCGTCGCCGAGCAGGCGCATCTCAGCTTTGCGCGCCTCGCGCTCCGCCTCGTCCTTGAGCCTGCCGATCTCCTTTGAGCCGGCGTTGCGCCGGGCGCGCATCTCGCTCACCTCCGTTTCGAGGCGGCGGCGCTCCTCATCGAAAGCCAGCACCTGATCTACCATCTGCGGGTCTGCGCCCACCTTCTCCAGACCCGCCTTCACCAGTTCAGGCTGTTCACGAATCAAGCGAATATCCAGCACGGGACTCTCCCATCTCTCCTGTCGGAATATCTGTGTGCGGAGAAGGTTTCGACGGCGGGTCGGCGGTTTCCTGCGCCCGGCAGACGCGCTCTATCCGGAGGCTCCGCACAAGGAGAACCCTCCCGCATCGGCGAAAACAGAGGCGAGGAGGCTGCGTCCGGAAGCATTCGAGGGAGCGGAACCTCTTTTTCAGCGACAGGGAGGAGAGGAGCATTGGCATACGCGGGATTTGATATTTCCGGGAGAGTGGCTCTGATCACGGGGGGAACCAGCGGGTTGGGGCGCGCCATCGCGCTCGGCATGGCGCAAGCCGGCGCGCGCGTCTTTGTCGGCTCCTCCAGCACGGAGAAGGTGCTGGGCGGGATCGCCGCACTGATGTCGGTCGGAGAGGGGCACGGCGGTTTCGCCCTGAATGTCGCCGATCCTGCCTCGGTGCAGGAGGCTTTCGAAAAGGTGCGCGAGGAGGCGGGGCGGCTGGATATCCTGGTCAATGCGGCTGGGATCACGCATCGCGCCCCCGCGCTCGAGATGAAGCTGGAGGACTGGAAGCGGGTGCTGAACGTCAACCTGACCGGCACGTTCCTCTGCTGTCAGGCGGCGGCGCGCATGATGAAGGAGCAGGAGACCGGGGGAGCCATTATCAATATCGCCAGTCTGGGCAGCTACGTCTCTCTTTCGCTGGTTGCCGCCTATGGAGCCAGCAAGGCGGCTGTCGTTCAGTTGACGCAGACTCTGGCGAATGAGTGGGCGGAGTATCGAATCCGGGTCAACGCCATCGCGCCGGGGGTCTTTCCCACGCCCCTGAACCGTCATCTGATCGAGGGCACGCCGCGCGGGCAGTGGTTTTTGAATCATACGCCGCTCGGACGCTTCGGCGATCCGGAGGAGCTGGTCGGCGCCGCCATCTTTCTGGCGTCGCCCGCCGCCTCCTATATCACGGGCGAGACGCTGGCAGTGGACGGGGGCTTTCTGAGCCTGGGAGTGCCGACCCATCCGCCTGCCGGCGTCGGGGTGCCGCCGTCGGGAGACCCGCAGAAGCAGGACTAGCGGATCATGCCGGCGTGAAACAGGATGCGGGCGTCAGGAAGAGCAAAACCCGCCGGCGCAGGTCACAGGGAGCGGCTCTCTCCGTCTGTCCCTGCGGGGACATAGATACAGCGCGTGAAAGAAAACGGCAGGCTGCAGACAGCCTGCTGTCGTGGTTCCAACCATATTATTGGCAGGTCCACGCGAAGATTCTGGGATAAGGATGCCAGGGCGACCTGACCGGGACATCAGACCACCCGCCCATCCTGCGAAGATTTTCAAGGTTTGCGGCGGGCGCGTATCTGCGCCAGCTTCTCCTCCACCGAGAAACCGAGCGGCTGTCCGGCTTCGTATTTGCGTCTCGCGGAGCGGATCGCCTCTTCGATGCCGGGAGGTATCTTCTCCCCTGTCCACCAGTTCATATCTTCGCCGTAGACCCACACATAGCCTTCGGAGGTCGTCAGGGCGTAGTAGAGGTTATGCTCGAACCAGCGCGCCCGCTCCTCCGGCGTTAAGTCCAGCGCCTGCTTCTTCAGGTAGTCCGGAAAACTCAGCCCCTCCGCCCAGTTGCCCACGCAGTAGTCAATCGAGACGGCATGACCGACGCGGTACTGCGTCGCATATTTCGCGTGCAGCGCGGCGGGGACAAACGCCAGCGCCTCCTGGCGAAGCGTATGGTAGACGCGGAAGTAGTCCAGCGGAGAGGTGTAGTAGTAGGCGTCTTCGTTGCCGTCTACCAGCGTTACGCCGGGAGCCATCGCCTCCAGCATGCCGACGGTGAACGGGACGTGCAGCCCCCACCAGGCTTCGGAGAGCGACCTCTCCAGATCACCTTTTCCTCGCAGCGGCAGAAGATGCGCGCTGAAAGGGGAGCCTTCCTGAAAGTCGGAGAACTGGCGCAGCGAGAGGATCGTCAGACCGGGAAACTCCTCCTGAAGCGCCGTCATGAACTGCGCCCCGCGCTTTCGCACCTGCGCATAGTACTGCGCGAAAGTCCGATTGGCGTGACCGGGCTGCTCCGGCAGACGCCAGGGGTTTCTGCCGCTGTACGGCTCCGGATCCCATACGACCCCCTTGCAGCGACCCGCTCTGGCGACCTGCGCGCAGTAGCGGACATTCTCCAGCACCTGTTTCCAGTCGGCGTCGCTGAACCAGTCCATCGTGGACGCGCCGTAGATCGTCACAAAGTTGTCGGTCAGGCGGTCGCTGCGCGGAATCTCCTCCATCGTCTTCCGCTCCTCCTCGCGGGCGGCGGGAGTCGTCTTTTCCCACTTCCGCACATCGAAGACGTTCCCGCCGCCCGCCGCCTCTGACAGGCGGATCGCAACGCCGTCGAAGGGAGTCTTCTCCATAGCGCGCATGTTATCGCGCAGATACGCCGGCGACGGCATATCCCAGCCGAACTCAATGATCTTTCTGGAACTCATCGAAACGCTCCTCTGCGCCGAGGACGGCGCCGCAAGCACAACAAGGACGATCCCGATCATCAGACTGACGGGAACGCGCGCGCAGGTCTTCATCACAGCTCCTCTCACTCCTTCCTCTGCTCATCCCGTGATCCACGCCATACAGATCGCCGAGGAGAGTCCCCAGCGATATTTGCCGGGACTGCCCTCATAGAGCAGAACGAAGCCCTCCGGCGTCTCGTGCAGAGCCGGGAACCAGATCGCGCCGCCGTCCTGCGCGCCTGAAGGTCCCGTTCCGAAGATCGGATTGTCGGGATGCCGCTCCCAGCGGAGCAGGTCGCGGGAGCGCGTCAGCCCGAAGAAGTCCGGCTCATCCGTCAGATAGGCGCTGCCGCCGTAGAGCATGTAGAACCAGTCCCCGTCGCGGAAGAGCCGCGCCGTTGTGATGGAGAGCGCATCCCACTGTTCCGCTTCGCCGCAGAAGATCGGCTCCTCCTGCACCGGCGTGAATCGCTGTCCGTCCTCGGAGACGGAGAGCAGCAGCTCATAGTGCCCCTGCGGATTGGTCTTCTGGTAGAGCAGGTAGAGACGGTCGTTCCAGACGAGGGCGTCCGGCGCGCGCCCGTCCATCACCCTGCCGAGCTTCTCAAACTGTTCGCCGTCGTCGCTGACCGCCAGCCCGACGCTGTCCGGACCGGCTCCGACGGCGGAGTAGTAGAGCCACACCCGATCCTGAAAGACGACCGCCGCCGGGTCGAGCACATGATGACAGTCGAACTCCCCCTCCTTCCCGACGTCAATCGCAAACGCTCCGCCGTTCAGGTCAGCGATTCCCAGCTCTCCCGGCGCCAGGGTCTGTACCTGCGCCGCCGCGATCCGGTCGTGACAGGCGCCGGGATCGTCGGGAGTGACGCCGTTGCCCCGGTAGTAGAGCAGGAGGCGGTCGCGGAATGAGAGCAGGTCCGGATTTGCCGTCCAGCGCGATCTCCAGCCGGTTCCGGAGGGCGGCAGAACGGGGTTATCGGGATGACGCTGCCACGCCAGGCAGTTGGCGCGCCAGTCTTCGGAAAACAGGTTCCAGAAACGCTGATTCATCTGTGATCTCCTTATGTACAGGATCGTCCTGACGTGCAGGAACGGGGGACGACACTCGGCGATCGTTTAGGGGCGCTGCGTGATCGTCAGCCAGATCGCCGAACCGAGCACCAGCGCGCCGCCGATCAGAGTGCTGACGGTCAGCGCCTCCCCGAAAAGAATCGCCCCGGCAAACGCCGTGTAGACGATCTGCGACAGCGACATCAGCACGCCCTCCGAGGTGCGCACATACTTATAGCTGTAGGTCAGCAGGATCTGCGCCGCGACGCTGGAGCAAGCCATCCCCAGCAGCAGCGACCAGACGGAGGGAGAGAGCCTCCAGGTCATCGGATGCGAGAGACCGAAGAGCAGCGAGATCGGGATTCCGATCAGGGAGAAGTAGAAGAAGATGCTCCACGGGGTCTCCGTGCGGCGCAGCTTGCGCACGGTGGTGATGGCGGTTCCCGCCATCATGCCGGAGAGCAGCCCGTAGAGATCGCCGATCCGCAGCGCGCCGAACTCCGGGCGCGTGATGCAGAGGATGCCGCAGATCGCCGCCAGGATCGCCCCGACGGCGCGTCCGTTCAGCCGTTCGCGCAGGGTGATCGCGGAGCAGAGCGGCGCAAAGATGATCGAGGTGTAGTTGAGCAGCACCGCGTGAGTCAGCGAGGTGTGGTGTATGCTAAGGAAGAAGAGGTAGACCGCCAGCCCTCCGCTGACTCCGCGCCAGACCAGACTCCACCGATCATGCCCGAGCAGTTCCGCGCGGGGATGGCGCAGAAGCGGCAGCATGACCAGCGCGCCAAAGACAAACCGGAACAGCGTGATCTGCGCGGCGGGAAGCGTCTGCCCCAGCGCCTTCGTGCAGACGGTCATCGCCGCAAACAGCATGGACGAGAGCAGGATCGCCGCGATCGCGGGAGCGCGGCGGGGCAGCTCCGGATGAAAGATATGATCGGCGGAGGAGTCGGGGGAGTCGGTTTGCGGGGATCTGTTTTCTGGCAGCACGGTCATCTCTTGCCGCGCCGATAGAGATAGAAGATCGGCTCTGCCGGAGGGGCGGGAAAAGCGCGGACAAACCGATATTCGCCGTTGAGGATCGGCTCTCCTGTCGCGCCGATCTCCGGCTCCAGTCTCCTGCGCTCCCCTTCGCGCAGCAGCAGCAGATCGGGGTGGAACCGCCGGACCATCTCCCCCAGCGGCTCGGCGATCTCCGGGCGGTAGCAGGACAGCGCCTCTGGCGAGACCAGCCCGATGATATCCAGCACCGGGCGGCGGGAGTAGTAGCCGATGTAGCCGATCGGCTCCAGCATCACCCGCTCCTGCGCCTGTGTGTTCTGCGCCAGCCACTGTCCCAGCGGGCGGCGCACCGTGTCCTCCAGCGCCTGCGCCGCCGCGATGTCGCGTTCGACGCCCGGTAGCCGTGCAACGAGCGCGACCGCCGTCAGCGCCAGCAGCGTCAGGGCGAGGGGACGCGCGCGGCTTGGCGCGTTGGATGCGCCCGGCTCCGAGCCGACGGGCAGTTTTCGGGCAAAGCCCCGGCGAAAGATCTCTGCCATGCCCAGACTGACCAGCAGATAGTAGAGCGGCAGCGGAGGAAGAAAGTACCAGGCGAACGCCGGAACCTTCGAGAAGAGGATCGCCCCGTAGTAGAGGAGGAGCCAGAGCAGCGGAGCGCGCAGGGCGGGGCAGTCGCGCAGCGCGACCCATGTGCCGATCAGGGCGAAGAGAAAGAGAGCCTTCTGCGGCGCGCCGCCCAGAAACTGATGATACAGGTCGCCCAGGTTCGGCAGAGCCTCCGGGCGCAGACGGTCGTAGACGGCGAGCTTCGCCTGCAGGGAGGTCGGGACGGGCGAGCCGAAATAGGCGGTCGCGAAGATCACCCAGGGCAGGATGACCGCCAGACCGGTCAGCAGCGCCGTCCAGGGCGTCCGACGCTCCCGCCAGACCCAGCCGACCGTCAGCAGCAGCGCCAGCAGCAGCCCGTCAATCCGCAGGAGAAACAGCGTCGCCAGCGACAGGTACATCGCGAAGGGCTTGCGCCGGGTGTAAGCGTAGATCGCTCCGAGACCCGCCAGCGTGACCATACCGGTCTCCATGCCGCCGATGCTGACGCTGAGGGGGGCGGAGGCGGTCGCATAGAGAAGCGACGCCAGGCAGCCGACCAGCGGACGCCCCAGAATCGCCAGCAGCCGCGCCAGCAGGAGGCAGGTCGCGCCGTCCGCCAGAATGTTGAGCGTCTTGCCGAAGAGGGCGGCGTCCAGAGAGAGCAGCGACGCTAGAGCCAGAAGAAGCGTGTAGAGGGGGGTCGTCGTGCCGAGTACGCGCTCATGGGGATTGTAGACGAAGCCTGCGCCGGAGGCGAGGTTCTCCGCATAGCGCAGGGTGATGTAGAAGTCCTCCGTGCCGCTGCCGGTTCTCGTCAGAAGGATCAGGCGCGCCGCGACTGCCGCCGCCGCGATCGCGATGGACAGGCGAAAGGCTGTACGATCTTCGGGAGAGGTGTCTGCGGGACGCTCCGGCGAGGCGGGAGAGGGGCGCCGCGATCTAGCCGGCGGAGAGAGCCTCATGCACCCAGTCCAGATGGTCCAGCGGCATCAAGCCGTAGTGGTAGAACTGCACGCCGTCCACGCCCGCCTCGCGCACCTCTGTCATGCACTCGGTCAGCTCTTTTGCGGAGCGGACAAACGGCGCGATCGCCTGCAATCCCGCGATGACCGGGACGCCTCCTCGCCGCACCACCACATCCGATACCATCTCGTGAATGCGGGACCTCTCGCGATGGAACGCCTGGATCAGCAGGCAGTCGGTCCACTCTCGCGCCTGCGACAGCGTCACGGCTGCCCCCGCGCCGGTCGCCAGCGGCGAGGGGCTGATCATGATGCTGAGCCGCTGCCGCTCCTGAATCAGCCAGTACGCCTCTTCCAGCAGAGTCAGGACCGCCTCATCCCGCGCCGCCAGAATTCCTTCCGCCTGCGTCAGCCCCAGTATGTCTGCCAGCACATCCAGCGGATCCTCTGCGGAGGTGTGATAGCGTCCGGCAAAATAGCCCTGCATCTCATGCACGACCGCCTCGCGGGCATGGGCGGCGTCCACCCCGTTCTGCTGCATATGCTTGATGCAGTGCGGGCAGAAGCAGAGAGAGAGGAGGAAGCGATGCACCTCGTCCAGTTCCACGCCGGCTTTGCTGTGGTGACCGGAGTGATCTATCCCCATGTATCCCAGCGACTCCAGTTCGATGGTGTCCAGCTCCTCGCGCTCCGCCAGCGACTGCACGATTCCCAGCGTATAGGCGCGCACGCGCGGATTGGCGGGGCAGAGTCCGAAGGGGTAGCGGTCTCCAAAGGCGTTTTCGAGCGTACAGTCGGGGTGAGCGGCTCCCAGACGGGTATTGTGATGCAGTACCGTCCAGGCATGCGCCTTCAGACCGCGTCTTTTCGCGGCGCGGCAGACCAGCGTCAACGGGTCCTCGTCCTGCTGCGTCACCAGGGCGGAGACCGCCGGGCGCAGCCCCTCCTCAGCGAAGAAACGCTCCACCGGTCGAAAGTAGATCACGCCCCCCTCGCCATGCACGACCGCATGGTGGGGATTGTGCGGACACAGCGCGCGGACGGAGTGATAGGCAGCTGCCACCGAGACGCCCTCCAGCCCCGCGTCGGCGATGCGTCCGACAGCGGTATCCACGCCCTCATCCAGAAAATCCCACGGGTAAGCCCAGATCGCTGAGTACATGGCGTCCCTCCTGCGTCAGATTCCCACGATTCGGCGGGCGTAGTCTCCGACCAGCGGATAGACGGACCACTCGCCTCGATAAGCGCGCACGCCGTGCATGATCGCCAGCGCCAGATTGACGCCGAACAGCAGGAACGAAAACGCAATCACGCTGATCATCATGATCCAGAAGGCGGGAGGCGGGGCGGGGCTGTTTGAGGCGGTGATGATGCTGGAGAAGAACACGATCGCCATGACGCCCCAGAAGAGAAAGCTGACCGCCAGAATGGCAAGCTGCCAGAGGATCGCCTGCAGCGCATGGAAGGCGACAAACGGCGACTCGCTGCGCTTGAGAAAGTAGAGCACCAGCGGCGCGATGATGCCGCCGAACAACTGCATCACATGCGCGAGCATAGCCATCGTGCACTCATCCTGTCGCGGCGGCGGAAGATAGGGATTGTACATGGCGTTCGTCCTTCGCGAGTGAACGATTGTAGCGGACGATTGGCGAGCGGCGTCTCCCGATCGTCTAAAGGATGTAGCGGCTCAGGTCTTCGTCTTTGGCGATGCTCTCCAGACGCTGGTTGACGTAGTCGGCGTCAATGCGGACATACTTGTCGGTCAGATCGGGCGCAGAGAAGGAGAGCTCCTCCAGCAGCCGCTCCATCACCGTGTGCAGGCGGCGCGCCCCGATATTCTCCATGCGCCGGTTCACCTGCGCGGCGATATGGGAGATAGCGTCTATGGCGTCGGGAGTGAACTCTAGGGTTACCCCTTCTGTCGCCAGCAGCGCGGTATACTGGCGGATCAGGGCGTTTTTCGGCTCGGTCAGAATCCGCTTGAAGTCCTCTTCGGTCAGGCTCTCCAGTTCGACCCGGATCGGCAGGCGTCCTTGAAGCTCCGGGATCAGGTCGGAGGGCTTGGAGACGTGGAACGCCCCGGCGGCGATGAAGAGGATGTGATCGGTGCGCACCGAGCCGTATTTGGTGGCGACGGTCGAGCCTTCGATGATCGGCAGCAGGTCTCGCTGAACGCCCTCACGGGAGACATCCGGTCCGCTTCCGCCCTCTTTGCCTGCGATCTTGTCCAGTTCGTCCACAAAGATGATTCCGCTCTGCTCGGCGCGCTCAATCGCCTCCCGCACGATGGCGTCCTGATCTATCAGGCTGCGCGCCTCCTCCTGCGCGAGGATCTGCCGCGCCTCCCGGACGGTGACGGTGCGCTGCTTTTTGGTGCGGTTCATCATGTTGCCGAACGCGCTCTGCAGGTCCATCCCCATCTCTTCCAGTCCCTGCGGCGAGAAGACCTGCACGAAGGGAGCCTGCGTCTGCTCCACCTCGATATCTATGCGGTCCTCGTCGCGCGCGCCCGACTTCACCTGTTCGCGCAGACGCGCGCGGATGCGCTCCTCGCGCTCAAACTGGCGGTTCTCCTCCTCGCTCTCTGGCTCCTCGACGGGGAGACGCCCGGACACGGAGCCGCCGCTGAAGAGCGACCCGAACGCCTGTCGGAACATCTCCGCGCTGTCCGGCTCCTCGTCCCGGCGCCGCTTGCGGCGTCGCTGCGGCTGAAGAATATCCACAATGCGCTCGACCGCCCGCGCATCCGCTGCCTCCTGCACCTCGGCGATCTTCTCGCTCTCGACCATCCGCACCGAAATCTGCACCAGGTCGCGCACCATCGAGTCGACGTCGCGCCCCACGTAGCCCACCTCGGTGAATTTGGTCGCCTCGACCTTGACAAAGGGAGCGCGCGCCAGATTTGCCAGACGCCGCGCGATCTCCGTCTTGCCGACCCCGGTCGGACCGATCATCAGGATATTCTTCGGGATCACCTCATCCCGAAGGTCCTCTCCCAGCAGCCGACGGCGATAACGGTTGCGCAGCGCGATGGCGACGGCGCGCTTGGCGTCCTTCTGCCCGACGATATACTTGTCCAACTCCTGCACGATTTGACTGGGTGTCAGCTCTTCCATTGCAAAATAGTCCTCTGCCGCCTTCGGATGTACTCGTGATTATAGCATAATCCCGGAAGATGGTGCAGAGCGGAACCCGCAGACGCGCTACCGGGCGGCATCCTCCTCGCCGGGGATGGGCGTTCCTCTTCCCTGTGTGCGCATCTGCAGGTATCGGAGCGCGATCCATCGCCAGAGAGAGGGGAACAGGTCGAAGAACGCCAGGGTCAGCGGAGGAGCCGGGAGAGAGTAGACCTTCTCGCGGGGGCGCAGAGCGCATTGCAGCGTGCGCGCAGCGACGGAGCGTGCGGAGGCGATCCCGATGCGCGGCATCGGTGCGTCGGGTATCTTTTTCTGCATCGCGTCGAAGAACTCCGTC
>CALLMM010000033.1 GCA_938005745.1 uncultured Chthonomonadales bacterium | reverse complement strand
GCAGATCTCCGTGCTGCGCGCGCAGCTGGGAGCCTTCCAGCGCAACACCCTCGACAGCACCATCCGCTTCTTGGGCGTCGGTGTGGAGAACCTGTCGGCTTCCGAGTCGCAGATCCGCGACACCAACGTGGCGCAGGAGGTGGTCAGCCTCACCAAGAACCAGATCCTGCAGCAGGCGGGAACCTCCGTCCTGGCGCAGGCGAACCAGCAGCCGTCGCAGGTTCTGTCGCTGCTGCGGTAGATCGCTGCTGCGATAAACCGGATAGTTACCGGGAGTCTCTTAATCGTAGATAGGGAATAGGGATCAGGGAGTCCATTCCCTGATCCCTTTCTTTCACATAGAGGTTGCAATGAGTCTGAGCGGAATCAACTTTTCAGGACTGGGCACGGGCATAGATACCGAAAGCATCATCAAGCAGCTTACGCAGCTTAGCCAGCGTCCCATCGCCGCCCTTCAAAAGCAGCAGCAGCAGATACAGCAGCGTCAGACATCCATCAATCGGATCTCCGCACTTGCGTCCGGACTGCTCTCAGCCGCCTCCGCGCTGGACAGTTTCAACAGTTTTTCGGTGGTGAAAGCCGAAAGCGCGGACAAGACGGTCGCCACCGCCACCGTCCAGCCGGGCGCGCCCGCCGGCTCCTACACCCTGCAGGTCAATCAACTGGCGCAGGCGCACCGGATCGCCTCCAGCGCGCGGACGAGTCAGACGGACGCGCTGGGGCTGAGCGGACAGATAGTCCTCAACGGCAGGGCGATCAACATCGCCGCCACCGACTCACTGCAGGTCATTGCCGCTAACATCAACAGCGCAAAAGTTGGAATCAATGCCGCCGTCATCTCCACCGCCTCCGACAGCTTCACGCTGACCCTGACCAGCGCAAACACCGGTGCATCCAACGCCATCAACCTCTCCGACACGTCGGGCGGCACGATCCTTCAGTCTCTGGGGCTGGTCGGCGGGACGACCTCCGTTCGCAGCCCGATCACCAACGGAGCGGCGTCGCTGCTGTTCAACGACAGCGCGACCTCCATCGGCACGCTGATCGGACTCTCTGCGCCGCAGGCAGGAACGATTCAGATCAACGGCACGAACGTGGACATAGATTTCGCCACCGACTCGCTGACCGCCATCGCGGGAAAGATCAACAACGCGGGGATACCCGGAGTCTCCGCGAGCATCGTTACCGTGAAAGACCCGGTGAACGGCGCCAATCGTCAACAGCTGAGGATTGTGGGAGACTCGTCCACCCCCGTCTTCACAGACAGCAATAATATCCTTACCAATTTGGGCATCCTGCAAAACAGCGCTAGTCAAACGCTCACCGAGGCACGTGATGCCAGCTTTCTCATCAACGGTCTTGCCGCGACCCGCAGCTCTAACACCCTTTCGGATGTCGTGTCTGGCGTTACGATCAACCTTTTGAAGGATACCGGGTCGCCGACGACCACGATAAACATCGCCAGCGACACCGAGACGATCCGATCCAGTATAGAAACGTTTGTCAACCGGTTTAACGATCTGGTAAGCACGGTGAAAGAGCTGACCTTCTTCGATACGCAGACCCTGCAGGGAGGTCCGCTGCTGGGCGAAAGCTCCGTGATCAACCTGATGGATACCCTCACGCAGATCGTCACGGATCAGGTCAGCGGCTTGAGCGGCAGCACGAGCGTTCTAGCGCAGGTCGGCATCACGCTAGAGACCGATAACCGGCTCTCCATCAACAACGCGACCCTGGACAACGCACTCAATAGCAGACTGGGAGAAGTTGCCAAGCTGTTTCAGGCGGTAGGCTCTGCCACCAGCAGCGCGGTTACCTACATCTCCTCCACCGACAAAACGCAGTCCAGCAGTGCCACCGGATACGCCATCAACATCACGCAGCTGGCGACACAAGCCGCGGTAACCGCCACAACGGAGAAGACGGCGAACGACAATCCAAACGTGGAGACCCTGACCTTCACCGGCGGGCAGTTTGGCGCAAGCGGGCGCACCGTCTTCCTAAGCGCAAACAGCACCCTGGACGACATCATCTCTCAGATCAACGCCGACAGCGTCGTCTCTCAGTTTATCGTCGCGTCGAAACTGGGCAGCCGCCTGACGCTGACCGCCAGACAGTACGGCTCAAATTTCAACTTCAACGTCGTCTCCAGTCAGGCTGCCGCCAGCAATAACAGCGGCATCGGCAACGTCCTGCTCAACGCCACCGCGCAGGATGTCGCTGGAACCATCAACGGAGAAGCCGCCACTGGAAACGGACAGTTTCTCACCGGGAACGTCGGCAACGCCACGACGGAAGGGCTTCAGCTTCGCATCACCTCCACCGTTACCGGCGATCTGGGCAAGATCGTCTTTACGAAAGGCGTCGCCAATCGGGTGAAGACCTACGCGAAGGAGGCGACGGACTTCCTCTCCGGCACGCTCACGCAGGTGTCCAACTCCCTCGGCGAACAGGTGAAGGAGATCGGCGAGCAGATCCAGCGGCTGCAGGATCGGTTGAAGGCGGAGGAGGTTCGTCTGCGAACGCAGTTTGCGGAGATGGAGAGAGCCGTTTCGCGCATCCGCGCCGCCGGAGCCGGTCTTGCCGGACTGACACTCCCGCAGCAGTAACTCATAAAGCAGATTTCCTGGTGAAGGTTAACGATAACGATGACACAGGCATCCTCGCAGAAACTGGCGCAGCAGTACCTGCGCACACAGGTCGAATCGGCGCGCCCGACGCAGCTGGTAGTCATGCTCTATGACGGCGCGATACGCTTTCTGACCATCGCGAAGGAGAAGATGCAGGCTCGCGAAATTGAACCGAAGCATATCCACATTCTGAAAGCGCAGAAGATTCTCTCCGAACTGCTCGGATCGCTGGATGCTGAAAACGGCGGCGAGGTGGCGGCGAACCTGCGGCGGCTCTACGCCTATATGCTCAACCGCACGATGGAGGCGAACGTCTATGACCGCACGGAGCCGCTCGATGAAGTGATCAGTATGCTGCGCGAACTGCGCGCAAGCTGGTCTGAACTGGATCAGGCGCAGGCTCGCCCCCTGGCGGGAGCCGCCGCATGAGCGCGCCTCTTCTCACCCCGGAACGCGCCCTGCTCCGTCTGGAGCAGCTTGCGCGGGAGGAGCGCGCCGCCGTCGCGCGGGAAGATGTGGAGGCGTTGTGCCGGATTGCCGAGCTGCTCCCGTCCGCCATGCAGCCGCTTCTGGAGCATCCGCTCCTTCTCTCTGCGGCTCAGAGGGCGTCAATCGCCGAGATCCAGGCGGCGCAGGCGGAGGCGGAAGCCTTTCTGACCTCCCGGATGGGGAGCGTCTCCGCGCAGTTGAAGCGGTGCGCCTCCGTGCGCCGCACTACCCGCGCCTATGCCCCCGCCCCCGCGCCTGACAGCGCGCAGGAGGAGCGCCGCGCCTGATTCGCCTCTCATGAAGCGCGTCAGGGCGCCTCTTCCCTCTCCTGCAGGCGTCGCTCCACCGCCTTCACGCCCGCCCAGAGAGCAGTCAGGAGGGCGGCGGTGGCGGAGCCTGCCGCATCCAGCAGCACATCATGAATCGAAGGGGAGCGGGAGGGATGCAGCATCTGGTTTGCCTCATCCAGCGCCGCATAGAGCACGCTTCCTGCCAGCCCCGCCGCCACCGACTGCCAGCGCAGGCGTGAACGCCCGAACTGCAGCGCGCGCACCGCCAGCAGCGTCAGGATCAGGTACTGCGTGAAGTGGGCGAACTTCCGGAGCGCATAGTCAAGCTGCCCCAGATTCTCGGCGGAGAAGGAGCTGATCAGATCGGGAGCGACCTGCTGCAGCGTGCGAACGAGGATGCCGAGGGAGTTCTCGCGGCTGCCCGCGCCGGTTGAGAGGGTTCCGATCAGCAGTGCCCAGAGGATCAACGGACCGTAGTAGAAGAGAGCCAGGAGCGCGCGGCGGCGCGCGTTGTGCCGCCGTTCCTGCTCTGCATTCACAGGCACGCTCCTACTTCAACTGCGCCACGAAATACGCCGGGTTCAGCTTCTCTCCGGTCGCATACTCCAGTGCCTCTTCCCAGGGGCGAACCGCTCCCGGCAGGAAGATCTTCTCGCGCATCCACTGTCCGACTTTCGGGCTGGTATAGAGCGCATCCGGCGGCTCGCCGGACAGCACCTTCGTTCGCAGATGGTTGAGAATCTGCGCTGCCTCCATCTCCCCCAGCAGATAGTTCTGATAGTAGGCGGGAGCCAGCGCCATGTGAATTTTGGACGCCCAGTCCGGCGCATTGCGACCGTCCGGGCGATGAATGCCCTGGTACCGCTCCACCATGTCCCACCAGAGGCGGTTGAGGTCCTGTTCCGGGTCGCGATAGAGTGCGCGCTCAAAGTTGCACATCACCAGCACCCAGCGCGTAAAGATCAGAAATTTGGTGCGGGTCTCCTCGCGGGCGGCGGCGTCCACCTTTTGCGCCTCCTCCGCCGGAATGCCCGCGTAGATCCGCAGCCACTCGCCGTCCCGGCTCAGCCTGCCCATCAGTTCCGCGATCGCCTCGGTGGAGAGCGTGTGCGCCGGACCGCGCAGCAGGTAGGGCAGCGAAAAGTCGGTGTAGTAGTCGTAGACGGCGTGCCCGAACTCATGCAGCATGGTGCCCATCCAGTACTCATTGGGCTTGTTGTTGCACAGGACGCGCACATCCCCTTCCCGATCTATATCGGTGCAGAAGGCGTGCTGGTTCTTATTGGGCTTCTCGTACAGATCGCTGCTTGCCACGATCGTGTCCACCGGCAGCCCGATCGTCTGGAAGAACCGCTTCGTCAACGCCTCCAGGTCCTTATCGGCGAAGTAGCGATCCAGGTTAAAGTCGCCGGGAGGAGGCTCCTGGAAGAACTGATCGGTGTAGTGCCAGGGACGCAGCTGCTCAGGCGTGATGCTGAAGCGCGCCGCCTGGCGGGCGTCAAACTGCGCCTTCCACTCCTTCCAGAGGGGATCGGTCAGCGCGGCAAGCTCCTCAAAGAGCGCGAAGACGCGCTCCTCGTTCAGTTCGTCGAGAATAAACTCTTTGGCGTAGTGGTTGAGGAACCCCTGCTGGCGCGCCACCTCGTTGCGCAGGCGCACCATCTCCAGAACCGGCTCCGCCACCCGCGCCCCGATCGCTTTGCTGGCTTCCCAGACCTCGCGGCGATAGTCAGAATCGGAGGACTCGCGCAGGGTCTCGCGCACGTTGTTTTCGGTCAGCGTCTCGCCGCGCACGACCGCGCGGTAGGTGTTGAACTCCTGCTCAACCTGCACCTCCAGCTTTACCAGCCGGTCAATATACTCGGGGGGCATCTGTGCGCCCTGATAGCCTCGCAGCAGCATATCGTGCTGGCGACGGAGCAGCGGATCGTCGTAGTCGCCCTGAAGCGCGCGAAGCTGCGCATACTCCTCAGGATTGGCATAGACCTTCATCATCCGGCTGGTCAGATCGGCGGCGCGCGCCGCCGCCTCCTCCGAACCGGTCAGCGAGTGCTCCCACCATGCCAGCGCGCTCTCCTTATGCAGCGGTCGCACCACCGCCAGATGCGCGTCAATAAACTTCTGCAGACGTGCGTCGTTGGACATTTATCTCTCCGTGATCGTATCCTGGTCCCATTGTATCCGAATCGGCGCCGGCGAGTCAAAGGAGAGAGTCTAAACGCACGCCCCGATCAGACCGATAATAAGGGGAGAGAACGCCTCTGCCGCTCCCCCATGGATGGGATGCGGAGCGGAAACTCCCATTCGGGCGTTCTTCAAGGGGTCGGACGCATGAACACACAGGAGGTGTGCGCAGCGACGGAGTGGAGCAGGCGCGACCGCGATCTCCCCGGCACAGGCAGTGACTCGCTGCTGCTGGTTCCGCTGGACGCCGATGCCGATGCCGCCCTGCAGAAAGCCTTATCGTCGGAAAACCTCGCCTTTATCCGACACAGTCTCTTCTACGAACTACCCAACGCCCGTCCTCACTTTGACACACTGCGACAACAGCTTGCGCGATGCCTGCCGGACGTGCTTCAGAACCGGATCAAAGGGGCATTTATCGAAAACGCTCTGTCGCCGGAGGCTCTGCTGCCCGCTCTGATCCGGGCGGAGCCGCTGCCGATCTTCTTTGAACGCAATGACCTGCGCTGGGCGGCGAGGGCGATAACGGAAGGATGGCTCTACAGCGTCTTTCATCCGGTACTGGACGCCGCCGACGGGCAGGTATTCGGATATGAGGCGCTGATCCGCGCCCGCAACCCGCAGACCGAGGAGATCATTCCTCCCCGGCAGCTTCTCTACGCCTGCGAGAAGATCAACCTGCAGCACCAGTTCGATCAGGCGGCGCGGCTGCAGGCGCTGCGCGACGCTGCGGCGCTGCCCCGTACCGGCGCGCGCTTCTTCATCAACTTCCATCCGTGCAGCCTCTACGATCCCGCCATCAGCCTGCAGACGACGCTCGACCTCGCGCAGCAGTCGCAGATCGCCGCCTCGCAGCTGGTCTTCGAGGTGGTGGAGACCGAGCGGATCGAAGACCGCGCCCTGCTCAGCGGCATTCTCCGGCAGTATCGTCAGCGGGGGGTCGGCGTCGCTCTGGATGACATGGGAAGCAGCTCCGACACCCTCTCCTACCTGGCGGAACTGATGCCGGACTATGTGAAGATTGACAGCGAACTGGTCTACGAGGCGACCCGGCGCGCCTCCGCGCGCCATGCCCTGCAGGCGATGGTCGAACTGGCGAAGCGGCTGAATATGAAGGTGATCGCCAAGGGGATCGAGACTGAGGCGCAGATGCATGCGTGCCGGCAGGCGGGCGTGGACTTCATGCAGGGATTTCTCTTCGCACATCCCGCCAACCCGCCGCAGAGCGTCTCCCCCGGTCTCTTCACGACCGGCGCAGCGCACAGAGCCGCCTGAGACTACCTCCTGGGCTGCAGCGCTCTCTCCAGCGTGGCAAGGTTGGCGCGCATCACCTGAAGGTAGTCGGCGCGGTTCAGATCGGGAGCTGTCTCCATCGGATCGAGGATGTAGACGGGGACGCGCGCGTCTGTCGCGATCATCTCCAGGGCGCGCGAGGAGAACTGCGGCTCTGCGAAGAAGGCGCGTACCGACTGCCGCTTCACGGTCTCCAGCAGCGCGCTGACCTCGCGGGGAGAGGGATCTTTTCCGGCGGTCGTCTGCCAGATGTCCGCCATCTGCAGACGATAGCGCGCCGCGAGATAGGCAAACGCGCTGTGGAAGGCGATGAACGACTCGTGTTGCAGCGGGGTCAGCGTCCGGCGGTAGTCGGCGTCCAGCCGGTCCAGTTCACGCAGCAGGCGCGCCGCGCGCTCCCTTATCCCGCCGATCACACGCTGTGAATCGGGGCGCTGCTGCGCGGCTTGCGTCAGCGCGGCGGCGATCTTCTCCACGTAGGCTTTTGCATAGACGGGATCGAGCCACAGATGCGGGTCGCCCGGCGCGTCTTCCGCCCCATGATCGTGTTCGTCATGGTGCGCGCGTTCTGCGTGATGGTGGTGTCCTTTTACCTGCAGCTTCGGCAGTCCCTCAGAGAGCGCGACAATCGGCTTGCCGGTTATCTGTCCGTTGCGCAGCGCCTCCGTCAGAAACTCATCCAGTCCGCTGCCGTTGCTGAGGATCAGATCCGCCTGCGCCACCAGCGTTACATCCTGCGGGCGGAGCGCAAACTCGTGCGGGTCTACTCCTGGCGGCAGGAGATTGCGAACCTCCACGTCCTCCCCGCCAATCCTGCGCGCAAAGTCATAGATCGGCAGGATGGTGGTCAACGCGCGGAGTTTGCCGGGAGTCTGCGTCCAAGAGGGGGTATGGCGCGCGCTGAACGCCCTGCCGCCGAACCAGCCCAGCGCCAGCAACGCCAGCAGTGCGATCCCGCGTGCCGCCCAGTCTCGCATCTCCGTCCTCGCTGTTGCGCCGCTAATCTCGGGGAGCCTCTCTCAACAGCGGCGATCCTTCGGGCACGCCGAGCGGCAGATGGCGGTACTGCGTGGTGCGGCGCATCGGCTCATATCCCGCCTCGCGGATCAGCCGCTCCAGCTCTTCAATCGGCATCGTGAAGGCGCAGCCCGCCGAGGAGACGACGTTCTCCTCCATCATCGTGGAGCCGAAGTCATCCAGTCCATAGCCCAGCGCGACCTGCGCCACCTTCGGTCCCTGCGTAACCCACGACGCCTGCATGTGCGGGATGTTGTCCAGTATCAGGCGGGAGACCGCCACCGTCCGCAGATAGTCAAACGCGCTGGCGCGCTCTCCCGCAAGCTCCGTCCCGTCCGGCTGGAACGACCAGGGGATGAAGGCGGTGAAGCCGCCGGTCTCATCCTGCAGATCGCGGGTCTTCATCAGATGCTCCAGACGATCCTCCCAGGTGTCCACCGAGCCGTACATCATCGTCACGGTCGAGCGCAGACCCACCTTATGCGCCACGCGCATACAGTCGAGCCACTCCTCCGCCGTGTCCTTGTAGGGGGCGATATACTCCCGAACGCGGTCTGTCAGTATCTCCGCGCCGCCCCCGGGAATGCTGTCGAGTCCCGCCTGCTTCAGGCGTGTGAGCGTCTCCTCCATCGAGAGCCGGCTGATCTTCTGAATATAGATCAGTTCCGCCGGCGAGAAGGCGTGCAGGATCACTCCGTAGGCTCCGAAACGCTCCTTGATTCCCCGCAGAAGGTCTTCATACCACTCGATCTTGAGCTTCGGATTCAGCCCGCCCTGCATCAGAATCTCGATCCCGCCCAGATCCACCATCTGCTGAATCTTCTCGTAGATCTGATCGTAGGTGAGCGTGTAGCCCTCTTCATGTCCCGGCACCCGGTAGAAGGCGCAGAACTTGCACCGCACCCAGCAGACGTTGGTGTAGTTCACATTGCGCCCGACAATGTAGGTAACTGTCCTGCCGGGGTTGAGCCGCTGGCGCACGTGATCGGCGAGCGCCGCCAGTTCGGGCAGATTGTGATGGTGGAAGAGCCGCCGCCCGTCTTCCCAATCCAATCGCTCTCCCGCGTAGACCTTCTCGGCAATGTCGTCTATCTGCGCCCTGCGCGCCTGTTCAACGATGGTCATTTCGCCCTCGATACTCTCTTCACGTAATGCGCCGGCTCACCGCGAGACCAGCGGCAGCAGCGCAGGTTCGCGCTCCGGCTTCGGCGGCACCTCGCCGTAGAGGCTGTCCCGCTCGACCGGCGTGCGCCCCGCCTCCTCGATATTCTTCAGCAGCTGCCTGCGGGTCAACACCTGCCGCTTCTCACCCAGATGCCCCTCCGGATAGGTGATCTCGTACTCGTGGATGGTCCCGTCTATATCGTCGGCGCCATACCAGAGCGCGATCTGCGAGATCTGCGCGGTGTTCATGATCCAGAACGATTTGATGTGCGGGAAGTTGTCCAGCATCAGGCGGCTGACCGCCAGGTTCCGCAGATCGTCCACGCCGGTCGGTCCGGGCAGATGATCGAGGTAGGTTCCTTCGGGATGGAAGGAGAGCGGCGTGAAGGCGAGGAAGTGCCCGGTCTCGTCCTGTATCTCGCGCAGCCGGATCAGATGCTCCACCCGCTCCTGCAGCGTCTCGATATGCCCGTAGAGCATGGTGGCGTACTGCGGCAGACCGGCTTTTGCGACGGTGCGCGCCACCTCCGTCCAGCCCTCCGCCCCGATCTTCTTCGGATGCAGCAGGGCGTGCAGGCGCGCCGACATCACCTCCGCGCCTCCGCCGGGAATCGAGGTCAGCCCGACCGCCTTCAGGTCCTCCAGACACTCCGACAGCGGCTTCTTCGCCACACGGGCGATCTCCACCAGCTCCACCGCCGTAAACGCCTTCACATGCACCTCCGGACGCACCTCCCGGATGACGCGGATCAGGTCGAGATAGTACGAGTAGGGCAGCTTCGGGTTGATCCCCCCGACCATATGCACTTCGGTGATAGGAACATGGCGGTAGCGGCGCAGCGATTCGCGCAGATCGTCGAGCGTAAAGGTGTAGGGGGTGGGACCGCCGTCTTTGGGATTCTTGGCGAAGTAGCAGAACTGGCAGTGCTTGTTGCAGACGTTGGTATAGTTGATGTGCTGATTGCGGATGTAGTAGGCGCGGTCGCCGTGCAGCCGCTCGCGCACGATATTCGCCAGATAGCCGACTGCCGACAGGTTGGGCGTCTGATAGAGATGCAGCCCCTCCTGGAAGCTCAGCCTCTCGCCGGAGATCACCTTCTCATAGACGGGCATCAGCTCCGAACCGACGAACCGCTCAACGCGCCGCATACTCTCAGCAGACATCTCTCACTCCGTGATATATTTCACATCAGAATATACGAGAATATACCCCGATTCGACTCCGTACCGCAATAACCCTTCGTCATGCTAAACTGTTAGGAGGACGGCGGCGGCAGCATGCGACCGTCGCTTCGGAGACAGACGCGGGAGAGGTAGAGCGCATGAGATTCAGATGGCTGGCGGCGGCAGTACTGCTCTGGTTCCCGGCAACAGGCGGGGCGCAGGAGCCGGCAGCGCCGACTGTCGCGTTCTCTCAGGATCGGATCAACCATCTGGCGGCGGGCTGTCTTGCCGCTGAAAAGGCGATGCGCGGATTGACCGCCAGACGCCGCGAAGGAGAGACCGAATCCGCCTACCGACAGCGGCTGCGCGGCTATTTCGACGCGCTCTCGCGTCTGGAGAGGACTCTCGAACCGCTCTCTCGCCGGGCGCAGCCGCGCGACGCCTCCGCCTCCAATCTCGCCGTATGGGCGCGAATTGAGGAGAGCCGCCGTCTGCTGCTCTCACGGATCGCAGCGGCGCGCTCCCTCTACCAGCTTCTGCGTCAGGATCGCGACCCCGCCCGAAACCCGGAGGCGGCGGTGAAACTGGGCAGGAGTCTGGCGGACGCGCTCGACGCCCTGCGAAGCCTCTTCAACGCGCTGCGGGACGCCCGCCCCTGAGACGGTCAGCGGAGAGATGCGCTCTGCCAGTTCTCAGCAACCCTCTGAAGGATCTGCTCCAGCACGGCGGAGCGGGTCAACGGCAGCGTGATCTTGGCGTGTTCATAGGTGGAGAGATAGCCGGCATTGAGGATCTCCACCGCCCGGCAGCCGTCATAACCGACGATCTGCGGCGTCTGCCCGGAGCGAATGCACTCGGCGAAGTGGGCGAGGAGGCGTTTTCCGGGATGGTGAGCGCGAATCTCCTCCTCGACCCGCGCGAAGGCGGTCTGCGGTATCTCCTGCGCGGGGAGTCCCTGAAGATGGAGCGTGATGGAGAACGGCTCGGAGACGACCTGATTCCACTCCACACCGTGCGAGATATGCAGCGTCCCGTGCGTTCCGGTCAGCAGATACTGCTCGACGGGGCGTTTATGGAAGACTCGCGAGATGTGATGGATCGAGACGCCGCGCGCATGGGTCAGGATCAGGTTGGCGAACTGATCGGTCTTTCCGTCCGGCGTTCTGCCGATGTCAATATCCGCGCTGACCGATTCGACCTCGCCCAGCCACCATCGGCACAGATCAATCGTATGGTGAGCGTGCTCCTCAAAGACCCCCGCCCACCGTTTGAGTATTTCGCGGCGGTCTCCCCAGCCGGCATAGAAACTCCAGTCGCACCGCACCTGCTGCAGCTCTCCCAGCGTTCCCTCCTCGATCGCCTGCCGCGCATAGAGAAAGGTGCGGTCGAACCGTTTGACATACGCCGGGATCAGCAGAACATGGTTCCCCTGCGCCGCCTCCGCCATACGCTCGCACTCCTCCAGCGTGCGCGCCATCGGCTTCTCGCAGAGGATATGCTTGCCCGCTCGTGCCGCCGCGACCGTCTGCTCCACGCGCGCCGGCAGCGGCGAGGAGATCAGCACGGCATCTATGGGAGCCTCCTGCAGAAAGGCCTCATAGTCGGTAAAGACCGCCGCAGGACGCAGCGTGCGCGCCCAGACCTTCGCCGCCACCATGTCCACATCCATCAGCGCGGTCACCTGAATATCGGGCAGGTAGGGAAGCGCGGGACCGTAGTTCTGGCGCGACCCGCTGCACCCCACGATCCCCAGACGAATGGGGGCGAGCGGAACCAGCGCGGAGGCGTTCAGGCTCTCGGCGTGAGCGGCGGTATCGTCAGAAGCGGGCTGCATGGTGGTAGAGACAAAACGAGCGCTGCATAACCACGCAGCGCCCGTGCATTGCGGTCACCGCCGGTTCAGCGCGGAAGCGCATGGACCGGCGACACGGCGATGGGCATGAGCATCGGAGGACCATCCAGCCCGAAGGCGGATAGACCATAGAAATAACAGGTCTTCCCGCAACAGGAGCAGTCTGCGACGATCGGTCCATGCGGTAATCGGCGCGGCGGCGCAACATGCATTCCCAAGGCGCATAACGGATACTGACAGAACCGCCGGAACAGGCTCATGAGCCGAACTCCTTTCAGATAGAGGAGGAATGAGTGCGATGGATGGGCGTTCTCCCGTTGAGCGGAGACTTCCTCATTGTAACATATCTTTTCGACGTAGAAAAGAAGAATCCCGCACTTTTCGCGGGAAAATCCGGAAATTCTACCGACTTGACGCCGACGCCGATTTCGTGTAGGCTATGCATGCGCATCCCGGTATATATATCGGCTCCGAAGGGATCGGAATTCACCTATGCCTCCCCCGCCAGCGCAAAATATCTCTCCCGCTCTCCCCCCGGAGGACCCCGATTTCTCACCGCACTCTCCGGAGCGGACGCCCGCAGCGCCGCCGCGCCTGCGCGGACTGCTGACTCTGCGCGTCGTCCTGCTCGCGCTGCTCCTGATCCCGCTCAACGCCTGGTGGCTGACCGAAATCGAATATGTCCGCTACTCGGATAACGCGACCACGCAGGCGATCTTCTTTAACGCCGTTACGCTGCTGCTGGTTCTGCTGTCACTCAACGGCGCGCTCCGCCGATGTGCGCCCCGCTGGCGTCTCTCCTCGCATGAACTCGTCTCGCTCTACGTCATTATCGCCGTCGCCAGCAACCTCGCCGGGCACGACATGCTGCAGATACTCTTCACCACGATCACCTATGTGGTGCGATTCGAGACGCCGCAGAACAACTGGGCGACCACGATCCTGCCGTATGTCCCGCAGCATCTGATCGTGACCGATAAGCAGGCGGTGGACGCCCTCTACATCGGCAACTCGACCCTCTATCGGTGGGATCATCTGCTGCCCTGGATCACGCCCATCGCCTGGTGGACGCTCTTCGTGATGCTGGTGGTCTGGACGATGCTCTGTCTGACCGCCCTTTTTCGCAAACAGTGGGACGCCGAGCGTCTCGCCTATCCCATCGCCGAGATACCGATCCAGGTCATCACACAGACCGACACGCTCTTTCGCTCCCGTCTGCTCTGGGGCGGGTTCGCCGTCGGCGCCGCCGGGCAGATCGTCAACTTTATCCACGCGCTCTATCCCTCTTTTCCCAGCATCCCCATCGGAGTGCAGTACTTCACCGCTGTCAGCTACCCCTGGAACGCCGCCGGACCGCTGCCGATCTCCTCGTTCCCGTTCGCGTTCGGTCTGACCTTCCTGCTGCCCACGCAGCTCGGCTTCTCCTGCTGGTTCTTCTTTCTGGTCAGCCGGATCGAACTGGTCGGCGCGGCGATGATGGGCTATACCGAGTGGGGACGCTTTCCCTACGTGCAGCAGCAGGGCGTCGGCGCGATCTTCGGGGTCTTCGCCTTCACCGTCTATGCGGCGCGCAGCCATATCGCCCGGATGTGGCAGTCGGCGATCCGCCTGCGGAGAGCGGACGGCGACGGCGCATCCGACGAGCCGGAGCTGATGTCGGATCGAACGATCATCTTCGGGCTGATTCTGGGATTCGCCGGGCTGATCCTGTTTTCCGTCCACGCCGGTATGCGCTGGCAGACCGCCGCGCTCTTCATGGGCATCCTGTTTGTGATCGTGGTAGTGGTGGCGCGGCTGCGGGCGGAGCTGGGACTTCCCACCTATGAACTCTATCAGGTCGGGGCGGATCAGATGCTGCAGCGCATCGCCGGCACCAACGCCTGGACACGCCATGACCTGTCAGTCATGACCCTCTTCTTCTGGCTGGTGCGCACGCACCGCCAGTTCCCGATGCAGACCCACGTGGACGCCGCACGGCTGGGGAAGCGCACCGGAGTGCGCCTGCCTACGCTGACCGCCGTCATCCTCGCGGCAAGCCTGCTGGGAACCCTTGCGGCGTTCTGGGCGTATCTGCACACCATCTATGGCGTGGGGTTCGAGTCGGCGAAGTATCGCGGTCCCGCGCTGTGGGCGTTCGGGCGGGAGCCGTGGCAGAAGCTGGAAGGCTGGATCAGTTCGCCGCAGAAGCCCGACTACGGCACGGTGGGAGCCTACTTCTTCGGCTTCTTCACCACGATTTTCCTGGCGGCGATGCGCGCCCGGTTTGTCTGGTGGCCCTTCCATCCGGCGGGCTATCTGGTCTCTGGCAGCTTCGGTCTCTTCCGGTTGTGGCTGCCCATCTTCGTAAGCTGGCTGATCAAGTCGCTGATCCTGCGTTACGGCGGGCTGCGCGCCTACCGGCAGGCGCTCCCCTTCTTTCTGGGGCTGATTCTGGGAGAGTTCTCCGCCGGTTTTCTGCGTACCGCGCTGGACCTGCTATTCGGTCTGCACCTGCCCCCCGAGTCGGGGATCGGCGGGCTGTGATACGGCACAAGGGGAGAGAGAGACGGGAATGGGGATATCCTTCGTAAAGATGCAGGGCGTCGGCAACGATTTTGTGCTGATAGACTCGCGCACACAGGGAGAG
The DNA here is from genome assembly GCA_938005745.1 of uncultured Chthonomonadales bacterium. Taxonomy (GTDB): domain Bacteria; phylum Armatimonadota; class Chthonomonadetes; order Chthonomonadales; family CAJBBX01; genus CALLMM01. The sequence continues at coordinate 77,967 of CALLMM010000033.1, read as the reverse complement.
CGCGACTGGTCTGCGCTGGCTCCCGCCCTCTGCGACCGGCGTTTCGGGGTCGGCGCGGACGGTCTGCTGGTGGTCGCGCCCTCCGATTCCGCCGATGCGCAGATGCGGATGTTCAATCCGGACGGCACGGAGGATATGTGCGGAAACGGGCTTCGGTGCGTGGCGCGATACGTGGCGGAGGGCGAGGGAGCGCCGCCCCCCGGCTCCTCCCGCGATCTGACGCTGGAGACTCTGGTCGGAAAGCGCCGCGCCGCGCTGACATGGGACGCGCAGAGCCGATGCCGCATCACGGTCGAGATGGGCGAGCCTCTCTTCGCGCCGGAGGAGATACCCCTTCGCCTTCCGGCGCCTGATGGTCCGATCCTCATTCTGTCGCTGGAAGGCGAGACGCTCTCTCTCCTCCCGCTGTTCACCGGCTCCACGCACACGGTCATCTTCGCGTCGTCCCTGCCGGAGGACGACCGCTTTCTGCGCCTCAGCCCGCAGATCGAGAACCACTCTCTCTTCCCGGAGCGCACCAGCGTCCTGTGGACGCAGGTTCTCGGGCTGGATCGGCTTCGGATACGGATCTGGGAGCGGGGCGTCGGCGAGACATGGGGATGCGGCACGGGAGCCTGCGCCGCCGCTGTCGCCGCACAGCTTCAGGGGTACGCAGGCGCACAGGTAACGGTCGAAAGTCGCGGAGGAGAACTCGAAATCTGCTGGACGCCGGGAGAGAGTATGCGGATGACCGGTCCGGCGGAGTATGTCTTCACCGGCTGCTTTCCTGTTCCGTAGACAGCCCGGCGTCCTCGCCTATTTCGCGCGCAGGGCGCGTCGGGCGATGTCCCGGCGATAGTGCATTCCGTCAAAGTCTATCTGACTGATGCCGGCGTAGGCGCGTGAAACCGCCTCCGAGAGATCGGCGCCGATCCCGGTTACGCCCAGCACGCGCCCGCCGTCCGTCACGAACAGACCGTTCTCCAGCCGTGTGCCCGCGTGGAAGACCAGACAGCCCTCGCTCAGGCTCGCCCGCTCCAGCCCCTCGATCACCTTCCCGGTCGCATACTCGCCGGGATAGCCGCCGGATGCCGCCACGACGCAGGCGGCATACTCCGATTTCCAGCGCACCTGTAGCCGGTCGAAGCAGCAGTTGACGATCGAGTCCACAATGTCCACGAGATCGGTCTCCAGCAGAGGCAGGACGACCTGCGTCTCCGGGTCTCCGAAGCGGCAGTTGAACTCCAGGGTCTTCAAGCCCTGCGGCGTGAGGATCAGCCCGGCATAGAGGATGCCCTTGTAGGGGATGCCCAGATCGCGGATCGCCGCGACGGTCGGCTTCAGGATGGTCTCGAGCGCCTCGTTCATCAGGCTCGGAGGCAGATGCGGAACCGGACCGTAGGCTCCCATGCCGCCTGTGTTCGGACCGGCGTCGTCATCGAAGACGCGCTTGTGATCCTGTACGGGAGGCATCGGCACGACATATTCGCCGTCGGTAAACGCCATGATGCTGACCTCCTCGCCGGTGAGGAACTCCTCCAGCACCACGCGGTCTCCGGCTGGTCCGAAGATGCGCTGACGCATCATCTTATCAATCGCCTGATGCGCCTCCTCCTCGTTCTGCGCGATCACCACCCCTTTGCCCGCCGCCAGTCCGTCCGCCTTGACGACCAGGCGCGTCTCCGAACCGGGATGCACGGCAAAATAGACATGGGCGCGCTCGTGGGCATCTTCCGGCGTGTCGCAGCGCCAGTACTTTGCCGTCGGGATGTTGTACTTCACCATCAGCTCTTTGGCAAAGCTCTTGCTGCCCTCGATGAGCGCGGGATCGGTGGCAGGACCGAATATCTGCAGCCCCCGCGCCTCGAACCGGTCCACAATTCCGCCGATCAGCGGCGCTTCGGGTCCGACGATCGTCAGGTCTATCTTCTGGTTGGCGGCAAAGTTCGCCAGCCCCTCCAGATCGCTCGTCTTCAGATTGATGCACTCTGCGATCCGGGAGATGCCGGCGTTCCCCGGCGCGCAGTAGATCTTCTGCGCCCGGCTGCTCTGCGCCAGTTTCCAGACCAGCGCATGTTCCCGACCGCCGCCGCCTATGACCAGTATTCGCATGGTCGATACCTCCAGTGCTCTGTTTCGGGGACCATCGCGATCAGTCCGAACCCGCGGGGACTGATCGAGGATGCGCCGTCTCGACCGGCGGCGCGCCTATTCTCGAAACTCCTTCGCCAGATTGTCGAACCGGGCGTAGTGGGGGTGAAACGCGACATCAATCGCGCCGGTGGGACCGTTGCGCTGTTTGGCGATGATCAGGGTCGCCTTCTCCACCTTGTCTTCGCCGCGCTGCTTTCGCTCTTCCTTCTTCGCCTCCTCCTCTTCCGCGTGGATCGCCTCTTTCATCTTGTAGTACTCTTCGCGGTAGATGAAGATGACCAGATCGGCTTCGGCTTCGATAGACCCCGATTCCCGCAGGTCGGAGAGCATGGGACGTTTATCCGGACGCTGTTCTACGGCGCGGGACAGCTGCGACAGCGCGATGACCGGGACTTTCAACTCCCGCGCCAGCGCTTTGAGCGCGCGCGCGATCTCCCCGATCTCCTGCGTCCGGTTATCGGTGCGCTTGTGGCTGCGCATCAACTGCAGGTAGTCCACAATCACCAGCGACAGCCCGTGTTCCGCCATCAGTCGGCGGCACTTGGCACGCATCTCCAGCGCGGAGCAGTCCGGGCTGTCATCAATAAAGATGGGGGCTTCCGAGAGCATGGCGCAGGTCTCCCCGATCTTGCGCCAGTCGTCGTTTTGCAGATAGCCCGTCCGCAGCCGGTGCGCATCCACCCGCGCCTCCGAACAGATCATACGCATACATAACTGCTCTTTGGACATCTCCAGACTGAAGACGGCGACTGTCTTTTTCTCCCGGAAGGCGACCTGCTGCCCGATACCGAGCGCAAGGCTGGTCTTTCCCATCGAGGGGCGCGCCGCCACAATAATCAGGTCGGAGGGCTGAAGCCCCGCCGTCATGTAGTCCAGATCGGTGAAATGGGTGGGCAAGCCGGTCGTCGCCTCTTTCTGATCGGAGCGCTGCTCGATCTTCTCGAAGACGCTGGCGACCAGCGGGCGCATGGGCGTAAAATAGGAGGTGATGCGTCGCTGCGAGACTCCGAAGACCGCCTTTTCGGCGCGATCCACGACATCGCTGATATCCTCGTACTCGCTGTGCGCCAGTCCCTGTATCTGCACGGAGGCGTCTATCAGGCGGCGCAGGATCGCCTTCTCTTCGACGACTTTGGCGTAGTGTTCGGCGTTGGCGGCGGTCGGTACGGCTTCGGTGAGGGCGATGAGATAGGGCGCGCCTCCGACGCTCTCCAGCATATCCTGCAGCTTCAACTGCTCCTGCACGGTCAGCAGGTCTACCGGCTCATCCCGCGCCACCAGCGCCAGGATCGCCTCGAAGATCACGCGGTGGGCGTCGCGGTAGAAGTCCTCGGCGCGCAGGATCTCCGCCGCCTTTTCGATGGCGGCGCGGTCAATCAGCATCGCGCCCAGGGTCGCCTGCTCGCTCTCCAGACTCTGGGGGGGTATGCGGTCGAAAGGTACCAGACGATCCAGCGCCATGGCATGCACCTTAAACAGATGTTCGGGCGCAGCGGCTGCGCCCGAACACCCGGTGATTGCAGGAGACTATTTGGCGTTGGCGGAGGTCTCGGGCGCGGACGGCTCTGCCGCCGGGGCGGCATCCTCCGCAGAAGCGGACGGCTCTGCCGCCGGGGCGGCATCCTCCGCAGAAGCGGACGCCTCAACCGGAGCGGACGCCTCCGCTGCCAGAGCTTCGGCGGCGGCTTTCGCAGCCGCTTCCGCCGCTTCTGCCGCAGCCCTGCGTCGCTGAAGCTCCTCCTCCGTCACCACCTCCACGATGATGGAGACGGAGATATCGCTGTGCAGGCGAACCGGAACCGTATAGGTTCCGAGGTTTTTGATCGGGTCCGCCATGCCCACGCGGCGCTTGTCCACCGTCACCTTCAACTGCTCGGCGATGGCAGACGCCACATCCTGCGCGGTGATCGAGCCGTAGAGCTTGGTTCCCGTACCGGCTTTGCCGATGATGGTTACGGTGCGCTCCTTGATGTTCTCCGCGCTGGCTTGCGCCAGATGCACCTGTTTGGCTTCCCGCTCTTTCTCCCGGGCGATCCGCGCCGCATGCTCTTTCAAAGCCCCGCCCGTCGCGGGAACCGCGTACTGGCGCGGGAAAAGATAGTTGCGCGCATAGCCGTCCGCCACGCTGACGATATCGCCGTCCTTGCCGACTTTTGGAATATCGCGCTGTAGAATGACCTTCATATTTCAGGCTCCTGTGATTTTATCTCTTTAATCTTACCCCCAGTAACGGGGTGGTTCGTCTGAAAACGCTGTCTGCGCCCAGCCAGACCGCAAAATCGTTATTCACATCAAACAGGGCGCGGACATCCATCTGCGGCCGGTTCGGATTGTAGGCATCCAGCACAATGCGCGTCTGCCGTGTCGGCTGCAGCTCCAGTCCCAGCGCCAGCGAGGAGGCGTACAGCCCGTAACGCAGATCCGCCCCGCCGCTCAGCGCCGTCTGATACTGCGCGGTCAGCTTGTTGCTGTCCGGGAAGTCGTGAACGCCCAGCAGGATCGCCGCGTTATCGCGCATCGGCAGCAGCACGTTCAGATCGGAACGGAAGCGCGGGCTGTTGGAGCGCGCTAGAAAGTCCAGATTCACGCGCGGCTGGCCGAAGGGCAGGCTGGCGCGGCTGGAGGGCAGATTGATCCGACTCACCAGCGTATTGACCCGCTCCACAATATGCTGCCCTTGCTCGGAAGCCTCCTTTAGCGAGGCGACGGTAGACTTCAGATCGCTCTGCACGTTGGCGTCCCCCGTCAACTGGTGCAGATCGGAGGCGATCTGGTTGAACCGCGCAATCGTCGTCTTTCCCAGCTCAATTGTCTCCAGCAGCGCCTGCTGGATGCGCGGATCGCTGACCTGCTCTGTCAGACGGGTAACCGCCGCGCGCGCCGCATCCACCGTATCCGCCAGCTTCTGCAGAAGATCTATCGCGCCGTTCGCCAGTTCGTCGAACTTGCCCCCGTTGCGCTTGACCAGAGCGCGCAGCTCGCGGCTGAGCGTGGCGGCGGTCAGCCGCGTCTCTTTCGACATCGCCTCCAGATCGGAGAGGATGTTGTTCATCGCGCTCTTGAGCTTCGGATTACCGACCAGTTCGCGGGCGGAGGCGGTGGTATCGCGAACATTGACCATAATGTCGGCGGTATCCTTCAGAATGGTCTGCAGGCGGTCGGTCGTCTGGATCAGACGGGGGCGCAGCTCGCTCATCGTCTGCGTCAACTCCTTCAGCGCCTGATCTGCCTCCGGCGACAGCTGCGCCAGCGCGCTGGCGGTCTCCTCCACGTTTGCCGCCAGCCACGTCTCTCCATGCTGATAGACCTTGGACGACGGTTCAGATGTGGGGTCTATCTCCACCATCGGATTGCTGATCAGCAGACCGGAGGTGATCCGTATCTTCGCATTGAGCGGAATCTTCCGGTCGCGATAGATCGAGAGCGTTACCACCGGACGCAGGTCGTCGCCCAGCGTGATCTCGCGCACCTCCCCGATCTTCACCCCGTTCATCCGCACCGGGGTCTGCACCATCAGCCCCTTGATATCCCGGAAGACTACCCGGATACGATAGCGATTATACTCGAAGTTGGCAAAGAGCCACCAGGCGGCTATGATCAGAGTCAAGCCCGCCACGACCATCGCGCCTACTTTGACTGCGGAACTGGGCTGCATCGCGACCCTCACCCTTCCCGTACAAACTCCTGCACACGCGGATCGGACGACTCACGGATCTCCGCGACGGTTCCGCAGGCGATCACGCTCCCCTCATGCAGCATCGCCACCCGATCCGCGATTCGCATGATGGAGCCGATGTCATGCGATACAATCACCGAGGTCATTCCCAGACGCTCCCGCGTCTGCAGAATCATATCGTCTATATTGCGCGTGATAACCGGATCGAGTCCGCTGGTCGGCTCATCATAGAGCAAAACCATCGGCTCCATCGCCAGCGCGCGCGCCAGCCCGACACGCTTCTGCATGCCGCCCGACAACTGCGACGGATAGAGCCGCTCGGTCCCCGTCATCCCCACCTCTTCCAGCCGCTCCCGCACGATCCGGTCTATCTCTCTGCGGGACAGCCTCCGATGATGCACCAGCCCGAACGAAACATTTTCATAGACCGTCAGCGAATCAAACAGGGCGGCGTACTGGAAGACCAGTCCGATCTTCAAGCGCACCGAATCCAGCTCCTGCTCCGAAAGCGGCACGATATCGGTCTCGCCCAGAAAGATATGCCCGCTGGAGGGCTTGATCAGTCCCGCCATACACTTGAGCAGCGAGGTCTTGCCGCTGCCCGACATCCCCATGATGGCGAAGATCTCTCCTGGAGCGATCTCCAGGTCTATATCGCGCAGGATATGCTTCTCCGGCACGGCATAGTTGAGCGCGCGGATCGTCAGAATGCCCATGAGCGGCTCAGCGCACGGTTACGGTCGCTCCGGCAAGCAGCGGAGCCAGGAACAGGTCGGACAGAAAGATCAGCACCACGCACAGCACCACCGAACTGGTGGTGGCGCGTCCCACGCCGGCGGCTCCTCCCCGCGTCTTCAACCCCTGATGGCAGGCGACGATGGCGATGGTGAAGCCAAACCAGGCGGTCTTGATCAGCCCCTTGAACATATCGGTTTCACTGGCGAACGCGCGCGCCGATTCGACGAAGGCGGTGTGCGGCACGCCCTGAAGCCCCGCCGTGATATAGGAGCCGAGAATCCCCCCCAGATCGGCGAACGCGCCGACCAGCGGCATCATGAGAATGGCGGCGACCATGCGCGGAACCACCAGATAGCGCACCGGCGAGACCGCCATGGCGCGCAGGGCGTCCACCTGTTCGGTGACCACCATCGAGCCGATCTCCGCCGCAATCGCCGCGCCGCTGCGCGAGGCGACCACCACCCCCGCCAGCACCGGTCCCAGTTCCAGTAGAAACGAGAGGGTCAGCGTTCCGCCGACGAAGTTGGTCGCCCCGAACCGCACAAAGATGCCGGTGGTATAGTAGGCGAAGACCGCCCCGGTCGAGAGCGTGGTCGCCAGGACAATCGGCAGCGAGTCCACGCCGATCGCCGCCATCTGCGCGAGCGTGTCCTTCAGGCTGATCTTGCCGCGCAGCAGGAAACCGAAGGCGCGGAGAGCCAGCATCCACGTCTCACCCAGGAAGATCAGCGTCTCTCGCAGGTAGTTCGAAGAGGGTCGCGGCGGTGCGCCTGCTCGCCGTTCCTGCGCAGCAGAAGGGGTCGCCATAGCGCGATAAGTATACAACCCCTCTCCTTCTTCTGTCAATCTTCTGATCTGTACGGCCGTCCGCTTGCCCGCAGGTTTACGAACTTGACATCTGAAACAAAGCACGGCTATAATTGCGTACTTGATTCAGACTATCTTACGTATTATCCGGTTCGTACTGATCAGGAAGAAGGGATATCGCAATTATGTCCAGAGCTTTTACGATCGCGGTTCTGGTAGTCCTGGTGGCGCTGCTTGGCATTGTAACCAACGTGGTCAAGAAAGCCAGCATGCCCGATAAGCCGACGGCGGAGCAGATCGAGGCGGCGAACAAGGCGCAGCAGGAGCAGGCGAAAAAGCAGATGCAGGAGCAGGAGGTGCAGATGCGCCGCCAGATGATGGAGCAGCGCAAGAAAGCCGAAGAGCAGCGCAAGGTGATGGAGAAGCATGCGAAAGAGAATAAAACGGCTCCCCGCGGCTCGCTGACCCCCGGCGCCATGGACATCTCCGAGGACTGGCACAAGCGCAGAATAGATGGCGAGGAAGGCATCGCCAGGGAGCTTGCGGCAACGGAAAAGGCGCAGAAGAATGCCCCGCCGCCCCCGACGCCCACTCTCGCCAAACCGACCGCCGAGGTCAAATAGCTTCGCGCAGTGTGCGCCCCCGATCCTGAGCGGGATCGGGGGCGTTTTCCATATCAGGGCGCGCCCTGCGTCGGCAGGCGGCAGGCTCTATCTCATTAAGTTCCGTAGCACTCTCATCCTCACTCCCCGCTCATAGATGCGGTTCTGCAGACGCATCGTTCGCAGACTGTATCAGCCTCTGCACAGGCTGACGCCCCCCTGCAGGACCCGCTCATGACCGTTCTCCAAGCAGCGGAGGACAACCGTTGCGGCGAGTGAGGACGGAGGAGTTTTGCGCGAAAGCAGGAAAAACGCCCCTTCGCGCGCGAAGAAGCAGTAGCGCAGAGATGTGAGACCTCTGCACGAGGTATCTTCTCCCGATGGCAATTCTGGAGGTGGAAAATCTGACGGTCGCGTATGGACGCAGCGTGATCGTGGAGGATGTCTCCTTGACGATGGAGCAGGGGGAGATGGTTGCGCTGATCGGTCCCAACGGAGCCGGAAAGACCACGCTGCTGCGCGCCGTGCTGGGACTGATGCCGGCTCGCTCTGGAAGGGTGCGTCTTTTCGGGAAACCGCTGGCAAAGCTGGGCGAGGAGCGCGCATGGATCGGCTATGTCCCGCAGCGGCTGGAACTGGATCGCACGATCCCGATCACGGTTCAGGAGTTCATGCAGATCAACACCCCTTCGCGTTTCCTCTCCCGCGACTCGGTGCAGCGCGCATTGAGAGAGGTGGACGGCGAAAGACTGTTACATCGTCAGGTGGGAGCGCTGTCCGGCGGAGAGCTTCAGAGAATGCTGATCGCGGCGAACCTGATCCACGAGCCTCGCCTGATGTTTCTGGATGAGCCGGCGACCGGCATTGATCAGGAGGGAGAGCAGCGGTTCTATGATGTGCTGGAGCGGCTGCGCGAATCCCGAAAAATGGCGGTCATCATGGTCTCTCACGATATCTCGGTGGTCTACAGCTACGCCTCCCGCGTCCTCTGCATCAACCGGCGGCTGATGTGCCAGGGACCTCCCCGCGAAATCCTCAACGAGCAGACCCTGGAACAGCTCTACGGACACGCCGCCTCCATCTATCATCACCACGACACCTGAACGCTCCCTTCCGCCGGGATCAGATGCACGCGGGAGTAGAAAGCCCAGGAGGGAGGATCGTCGGTTACGGTGACGGCGATCGTTCTGCCGTCGGGCGAGTAGAGCGGCTGCATGACGGCGGCGGAGAGGTCTGCCAGGGACCGAACCTTGCCGCTCTGCACCTCGACCGCCGAGACGCTCGCCGTGACCCAGTCGTCCGCCTTCGGCGACTTCGTGTGGACGAAGACAATCTCGCGACTGTCGGGCGACCAGTCAAACGACGCGCCCCAGAAGCTCCCGCCGACGTTGTCGTCTTCAACCGTCAGCCGCTTCGGCTCGCGCTTCCCGTCGGCATCTCGTTCAGCGAGATGACATAGAGCCGGTTCTGCTTCACATCCTCGTCCACCCATCGCCAGTCGTCTTTTCCCTTCTGACGCCTCTCCTCCTCTTCCGTTGGCGGATCGGGCATCAGAAAGCCGATGCTCCGGCTGTCGGGGACCACAGGAACGCGCCGACATCGGCTTTTGCGTCGGTAAGCTGCTCCGCCTCGCCCCCGTCCGTCCGCAAAACGAACAGCTTGCTCTTCTCCGTGCGCCGGGAGGTGAAGGCGATATACTTTCCGTCGGGCGACCACTGCGGATTGCTGGAGGACTTCTCGCCGAAGGTGAGTGGAAATCCTCCGCTGCCGTCCGCCTGCGCCATATGAATCTGCGTCAGATATTCGCTCTTCTCGTCGGTCATGACCGGCTCGGTCATGCAGTAGACCACCCGCTTTCCGTCCAGCGAGACGCGCACCTGATCCACCGTTTTCAGCGTGAACGCCGCCTCCGGCGTCCAGTTCACGGCTTCCTTCTCTGCTGCCATGGCGGCGGTCTCCTCTTATCTGCTTATCTGCGCCAGTAGTCGCCGTGCACGTAACGATAGGTGGGAAGCTCCTCTCCTTCCTGCAGCGTCACGGTGTTGTAGGGCGCGGGCGGACGGTACTCATAGGGGATCTCGCCGGGGGCGATATAGTCCGCCCTTTTTCGCCTCTCGATGCAGGCGAGCAGCACCTTCTGCTTGAGCGGAATATACTCCGGGATGTGCGGTCCGATCGCCTCCTCGACATGCGCCGTGCGAAACTCATAGTAGACCACGCGGCGCAGCGCGCGGGCTTCGGTGGAGGGAGAGCCGTGCACCACGAGAATATTGTGAAACAGCACGTCCCCCGGCTGCATCAGGGCGGGAACCGCCCCGGTCGCGCGAAAGTCCGCCGGCGTAACGTCGCCTTTCCGCTCCTCGATCCAGGCGCGGGTCTGCTCTTTGCTCCAGTGGTTGCTGCCGGGGATGACCCAGACGCAGTTCTCTTCCGTCGCCTCGTCGAGGTAGAAGTCCACATTAAAGATCGGCTTGTCCCCGACATGATCGGTTCCGGCGTCGCGATGCCAGGGCACGATAATGCCCTCGCCGGGGAACTTGAGCACCATCGAGTCCCAGGTCGGGATCAGATCGGGACCCATCAGCTTCTCCACCGAGCGCAGGATCAGCGGGTGCCCGAGCAGAGCCTTCATGACGTCGCTCTTGTCAATGACATACTCGATTCGCGCCAGCTTGCGCTCTCCGGACTGATGCCCCTTGCCGTACATGTAGTCCGGATCGTCGCGTACCTGCGCCGAGCCGTACTCCACCAGCTGCATCATGGCGTCTTGAACGCGCCGAAGCTCCTCTCCCTGCAGCGCGTCCCGCAGAATCAGATACCCGTTGTCATGGAAAAACTGCGCCTCTTCGTCGCTGATTACCAGACGTGACATGCTCCCGCTCCCTCCCGATTGACAAAGATAGCGCCTTCAGTTATACCCGATTTACGGAGCGGGGCGCGCCGCTATCCGCTCCAGAGGCTGTAGATGGGAATATCGAGGATCAAGCCGAGCAGAGTCCATATTCCGCCGATGAGGAAGTCGCCCAGGATCACGCCGAAGAAGAAGGGCAGCCCGGCGCGATAGCCGCGCAGACCGCTGTAGCGCAGGATGAGCGACTTCAGCACCCAGGCGACAAAGAGGCTGAGCCATGCCCACATCATGGACCAGCCGCCGGAGATCGAGAAGCCGAGCGCATGGAAGGGCCAGCCGTAGATGTTGAGCTTCAGGATCATCAGCACGGAGGCGATCACAAAGCCGACAAACATGGCGAAGGTCGCCTGCGTATCCGGGCGCGCCGGCGAAGCCCTCCAGGCAGCGAGGTTATTGAACGCCTCTGTGCCGTACCCCAGCGAAGCCCATCCGCGAATCCGTCCCGCCGCCCCCATCTCATACGAGACGTGCAGCGTGACCCAGAAGGTGAAGAAGATGCCCGCCAGCGCCGCCAGCAGCAGGGCGAACATCACCCCTTTCTGCGAGGTTCCGCTCAACTGCGCCATCTTGAAGGCTTCCAGTTGATGCGGCATCGGATGCGCGCGGTAGGCGCGATTGAACCAGTAGTAGAGCGCGAAGACGCCCAGCGTCGGACCGTCCAGGCTGCGAGTCCCCAGAACGGTGTTCAGTGTCTGTCCCGGACCGATAAAGTGCAGGTCATGGGTCGGCGGACCCAGTTCGGCGCGCATTCGCGTCACGCTGATGGCGATGGCGAAGTAGATCAGAAAGAAGACGGCTGCCAGCCACAGCGGCAGTCCGGCAGCATAGGAAAACCCCGTCAGAAAGAGAAAGCCGCAGAACGCGCCCACAATCGCGGTGCGAAAGCGCATCGGCTCATTCGCTTCCGAGATGGTCGCCCCTCTGCCGAACGCCTTCTGCCACACCTCGCGCAGATGCGGACGCGCCGTCCACAGCGCAAACAGACAGATCGCCATGTAGCCGCCGAACATCTGTTCATCAATGTAGGGAAACTTCGGATGCTCCGCCATAAACCCCATCGCGCTCGACGCCACCTTCTCCAGCCGCCAGAAGAGGAAGAAGAACCAGCAGCTGAAAAGCAGGTCCACCGGCAGCAGATAGCCCAGCCCCACCACAAAGGGAAAGATCGCCAGGGGGGTCCAGCCGATCGCGTTCCAGGGACGCTGCGGAAACCACTGTCCGGCGTCGAATCCGTTGAAGGTCAGCGCGGGAACGGAGGGGTAGAGGTTATGCAGTCCGTTGATGAGGCTCAAACCGCCCGCCAGCGCAAACCCCATCCAGAAGAGCCGGTTCCGATAGAGGCTGCCGTCCTCGCGGGTCATGGCGATAGGAAGCTGGGTCATCGGGTAGGTCAGACGCTCCTTGTCCGTCCACTGCGCCCGGAGCACGGTGTTCAGACAGCTCATCGTCCACAGCAGAGCCATGATAAAGAGCGTCCACCAGGAGGCGGGTATCAGCCAGGCGCGGATCGCCTCCCAGCGATAGAGCGTGGAGCTGCCCAGATAGTAGCCCTTCAACGCCTCCCGATCCGTCACGATCAGCCACTGCGGCAGATCCTTCAGAAACGACTCCCAGTTGTTCTCCGGCGTGGAGAACCAGACCCCGTGCCCCATGATGGTGATCAGGGGGGACATGAAGTCCACCGCCGCCATCGCCGTCGCGATCGAAACCATGCTGAAGATGGTCAGCAGCTCGCCCTGATGCAGCGCATGACGGGGCAGGTGTCTGATCAGCAGGCGGTTGAGGGCGGTCACGACCATCAGGAAAAAGACGGCGGTGAAGAAGAGCGAAGCGGTGCTGCTGAAGGCGCGTCCGTCCACGCGCTCCATCAGGATCACCCAGACGGCGTTGAGTGGGATGCAGAGCAAGCCGATCAGCACCGCGCGAAAGGAGACGCGCCGCGCCGGTACGACAGCGGCGGAGGCGGCAGGACCGGGAGAAGGCTCCGGAGGTTGGGTAAAAGCGGTCATAGAAAAGGGGTTGGCGCGAGAAGAGGAGCGGAGGCTTCTCTTCGCCGCCTACTTTCGAGCGACGTTAAGAATGTGTTCGCGGCGACCGACGGGAACCCGCACGCTCTCCAGCGAGGAGAAGTTCGCCTCCCGGCAGACAGCCTGATAGTCCTCCCAGGTCCACTGCACCGAATTACAGATGGAGGCGGTCTCCAGACGCGGACCGCTCGCATCGCGCACCACAAACAGGTAGTTCTCCACCACGCCGATCTCCGACTTGTCGCGGGCGACCACCAGCGTCAGATGCGTCTCTCCGTCGGAGTAGTCGCTGCGCAGTTGAAAACGCGGCGCGGCTTCCCAGGCATGATTGATCATCGCGGCGCGATCCAGCCCCCGCGACCATTGATCCGCGCCGGTAAAGATCAGCGCACCGCCCGGCTTGAGGATGGAGAAGAAGTTATGGGATGCAAAACGCAGTTCGGAGCGGGTCAGCGTCCAGGCGAAGGCGTCGTTGATGATGGCGTCAAACTCGGCGGTGAACTGCTCGCCCAGGCTCTGCCAGTCGCAGTGATAGAAAGGTATCTCCATCGCGAGCGATTCCGACAGTTCGCGGGCATGGGTGACGGCGACGCTGCTGGCGTCCGTCCCGACCACCTCAAAGCCGGCTTCGCGCAGGATAACCGCCCGCAGTCCGAGTCCGGCATTACAGTCCAGAACGCGCTGCGCGCCCAGTTGCTGCAGCGTCCAGACCCAGATCGGCGCAGAACGCGCCGGACGCCCCTCCGGGTGCGATGGATCGCGAAAATAGGGCTGCCACAACGGACGACGGAACCACTGCCACTTCCAGATGATGTCCCAATCTTCAGTCCGATTCATGACGTGTCCACCTCCCTGTCGCTGACTATATTACGCGAGCGAACCCGACTATTCCTGCCTCTGCGACAAACGCGCAGGAATCGCGACACGCCTCTGCTCCTTCCCCTGCGCGCCGCGCCGCGAAACTGCGAAATGCGCTTTGACAATTCGCTCGCTTTTTGCTATACTCGCAGGGCGTCAGGAGGTAGATTTTTCGCGGTATGCTCTACTCGATTGTTACCACATCAGCCGTCCCCGCTCTTTCCCTCTCCTCCGGTTGCAGCGCAGGTGCAGCGCGCCACGGCATCACGGGTGCAGCGCGTCACCGCTGCGCGGGAGCGGCGCGATGAACCGCAAACCGGGAGAGATGTCCGAAGAGCGGACACGGCGACGCAGACGCCGCTCGGTCAGCGTCGCCGAGATCAGCGATTTTCTGGAGTATCTGGCGCCGCCCTGGCTCTCCGTGCCGGAAGAGCCGTGGGGACTGCAAGCCGGCTCCTCTTCGGCGGAGGTGAAGACGGTGGTCGTCTCGCCGATGCCCACGCAGAGCGCGCTCTCTACCGCCGCCTCCCGCAAACAGTCGCTGCTGCTGACCTACGCCCCCCTGCTGACCACGCCGATCATGGCGGTTCGGCTCGATGATCCCGTCGGCGCGAAGCTCTCCTATCTGCTGGAGAACCGGATCAGCTTCTATGTCCTGCCCAACAGTTTCGCCGCCGCGCCGGGCGGATTCGACGACGCGCTGGCGGAGCGGCTGGGGCTGGCGGCAACCTCCATGCTGCGCCCCACCAACTTCGAGCCGCAGTACAAGATCGCCGTCTTCACCCCGCGCAACGCGGTCGAGCGCGTCCGAAACGCGGCGGCGGAGGCGGGAGCCGGAAATATCGGCAACTACAGCCACTGCTCCTTCGAGACGCAGGGACGGGGAACCTTCCTGCCCCGCGAAGGAGCCGAACCGACCATCGGCGCGGTGGGACGCATGGAGACGGTCGAAGAGATACGGATCGAGATGGTAGTTCCCCAGCGAGAGCTGCAGGGCGTGATCGCGGCGGTGCTGGACGCCCATCCGTATGAAGAGGTCGCCTACGATGTCTACGTGATTCGCAATCCCGGAGTCGTCTACGGACGCGGGCGCATGGGCGAACTGCCCCTGACGGTGGCGATGGACACGGTGCTGGCGCAGGTTCAGGATGCGCTGGAGACCGACTCCATCCGCTGCTCGCACCACTCCGATTTTCCCGTCTCTTCGCTGGCGGTGGCAAGCGGCGCGTGCGACGGGCTTTTCTGGCAGGCGCGCCGCTCCGGAGCCGGCGCCTTCATCACCGGCAGCGCGTCACCGCAAGATTTCGCGCTGGCGGACAGCGGCACCACCGTCATCATTGATGTCGGCTATGCCGCCTCCCTCTCCCCCGGTCTGCAGCAGTTATGCATGCAGCTGCGAGACACCTTCGATTCCGATGGCGTGGAGATCCTCTATGTCCAGTAATCTGCCCTGCGTCTTCGTCACCCGTCGTCTTCCCGATGCCGCCATGGAGATCATCCACTCCGCCTCCGCAGCGGAGGTCTGGCAGGAGGAGATGCCTCCCCCGCGCGCCGTTCTTCTGGAGAAGGTGCGCGCAGCGGAGGGGCTGCTCTGCCTGCTGACCGACCGCATTGACGCGGAGCTTTTGGACAACGCACCCAACCTGCGGGTCGTGAGTCAGATGGCGGTAGGATTTGATAACATAGATGTGGCAGCCTGCTCCGCGCGGGGCATTCCCGTCGGCAACACGCCCGGCGTACTGACCGAGACGACCGCCGACCTGACCTTTGCCCTGCTGCTGGCGGCGGCGCGGCGTATCGTCGAGGCGGACCGCTACGCCCGCTCCGGAGCCTGGCAGACCTGGTCTCCGATGCTCCTGACCGGACCCGACGTGCACCACGCGACCCTGGGAATCATCGGCATGGGGCGCATCGGGTATGAGGTGGCGCGGCGGGCGCACGGCTTTGAGATGAACATCCTCTACACGGACGCGCAGCGCAGTGAGGCGGCGGAGCAGAACTTCGGGGCGCAGTTTGCAGACCTGGGAACCCTGTTGAGCCAGAGCGACTTTGTCACCGTGCACACCCCGCTCACCCCGCAGACCCGCCACCTGATGGGCGCGCAGCAGTTTGCGCGCATGAAGCCCTCCGCCATTTTCATCAACACCTCCCGCGGACCGGTGGTGGATCAGGCTGCGCTCTACGAGGCGCTGAAACGCAGACAGATCGCGGCGGCGGGGCTGGATGTGTTCGAGGTGGAACCCCTGCCCCTCACCGATCCGCTCCTGCAGCTGGATAACGTGGTTCTGCTGCCGCATATCGGCTCCGCCTCCATCGCCACACGCACCCGCATGGCGGTACTGGCGGCGGAGAATCTGGTCGCCGGGCTGCAGGGGCTTCCGCTTCCCCACCCCGTGGATCCCGCCGTAACGAGATTCGCACGCCCCTGAAATACAGAGAGAGCCGGGCTGCCCTCCCGGACAGCCCGGCTCTCTACGCTGCGGCGACTTACTGTCCGCGTCCGATCTCAAAGTAGTTCAGGCGGGGAGCCTTCACTCCCTGCGTCAGATCCTCCCCGTTGATCGTATACATGACGATCGCCAGACACATCTCATCGGTCGTCTGCTCGCCCCACCCCACCGGCTTCGGCGGACGACTGGGGTTGTTGGGATTGTCCTCCGAGTTGTCGTAGCGGGCATCCACACGCACGCGCGACCCCTTCTCCAGCAGCAGCGGCTCTTTGTAGCTGTAGGTCGTCTGCCAGTTGAAGTCCCAGCGCGGCACATGCACCATCCGCCGCTTCTGACCGTCCGGCTTGATCGCGGTGACCGTGATCTGCTTTCCCAGCAGGTGCATGTGCGGCATCACCCCCAGCACCGTGATGTCCTGCGGCACGTTCATGCTGGCAAAGACCGGATAGTCCTTCGCCCCGGCGGGGATCACAAACATCGGGTTCGCCAGAAACGCGGCGCGAACCGTCCGCTGCACCGGACCCTTCGTGAAGTGCAGCCCGATCTTCGTCTTATCGGTCTGCGGCTTGCCGTTGGAGTGGTAGTGAACCTCCAGCACGATGTCCGCGCCTTTCGGGATATGGACGCCGGTTCCCTGCGGGGCGGTGAAGGGCAGGTTGCCGGGCGCCCAGCCGCCCAGAAAGCCCGCCGGAACGAAGCCGGGGAAGCCGCCGTTGGAGCGGTAGCCAGGACCAGGCTCCTGCGCATCGAGCCGGCGCGCGGTTCCGGTGGTGTCCAGCCAGGCGATCACGTGATGCACCACCGCGTTATTGCCCGGCTTCGCCTCCAGCGCGGAGATGAAGCGGTCCGCCTCAAAGTTGGTCGGAAAGACGAAACACTGATAGACATCCCGCCCCTCCGCCGCCAGATGATAGGGTTCGGACGGCTCCAGCACCGCATCCGGCTCGCCCAGCATCCAGCCGGAGGAGAACTTCGGGTTGGGCGGAAGCTCTTTCGGGCTGCCCATCGGCGCGCCGCTGTCCGCCCATGCCGCCAGCGTCGCGATCTCCGATTCGGTCAGGCGCATCTCATTGTGAAACTCGCCGTTGGACTCGGCTTTCCAGGGGGGCATGCGACGCGCCTGCGTCGTGTCCTTGATAAGGGAAGCCCACGCTGCCGCCTGCTGATAGGTCTCCAGCGAGAAGGGAGCGACTGCGCCGGAGCGATGGCAGGGCAGGCAGTTCTTCTGAATAATCGGCGCGACGTCGCGGGCAAAGGTGAACTTCGCGTTCTTCGCGCTCGCAGCCGGCATGGCGGGGCGAATCGTGCAGCCGACCACCTTCGTCTCCGGTCTCGCCACCAGCTTGCCCGCCAGCACCGAATCCAGCGCGTTCTGCAGGTCACGGGAGCGTACGCGCGCTGCGTCGGCATTGTCGTCAATGCGTCCCCGATAGCGGATCACGCCCTTTGCATCGAGCAGCACCGCCTCCGGCGTCATCAATGCACCGAGCCGCTTCGCCAGCGCGCCGTTGTCTCGCACGATGGGGAAGACGTAGTTTCGCTCCTTCGCATGCGCCGCGATCTCCTGCGCACCTTCATTGACGTTGGAAAAGACTCCAAAGACCCGAACCCCTTTTGCGCGGTACGCCTTCTCCAGCGCGACGATGCGGGGCGAGTAGGCTTTCGCCGCCGGGCACTGGGTCGAAAGAAACAGATAGACGGCGGGTCGGTTGTCCGTCGCATGCAGCGTATGACTCCCGCCGGCGAGATCGCGGAAAGCGATGTCCGCCGGACGATTTCCGACCGCGATACGGGATACGGTGCGTGCGCTGCCGGTCAACGCCAGGGTCAGCAGCCCCGCCATGCCCATCGCCAGTATCATCAGGCTGGGGCGCAGAGCCGCCCGCCCGTGTCTCCACCTCATGCTTATCTCCTGCAGCCGTTCAGTATGGTACGCCACGAGATTTATCAGTCTATACGAGAGTGAAAGGATATACCGATCCCGCCGAGCCGTTTTTTCCGACCGCTACCGTTCTCGACGACCCGCAGGCGGCTGCAGAAAGGCGCGAGCGCGCTCCAGCCGGGCGCGCCCCTGCCGCAGCAGACCGCTCACGCTTCTGCCCTTCGTCAGGCTCTCCGCATTGACGGTATAGGCGATGAACGCGATGCACATCTCGTCGGTCGTCTTCTCGCCCCAGGTGACCAGCTTTGGCGGACGGCTGGGATTGCGCGGGTTCTCCTCCGAGTTGTCATATCGGGCGCGCAGCTTCAGCCAGGCGCCGGCAGGCAGGTTCAGCGGCTCTTTGAACGAGTAGGTGTTCTGCCAGTTGAAATCCCAGTCCGGTACATAGACAATCCGCTTCTGCGTTCTGTCGGGGAGGGTCGCCGTCACCGTCATCTCCCGCCCCAGCAGGTGCATATGCGGCGTTACCTGAAGCACCTGCACAGCCATCGGAACCGGGAAGCTCGCCTCGACCACGTGGTTCTTATCGCCCGGCGGAATGCGAAGGAACGGCGCGATCAGCGGGAAGATGCGCAGATGCTTATCCACCGGCTTGCGGGCAAAGTGCAGACCGATCTTCGTCCGATCTTTTTCCGGTTTGCCGCTCATATTGTAGTGAACCTGCAGCACCAGATCGGCGCCCTTCGGCAGCAGGCTGCCGACCCCGTCGGGCAGATGTCGGGGAAGATTGCCCGGCGCCCAGCCTCCCAGCCCGCCCGCAGGCAGGAACCCGACGCCCC
Source organism: uncultured Chthonomonadales bacterium (assembly GCA_938005745.1). GTDB lineage: Bacteria > Armatimonadota > Chthonomonadetes > Chthonomonadales > CAJBBX01 > CALLMM01. The sequence goes on along the minus strand of CALLMM010000033.1, from coordinate 59,044 downwards.
CGAAGGTGCTGTAGCCGGGACCCGGGTCCTTCGCGTCCAGTTTGCGCGCCGTGCCGGAGGTGTCGGTGAAGACCAGCACGTGATGCACCACGGCGCGGTTGCCGGGCCGCACCTCCATCGCGGATATCCAGCGATCCTCCGGGAAGCTGGTCGGGATCACGAAGTTACGGTAGACATCGCTCCCCTCCGCCGGCAGTTCGTAGTCCCCCCCGATATCAAAGACCACATCCGGCTCGCCCAGATGCCAGCCGGAGGAGAACTTCGGGTTGGGCGGAAGCTCTTTCGGGTTGCCCATCGGCGCGCCATTCTCCGCCCAGGCGGACAGCGTCGCGATCTCCGATTCGGTCAGCTTCATCTCGTCATGAAACTCGCCGTTGGACTCGGCTTTCCAGGGGGGCATGACGCGGCTCTTCGTTACGACGGCGATCTGCTTAGCCCGTTTGCGGGCATCCTCGTAGCCGGTGAGCGAGAACGGCGCCACCTCGCCGGGACGATGACAGGACATGCAGTTCTTCTGCAGGATCGGCGCAACGTCGCGCGCGTAGGTTACGCGGGCGGGAGACCTGCCGGAGCGCGAATCGGCGGCGACGGGGCTGCTCCACAACAGAGTGACGCCGATCCCGAAAGGCAGGATGATCAGCGCAGCCATCATCAGCCATGGGGCACAGAGACGCCCGGTCCGGTTGGGGAAACGCATCTTATCCCCTCCTTCCTGAACAGGTTCGCAGCAAATGCGGAGCGGTGAGAAGACTGCCTCTCTGCAGGCTGCCCTTGATTCATACTACAGGAAAACGCAGATATTTAGACGGAGAAAATAGTTTTCGGTTCAGCCTTTTTCACAAAAGGCAGACGCCGGCGGGCGCCATTCCCGGCTACAGGATGCGAAAATCCTTCTTCACGAGCCAGTCCAGATAGCGCGGCAGCGAGTAGAGCAGCCCCGTCGCCGCGCTCTGCTGCGTCAGAATGCCCCAGGCGTTCTCCACCGTGCAGAAGTAGAGGCCGGAAAGCTCCTCGTAGTCCGGGCGCAGGCGCGACATGCCCGCCTCATTGAGGGTCGCGCCGAACACCTGCCGGACCTCGGCGTTATAGAAGGGCGGGTTGCGGGTCTCATCCATGTCGAAGCTGTAGTAGGGCGCGCCGATTGGGCAGAGCTGCCCCTCCTGCAGCAGCTCGCCCAGCTCCAGCGACGCCAGCCCCAGCTCCTCCTCGATCTCCTTCTTTGCGCCCTCCTCAAAGCGCATCTCCCTTCCGTTGGGATAGAGCGGGACATGCCCCGCCGCCGCCATATCCCAGGCGTTGGGCCAGTCCATCTTGGTCGCGGCGCGTCGCTGCAGAAGCACCAGACCGCCGGGAGACGTCAAACCGACATGCGCAGCGCGATGCAGCAGACCGAACAGGTGAAAAATCCAGCGCGGTCCCGAGACGCCGGTCAGCGAGCCGTCGGGCAGCGCGACGCCAAAGAACTCCGACATATCTTTCTCATCCGGCTGCGCCAGCGGCGTCCACTCCGCCAGCAGTGCGTCCATCTGCGCCTGCTCCAGGGCGACCCCGACGCCGATCTGCTGCCGCGCCTGGCGCAGCCTGCGCAGCGAATCCCGATCCAGAGGCTGCATGCCCCCCTCCTGTGAGCGACCCTGATATGAGAAGAGGCGCGGCGGGCGATCGGGCAGAGACCCGCCGCCGCGCCGGATGCCTCTTTGTGCCGCCGGTCAGAGCAGCTCTTCCGGCTTAAACCAGAGCGCGATCTCGCTCTGCGCGGTCTCCGGGGCGTCAGAACCGTGCACCAGATTGGTCTGAATATCGGTGGTGTAGTCTCCGCGGATCGTGCCGGGCTGCGCGTTCTCCGGCTTGAGCGCGCCCATCATGTTTCGCACCAGCAGAATCGCCTGATTTCCCTCCCAGACCATCGCCACGACCGGACCTCCCGTGATAAAATCCACGAGTTCCTGAAAGAAGGGCTTTTCGCGATGGACGGCGTAGTGCTTCTCCGCCAGCGCGCGGCCGGGCTGCAGCAGCTTCAAGCCCACCAGCCGCAGACCGCGGTTCTCAAAACGTCGAATTATCTCTCCCACCAGACGACGCTCCACGCCGTCGGGTTTCACCATAACAAATGTTCGCTCCATACTGGCTCCTCCATTATGAGATGGCTTATCGGGCAAAGCCCCTGCCATTATACCCTGCGCGGCATCCGCAGAGAGAAGAGGACGGGCGGCATCGTTACGGGGAGTGCGATTAAGCGACAAATGCTGTCAACTACAACCATTGGAAGATTAAAAAATCTTAATAAAACGGTATTGACTCACGCTAAGAAATGGTGTATGATGACACAGTCCTCGCTGATAACCCTTTTCTCCTTCCGCTACAATGACGGTGGCAGGAAAAAAATTTACGCGACTTCGTGAAATAAGGCACAATTCACAGATTTTGACCGACTGCGGTTTCCGTTCGGACGCGCTCCGGCGTCCGGGGAGATGATTTCCTAAATGAGCAGGTCCCGGTTTGCTCTGTTTGCGTGGGGAGTGCTGATCTACAACCTCCTGGTGATCCTCTGGGGCGCGTATGTTCGCGCCACCGGCTCGGGCGCAGGATGCGGCAGTCACTGGCCCCTGTGTGACGGGAAGGTGATCCCGACACCCAAAGATGTTGCGCTGCTGATCGAGTTTTCGCACCGGCTGTCGAGCGGACTGGTGCTGCTGCTGGTGCTCGGTCTGGTCTACTGGGCGTTTCGCGCCTATCCCTCCGGGCATATCGTTCGCAAAGGCGCGCTCTATTCACTGCTCTTCACGCTGCTGGAGGCGCTGCTCGGAGCCGGTCTGGTGCTCTTTGAACTGGTAGCGCACAACTCCTCCGCCGAACGCGCGGTGGCGATGGCGCTGCACCTGGCGAACACCTTCCTGCTACTGGGGGCGCTTGCCCTGACCGCGCACTGGTCGAGCGGCGCGTCTCCGATCCGCCTGAAGGGACAGGGACCGATCGCCTGGGCGCTGGGGCTGGGCATCCTCGCGATGATCTTTGTGGGGATGAGCGGAGCCGTCACCGCGCTCGGCGACACGCTCTTCCCGGTGAAAAATACCGTCGAAGCGATCGAGCGCGGTCTGGCGGGAGATTCGCACTTCCTCTACCGCCTGCGCCTGTTCCATCCCTTTATCGCCATCGCGGTCGGTCTCTATCTCGCGCTGGTCGCCGGGCTGGTCAGCCACTCCCGTCCGGGGGCGCAGGTGCGCTACTGGGCGGGCTGCATCGGGACGCTCTACTTTGTGCAGATCGGGCACGGCTTCATGAACGTCTGGCTCAAGGCTCCGATCTACATGCAGCTTTCGCATCTGCTGCTGGCAGACCTGCTCTGGATCAGCATGGTCATGCTCTCCGCCAATGCGCTGGCGGAGGGCGCGCCCCGAAGAGACGCCCGCGAGACCGACGGACTGCGAGGCGCGCCCTCTCCCCTTCTGGGAGCCGGGCGCGTCACCTGGAGAGACTATGTCGCCCTGACCAAGCCGCGCGTCATCAGCCTGCTGCTCTTCACCGCGCTTGCGGCGATGTTCATTGCGAAGGGCGGCTGGCCCGGGCTGTGGCTGCTGCTGGCGGTGGCGGCGGGCGGCTATATGGCGGCAGGGGCGGCGAACGCCATCAATATGGTGATAGATCGGGATATAGACGTGCGGATGGCGCGCACTTCCAAGCGTCCCACCGTCACGCAGACGATCTCCTCCCAAAACGCGCTGCTGTTCGGACTGACGCTGGCGGTCGGCTCCTTCCTCCTGCTTGCCGGCGTCGCCAACGTCCTGTCGGCGATGATGGCGTTGTCGGGACTGCTTTTCTACGTGATCATCTACACCCTCGCGCTGAAGCGAACGACCTGGCATAACATTGTGATCGGCGGGGCTGCGGGCGCCTTTCCGCCCCTGGTCGGTTGGGCGGCGGTTACCAACAGCCTCAGCCCGCTGGCATGGGTGCTCTTTGCGCTGATCTTTTTCTGGACGCCGGTGCACTTCTGGGCGCTGGCGCTGCTGATCAAAGAGGACTACGCGAAGGCAGGCATTCCGATGCTGCCGGTCGTGCTGGGCGAACGGGTTACCGTGATCCAGATCGCCTGCTATGCGGTTCTGACGGTCATTATCTCGGTGCTGCCTCTCTTCCAGCGCGAGGTCGGCTGGATCTACTTCGTGGGCGCAGTGCTGCTGAACGCCGCGCTGCTGCTGCGAAGCGTTCAGCTCTATCAGCGACCGGAGCGGCGGCAGGCGAGCGTGCTGTTCCACTACTCGATGGCGTATCTGGCGCTGCTGTTTTTGATCATGGCGGTGGATCGCGCCATCAAATTCTGATCCGTTATCCGGCGCGTCTGAAGTCGGGGGGTTTTTTGCGCCCGGCGGACGCAGGCAATAGTACACTATCACTCGCCCGTGCCCGTTATGACGGGCGCGACAGGCGGAAGTCTTCAAGAAAGCTGGAGCGACTCTATGGCTCAACTCTTTGGACCGGCAACCAACACGATCGCCCGCGCAAGTCTGCTCTGTTCGATTGCTCTGCCTTTCGTGGTGCTGCTGGCGGCATCCCAGATCACCCGTTCGCCCTACAACACGAAGGTGAACATCGCGGTAGATCAGCCCGTCTTCTTCAGCCATAACCATCATGCCTATGAACTGGGGATCGACTGCCGCTTCTGCCACACCTCGGTCGAGAAGTCGGCATACGCCGGCGTTCCGCCGACGCAGACCTGTATGACCTGCCACTCGCAGATCTGGACGAACAGCCCGCTGCTGGAGCCGGTGCGTCAGAGCTTTGCGACCGGCGCGCCCCTCAAGTGGAACCTCCTGAACAAGGTGCCGGACTACGTCTACTTCAATCACAGCATCCATGTGCAGAAGGGGATCAGCTGCAACATCTGCCATGGACCGGTTCAGAACATGAACATGACCTACAAGGCGCAGCCGTTCCATATGTCCTGGTGTCTGCAGTGCCATCGCAACCCGGAGAACTACATCCGCCCGAAGGAAGAGGTCTTCAACCTCTACGCCAAGTACCAGACCAACGCGCCGGTCATCCCCGACCAGAAGATCGTCTCGGATAAGGGCATTACCCGCGAAGAGGTCGCGCTTCTGCGGGGCAACGCGCCCAACCGTTCCGCCGCCATGATTGAAGAGGGACGCAAGCTGGTGGAGAAGTACAACATCAAGGTCAAGCAACTCGACGACTGCTGGATCTGTCACCGCTAAGGAGGTCCTCAGGCGCAGAGAGGCGCGTCAGCGCCTCCTCTGCCAGGTAGCCAGACTATGAACGAAGAGAAAAAGCACATCCTTGATCTGGCGGCAATCCGCCAGCGCTTAGCCGAAGCCAGAGGACCGCGATACTGGCGCAGCCTGGAGGAAGTTGCCGAAACGAAAGAGTTCCAGGAGTTTCTGGAGAACGAGTTTCCTCAGCACGCCCGTCCGTTCAACGCGCAGCTGGACCGCCGCGACTTCGTGAAGCTGGTCGGACTGTCGCTGGCGCTGGCGGGTATGACCGGATGCCGCTATCTGCCGCAGGAGAAGATCGTCCCCTACGTCACCGCCCCGGAAGAGATGGTGCAGGGCATCCCCCTCTGGTATGCCACCGCCTGCACGCGCGGCGGCTATGCGACCGGGCTGCTGGTCGAGAGCCACGAGGGACGCCCGACAAAGATCGAAGGCAACCCGAAGCACCCGGCAAGTCCCGCCGCGCTCCCCGGCAACCGTAACCATCCGGCGAACCCCGGCTCCGTGGACATCTTCTCGCTGGCTTCCATCTATCACCTCTACGACCCGGACCGCTCGCAGAACCTGGTCAACAAGGGGGAGATGGACTACTGGGACGCCTTCCTGGCGCAGGCGCGCCCGCGCATGGCGAAGCTGAAAGAGCGGCAGGGAGCGGGGCTATGGATCCTGACGGAGAGCGTCTCCTCGCCCACCCTCGCCGCGATGATGGCGAAGATTCAGCGTGAATTCCCGCAGGCGAAGTGGCGGCAGTTTGAACCGCTGGCGCGCGACAATGTCCATGCGGGCGTGAAGATGGCGCTCGGTAAGGATGCCAACGTCTACTACGACTTTTCGAAAGCCGACATCATCCTGTCGCTGGACTGCAACTTCCTCACCGACCTGCCGGGCAGCGTCCGTTACGCGCGCGACTTTGCGGAGAAGCGCAAGGTGCGCGAAGGAGCGCAGAAGATGAACCGGCTCTACGTTATCGAGACGACGCCTTCGCCCGCCTCCTTCGTCGCCGATCATCGCTGGTCGCTGCGTCCGGCGGACATCGAGGGCGTGGCGCGCGCTGTCGCGCAGAAACTGGGCGTCAGCGTGCAGACCGCCCCCTATCAGCCGCCGACCAACCTCGACGAAGCGAAGTGGAACGGTATCGTGGACGAGATCGTGAACGACCTGAAGAGCGCGCCGCAGGGAACGACGCTGGTTGTGGCGGGCGACTCGCAGCCGCCGGTGGTTCACGCGCTCGCGCTGGCGATCAACCAGGCGCTGGGCAACATCGGTCAATCGGTGCGGATCACCGCGCCGGTTCTGCAGAAGGCTCCCGATCAGCCCGGCTACGTGGACAGCGCCGCCTCGCTGCGGGAGGTAACGGATGCGCTGAACTCCGGTCAGGCGGATACGCTCCTGATCCTCGGCGGAAACCCGGTCTACCATGCCCCCGCGGACATCAACTTCAAAGAGGCGCTCGATAAGTTCGCCCGCGCCGCCGCCCCCGACGGCAGCCTGCTGCACTTCACCGTGCATCTGGGCTTCTATCAGGACGAGACGGCGGAGCTGTGTCAGTGGCATGTCCCCGAGGCGCACTTCCTGGAGGCGTGGGGCGATGCGCTGGCATACGACGGCACGGCTTCGATCATTCAGCCGTTGATCGAGCCGCTCTTCAACGGACGCTCCGCCCTCGAGCTGCTGGAGGCGATCACCACGCCCCTGCCGAAAGGCGGCTACGAGCTGGTGCGCCAGACCTGGCTGCAGCGCTACCGCCAGCAGCGCATTCCCGCAAAGTTCGATGCCTGGTGGAAAGAGGTGCTGCATGACGGAGTGGTGCCGAACACGGCTCTGCCGGTGGATGCCGCCGTACAGGTCAACATGAACTATCAGGCGCAGGCTCCCGCGCCCGCGCCGCAGGGGATGGCGATCCAGTTCCAGCCCGACCCGACCATTCTGGACGGACGCTTCGCCAACAACGGCTGGCTGCAGGAGCTTCCCAAGCCCATGACCAAGCTGACCTGGGACAATGTGGCGATCGTCAGCATCAAAACCGCCGCTAAAAACAACCTGACCAAAGGCGACCGGCTGCAGTTGAACTACCGGGGACGCACGGTGGTCGCTCCGGTCTGGATCCTGCCCGGTCAGCCCGAGGACACCGTCACCGTTCAGCTCGGTTACGGCCGCACCCGCGCCGGCAGCTTCGGAAATGAGATCGGCTTCAACGCCTATGCGCTTCGCACCAGCGACGCGCCCTGGTTCGGCTACGGTCTGCAGATCAAGAAGCTGATCGGTCAGCACGACCTTGTCGGCACGGAGTATCATCACAGCATCAAGACCAATGAGGTGCTGACCGAGCGCGGACGCGACATCATTCGCGAAGGCACGCTGGCGGAGTTCCTCAAGGACCCGCATCTGGAGCACGAGCACGGTCACTCCGCCCACATGGACACCAAAGCTACTCTCTACAATCCCGACGAGTTCAAGTGGGAGGGCAAGGGCGCTTACAAATGGGCGATGGCGATTGACCTCAACAGCTGCATCGGCTGCAACGCCTGCGTGATCGCCTGCCAGTCGGAGAACAATATCCCGGTCATCGGCAAGGATCAGGTGAAACGACAGCGCGCCATGCAGTGGATTCGCATTGACCGCTACTATACCGGTTCCGATCTGGACAACCCGCAGATGACCCCGCAGCCGGTTACCTGCATGCACTGCGAGCAGGCTCCCTGCGAGCCGGTCTGTCCCGTGGCGGCGACCGTCCACAGCCATGAAGGGCTGAATCAGATGGTCTACAATCGCTGCGTGGGCACGCGCTACTGCTCCAATAACTGCCCGTACAAGGTGCGCCGGTTCAACTTCCTCAACTACGCCAACCACCACGATATCCCGATCAAGAAGCTGCTGGCGAACCCGAATGTGACGGTGCGCGGGCGGGGCGTGATGGAGAAGTGCACCTACTGCGTGCAGCGGATCAATGCGGCGCGCATCGCAGCCAAGAAGGCTAACCGCGAGATTAAAGACGGCGAGGTGATCACCGCCTGCCAGTCCGCCTGTCCGACCAATGTCATCCACTTTGGCGACCTGAACGATCCGAACAGCGAGATCAGCAAGCTGCGCCGGCAGCCGCATATGTACGGACTGCTCGAGGAGCTTGGCACTCGCCCGCGAACCACCTATCTGGCGAAACTGAGAAATCCGAATCCCAGGATTGCGACGGAGTAAGAACGTTGAGTACACAGGAACGTCTTATCGCTGGCGAGCATAACTATGTGACGATCAATGAGAAGATCGCCACCATTCCGCTCAGCCAGAAAAAGCATCCCCCGCAATGGGCTGTCACGCTGCTGATCGGCTTCATGATCATGCAGCTGCTAATGGTCGCCGTCACCTATCTGCTCTACCGGGGCGTCGGTATCTGGGGTATCAACCAGCCGGTCGGATGGGGCTTCGACATCATCAACTTCGTCTGGTGGATCGGTATCGGGCACGCCGGAACCCTCATCTCCGCGATTCTGCTGCTGATGCGCCAGTACTGGCGCAACTCGATCAACCGTTTCGCCGAGACGATGACGCTGTTCGCCGTCGCCTGCGCCGGCATGTATCCGCTGCTGCACACCGGGCGTCCCTGGGTCGCCTACTGGCTCTTCCCCATCGGTCCCAACGTGCTGGGGATGTGGCCCCAGTTCCGCAGTCCGCTGATCTGGGACGTCTTCGCGATCAACACCTATATCACCGTCTCCGCCATCTTCTGGTTTGTCGGGTTGATCCCGGACTTCGCCACCATGCGCGACCGGGCGCGGATCAAGCTGGTACAGTGGATCTACGGACTGCTGGCGATGGGCTGGCGCGGATCGGCGCAGCACTGGCAGCGGTATGAGACGGCTTCGCTGCTGCTGGCGGGTCTCTCTACCCCGCTGGTTCTCTCGGTCCACTCGATCGTCAGCCTCGACTTCGCGGTCTCCAACCTTCCCGGCTGGCACGTAACTTTCTTCCCGCCCTACTTCGTCGCGGGAGCGATCTTCGCCGGGTTTGCGATGGTGCTGCTGCTGGCGCTGCCCATCCGCGCCTGGTACAAGGTCAAAGACTACATCACCATGACCCATGTGGACTGGATGGCGAAGATCATGCTCGCCACCGGTCTGATCGTCTTCTACGGCTACCTGGCGGAGATCTTCTACGCCTGGTACAGCGGCAGCAAGTTCGAGATGGATATGATGTGGAACCGCATGTTCGGTCCCTACTGGCCCTTCTACTGGTCGCTCATTCTCTGCAACGGGCTGGTTCCACAGCTTCTGTGGGCGCCGAAGATGCGCCGCAACATCGTCGGGCTGTTCATCATCTCGCTGATCGTCAGCATCGGCATGTGGCTGGAGCGGTTCATCATCATCCCGGTCACCCTGCACCGCGACTTCCTGCCCTCCTCCTGGGGCTTCTACAATCCGTCGCTGTGGGACTGGATGATGTTCATCGGAACGATCGGGTTCTTCATCTTCGGCATGATCATGTTTGTGCGCCTGCTGCCGATGATCAATATCTTTGAGATGAAAGACCTGCTGCACCGGATGCACGGTCACAGCCGCAACGGGCACTCGAAAACCGATCATGCCGCGGCTGACCATCCGCCTGCCGACGGCAAGCCGTCCGCCGGGCAGACGCAGCCGGAGACAGGGAGTTAGCCATGTCCACGCAAGAGATACATGTTCACGAAGCCGAGTCGGCGCAGCCGCGCGCCAATCTCTACGGAATGGTTGCCGAGTTCGATCACGCCGACGACCTGCTCCATGCCGCGCAGCAGACCTACGCCGCCGGGTATCGGAAGATAGACGCCTACTCCCCGTTTCCGATCCATGGCATGCCGGAAGCCATCGGGTTCAAAGAGGGGCGGGTAGGACTGATCACCTTCCTCGGCGGCGTGCTCGGCGCGCTCACCGGAGCCGGACTGCAGATCTACACCACCGTGATTGACTACCCGATGAACGTGGGAGGACGCCCGCTCATGAGCATCCCCTCGTTCTTCCCGGCGACCTACGAACTGACGATCCTGTTCGCCTCCTTTGGCGCGGCGTTCGGGATGCTCGCCCTCAACGGCTTGCCCCGACCGCATCACCCGATCTTCAACGCCCCCAACTTCGACAAGGCGTCGCAGAATAAGTTCTTTCTGTGCATCGAGGCGGCTGATCCGAAATTCGACCGCGTGGAGACCCGCCGCTATCTGGAAGGGCTGCATCCGACAGCCGTATCCGACGTGGAGAAATAGAGGGAGAGAGGATGGCATCCCAACGCATCACGACGATCTTGAAAGCGGCAGCCGTCGCCTCCGGGCTGCTCCTGCTGACAGGCTGCCACACCGATATGTGGATTCAACCGAAGGTCAAGCCGCTGCAGGAGAGCGACTTCTTCCCGGACAGACAGGCTTCGCGTCCGAAGGTTGCCAATACGGTGGCGCTCGGTCAGTTGAACACCGATGAAGCCTACACGACGGGACTGGTCAACGGCAAGCTGGTCGAGACGATCCCCGCCGCCGCCATCGCGAAGTTCGAAAGCCCCGCGAAGATGCTGGAGCGGGGGCGCGAGCGTTTCGATATCGCCTGCTCGCCCTGCCACGGTCGGGTGGGAGACGGCAAAGGCATGATCGCGCAGCGGGGCTTCAGCGAAAAACGCCCCCCCGCCAGCTACCACTCGGACCGTCTGCGCAATATCCCGGTCGGGCACTTTTTTGACGTGATAACCCGGGGCTTCGGAACCATGTACCCCGCCGTCTACCGCGTCCCGGAGTACGAGGACCGCTGGGCGATCGCCGCCTATATTCGCGCGCTTCAGTTGAGCCAGCGCGCGCCGAAATCGCTTCTGAACGAGGACGACCGGCGCAGACTGCAGGAAGCCGGACAGAAGCCGTCGGAGAGTGAGGCTGCGCACAATGAGTAATCTGTTTCAGTCCTATCTGTTTTCGCTAATCTTCTGGGTCAGCCTGTCGCTGGGATGCTTCGGGCTGATGCTGCTGCATCACACCATTCGGGGCAAGTGGGGGCTGCCGATCCTGCGCTTCCTGGAAGCCGGCTCGATGACCCTGGTGCTGATGGGCGTGCTGTTTCTGGTCGTCTTCGCCGGTCTGCCCTACCTGTATCCCTGGGCGCGCCCGGACGAGGTCGCGAAGGACCCGATCCTGCAGCACCGCGCCGGATACTATCAGCTCTGGTTCTTCGCGGCGCGTTTCGCGCTCTACTTTGCCGTCTGGATCCTGATCTCCTGGCTCCTGATCAAATGGACAAGACTGCAGGAGAAGACCGGCGATTCCCGCTACGCGCAGAAGCGGACGAACCTGAGCGCGCCCGCCATCATCGCCTACGCCGTGACCGTCACCTTTGCTTCCACAGACTGGGTGATGTCGCTGGATGCGCACTGGTCCTCCACCATGTTCGGCTTCCTCTACATGGCGAGTCAGGCGCTGACCGCGATGGCGTTCGCCATCTTCCTGCTCACCTGGAGAGCGAGCCAGAAGCCCTACTCGGAGGTGGTGAACCCTGCGCTGACCCGCGATCTGGGCAATATCCTGCTGGCGTTCACGCTGCTGTGGGCATATCTCTCCTTCTCGCAGTACCTGATCATCTGGTCGGCGAATCTGCCGGAACTGATCCCCTACTACATCAAGCGCAACAAGGGAGGCTGGAACTGGCTCCCGACCGCGATGCTGTTCGGTCAGTTCTTCGTCCCGTTCCTGCTGCTGCTGATCCCCTCCGTGAAGGCGAAAACGCGCAACCTGATGATGATTGCCGGGTGGATTCTCGTATGGCGTATTGTGGACATCTTCTGGCAGATCATTCCTGTGCTTCGCCCCGACGGCTTCAGCATCCGGGCAACCGATCCGATCGTATTTCTGGCGATAGGCGCGCTGTGGATGGGCTTCTTCTTCTGGCAGTTGAAGCAGCGTTCTCCGCTGCCGACCCATGACCCGCGCTTGCAGGAGGCGTTAGACCATGCGTAAGCAGGAGAACAACCTGGATCCCCTGACCAGAATGGGGTACGAGACGCGCGACGTCTCGCTCCCCACCATCACCAAGGCGATCATCTGGTTCTTTGTTTTCGGTATCGTCAGCTCGTTGGTTACGCTGGGGATCTATCTGGCGATGGTTCCGCCGGAGCGCGTCGTCACCACCACGCCCGACATGAGTCGAATGCCCCCGCAGCCGGTTCTGCAGGCGAATCCGCGCAAAGATATCGTCACGCTGCGCGCCGCGGAGGAGAAGGAGCTGACCTCCTATCGCGAGGTGGACGCCGAGCACGCGCATATCCCGATCACCCGCGCGATGGAGCTTCAGGCGCAGAAGCTGTCGCAGCAGACCACCTCTGCGACGCCGGTCAATGGCGTCGCGCCCTGAAAAGAGCAGGTTCATTACGATGAGTCGCACAACTACCGTTAAAAATCTCATACTGGCATCGCTGGGAGTCGCGATGTCGCTGGGAGCCTCCTCCGCGCAGGCGCAGCGCTCCAGCGGCGACCCCATTCGCGGCAATACCGACACGCGGGTCCGGCTCGATCAGAAGCTGGACACCCCCATCCCGCTCGATCTGGAGTTCAAAGACGAGAACGGCAAGAGCGTGCGTCTGGCGCAGTACTTCGGCAAGAAGCCGGTCGTGCTGGCGTTGATCTTCTATCGCTGCACCGGCAGCTGCACCGAGATCCTCAACGGCTTGACCAAGACCTTCAAAAAAGGGGAGATTGTGCCGGGAAACGGCTTCGAGGCGGTGATCGTCAGCATCGCCCCGAAAGAGACCCCCGAACACGCGATGGAGCGCAAGCAGGAGTGCCTTCAGAAGCTGGAGAAGCCGCAAGCCGCCGCAGGATGGCACTTTCTGACCGGCGAGAAGTCTTCCATTGATCGGCTGGCGGACGCCATCGGCTATCACTATGTCTATGATGAGGAGCGGGACACCTTCAATCATCCGGCAGGCATCATCGTCCTGACGCCGACCGGCAAGACATCGCAGTACTTCTACGGATTTAACTACCAGCCGAAGGACCTGCGCGCCTCTCTGGAGACGGCGAAAGTCAATAAGATCGGCTCGATGGTCGAACCGATCTTCTTCGGCTGCATGGTCTTCGATCCGCTTACCGGAAAATACACGCTCGACGTAATCCGTTCTCTGCAGGTATTCGGTTCGGCAACCCTGCTCATTGTGGTGTTCAGCGTTGCCTACATGTCGTATCGCTATCGGCGCACCGCGCTGGGACGTCCCGGAGTCAAGGACGATCCCGGCATGTGGACCGCCTCATAAACGGGAGCTGGCACTTTTATGTGGAATTTCCCAATCATGCCGCCGCAGGCATCAGACTACGCGCTTCAGCACGACCTGCTGTTCTTTGCGATTACGTTCCTGACGGTCGTGTTCACGCTGCTGGTCCCGGCGCTGTTCGTCTTTCTGGCAATCTACTATCGGCGCGGCTCGAAAGCCAGCCGCAAGAACGCCCACGATCACGATCTGCGGATTGAGATCGCCTGGTCGGTGGTGCCGCTGCTGCTGGGTATCGGCATCTTCGCCTGGTCCGCCTATCTGTATGCCGACACGCGCAAGCCGCCGCAGGACGCGATTGACATCTTCGTGATCGGCAAGCAGTGGATGTGGCACATGCAGCACCCCAACGGCGTGCGCGAAAACAACGAGCTGCACGTTCCGGCAGGCAAGCCGATCAAGCTGACCATGATCTCGCAGGATGTCATTCACAGCATGTATCTTCCCTCCTTTCGGGTGAAGCAGGATGTCCTGCCGGGACGCTACACCTACCTCTGGTTCAAGCCAACGGTGCCCGGCAAGTACAACCTCTGGTGCACGGAGTACTGCGGAACCCAGCACTCGGAGATGGGAGGCTACGTCTACGTGCTGGAGCCGTCGGAGTACGAGAGGTGGCTTGCCAGCGGCGGACAGAAGGGCTACAACGAAAAGCTGACGATGGAGAAGGCGGGGGAGAAGCTCTATAATGAGCTTGCCTGCGGCAACTGCCATGGCGCGGTGGACGGACCGCGCGGTCCCTCTCTCTACGGCATCTATAACCGGCAGGTGCGCGTCAAGATCGGCGGGAGAGAGCAGACTGTCCTCGCCGACGACTCTTACCTGCGCGAGTCGCTGATCAAGCCTTACAACAAGATGAACGTGGGTTATGAGCCGATCATGCCGGAGTACTCCAATCTCTCGGAGGAGAAGATTCTCCACCTGATCGCCTATATGAAGTCGCTCGGCTCGCGCCCGGCGGCTCCCGCCGGAGGACAGACGCCGCCCGCTTCAGGGAGCGCGCCTGCCGCTCCGGAGCGCGCCGCGCCCAACGGCTCCGCCCCCGCGCCGTCGGATCAGACGCCTTCCTCGGTCACACCCGGCACGCAGACCACGCCCACGGGGAGTATGTAACAGATGAGTTCATCGGTTCTCGAAAATCAGCCTGTCGCCGAAGAGCCTCAGCGCCCGCGAAAGCACTATCTGAACGCGGCGCATACCGTCGGCTCCTGGCTGTTCACCACCGATCACAAGCGGATCGCCATCATGTACCTGATCTCGATTGTGATCTTCTTCGCGGTTGGCGGGATTGCCGCCGCCTTTATCCGCGCCGAGCTGACCTCCCCGCGCGGGATCATGCTCTCCAACGACAACTACAACAAGATGTTTACCCTGCACGGGGTGGTGATGATCTTCTTCTTCCTGATCCCCTCCATCCCGGCGGTCTTCGGCAACTTCTTCATCCCGATGGCGATCGGGGCGCGCGATCTGGCGTTTCCGCGTCTGAACCTGCTGAGCTGGTATCTGTACATGATCGGCGGGCTGTTCGCGGTGCTGGCGATGATTCTGGGCGGCGTGGACACCGGCTGGACCTTCTACACCCCCTACAGCAGCATGTACAGCCAGAGCCAGGTGGTGCTGACCATTATGGGAGCCTTCATCGCCGGCTTCTCTTCGATCGCCACCGGCATTAACTTTATCGTGACGATCCACAAGATGCGCGCGCCGGGCATGACCTGGTTCCGCCTGCCGCTGTTTGTCTGGTCGCACTACGCCACCAGTCTGGTCATCATTCTGGGAACGCCGGTGGTCGCGATCACCCTGCTGCTGGTGGTGGTGGAGCGCGTGCTGCACATCGGCATCTTCGATCCGAAACTGGGCGGCGACCCGGTGCTGTTCCAGCATCTGTTCTGGTTCTACTCCCATCCGGCGGTCTATATCATGATCCTGCCCGGTCTGGGGGTCATCAGCGAACTGATCTCCACCTTCTCGCGCAAGCGCGTCTTCGGATACCACTTCGTCGCCTTCTCCAGTATGGCGATCGCCGGACTCGGCTTTCTGGTCTGGGGACATCATATGTTCATCGCCGGACAGTCCATGTATCAGGGCATGGTCTTCTCGATCCTGAGCTTCCTGGTGGCGGTTCCGTCGGCGATCAAGGTGTTCAACTTTACTGCGACGATCTACAAGGGGCACGTCTCGCTCGACTCTCCGATGATCTACGCCATGTCCTTCCTCGGACTGTTCACCATCGGCGGCTTGACGGGACTCTATCTCTCCTCGATGGCGACCGACGTGCACCTGACAGACACCTACTTCGTCACCGCGCACTTCCACTACATCATGGTCGGCGGAGCGATCTCCGCCTTCATGGGTGCGCTGCACTACTGGTGGCCCAAGATGACCGGGCGGATGTATCCCGAACTCTGGGGGAAGCTGGCGGCGCTGCTGATGTTCCTGGGCTTCAACCTGACCTTCTTCCCGCAGTTCATTCTGGGCTTTCTGGGCAACCCGCGCCGGTATCACTACTACTACCTGCAGCCGGAGCTGCAGATCTATCACATTCTCTCGACGGCGGGAGCGACCGTGCTGGCGCTGGCGTACCTGCTGCCGGTCTTCTATCTGGTCTGGTCGCTCTTCTTCGGACCGAAAGCGTCGAGCAATCCCTGGGGCGCTTCCGGACTGGAGTGGCGCACCGCCTCTCCGCCGATTACGCAGAACTTTGAAGAGACCCCCATCGTTACCTGGGAGGCATACGACTACAGCAGCGTGCCGGATTTGAAAGAGGAGGCTGAGAAACAGGCGCAGCCTCCCACGCCGGTCGGAGGATAAGCATGGCGATTGAAGCGACTCAGGGCGCAGTGCACGAGCATACCGCCGCTGTGGCGGCGCAAGATGAACACGGTCCGGTACATCACCAGTTCGAGGACATCGAGCAGCAGAACGAGTCCTATATCGTGGGGATGTGGGCTTTCCTCGTGACGGAGATCATGTTCTTCGGCGCGCTGTTCCTTGCCTACGCGGTCTACCGCTGGAAGTACCCGCTGGTCTTCATCGAGGCGCATAAGATGCTGGACATCCCGCTGGGACTGACCAACACCTTCATCCTGCTGACCAGCAGCTTCTTCGTGGTGCTGGCGGTGCACTACCACAAGCTGAACCGACGCAAGCTCGCGGCTACCTGGCTTTTCCTGACGGTGCTCTGCGCCTTCGGCTTCCTGGTGATCAAAGGCTTTGAGTACGGGCACAAGTTCAAAGTCGGGCATGTGCCCGGACCCAACTTCACCTTTGAACTGCCCGCCTCCGCCAGCCCGGAAGCGAAAGAGCAGGTGACGGTGGAGCGGGCGCAGCTCTTCTTCGGTCTCTACTTCGCCATGACCGGACTGCACGGCATCCACGTTCTGGTAGGCATCCTGATCCTGACGCCGCTCGCCTTTATGATCCTGAAGGGGCACCACCATGTGGTGGATGACTACATACCCACCGAGATGGCTGCGCTCTACTGGCACTTTGTGGATGTGGTCTGGATCTTCCTGTTCCCGCTCTTCTATCTCATCCCCCTGCACTGAGGTGAACCGATGACGCATGACGAACACAGCAGTCACCATATCCTGCCGATCCGGGTCTACGTCACCGTCTTCGTTCTGTTGATGGTGCTTCTGGTGCTCACCTATGTGGCGGCGCTGCAGAACTTCGGCATTCTCAACAACGTGGTCGCCCTGACGATCGCCGTTGTGAAGGCGCTGCTGGTCATCCTCTACTTCATGCATGTGCGGTTCAGCACCCGCCTGACATGGATATACGCCGCGGCAGGTTTCGTTTGGTTTCTACTGTTGTTTATCGCGTTTGGGGACTACTGGACGCGCAACCTCAACGTTCCCGCGCCCAAGCAGTGGGAGCCTCCGATCACGCTGACTCAGCCGAAGATCAGCGACTCCGATCACGGACACTGATTCCGTCAGAAGAGTGAAAAAATGTCCGCCTCGGCGACCTTCGCCGGGGCGGACGGGTTTTTTACGCGAGCCGCTCAACGGCGCAGCATTCGCGAATCCTTCACGCCCAGACTGGCGTATATCTCCCGGGTCGCCGTCGAGCGGTTCAGCGTATAGAAGTGGATGCCGTTCACCTGGTTATCCAGCAGGTCGCGGCACTGCTCGGTCGCCCACTGGATGCCCACCCGCTTCACGTACTCCTCATCCCCGTCGCAGCGTGCGATCGCCCGAAGCAGCCGCGCCGGGAACCGCGCCCCCAGCGCCAGTTCCGCCATCCGCTTCAGCCCCTTCTCGGACGTAACCGGCATGATCCCCGCGATGATGGGAACCCGGATCCCGACCAGTTCGCACCGCTCCCGAAAGTCGTAGAAGTCCCGGTTATCGAAGAAGAGCTGCGTTACGATGTAGTCTGCGCCCGCCTCCACCTTCGCCTTCAGATAGTCCATCTCTTTCAGGCGGTTCTGCGTGGCGGGATGCCCCTCCGGGAAGCCGGCGACGCCGATCCCGAAGCCCCGCGGATCGGGATGAAGACCGCTTTCATTGAACTTCCGAATAAACCGCACCAGATCCGCCGCATAGGGGAAGGCGTCCTGCGAGCGGTCATAGTTCGCCATCTGCTTCGGCGGGTCGCCCCCCAGAGCGAGGATATTCGCGATGCCGTGCTCCGCATAGCGTTCGAGGATGTTCTGTATCTCCTCCTGGCTGTGACAGACGCAGGTCAGATGCGGGATGGGGACGCAGCCGGTCGTCTCCGAGATGCGTACCACCAGGTCGTGCGTGCGCTGCCGCGTCGAGCCGCCCGCACCGTAGGTAACCGACACGAAGGAGGGCTGCAGGGGTTCGAGTTCGGCGATGGTCTGAAAAAGCTGCTCGGACTCGCCGTCCGTTTTCGGAGGGAAGAACTCAAAACTGAACGTCGTTCTGTCCCGCGTAAAAATATCGCGAATATGCATAAAACCTGTTTCCTGTCTGCGCCTGACGGTGCGAGTAGAAGGTCAGGCATCTACTATACCAACCGCACCGAAAGCCTGTCAACCCGATCCCGGTCTCCGAAATACCGTCATAAAGTGGTTGACTTATATATGCTAAATTAGTTATACTTACCCTGTTCTGCTATGGAAGGAGGATTTCGATGAGCGCCTACCTGCGAATGAGCAACTCCGCCTGCTTCGCACGAAGAGAGACGGCGGCTCTCTCCCTGTGGCTTCGCCGCGCCCTGCTGCTCGGAGCGGGAGTGGCGCTGGGGATCGGGTTCTCCTCCCTGCGCGTCTCGCGGCCGGAGAGCGCGTCCCTGCCGCTCCTGCAGGAGCCGTCGGCAGTCGTTCACGCCGCCCCTCCTCAGATCGCCGTGCGCTGCGCACAGGCGCATCGCCAGCAGGGCTACGTAACCGTTCTGGGAGAAGCGGAGAACATCTCCGGAAAGACGCTCTCCTCGCTGGAGGCGATCGCCGAGACCTTCGACGAACAGGGACGCCTGCGCGGCGTGGAGACCGCGCTGCTGGAGCTGCTCTCGCTGCGTCCGGGCGAATCCTCCCCCTTCCGCATCCATATCCGGGAGACGACCCCCTTCGCCTCCTACCGGCTCCGGTTTCGCCATCTCCTCGGGGCGACGGTTCCGGCAAAGATACAGGAACCCGCTGGCTGACGCAGGAGAGGCGGTCTCCGGCGGTGAAGATAGAGGCGTATCTGCCGACCTCCCCTGTCGGCACGCGCGCGCTGAAAGGACACCGCCGTGATCGCCCCTACCCCGCCGATGGGCTGGAATAGCTGGAACACCTTTGGCTCTGAAATCCACGAAACGCTGATCCGGGAGACTGCCGACGCCTTCCTCGAACAGGGTCTGAAAGAGGCGGGCTATCAGTACGTCGTGATAGACGATCTGTGGGAGGCGGATGAACGCGACTCCGACGGACGCCTGACGCACGATCCCGCGAAGTTTCCGCACGGCATCAAAGCCCTCGCCGACTATGTCCACAGCAAAGGTCTCAAGTTCGGCATCTACTCCTGCGCCGGATCGCACACCTGCGCCGGCAAACCCGCCAGTTACGGCTATGAAGAGACGGACGCCCGCACCTTCGCGGAATGGGGCGTGGACTTCCTCAAGTACGACTTCTGCTACAAGCCCGCCGGAACCGACGGACCGACGCTCTATCGCCGGATGGGTCAGGCACTGCGTATGACCGGACGCCCGATCCTCTACAGCGTCTGCGAGTGGGGTTCCAACAAGCCCTGGGAGTGGGCTGCCGGCGTGGGAGCGCAGATGTGGCGCACCACCGGCGACATCGAGGACTCCTGGGAGAGCATGGAGCGGATCGGTTTCGGGCAGAACGGGCTGGAACGCTACGCCGGTCCCGACCACTGGAACGATCCCGATATGCTGATCGTAGGGATGTATGGCAAGGGCAACGTCGCGAAGGGAGGCTGCACCGATGAGGAGTACCGCGTTCATTTCAGCCTCTGGTGCCTGCTGGCAGCCCCGCTGATGATCGGCTGCGACGTGCGGAATATGACCGACGCCACGCGCGAGATACTGACGAATCGGCGGGTGATCGCGGTCAATCAGGACCCGCTGGGCAGACAGGGCTTTCGCGTCGGGCAGGAGTGGGATAAGTTCGAGGTCTGGATGAAGCAGCTGGCGGACGGGTCGGTCGCCGTCGGACTGTTCAACCGCCACGAAAGCTGGGGACGCAAGATCGCCGTCGCCTGGGAATCGCTCGGACTGCACGACCGGCGCGCCTGCCGGGTCGAAGACCTCTGGAGCGGCGAGGACCTGGGCGAGCACCGAGGAAGCTTCTCCGCCTTCGTCGCCCCGCACAGCGTCGTTCTGATTCGCCTGACCCCGATAGTTTGATCCTGTGGGGCAGACGGCGACAAGCCCCTATAGACGCTCCCCCTCTCCGGAGGCGGGAGCGTCGCGTGCTATAATGTGCTAACCCTTTGTGCGATGGAGAGAAGCAGGATGCCGGAACAGATCACCTACCCGCGGCGCAAAACCCGCGCCGTGCGCGTCGGAGAGTCCGAAAGCCGAGTCTACATTGGCGGCAATCATCCGATTGTCGTGCAGTCCATGATAACCGAAGAGACCCATAACGTGCCGGCGGCGGTCGAGCAGATCATCGCCATGCATAAAGCCGGATCGGAGATCGTGCGGGTTACCACGCCGAATCTGGCGGAGGCGAAGTGCCTAGCGGAGATCAAAGCGGAACTGAAAAAGCGGTATATGGATGTGCCGCTGGTCGCCGATGTGCATCATCAGGGCAGCGATATCGCCGTGGAGGTCGCCCGCTATGTGGATAAAGTGCGCCTCAATCCGGGGCTGTTCGTCTTTCGCAAGCGGGTCAATCGTGAGGTAGATTACTCCCCGGCGGAGGTCGAGGAGGAGTTGGAAGCCATCGAAGCTAGTCTGCTGCCGGTGATCGAAGCCTGTAAAGCCCGCGACATCGCCATGCGTATCGGGGTCAATCATGGCAGCCTCTCCGAGCGTCTGACGGTGATGTACGGCGATACGCCGGAAGGCATGGTGGAGTCCGCGATGGAGTATCTTCGTATCTGCGCGCGGCACAACTTCCATAACCTGGTAGTCTCTCTGAAGGCGAGCCGCGTCCCGATCATGCTGGCGGCGAATCGCCTGATGGTGCAGCGGATGGATGCGGAGGGGATGGACTACCCCCTGCATCTGGGCGTCACCGAGGCGGGCGACGGCATGTATGCGCGAATCAAGAGCACGGCGGGCATCGCCACGCTGCTGGCGGAAGGCATCGGCGACACGATCCGGGTCTCGCTGGCGGAAGACCCGATCGAGGAGCTTCCGGTCTGCTACGATATTCTGCAGTCGCTCGGTCTGCGAAAGACGAAGGTCGAGTTTATCGCCTGCCCCTCCTGCGGACGCACCAAGTTCGACCTGCCGACCGTGCTCCACGCTGTCAAGTCTGCGACGGGTCATCTGGTCGGGCTGGATATCGCCGTCATGGGCTGTATCGTCAACGGTCCGGGCGAGATGGCGGACGCCGACTACGGCTATGTCGGCAAAGCGGGAGGCATGATCACGCTCTACCGCAAGCGCGAGCCGGTCAAGACCGTTCCGCAGGAGCAGGGCGTTGAGGAGCTGATCAACCTGATCAAAGCCGACGGCAGATGGCAGGATCCGCCGGAGGGCTGGACCCCGCCCGAGCCGCCGAAAGGCTTCGCCGACCGGATACAGTCCGGCGTGAGCATCCCCCTGCGTTCGTAATCGCGCCTCCCCGCGCGCCTCTCCCGGCTGCGCGGGGATTCGTTTTAGAAATCCCCGTATTTCTACAGGGAGCTTCTCCCCCGTCGTTTTCCTCCAGTTATGGAATAAATACCTGGTCTGTTCTCGCGCAGCCCTGTCTGCCCGGGAACGTCGGGATATGGAGGATGAGGAGAGGCGACATGGCGGAGAAAGAGAAACCCCAGAAGGAGCACAAGGCAGGGGGTGGAAAAATGCCCCTGTTTGCGGTCATCGGCTTGATTCTTATCATGAATGTGCTCATCGTCGGGAAGGTCTTCTTTGGAGGAGGAGGCAAGCCCGGAGGAGGCAAGGAGGGGCACGAGAAGCATGACAAGAAGTCTGAAGAGGTCGGGGAGAAGCTCCAGCTGGAAGAGTTCCTGCTGAATCTTGCCGGGGGCAACAACCACTATCTGCGCGCCACCTTCGCGGTCGGGCTGAAGAAGGGTTTGAGCGAAAAGAAGATGGAGGAGGAGATCGCGCCGATCCGCGACGCCATGCTCTCCGTGCTGACCACCAAAACGCTGGAAGATATCTCCACTCAGGCGGGGAGAGAGAAGCTGCGGGAGGAGATGGTGAATAAGATTAACGAGGAGCTGGGGGAAGAGAAGGTCGTCAAGATATACTTTATCAACTTTGCCGCACAGTAGTCAGGGCGGGCAGCTGCTTCGGCTGCCCTCTTTTTTTGCGTCCGGCGCAGGCAGGCTGCTTTCCCGGTTTTCGTCTGTGAATGCCTGCAGGAGCGTCGCGCTCCGCTGCGAAAAAGAGAGGAGAGGCTGAGTATCGAAAAAGGAGCGAATCGGCTATGGCTATCACGCTGCTGGCGCTGTTTCTCCTGCTTTCCGGGATCGCTGCCTGCGGGCAGGCTCCCCCGCCTGTCCCCTCCGATGAGGATCGCGCGCGTCTGCAGTCGCTGCGCCGCGAGCACCCCCGCCTGATCGCGACTGCAGAGGAGTTGCGGCGTCTGCAAGAGACGATCCGACGCGAACCGCTGGCGCAGCGATGGCGCGACCTGCTGAGGCAGCGGGCTGAGAGGGTTCTGCAGGAGCCGCCGGTCGAGCGCAAACTGATCGGATATAGGATGCTGCATCAGAGCCGCCTCGCTCTGGATCGAATCTACCTCCTGGCGCTGATGTACCGGCTGGAGGGAGACCGGCGCTTCGCCGAACGCGCCCGCACGGAGCTTCTGACCGTCTGTGCCTTCTCCAACTGGAACCCGATCCACTTCCTGGACACGGCGGAGATGACCCACGCCGTCGCCATCGGCTACGACTGGCTCTACGACTTCCTCACTCCGGAAGAGCGCGCCGTCCTGCGTAACGCCATTGTGAACCTCGGACTGAAGCCCTCCCTGCCCATCGAGGGACGACAGCCATGGTGGCTGAACGTGGAGCACAACTGGAATCAGGTCTGCAACGGCGGGATAACCATCGGCGCGCTGGCAGTCGCCGACGAAGAGCCGGAGCTTGCCGCCTATATCCTCGGGCGCAGCCTGAACGCCGTCAAAAAGGCGATGGCAAGCTACGCGCCGGACGGAGGCTGGGCGGAGGGACCGGGCTACTGGCGCTACGCCACGCAGTATAACGTCTTTATGCTCGCGGGACTGGAGAGCGCGCTCGGAACCGACTTCGGGCTGAGCCGAATGCCCGGTTTTTCCGCAACGGGTCTCTTCCCTCTCCACTTCACCGGACCGACCGGACGCACCTTCAACTACGCCGACGGCGGCGACAGGCTAGGAAATGCGAGTGAACTGTTCTGGCTAGCGCGCAAGTTCCGCCGACCGCTGTTCGCCTGGATGCAGCGACAGTCCGCAGTCAACCCCTCCCCGCTCGATCTCCTCTGGTTCGATTCGAAAGGGGGCGGTCCGAAATCGGCGAAAATCCCGCTGGACGCGCACTATCAGGGGATCGGCGTGGTCTTTTTCAGAAGCGCATGGGAGGACCCGAACGCGCTCTTCGTCGGATTCAAGGGAGGCGACAACCGCGCCAATCACAGCCACCTCGACCTGGGAACCTTCGTGCTGGACGCAGAAGGCGCGCGCTGGGCGGTAGACCTGGGACGCGACGACTACGACCTGCCCGGATACTTCAGCCAGACCCAGCGCTGGATCTACTACCGCAACCGCACGGAGGGGCATAACACGCTGCTGCTGGATCACGCCAACCAGGTAACGACGGCGCGCGCCCCCATTCTCGCCTTCTCCTCCACGCCCCGGCGCGCCCATGCGGTGGCAGACCTGACCGCCGGATATGCCGGGAAAGCCCGCCGCGTCTGGCGCGGGGTCGCCCTGCTCGACCGGAAAGCCGTCCTGATCCAGGATGAGATCGAAGCGGCGGAGCCGGTTGAGGCGGTCTGGCAGATGCACACGCCCGCCGGGATACAGCTATCCGGCAGGCGCGCAGTCCTGAGTCAGCCGAACACCGCCGATTTAGAGGCGCTTCTGCTCGAGCCGGAGAGCAGCGTCTTCGAGGTAGTCTCCGCCGCGCAGCCGCCTCCCCAGAACCCCAACACCGGAATCATGAAGCTGCGCGTGCGTCTGCCGGAGAAGGTAACCTCCTGCCGCATCGTTGTGCTGATCCGTCCGGCGCGCCTCTCCGATACGCCGCCGCCGCGCATCACCTCGCTCTCGGACTGGAAGGCGTCGCGTCGGTAAGACGCCTCCGGTCTCTCCTCCCGCAGCCGCGCCTGCAACTCTCTGAGATTCCCGTATGCCCTCAAAGCGAGCAGGCTTTTCCTGTCTGAATCCTCTCCGACGAGTAACAGTCCTGAGTCAGCATGAAAAACGTCCGTCGCAAATCGGCTTCCGAGAGCGAATCATTACAGCAGAGGAACGCTCTTTTGACAGTGACGCCGACCGAAGCGGCGTTCAGCGGCGCGGATGCGCCGGTAGGGGCGACAACAGGAGAGACGCGATGCTACAGGAACTGGAACAGTTTGCACAGACCGCCGTCATGGAGAGCCTCCTGACATTTCCGGACGCGGTGGACAGCTACCTCGCCGGCGTGCGGTCGCGCCGGCTGCACCGGCGTCTGCAGCGCCAGAGACAGAAACATCTGCAGGATGCGATTGTAAAGATTGAACGGGAACTGGCGGAGGCGCAGGCAGATGAGGATACGGAGATCGCCTCTGAACTGGATTCGCTCCTGCGCGAGTTCAGAATGCGCCTCTCCTCGCTGCAGGAGGAGTTGACTGCAGAGCCGCAGGCGGCGATGCCGCACGCTGAGCCGCCCGCGGAAGAGCCTGCCGCGCCTCCGGCGGAGCCGGCAGCTGCCGCCGCCGAACCGGAGTCCCCCGCCGAACCGGAGTTCCCCGCCCTGTCCGATGAGGAGCGGCAGGCGCTTGTCCAGCAGATGACGCAGAAGCTCGATGAGATCGAGGATAGATGGGAGAAGTCAGGCGGTGAGAATGAGTCAAACGGTCAGTCTCTGACCCGACAGCGCGGGTTCCGCCTGCGCGCTCTGTTCTGCGCGCTGGGGGCGGTCCATGCAGAGGCGAGAGAGCAGGGCGTTCTGAACGATCTGCAGGAGCGGATCAACGGCATGCGGGACAGCATTCTGATGGCGCGCTTCTTCCAGGGCGATATGGATGAGAGCCTGCCATTTAACGAAACCTGCTGGTCATCCCGCGATGGCTGCCTGACCTCCGACGAGTGGACGGCTCTCGCCGACCGCTACGAAGCGGCGGCGGATGTGGAGGAGAAGCGACAGTGGTACATCGCACACCAGGAGAAGCTGGATATGTCCACACGCAACAGTCTCATCAACACGCTGATCGCCGGACAGACCCGCCTCTACCGTCTGCTGGAGAAGTATCAGGGGCACGACAGGCTGCAGTCGGACCTCTACCAGGATCTGCGCGAAGCCGCGAGCCGCGTCGGCGTCGTAGCCTCGCTGACCCACAACATCGGGGACGCCAAACTGGAGTGCTACGACGCGAAACGGCAGGAGGAGTGGGAGAAGGCGGTACGGGAGTGGAACCGCGCCGTCGAAACGGAGGAGAAGGTCGCGCGAAAAACCGCCGCCATCGAAGCGGTTCAGGCGTGGGGCGAACGTATGCGGGATCAGCCGATTACGGACGAAAACCTGCTCGACGTGCAGGTGGAGCTGTTCAGTCTTCTGGACGACTGCATTGCGGCTTCCGTCCCTCCCTCCAATGTTACGGTGCGCACCGCGCTGCTGGAGCATGCGCCGACGCTGCTGGACGGCGAGAGCCGATACGCCAAATTTCTGGAGGCGGTACTGGATCAGCGCCGGCGGCTGGGACTGGACCCGGATACCACAGACGAGGAGGACGAGGAGGAAGGGGAAGAGCCGTCGGAGTCGGAACTGCGGGAGTATATCGCGCGCGTCGCGGAGTTTGCTGCCGGAAAGCGGCTGCTTATTCTGGGCGGGGTTCCGCGTCCGCGAAACTGCGATGAACTGAAGGAGATGCTGGGGTTCTCTGAGGCTTTGTGGCTGGCGAGCAAGAAGAGCGACCGGGTCACCAAATTTAAAGCGGATATCATGAAAGCCGATGTCCTCATCGTGGTCAAGAACTTCGCGGGGCACGACATCAGCGAGAAGGGGCGCGAGTGGATCCGGGAAGCCGGCGGGCACTTCCTGCTCCTTCGCAGCGGCTACGGCGTGAAGCAGATCGTCCATCACCTCTACCAGTACGTCGCGCAGCGAGAGGGGCGCAGCGAGCCAGCCGCCGCCATTTGACAGGCGGGGCAGCGCCGGATATAATCTGGCTGATACTCTTTTCGATTCGGGGCGAACGTTCAGATGCTGAAGTACCTGACGGAGATACTCGGAAAGCCTGTTTATGACCCGGACGGCAGGCGCGTGGCGCGGGTGATGGACGCCATCGCCAAGCAGGGGGGACGACTGCCGACGCTGACCGCCCTCTTCCTCAAAGGCAAGCAGAGAGAGGGATGGTACTCGCTGGAAGACGCCGAGATCAGAGAGGACGGCATCCATCTGCGCGCCCCCCTGACCTCCCTCGAAAACTATAAGCCCTCCTCCGACGACATGCGTCTGCAGCGCGACATTCTGGACAAGCAGATCGTGGATGTGCACGACTACCGCGTGATCCGGGTGAACGATGTGCGGCTGGCGGCTTGCGGGGATCAGCACTGCGTGGTCGGCGTGGACGCCAGCCTGCGGGCGCTGGTGCGCCGCAGCGGACTGGGCGCGCCGGTGGAGACGCTGGCAAAGCTGATCGGCAAGCCGCTCCAGTCGAACCTGATCGCCTGGGACGATGTGGAGACGCTGGAGCCGGGCAGCGCGGGCGGCGGGCGGATCAAGCTTAAAGTGCCGCATGAGAAGATCGCACGCCTGCATCCCGCCGACATCGCCGACATCGTGGAGCAGCTCACGCCACAGCAGCGCGCCGAAGTAATGGAAGCGTTGGACGTGGAGACCGCCGCCGATACCCTGGAGGAGATGGAGGACGAGACCGCCGCCGAGGTGATGGAGACACTGGAGGAGACCCGGGCGGCGGACATCCTCGAAGAGATGGATCCGGACGCCGCCGCCGACGTCCTTGCCGATCTCTCGGAAGAGAGAACCGAAGAGCTGCTCGAGCATATGGAGCCGGAAGAGGCAGCGGATGTCAAGGAGCTTCTCGCCTACGGCGAAGAGACGGCAGGCGGCTTGATGACGACGGAGTTCATCGCGATCCCGACGCGCATGACCGCCGAGCAGACCATTCAACGTCTGCGCGAACTGGCTCCCAAAGCCGAGACGATCTACTATGTCTATGTGACGGACGACGACAATCGTCTGGTCGGCGTGATCTCCCTGCGAGACCTGATCGTGGCGGACCCGGAGACCCACATCTCCGATGTGATGGTGCAGAATGTCCGCTCCGTCTACACCAGCGACCACGCGGATGAGGTAGCGCACATCATCTCCCGATACAATCTGCTCGCGATCCCGGTGGTCGAGGAGGACGGCAGGCTGGTTGGCATCATCACGGTAGACGATATGATGGAACGTCTGCTGCCGCCGGAACGCCGCCGCAGGCTGCCGCAGGTTACCGTCAACGACGAGTAGCGCCGCCGATGCCCCGTGGACGCTACAGCCGCCGTATTCAGACGCCGATCCTCCCGGAAGCCGGGCAGAACCGCTATCTGCGGTTCTTTCCCGCCGACGCGCTCTACCGTACGCCCGATCTCTTTCCCTGCCTCGACTCGCGCTCGCTCTTCGGCAGCGATGCGCCGATGGAGATGGAGGTCGGCTGCGGGACGGGCGAGTTCCTTTGCGCGCTGGCTCCTCGCTACCCCGCCATCAACTTTGTCGGCGTAGAGATCTCCCCGAAGGCTCTCCGGTACGCGGCGCAGACCGCCGCTGGCCTCGCCCTGAACAACCTGCTGTTTCTCTGCGCGGACTTTCGTCTCGCCGCTCCCCTGCTGGCTCCCAGCTCCCTGCGCGCCCTCTATCTGCACTTTCCCGACCCGCACATGCAGCCCAGATACCGCAAACACCGCCTCTTTGACGCCCATTTTCTGGATATCGCGCATCATGCGCTGGAACCGGACGGGCTGCTCAGCGTCATGACCGATGTGGAGGCGCTCTTCTGGGAGATGCTGGAGACGGCGGAGGCGGATCCGCGTTTTCGGAAACGACACGCGGAACGATTCCTGACCGGATGGGACTTTCCGGTCGCCTCCCGGTTCCAGAAGACCTGGCAGGCGAAGGGACTGCCGATCCTGCGCTTTGAACTGCTCAAGCGGTAACCCCAGAGGATGAGGCTCGCGCCTCAAACAGCGCCTGTATGGGCAGCCGGCGCAGCCGGATACGGCGAGGCGGCTCGAAACCCGCCTGGCGCAGCCAGCCGCGCAGATCGTCCTCCGCATAGGTGGCGGCGGTTGAGGTCAGGTAGAAGTGCAGACCAAGAAAGGCAGCGGAGTCGGGTTTTCGGTCGGCGGCAGGCGTGAAGTAGTCGAGCACGGCAAAGATTCCGCCGGGTTTCAGCGCGGCGCGGACGCGCTCAAACAGAGCCAGGTTCTGCTCCGGCGTCAGGTGATGAATGATCTGAAAGCAGAGCACGCCGTCATGCGGACCGCCGAGGTCGTCCGTCAGAAGATCGCCCTCCCGATGAATCACCCGGCGGCTCATGCCCGCCTCCGCGATGATCTCTCTTCCGATCCGCGCGCTGCCGGGCAGATCGAGCACCGTCGCCGTCAGGGTCGGATGGCGGCGGCAGATCTCGGCGGCGAACCAGCCGTGTCCTCCCCCTAGATCGAGCAGGCTCTGCGGCTCCGGCGGCAGTCGGAGGGAGCGCGCCACCTCGGGGGCGGAGAGGCGCGCCAGTTGAAACATCGCCACGATGTAGCGGCGCCAGCGCGGGTCGTCCGGTCCGAAGTCGTGAATCTCAAAGCTCCGCCCGCTGCGAACCGCCTCCTCCAGTTTTGCCCACCAGTCCCACTGATCGTAGTGAAACTCCAGAAAACCTCCCACATAGGTCGGGGAGGCGGGATCCAGCCAGCGGCGGGAGACCCGCGTCAGCGCGTAGCGCGTATCCCGACGCCCCACATGTCCCAGCGCCGCCAGACACTCCAGAAGATGCCGCGTCCCGGACGTATCCAGTCCGCGACGCGACGCGACCTCCTCCGGGGAAGCCGCTCCCTGCGCCAGTTCCGCATAGACGCCCAGGGTTACGCCCGCCATCACCACGCGGGTCGTCGCCATGCCGAACATCGCCTCGGCGACGGGCGTCGGAGCCAGGTTCAGATGGAGGGCAAGATGCTCCAGCAGCCCTTCCGGGCGCAGCGTCGGGCGCAAGCGCAGTCTCCTTCCCTACAGACCGGTCGGATGGTGCAGGAAGAGGGTCTCCAGACCGAACTGCCGCTCCAGATGCGCCGCCAGCGCCCGGACGCCCACCGTCTCCGTCGCGTAGTGTCCGGCGTAGATCAGGTTGATCCCCTGCTCCTCCGCCTCGAAATAGGTGTGGTGCGCTCCCTCGCCGGTCAGAAAGGTGTCGCAGCCGATCCGGGCGGCTTCGCCGATATAACTGGCCGCTCCTCCGGTAATGATTCCGATCCTGCGCGCCGTCGCCGGACCGGTCGGGATCACCAGCGGCTGCACGTTCAGGGTCTCCTCCACGCGGCGAACCAGTTCCGACAGCGGCAGCTGCGTGTCCGCCCAGACTCCCAGCGACGCGCCCTCCCGCTCCGCGAACATGCCGCCGACCGTCAGCCCCAGTTGACGCGCCAGCACATGGTTGTTGCCGACCTCCGGGTGTGCGTCCAGCGGAAGATGGCAGGAGTAGAGCGACAGATCGTTCTTGATCAGCGCGGAGAGGCGGCGGTAGTAGGCTCCGGTGACCGGCGCATGCTGCCCCCAGAACAGCCCGTGATGCACCAGAAGCATATCGGCTTCGCGCATGACCGCCTGATCAATCGTCGCCTGGCAGGCGTCCACTGCCACCGCCACCCGCTGAACCTCCGCGCGTCCCTCCACCTGCAGACCGTTGAAGGCGTCCGGGAAGTCCGGCACCTCCGCCAGCGCCAGATACTCGTCCAGGTAGGCGACCAGCTCTCTACAATGCATGGAACTACCCCTCATAAGCTCCAGATTTATTCAAAATTTAACATTTCCCGCTCTATCCCCTGCCCGGAGAGAAGGGAAGCCGCAGGTAATATATAGTAGCGACAAACATTTGGGTTTCACGCCCTCTTCACCGTCACTTCTTGCTCACCCCACAGGAGTATGCCCGGATGAAACGTTCCCTGCGTTACCAGCATTGGATGCTGATCCTGCTGATCCTTGCGGTTCCCGTCTTCGCGCACGAGGAAGCGCCTCGCGCAAAACGCCCCCCCGCCCCGGTCCCCCCGGCGGAACTCTACCGCCCCACCGCCGTGCCCGACCGGATCATTCTGACCTGGCAGGGCGATCCCGCGCGTACGCAGTCGGTCACCTGGCGCACCGATACCAGCGTCACGGAAGCCATCGCGCAGATCACCACCGCCGACCCCGGTCCCAAGTTCACCGACCGCATCCAGACCGTCAACGCCGTTACCACTCCCCTCACCACCGACCTAGGAACGGCGCACTACCACACCGCGCGGTTTGAGAACCTCACGCCCAGCACGAAATACGTCTATCGCGTGGGCGACGGAACCAACTGGAGCGAGTGGATTCACTTCCGCACCGCCAGCGATAAGCCGGAGCCGTTCTCCTTTATCTACTTTGGAGACGCGCAGAACGATATCAAATCGCTCTGGTCGCGGGTGGCGCGCGAAGCCTTCTCCGATAGTCCGCGCGCCCGGTTCATCATCCACGCGGGAGACCTCATAAACCGCGCCAACAACGATGCGGAGTGGGGCGAGTGGTTCTATGGCGCCGGGTGGGTCAACGCCATGATCCCCAGCATCCCGACCCCCGGTAATCACGAATACGCCTCCGTCCGCGAAGGCGAGAGAAACGTCCGGCAGCTCTCCAAACACTGGCGTCCGCAGTTTGCGCTGCCGGAAAACGGTGTCTCAGGCTTGGAAGAGACCTGTTACTACCTGGACTATCAGGGCGTCCGCATCATCTCCCTCAACTCCAACGAAATGCGCGATGAACAGACTCCATGGCTTGAGTCGGTGCTGAAGAACAACCCGAACCGATGGACGATCCTCACCTTCCATCATCCCATCTTTTCCAGCGCGAAGAACCGCGACAATCCGGAGCTGCGCGCCGCCTGGAAGCCGATCCTCGATAAGTACCGTGTGGATCTAGTGCTGCAGGGACACGATCACACCTACGCGCGCAGTAACTATAACCTGGGCGTCAATACCAACGACCCGAAGAGCGGAACCGTCTATGTGGTCTCTGTCAGCGGTCCTAAGATGTACAACCTGAACCGGCAGAGCTGGATGAAGCGCGTCGCCGAGGATACGCAGCTCTACCAGATCATCCACATCAACGGCGATACGCTGGAGTATGAGGCGCGCACGGCGACCGGCGCCCTCTACGACTCGTTCGTGATCAAGAAGCGTCCGGGACGTCCCAATCAGCTTGTCGAGCGCATGCCCAACAACGCGCCGGAGCGTCTGCGCCCTCCCGCTCCCGCGACCAGCCGCCGCTCCTCACGAAGATAATACAGCCACTTACTGCGTCGCTGCAACCCTCCGACCGGGGCGTTCCGCCCCGGTCTGATGGCTTTATCCGTCTCAGCTGCAAAAAAAAACGGGACGCATTCCGGCGCGTCCCGCAGAGTGACTGTCTTCGAGGTTTTCCGCTTCAGCGCATCTACAGGGGCGCAGACGCCTCCTTTTCAGACATATGCACAATTCGATGTGAGGACGCAGGCTGCAGGAGATGCACTGCGCCCGCGTGCGACCACACCTTCTCCGTCCGTCCCCAGTAGGCGACGTAGGCTCGCTTCCCGTCCACCGTGGAGTACCAGCCGTCTTCGCCCCTGCCCGTGAAGAGAACGACGCGCATATAGGGCTTGATGGGAACATCCTGCGTGAAGATGAACATGGCGTCGGAGGCGGCTGCGGGATCGCCATACAGGTAGCAGTCCGCGCAGAGCACCCATCCGCGCAACGACTGCGTGGTCAATCCCTGATTCTGCAGGACGATATACTCCCCGCTGACCGAGTTTCCGGCGTGAACTTCCACGATTCTCAGCATCGGCATCTCCCGCCTCTGTCCGCGCCTGCGGGGAGGAGCGCGCTCCTCCCCGCACAGGATCCTCTTACGAGCAGCCGAAGACGGAGCCGCAGTTGAGGCATTTGTAACAGGCGCCGTTGCGAACCATCAGCGCGCCGCACTCCGCGCAGGCAGGCGCATCCGCCTGAAGCTGGAAGATTTCGCGCTCCCGCGCCGTGAAGGAGCCGCCCGAGGGCGGAGCCGCAGAGGCGGAGGGAGCCGACGGAGCGTCGGCAGGTGCCTCGATCACCGGCGTCTCTCCGTTGAGGGATCGGGTCTCTGCCGGAGGCTGCGCCTCCGCCGGCAGGAACTTGGTTCCGAGCCAGCGGAAGATATAGTCAGGAATGGACTTGGCGAAGCGGATGTTCGGGTTCGGCGTGATTCCGGACGGCTCGAAGCGGGTGTGGGCGAACTTGTTCACCAGCGTCTCCAACGGCACGCCGTACTGCAGCGCCAGCGAGGTCATCGTTGCCAGGGTGTCCATCAGGCCGGAGATGGTCGACCCCTCCTTGCTCATCGTCAGGAAGATCTCACCGGGCGTCCCGTCGTCATACATCCCGACGGTGATGTAGCCCTCATGCCCCGCGATGCTGAACTTATGGGTGATGGAGCGCCGCTCATCCGGCAGCTTGCGCCGGATGGGACGGAACTCCGGAGCCGGCGCGTTCTGCGTCGCCGAAGCCGGCGCGGGCGCCGCTGTCATCTTCGGGGTCTCCTCCGCCGTCTTTGCGCTCTTCTCCGTCTCCGTCTTTTTGGTCACCAGCGGCTGGGTGCGTTTGGAGCCGTCGCGGTAGATGGCAATGGCTTTCAGACCGAGACGCCATCCCTCCACATAGACGCCCATAATATCTTCCGGCGTCGCCTCATGGGGCATATTCACCGTCTTGGAGATCGCGCCGGAGATGAACGGCTGCGCCGCCGCCATCATCTTCACATGCCCCATGTAGTGGATCGAACGGGTTCCGTTGGCGGGCTTGAAGGCGCAGTCGAAGACCGGCAGATGCTCTGGCTTCAGTCCGGGCGCGCCCTCGATGGTGTCATGCCGGTCAATGTATTCGACGATGGCGGAGACCTGCTGCGGCGAGTAGCCCAGACGCTGAAGCGCCTCCGGCACGGTGTTGTTGACGATCTTCATCACGCCGCCGCCCACCAGGTTCTTGTACTTCACGATGGCGATGTCCGGCTCGATGCCGGTTGTGTCGCAGTCCATCATGAAGCCGATGGTGTTGTGCGAGATAAAGCCGCCCGCGATATAGGTGACATTGGACGGCACCGAGAGATCGTAGGTCAGCTGCTCTCCTCCGTCCTCGTTGACAGCGACCGTATCGTAGAAGAAGCGCAGCGCCTTCGCCACGCGCGGATCGCCGGTCTGCGCATAGAGATGCTCCGCCGCCCGTCGGGTGATGGCTCCCTGATGCCGCTTCGCAGACAGTCGGATCGCATTACGCAGGTTTTCGCTGCCAGGCAGCAGCTCCTCGATCACCGCCGGATCGAGATAGACATAGTCATATCGAGCGGACTGTTCGGCGCGGCTGACGGATACCGCCTCGCGCTTTCGAGCGCCGATGAAGCCCACGACAGAGAGGAAGCGTTCCGCATACGCTTTGTTGCGCGGTCTGAGAACATAGAGGGGAGCCTGGCTCCAGCCGGTCGTCTCCTGCCGGGTGGTCGTCGGTATTCCGAGCGCCAGCAGCAGCGTCTTGACCTCCTCCGAAAACTCTCTATGCACGGTGCTCCAGCAGGGGATGCTCCCCGTTACCGTTCCATCCGCCTCAAACAGCCCTCGCAGAAACGCTCCGTAGACCGTCGGATCGTTCGTCGCCAGAACGGCGTCCGGAATGCAGGGAAGATACCCCTTGCCCCTATGCTCGGCATCAGGAGTTCTCTTGGTGAAGCCGCAGGCTTCCCACCAGAGAGCCAGCGGAACGGAGTGGACGGAGATCTCACGATAGTCCTGCTGCTCGATCACATGCGCTTTGAGATTGAACAGAGACTCCAGCAGGCTGCAGATGCGGTCCGCCACATCGCGATCCGAGCTGGTAACGCAGAAGCGCGGTCCTTTGGAGTGAATGGAGCCGTCTCCCATAAAGTAGCCGATCAGCTCCGCCAGTTCCGGCGTCATCGTTCGCGGGACGCGGGTGGTGTAGTCGCCCGTCCAGTACTCTTCGCCAAGCGGCGGCAGCGAAACCGTCCGGGGCGATCCGATCATCTCGCCCATCGAGAGAGCCACGATGTCGCCGGGGGCGATATCGGCGAAACGCTTCCATCGCAGCGATCCGGTGACGACGTCCACCACCTTGATCCGGTGCTTCAGCGTGCCCTGAATGGCGTACCCGCATCGGGTTACAATGCGGCGGGTGTCCTCCATGCCGTTCACGTAGAACCGCGTGGCGTCCTGTTCGCCCTCATCGGTTAACACCTTGAACGATACGTCCTGCCACTGCGGACCGTGAATATTCCCCAGACGGCGCAGGCGCATCAATCCGCGGTCCGTGATGACCAGCGTTCCGTCCACCAGACATCCGGTAGGCGCAAGTACGGTTGCCTGCGCGTTGCGGTAGCCGTACTTTTCGCCCAGGGCGATGGCGTTGTCCCAGCTGGTGCGCGCCGCCTGCATCATATCGCCCGGGACATACCGCTCCTCAATCCCCTCGACCGCGGCGCGATGCATGCGCATCACCTCCAGGAACGGTTCGCGGTTCGGCTCAAACCCCCGGAAGGGACCGCCGTGATCGCGGGCGATGATCGCCGACTGGTAGTAGGCTTCGCCCGTCATGATGGCGGTGATGGCGCCGGCGAGCGCGC
Organism: uncultured Chthonomonadales bacterium; assembly: GCA_938005745.1. Lineage (GTDB taxonomy): Bacteria > Armatimonadota > Chthonomonadetes > Chthonomonadales > CAJBBX01 > CALLMM01. Next base: position 23,907 of record CALLMM010000033.1, on the reverse strand, counting down.
GCCCGGCGTCGCTGTCATACGCCAGTCCGCGCGACATCAGCAGCGCGCCCAGATTGGCGTAGCCCAGCCCCAGCGGACGATAGTCGTGGCTGTTCTTCTCGATGGCTTCGGTCGGATAGGAGGCGTTGTCTACCAGGATCTCCTGCGCCGTGATCATGATCCGGCAGGCGTGCTTGAAGCTCTCCACATCGAACTCGCCGTCGGGGCGGCGGAACTTCATCAGGTTCAGCGAGGCGAGGTTGCACGCGCTGTCGTTGAGGAACATATACTCCGAGCAGGGGTTGCTGGCATGGATGCGGTCGGTGTTCTTGCAGGTGTGCCATCGGTTGATCGTGGTGTCGTACTGCATCCCGGGATCGCCGCAGATCCACGCGCTCTCGGCAATCAGACGCATCAGATCGCGCGCCTGATAGGTATCCGCCACCGTGCCGTCCAGCACGTTGCGCGTGTGCCAGACGCCGTTGTTGAGATAGGCGTTCATGAACTCGTCGGTCACGCGCACGGAGTGGTTGGCGTTCTGGTAGGAGACGCTGTCGTAGGCTCCGCCCGGAACGTTGAAGTTGCCGTTGTAGCCGGCATCAATCAGCGCCCACGCCTTCTTCTCCTCCTCCGCCTTGCAGGTGATGAAGGAGACGATGTCCGGGTGGTCCACGTTGAGGATCACCATCTTCGCCGCGCGGCGCGTCTTTCCGCCCGACTTGATCACGCCGGCAAACGAGTCGTAGCCGCGCATGAAGGAGACCGGTCCCGAGGCGGTTCCGCCGCCCTGCAGCCGCTCGCGCGAAGAGCGCAGGGTAGAGAAGTTGGTTCCGGTTCCGGAGCCGTACTTGAACAGCATTCCCTCGGTCTTCGCCAGCGTCAGGATGCTGTCCATCGTGTCCTGCACGGAGTTGATGAAACAGGCGGAACACTGCGGGCGGGGCTGATCCGCCAGTCCCACATTGAACCAGACCGGCGAGTTGAAGGCGGCTTTCTGGTGCAGCAGGATATGGGTCAGTTCATCGCGGAAGGCGAGGTAGTCGGCGTCGGAGGCGAAGTAGCCCTGCGCCTTGCCCCAGTCAGAGATGGTGTAGGAGACCCGCTGAATCAGCTGCCGTACGCTGTTTTCGCGCTCCGGCGTCCCGATATGTCCCCGGAAGTATTTGGAGGCGACCACCTTGACCGCCAGCTGTGTCCAGGTTTTCGGCGCGTCAATATCGGTCTGCTCGAAGACGACGTTTCCCTGCTCATCGGTGATCGCGGCGGTACGCTTCTCCCACTCAACGGAGTTCCAGACATCCTCTCCCGCCTCGGTGAAGCGGCGCGAAATCTTCAATCCCGGCGCTCTGGACTTGCGGCCGCCGCCGGCGCGCGCGCCAGACGCCTTCTCGGTCTCCGATTCGCGTGCGGCAGCCTGCTCCTCCTCCATCGCCGCCATCATGTCGGTCTGCTCTATATTCGGGTCCTGCATCGGCTTGTGTACTCCTTCCCTGTCCTCCGGTCACGAAAAATCAAGGTTTATTGCGACTGGTCAACTCCTTGAGGATCCGCCGGAACTCGGTGGCGTCCTCAAAATGCCTGTAGACGGATGCAAAGCGCACATAAGCCACCTGATCCAGGACCCGGAGCTGATCCATCACCATGTCGCCGATCTCTCGCGAAGGAATCTCGCGCTCCAGCCGGTTATACAACTTCCGCTCGATGTCGCTGGCGATCTGCTCCAGCGTCTCGATGCTGACCGGACGACCGGTACAGGCGAGACGCATGCCGTGCAGCAGCTTCTCCCGATTGAACGGCTCGCGCCGACCGCTCTTCTTCACCACGAACAGCGCCATCTCTTCGATCTGTTCAAAGGTGGTGAAACGCCGCCCGCAGCCCTTGCACTCGCGGCGGCGGCGGATGGTGTCGCCCTCCTGCGACTCGCGGGAGTCGAGCACTCTGTCTTCTTTGGAACCACAGAACGGACATCGCATGGCAGTCGCCTCGCGCTCGCAGGCTCCTACATCTAGTGGCTGCGAGCATAATAGCACCCTATATATGGGCTGTCAAGAGGTTCGCAGGCAGTTTTTTCGCCGATTTTCACAACATATGGCGTTCATCTTTGGTGAAAACTACTACAAATAGTATACAACATCTCATCCAGACTATCAACAGGCGGCAGAAAGCCGGACGAAGAGGGGAAAGCCGCCCCGACCGCGAATCTAGCGCATCATCACCAAGGAGAGGATCAGACCGATGATTGAAGAGGCTGTTATTCAGGCGATGGGGTTCAGCGCGGAGCAGCGCGAACTGCTGGTTACGACCTGGCTGATGCTCGACGCCATTCATCAGGGCGACGCGGAGACCTATGCCGCTCTCTGCGCCCCAGACCTGACCTGCTTTGAGGATGTCTGCCCCTATCGGATAGACGGCGTGGAGTTTCACCTGTCGCTCATTCGCCTGATGGCGCGGGATCCCGCCAACCGCCCCGCCCGGTTCGATATACTCAACCCGCAGGTGCAGCTCTACGGCGATACCGGCATCGTTACCTATACCCGCCTGATGACCTACGACGACAACGGCAGACCGCGCTGGACCACCTTCAACGAGACCCGCGTCTACGTTCGAATCAACGGCGCATGGAAGATGGCGCACTTCCACCGTTCGCCGGCTCCCGCCTGACGCCCCCAACGCCGCGATGCGCCCGATTCCCGGGATCGGGCGCACAGGGCAGGAATACGCCGCACTCTGTCGAACTACTCAGTGCGAAGCGGACGCATGTAACGCTGAGACCGGCGCGTACCGCCGGTAAGAGAAGAGAAGGGAATGCGAGGAGAATCGTATCTTTTTTTGAAGCGGCTGGTGGACACGCCGGGACCCTCCGGCTATGAACAGGCGGTGCAGCGTGTCTATCGGGAGGCGGTCTCCGCCTGCGCGGACGAGGTGCGAACCGATGTGATGGGCAACGTCATCGCCGTGCGAAACCCGGGGGGCAGCCCGCGCATTATGCTGGCGGGACATGCCGACGAGATCGGCTTTCAGGTGCGCTACATCAGCGAAGACGGCATGATCTATTTCGGTTCGATCGGCGGGCACGATCCGGTCGTGACGGTCGGGCAGCGGGTTCACGTTCATACCGCCTCCGGACCGATACTCGGCGTGCTGGGACGGCGCGCCGTTCACCTGATGGAGACGGAGGAGCGGGGCAAGAGCGTCAAGCTGGATGATCTCTGGATTGACATCGGCGCAAAAGACCGCAAGGAGGCGGAGTCGCTGGTCTCCATCGGCGACTGCATCACCTACGCGCAGGAGATGCAGCCGCTGCTGGGAAGCCTCTGCACGGCGCGCAGTTTCGATAACAAGATGGGCGTCTTCGTGGTCGCGGAGGCGCTGCGGCTGCTGGCAGACACCGACCTGAAGGCGGCAGTCTACGCCGTCTCGACCGTACAGGAGGAGATCGGGCTGCGGGGCGCACGCGCCAGCGCCTATGGCGTGGACCCGCTGGTGGGTCTGGCGACCGATGTCGGCCACGCAATGGACTTTCCCGGCGCGGAGAGGAAGCGCGTCGGCGACATCCGGCTGGGCAACGGTCCCATCATCACGCGCGGAGCCAATATCAACCCCCGCGTGTTTGAATTGCTGACACGGACCGCACAGGAGCTGGAGATCCCGTATCAGGTGAACGCGGCTCCCGGCGGAACCGGCACCGACGCCAACGCCATGCAGATCAGCCGCGCGGGGATGGCGACCGGCTTGATCGGCGTTCCCCTGCGCTATATGCATACCCCGTCCGAAGTGATGAACCTGGACGACATCGAGAACGCCGCCCGGCTGATGGCGGGCTTCTGCGAGCGCGTTACTCCCGACATGGACTGGACGCCGCTCTGAACGAGTTTCAACCACACACCACGAAAAGGGAAGCGATGATGAGGAGAACAGGAGTGAGCCGGAACCGCCTGCTGGCACTGGGAGGCGGACTTGCCGCGGTCGTCTGCGGCTGGCTGGCAGTCAACACCGCGAAAACGGCGCAGGCGGGAGAGCCGAAACAGGACGCGGCGGCCACGAAAGAGAAGATTGTCCTCTTCAGCGGCAAGGAGGAGGAGCTGAAAAAGAACTGGATGCGCATAGACGGCAGAGACGCCGCCTGGCCCGTCAGCGACGGGGCGATGGTCTCACGCGGCGGCGATGTCGTTACCCGCGAGAAGTTCACGGACTTTCAACTGCATCTGGAGTTTCGCACGCCGAAGATGCCCGAAAACGTGCGGGGACAGGCGCGGGGCAACAGCGGCGTCTTCCTGCAGGGACGCTACGAGGTGCAGGTGCTCGACTCCTATGGACTGCCGGAGGTGGGACGGGGCGACTGCGGAGCCATCTATAATCAGCACGCTCCCCTGATCAACGCCTGCAAGCCGCCGATGGAGTGGCAGACCTACGATATCATCTATCGCGCGCCCCGCTACGACGAGCAGGGCAATCAGACCGAAAAGGCGCGGGTTACCGTCCTGCAGAACGGCATCGTCATCCATAACAATGTCGAGATCGCCCGCCCCACCTGGGGAATGCGGTTCGGAGAACTGAAAGATCCGGGTCCTATCGTCCTGCAGGATCACGGCAATCGGGTAGAGTATCGCAACATCTGGATCCAGCCGCTGCCCCTTCAGGGGGCGCAGCGCTACTGATCGCCATGCCCCGACAAGCCATCCCCCCGTCGAATACCCTGCTGCCCGCGATCCGGGCGGAGCAGGGACGTCTCTATGCCGCGCGCTTGAAAGCCGGAGGGTCGCGCGCGGCGGAGATCGGCTGCCTGCCCATTCTCTGCCTATTCTGGAACGGGATCGTCAGCATCTTCTTACTGAACATGGTCAGCGGATGGCAGAGGGGACAGGGAGACATCATCCTGACCCTGTTCCTGATCCCTTTTGTCGTGGTGGGTTTGGTCCTACTCGTCCTGCTCCTGCGCAGCATCCTGCTGGCGATCCGGGTGCGGGAGACTGTTGTGGAGATCGAAAAGACGATCCTGGTTCCGGGGGAGCGGGTACGCGCCTATATCGCGCAGCACGGCGCGCTGCCGTTGAATAACTTCCTCGTCCGCCTGGTGTGCGAGGAGAAGATCACCTACCGGCGCGGCACCGACACCTACCACGAATCGAACACCCTGCTGGATCAGCCGTTGATCGAGACGGGTCCGGTTACTACCACCCTGACCCGACCGCTGGAGCAGCATTTCGAACTGCAGATCCCCGCGGACGCCATGCACAGCTTTGAAGCGAGCAACAACCGGATCGTCTGGAGGCTGAACGTGAAGGGGGAGGTGATCCGCTGGCCCGACTTCAACTTCGACTTCACCCTGTGCGTCGCTCCGCCCGAACCGCAGAGGAGGTTCTGATGCAGTACTCCGAGTCCTTTCCTCTGATTCAGGTTCGTCTGCACGACAACAAGCGCGTCTATCGCCCCGGCGAACCGCTGGCGGGAACGATTATGCTGCACGGAATGCGGCGGGATGAGCTGAAGTCGGTAACGATGCAGGTGCTCTGGTTCACCGAAGGCAAGGGCGACCGGGATGAGGGGATCGCCTATTCCGAGACGCTCGACCTGCGGGGCGGTCCGGACTTCCCCTTCTCGGTCATCCTGCCTCCCCTCCCGCTCACCTATTACGGCTTTCTGCTGAAGATCCACTGGTGCGTGCGGGTCAAAGCCGATATGCGGCGCGGGCGCGATCTGACCTATGAAGAGGGTTTCACCCTCACATCCGGACAGGAGGCGCATTGGACAGAGCACCGCTGACCGCCCGCAGACCGGCACAGAGCCTGCGCTTTCTCGGCGCGCCGCGCAACCCATTCTGTTCGGAACGGGTGCAGCCGGGCGCGATCCCCTTCTTCCTGTCAGAAGGTCAGAGCCTGCAATCGCTGCTGCAGACCTTTGCCGACATCGGCATGCAGGGGCAGATCATCGGTCCGCACGGCTCCGGAAAGTCCGCCCTCCTCTCTCATCTGGCGCTGACCGCCCGCGTGCTCGGCTGGCGCGTCTGCGCCTTCCGATCTCCCTCTGCGCCCCGTTTTGCGAACGCCTCCTGCCTCTTTGCGGACGAATGGGAGTCGCATCCGGCGTGGCGTCGTCTCTATCTGCGCGCCCTCTGCCGACGCCGGGGGATCGGCTTGCTGGTCGCCGCGCATCGGGACATGGGCTTTCCCACCCTCTGGCGCGCCGGGATCACCCTGGAGATGACGCGCCAGATTGCCGACTATCTGCTCGACGGCTGGCAGGTTGAGAGACCCTCCGACGCGCTCCTGAACGACCTGTACGCCCGGCATCAGGGCAATCTCCGCCTGATCCTCTTCTCCCTCTACGACTGGTACGAAGCCTGCCAGACCCGACGCCTATAACGCGATCGTTACCCGCGTGCCGGGACGCTTCAGCGAGACCGGAACCGTTCTGCTCTTCCCGCGATGGGTTACCGTCACCGCATAGTCGCCCAGAAATCCGCGCACGGCATAACCTCCTCGCCGATCCGTCTTCCCGTCCGCGTTCGTCCACCACTCCCGGTAGACGAGATCGAGATAGGCTCTGCCGTTGGGCTTGAGGCTCCAGTCTTTGCGGATCATCGCGCCCAGAGGCTGCCACATGTGCCCCTCCCAGAATCCCCACATGGTGAAGCCGGTGGTGGCGGGGTGGCTGAAGAAGGCGGTCATGAAGTCGCGGGTATACGCCGCCTGCGTGATCTCATCGCGGGTCGGCAGGTCCCATTCGGTGATCTGGATGGGCAGTTTGAACCGGGCGAAGCGGTCGAGTATCTGCACCACGCGCTCCGGAGGGGTCAGCGACTCGCCCATATGCCCCTGCATCCCGATGGCTTCCACCGCCGCTCCCTGATCCAGCAGATACCGGATCATCCGCTCGTAGATCTCCTGCTGAAGCTCCGTCTGCCCGCCGTTGGTCAGAATGGTGTTCTCATTGATGAAGAACCGGGAGTGGGCGTTTGCCGCACGCGCCTGCTTGAAGATGTCCGCATAGATCACGTCGCTGCCGAAGACGGCGGGCAGGTCGCGCAGGTCGCGGGTCTCGTTGATGATATCCCAGCCGGCAAAACGGAACCGCGCGGTGGCAGCCATGATCTCGCGGATGTGGGCGTAGATCGCCTGGCGCAGGGCGGGCGGGTCCTTCTCCAGCGACTTCCAGCGGGTCGGCATGAACTGCCAGCCGGGATAGATCAGCACATGGGCTTTGGTGGGAATCCGGTTCTTCTGCAGCCATTCGGCGATCCCCAGATAGTCCTTCCGTGACTGCGGACTCTCCCATCCCCAGTCGGCGTTATACATGGGGCAGGTCGCCTTGTTGTAGAGCTTCAGAAACCACTCCCGGTACTTCGCGCCGTCCGGTGTGTTGGCAAGGATCGGCTGCTCGGCAAAGGAGCCGAACTCATAGGCGTGGCGTTTCATGCGCACCGAGACGCGCGCGCCGGAGAGCGGTCTGCCGCGCCGGTCGGTAACCTGCACAGAAAGGCTCCCTTTTCTGTACCGCTCGATTCGCTGCGCCGCCGCTCTGCGCCAGGGGGCGTTTGGCTCGCTCCCCGGATAGGTCAGGCGCGTAACCGGCAGGCGCGAGGCGTCCGCCAGCGAACCCAGATTCAGCACGATCATCCCGCCGAACTCTAGCGTCTGGGCGTTCTGAGAGATATGAAACGTCAGCCCGACCTCGTCAGGCGCAAAGTCCCGCTCGGCCACCGTGTAGTAGTAGCAGCGACGCCAGGCTCTTCCCGCACTGCCCTGCGTGGAGTAGTAGGTCGTCCAGGGCGGACCGTTGCTCTGCAGATACATCGCCCAGACTCCCTCTCCCGATTCATGGCGGGAATGCAGGCATCGGATGTTGAATGTAAAGAAGATCACGTCGCCTTTCCTGATCGGACGGGCGTTCGCCGGAAACTGTAACTGCGAGCTGTAGGGGGTTTCGCCCCGCATATGCACCTCCGCCCGTACCGCTCTCTGGAACGGCTGACCCTCGACCGCAACGATGGAGGCGCGCGCATACTGCGGCACGCCCCCCACGCTGATACGGCTCAGGTCGGAGGGATCGAACCAGGTTTCGCCCGGCGTCGGCAGCAGACGGCGTATCTGCGCGAGATAGCCGGTCATGCCGGGATCGGCACTCTGCCCCGACAACGCGGAAGCCGCGCCAAACAGCAGACAGGCGGATACAAACAGGCGTAGTCGCATTTCGGTCCTCTCTTTGCTCATGTCTGCGATCTTTTTCACAACCTTTCGTCAAGTTTCCTGCCGAAAGCGAAGATGATGTCCATCCGTGAGGTAACGCCATGAAGCTGCAAGCAGCTCTCATTCTGACATCGCTATTATGCCTCTCACTCACTGAGAAAGGAACCGCCATGCAGATCACCGGAAACGGCTTAACGCTGGAGTTCAGCCCGCAGACGGGCGGTCTCGCCGCCATCGTCGGATCGAACGGACACGCCTTTATGCGCCGCGTCGAGCCCAAGCCCCTGCTGTGGCGGCTGACCTTTCGCCGCGCAGACGGCAGCGAAGTCAAAATGGACAACGCGCAGGCAGCTCCTCCGAAGATAGAGACCAGGTCCGGCGAGATTATTCTGCGCTGGGAGCGCGTGAATCTGCCGGAGGAGCCGGGCGCGTTTTCGGCGCGCGTCTCCTGTCGTCTCAGCTCGTCCGGTGATACGGCGCAGATGCGGCTGTGGGTAAGCAACCGCAGCCGGCAGTCCGGGCTGTGGGGCGTGCAGTTTCCGGTGATCGCGCCGATCGCAGAGGCGGGTAAGGCGGACATCGCCATCGGGCGCGGCAACTGGGGCGAACTCTACGCCGCAGCGACACAGACCATCGCCGGAGAGTACCCCTCGCACAACATGCCGATGCAATTCATGCTGCTGCTGGAGGGCGATCGCGGTCTCTATCTGGCGGCGCACGATCCCGACGCGCGCCCCAAGCAGTTCTCGCTGACGCCCGGGGGCGAGTTTCACGTGAACACCTGGGCGGAGAACATGGGACAGCCCGGCAGCAGCTGGAACGCTCCCTACGCCTTCGCCCTCGGAGTCTATCGCGGCGACTGGATCGTCGGCTGCAAGCGGTACCGCGCCTGGGCGTTAAAGTCGGCTCCCTGGACGAAAAAGGGTCCTCTGGCAAAACGGAGCGACGTTCCGGAGGCGATGAAAAAGGTCTGCGCCTGGATCGTCGGATGGGGAGACCGGGAGCAGGTGGTTCCGACGGTGCGCCGGTTCGCGCAGGCGGTCGGCGCGCCAGTCGGCGTACACTGGTACAACTGGCATCAGATCCCGTTCGATACCGACTACCCCGCCTACTTCCCCGTCAAGCCCGGCTTTGCAGAGGGCGTGGCGGAACTGCAGCGCGAGGGCGTGACGGTGATGCCCTACATGAACGCTCGCCTCTGGGATTCCGGCAATCGGGAGTTCCCGCAGGCAAAGCCTCACAGCGCGAAGGACCCGCAGGGCAACCCCGTCATCGAAGAGTACGGCTCCGGCGCGAAGCTGGCGGTGATGTGTCCGACGCAAGCCTTCTGGCAGGAGCGGGTGGCGCAGATCATCCGGCGTCTGGGTGAGGAGTACGGGGTCAACGCCGTCTATCTCGATCAGATCGCCTCCGCCCCGCCGCGCCTCTGCTTCGATCCGGTACACGGGCATCCCCTCGGCTCCGGGCGCTGGTGGGTGGACGGCTATCGCCAGATGCTCACCCCCATCAAGCGATGGGCGGCTTCGGCGGAGCGGCAGGTCGGGCTGACCACCGAGAACGACGCCGAACCGTATATGGACAATGTGGACGCCTTCCTCACCTGGACTCCCCGCGAACAACACGAGATTCCGATGACCACGGCGGTCTACAGCGGCTACACGCTCTACTTCGCCAGCAATCGCGCCCTAGCGGGCGGAGATACGGCGTTCGCTCTCTGTCAGGCGCGCGATTTCGTCTGGGGGACTCAGCTTGGATGGGAGGGCGCGGACATCATCGCGCCGGAACATGCCGCCAAGCTGGAGTTTCAGGGACGCCTGGCGCGGCTGCGCGCGATCGCCGGCGACTACCTGGTCTACGGCGAACTGCTCGCCATCCTACGCCCCCAGAACGATCTTCCCGATCTCACCGGACGCTGGAACACCTGGCAGGGAGACCGCGAGGTAACCCTCAAAGCCGTCCACGCTGCGCTCTGGAGAGGGCGAGACGGCAGCTACGCCCTGCTTGTCGCCAACGCCGATACCCGCCCACACCGCATCTCCCTCCTGCTGGACGCCGACCGATACGCTATGGGCAGGGCGAACCGGTGGAGCCTGCAGCAGACGACTCCCGGCGGTTGCGTCGCGATGCCCGCCGCCGACGGACGCAGATTCCCGGTTATTGCGGAGGTGCCGGCGCGCGACGGGATCATGATTGTGGTCAAGCCCGCCCCCGCGAAATCCACTCCTCTGCCGCGCATCACGGCGCGCAGCGGACAGTTCGTCGAAGCGAAGACCGGAAAGGTCTTCCGCCCGCGGGGCTTCAACTACATCCGGACACGCGATGTGGGCTATCTCTGGCACGACACCTTCAACCCGAACAGCTACCGCCCGGAGAGGGTCGAAGCGGCTCTCGCCGACATCGCCGCAAACGGCTTCAACACCGTCCGTGTCTTCATAGATCCGATGCCGAACGCGGGCAGCGTGGCGACGAAAGAGGCGCAGGAGCTGTCCCCCGCCTATATGGCGAACGTCTGCGACTTTCTTGCCCGCGCCCGCCGGCTTCGCCTCTATGTGATCTTCGCCATGTGCTACCTGCCCGATACGCCTCCGTATCGTCCGGATCAGCCCGGGCCTGCTGGAGTAGAGGGCGGAAACCTCGCGCTGCTGCATCCGGGATTCATCGCCGCCAAAGCGCGGTATATGGCGGACTTCGCCGCCGCCATTGTGCGGCATGATCGGGGGCTGCTCTCCACTGTCTTCGCCTATGAACTGGACAACGAGACCCATCTGATGGCGACGAAGCCGCCCTTCTCCACCCGGCACGGATCGGTCGTCTTTCAGGGAAAGAGCTACTCTCTGACCTCCGACGACGACCTGCAGCGACTGGCGGACGCCGGAACGCAGGCGCTAGCGGACGCCTGCGTTGAGGCGGTTCGCCGTGTGGACCCGGAGGCGATGATCAGCGCGAACGTCTTCACGTTCGCCGCCGTCGGTCGCACCGGTCCGAGCCGCCTCACACAGGACCGCAGTCCCGACCCGCGCTTTCCCGCGCGCCCGCTGGCGCTGGCGCAGACCCGCCTCTCCTATCTGGACATCCATCTCTACTCACTCGATGAGGCGAGCCTGGAGCGCGACTTGAAGAGCGTCGAATGGGAGGCGGTGCGCGAAGCCTGCCGGCACGCCGGGAAACCGATCCTGATGGGAGAGTGCGGAGTCTTCAAAGGCGCGGTCCCAACGGCGGAGCGGGCGGCAGACCTGCTGACGAAGCACATCCGGCGCGTACTGGAAAGGGGATTCGTCGGCTTTCTGCACTGGACCTACGACACGGACGAGCAGGCGGACATATGGAATGCGCGGATGGAGAACGGCGCGCTGTTTCGCGCCCTGATTCCAGTGCGATAAAGCCTTGACAGGGAAACCAGAGCGTGATATAATCTCTTCCGTTGTCTGATCAGCCGTGCCGTATCCCATCGGGCGAGTGGTGGAATGGCAGACACGCTAGTCTTAGGAACTAGTGCCGAAAGGCGTAGGAGTTCGACTCTCCTCTCGCCCACCACCGCGCCGTAAAGAGCGATGCGGGAGTAGCTCAGTGGTAGAGCGCCTCCTTGCCAAGGAGGAGGTCGCGGGTTCGAAACCCGTCTCCCGCTTTCCCTGCTTCCTCACGCCGCCTTTTCCCGAACCCTGCTCCCATGCCAGACGAAAAAGCATCCTGCCGGAAACTCTCTGAACGGGACAGCGGCTCCCTTCGCATCTTCAGGCGCTCCTGCCGGCGGATCCGGCGGGAGCGCCGTTTCGATTCCTGATCAGGAGGAGATCATGGACTCACAGACGCGGATCAACCAGCTGCTTCGCAAAGGCTGCCCGGACCGTGTCGGGCTGTTCGACCACTTCTGGCCCGAGACGCCCCGCCTGTGGCTCGATCAGGGCTACCCGACCGCCGACGGCAGCCCCTCGGACACGGAGACCCCTCCAGCAGATCCCGCGGTCTTCTTCGGCTTCGATATGCGTCCCTGCGGCGGATGGTTCGATGTGAACCCCCTGCGCGGCTATCGCGAAGTGCTGGAAGAGACCGACGAGTGGCAGGTGGTGCGTAACGGGGCAGGCGCCGCGCTCAAATACTGGAAGCATAAGTCCGGCACGCCGGAGCATATAGACTTTCGGATGACCAGTCGGGAGATCTGGGAGCGTGACTATCGCCACTATCTGCTGTCGGTGGACCCGCAGCGCATGGACATTCCCGCCCACCGGCGCGCGCTGGAAGCCGGACGCGCCGAACACCGCTGGACCTTCTACGGGCACCTGTTTATCTTCGAGACGATGCGCCAGAGCATGGGCGACATCACCATGTATGAGAGCCTCGCGCTCGATCCGGGCTGGATTCACGACTACAACCGCGTCTACACCGACTTCTTTAAAGCCCACTACCGCGCCCTCTTTGAGCAGGCGGGACTGCCAGACGGCATATGGGTCTATGAAGACCTGGGATACCGCAACGGTCTGTTCGCCTCGCCCCGCCTCCTCCAGCAGCTTATCTTCCCCTACTTTGCCGAACTGGTCGCCTTCTTCCACGAATACGACCTGCCGGTGGTGCTGCACTCCTGCGGCGGCATCACGAAAGCCCTTCCCCTCATCGTCGAAGCCGGGTTCGACGCGCTCAACCCGATGGAGGTGAAGGCGGGATGCGATCTGTTCGCCTTCGCCGAGCAGTACGGCGACGATCTGGCATTCATCGGCGGGCTGGACGTGCGGATCCTGGAGAGCAACGACCGGGAGACGATCCGCCGGGGCGTCTCGGAGATTATCGAGGGCATGAAGGCGCGCAACGCCCGGTATGTCTTCGGAACCGATCACTCCGTCACCCCGAACGTGCGCTACGACAGCTACCGGTACGCCCTGGAGGTCTATGAAGCGCATCGGGACTACTGAGCCGCTGCGCACTCCGACTCCCATCGAAAAAGGGGTTCCTCCCCCGAAAGCCGAATGATGAGACAACAGCCGTTTTGTCCGGAAACGATCTTTCAGAGAGTGAGGAGGCGATCATGTTGTTGTCAGGAAAAGTGGTTCTGGTAACCGGCGGAGGACGGGGCATCGGGGCGGCGATCTCGCGCGTGCTGGCGCGTCATGGAGCGACCGTCGCCGTCAACTACTCCGCCAGCAAAGAGAAGGCGGAGGCGGTGGTCGCGCAGATCGTCGCCGAGGGAGGGAAGGCGCAGGCGTTCAGTGCGGATGTCCGCGACCCGGACGCCGTAACCGCCATGATAGACGCTGTGGTGAAGACGTTCGGGCGTCTGGACGGCGTGGTCAATAACGCGATCGCCGGAAGGCAGAGCGGCACGCTGAGCGAAGCGAGCTGGGCAGACTACGCCAACTCCTTCGATTTTGGCTGCAGGGCGGTCGTCAACACCATCACTGCGGCGCGTCCCGTCTTCAACCGGCAGGGCGGCGGTCGGATCGTGAACATCGTCACCGAGCTGTGGAACCTTGCCCCTGCCGGCTGGTCGGTCTACATGGCGGGAAAGGGCGCGATGGTGGGGCTGTCGCGCTCGCTGGCGTGTGAACTCGGTCCGGAGAACATCACCGTCAATATGGTGGCTCCCGGCTGGATGGCGGATGAGAAGGTCAACACCGAATCGGAGGGATCGCGCAACTTCGCCAAGACCCTCCCGCTGCGGCGGCACGGCAGCGCGGAGGAGATCGGCAACGGCTGCGTCTTCTTCCTGAGCGACCTCGCTTCCTATGTTACCGGCGCATACCTGCCGGTTACGGGCGGAAGAATCACGCAGGCGGGCATGTAGCCGGCACGATGGCATACCCATGCGAGCAAAGGATCGCAGTCGCATACGCGCCCTGGCGGCGCGCTGGAGAGAGATCGCCGAACAGCCGATCATGCAGGAGCGCAGGCGGCAGTGGACCGCGCTGAAAGACCTGCGCGCCGAGCGTCCGATGGTTCTGTTTGAGACCTGGACGCTGGAGGACTACGTGTCGGAGCGGGAGCTTCAGTGCGAAGACCCCCTCCTCCGGAGCGTGGAGGGGAGTATGCTCGCAACGATCCGGCAGGCGGAGGAGATCGGCGACGATACCGTTGTGGAACCCTGCTGGCGTATCGGATGGGACATTCGCGCCACCGGCCACGGTGTGGAAATTCCCGTGACCCATGCGGTGGACGTTCAGGGCGGGCATGTCGGATACGCCTTCGATCACCCCATCCGCTCTCCCGAGGAAATAGACCGGCTTCAGCCGCGAATCTGGGAGGTGGACCGCGCCTCCACCAACCGCAAGGCGGAGCGTCTGACGGAGACTTTCGGCGATCTGCTGCCGGTCGTCCTGCACGGCTCCACCGCGCTTCACGCCGGACTCACCAGCGACCTCTACCGGCTGATCGGCAACGACCGCCTGCTGACCTGGCTCTACGATGAACCGGAGGCGATCCGCCGGCTCATGGCATATTTGCGCGATGACCGTCTGGCGATGTTCGACTGGATGGAGCGGGAGGGGCTGCTGGGATCGAACAACCTCTGGACCTTCGTCGGTTCGGGAAGCCCCGGCTACACCACCTCGCTCCCGCCGCCCTCCTCCGGACCGGCGCGCCTGAAGGACCTGTGGCTCTGGATGGAGTCGCAGGAGACCGTCTGCATCTCGCCCCGGATGTTCGGCGAGTTCTTCCTTCCCAGCATGGCGGCGGTCTGCGAAAGGTTCGGGCTGATCTACTACGGCTGCTGCGAGCCGGTGCATGACCGCTGGGAGCGGATCATCGCGGCGATCCCCCACATTCGCGCCGTCTCCATCTCTCCCTGGTGCGACAAAGCGAAGATGGCGGAGATGGCGGGGCGGAGCGTCGTCTTCTCGCGCAAGCCGCGCCCCGCGCCGATCTCCGGCGACACGCCCGACTGGGACGCTCTGCGGCAGGACATCGTCGAGACGCTGGCGGCGTTTCGCGGGTGCAATCTGGAGATCATCTTCCGCGATGTCTACCGGATCAACGGAGACCGTCCCCGACTGCGAAAATGGGTCGAGATGACGCGCGACCTGATCGAGGCGCGGTGATGGAGGAGATGAACGCACGCGAGCGCATGCTCGCCGCCATAGAGCGCAAGCCGGTAGACCGCATCCCGACCGACATCTGGGCGACCGCCGAGGTATGGGAGAAGCTGCGCGCCCACTTCAGCGAAGGTGCGGACATTCTGGCGGCGCTGCACATTGACGGGACGCGCGGGATCGCGCCGGACTACTGCGGTCCCGCGCCCCCCGCCGTCGGTCCGGGAGAGAGCGCGAACTACTGGGGCATGGTGATGCGTCGCACTCCCTACGCGGACGGCATCTATGAGGAGCAGGTCTTCTATCCGCTGGCGGAGGCGAAAACGATAGACGACCTCGACCGCTACCGCTGGCCCCGGGCGGACTGGTTCGACTACTCCAAGATGCGCGCGCAGGCGCAGGAGGCGCGAAAAACGCATCTGGTCACGTTCGGCTACATGGCTCCCTTCTACTATCATAACCTTCTGCGTGGTCTGGAACGCTCGTTGACGGACCCCTACGACGATCCCGAGTTCACGCATGAGATCCTGCGCCGTATCAGCGACTTTTTCTACGAGCATCACCGGCGCGCTTTCGAGGCGTGCGACGGCTTGATTGATGTGGCGCAGGTAACCGACGATCTCGGGAGCCAGACCGGTCCGCTCATCAGCCCGAAGATCTACGACGCCTTCTATGCGGAGCATCACCGGCGTTTCATCAACCTGTGTCATGCATTCGGCATCAAGGTCTTCCATCACGACGACGGAAGCTGCCGGGTCTTCCTGCCGCGTCTGGTCGAGATGGGGATAGATATCCTCAATCCGATCCAGTGGACCTGTCCCGGCATGGATCGGGCGCAACTGAAGCGGGAGTTCGGCGACCGCATCTGCTTTCACGGCGGGGTCGAAAACCAGCGGATTCTGCCGTTCGGCACGCCGGAGGAGGTGCGCGCCGAGGTGCGCGCCTGCATAGACACGCTGGCAAGCGACGGCACGGGCTATATTGTGGCTCCCTGCCACAACCTGCAGCCGAACACGCCCCTCGAAAACATCCTTGCCATGTATGACGAGGCGTGGCGCTACGGGCGGCAGACGTAGGATGATCCGGGGCGGACAGATGCGATGCCTTCGGGGTCGCCCTCCTCTTCCTGCGCTGCTCTGTCTGACGGCGATCCTCTGCCTGCCGCCTGCCGGACTGTCCCGGCAGAGCGGGCAGACGCCATCGCCCCACCCGGATGCGGTCCCGCGTATGGAACCGGCATTTTATCCCCGCGAACGCACCTACGCCTATGCGCCCTCTCTCCTCGAAGAGGAGGGCGGGAAACGCCGCTACCTCTTCTACTGCGCCAACCGCGAGCCGGGATCGGTCACCGACTACCTCTGCCTGCGGATCGGGACGCGCACGCGGTCAGGCTGGCAGTGGGGAGAGGAGCGGGCGATCCTTGCGCCCGGCGAGGCGAAGACCGACTGGGACAGCCGGCACGTCTGCGATCCGGAGGCGCTGGCGGGACGCTTCCGCTATCAGGGCAGGACGTGGCGATACGCGCTCTTCTATCTGGGATGCGACGCGGAGAGCAGCACGCATAATCAGGTGGGGGTCGCGTTCGCCAACCGTCTGGAGGGTCCCTGGAGAAAGTATCCGGAGCCGATTATCCGCTACACGACGCACCCCGAAGGCGGCAGGATCGGCGAAGCGCACGGATTCCCCGTCTACCGCTACTGGGGCGTCGGACAGCCCGCCGCCGTCTCGCTGGACGGAGCCGGCAAGGCTCTCCTGTGCTACACCCGCGGGGAGGAGACGCATGGGCAGGAGATGGTTACGGCAGACCTCTCCGACATGGACGCCGGACCGCGCCTCAGCCCGCCGATACGGGTTCCTGCCGCCGGACTGACGACCGTCGGAGGAAAGCCGATCGCCTATCCCCGCAATATCTCCCTCGCCTTCTCCCCTTCCCGCAAACGCCTCTACATAACGCGGGAGGGAGAGCTGCATACAGACACCCGATTTCCCGGCTTCATCTCCTCCTATGTGCAGGTGGCGGAGATGGCGGCGGAAGACCTGCGTGCCGGTCGTGGCGTCTGGCGCGTGGTGGCGACGATCGGCAGGGAGACCACCGGATGGAGCCGCAACCATAACGCCGCGCTCGGCAGAGATGCGCGCGGGCGGCTCGCGCAGGAGGATCGGCTGACGCTGGCGCTGTCGGTCGCCGACTCGTTTGAGACGCCTCCCCCCGACTTCGCCTGGCTCTGGACCTACCGTATTCTCCTCTACGATCTTCCGATCCCCCCGGCAAAATAGGTGCCGACCCTCCCGGTTAAAAATTATCCAGTCTCTCTGGACAACCGCCAAATATTTAGGTATGATAAATATATAGCTTCCGGAAAAAGCTGTCGCCGCTCTTTTACATCTCTATTGCTTTCCGAGCCGGGGGCTGTGAAGCCCCCTGGCTCAGCCATTCGCTCACAGCAATCAGGACTTACCGCCCATGGAACCGATTCTTCGGGAAGAGCTGGAACTGTGCACGACGCCCCGCCCCGCCTGTATGGACGACTTCGCCTATGATCGTCGGCATCGGTGGGACAAGATTCTGGTCGCCATCGAGGTGGCGGCGTTGATCGGCGTGGCGGGCATCCTCTGGCTCCTCTACCTGCTGGGAAGCAGCAACCCGCAGCTTCCCTGAAGCCGCCGCCCCTACGCCGCTAATCCTTTGCCCGCACGCCCGGCGGAATCTCGACGCGCATGCCGGCGCGTATTCCCAACCGTCTGAATGCGCCCTGCTTCATCTCCAGCGCATACTTCGCCGCGCCCCGGCTCCGCACGGAAATCTCATCCAGCGGTTTCATCGCCGCAACATTGAGAATACGCCCTCCGGCGTCTAGGTAGGCGATATCCAGCGGGATATAGGTGTTCTTCATCCAGAACCCGAGCGGCTCCGGCGCGGCAAAGACGAAGAGCATCCCCTCATCCGGCTGCACCTCCCCGTCGCTCAGGAACATCATCCCCTCCATCCGCTTGCTCTGCGTATCCATTACCCAGACCTTCAGCGCATGCTTTCCCACCCGGATCGTAACCCGCTCCAGCGTGGAGAGTTGATGCTGACGATGGATGTTGAAGTCTGGTTTCTGCTCACCGGGCGGATCGGAGGGCTTCTGCGCCGCGCTTGAGGGAGCGGGAGGCGGCGTCTCCTGGACGGCGGCGGAGGGCGTCGGCGCAGCCGGCATCGCCGAAGGGGGGCGCGAACAGCCTGCGAAGAGCAGCAGCGCCAGCAGAAGATATCGCCTCATCTCAACTCCCTTTTCCGTCTTCCATAAGATTGATTCCCCCCTTCACGCGCGCAGAAGGAGGGAATCGGTGACGTTGGGGCGCGACAGCCGCAGGAGCGCGCGCGTCTACTTGTCCGCGAACGCCGCGTCGAAGGCAACCTCGGACGGCTTGAAGTCAATGCGCTTGACAAACGCCGCCGCCTCGGTCGCTCCATGCTCGCGATCCATGCCGCTGTCCTCCCACTCTACGGAGAGCGGTCCCTGATAGTTGATGTGGTTGAGGGCGCGGATGATCTCCTCAAAGTTCACCGAGCCGTGTCCGAGCGAGCGGAAGTCCCAGAACCGCTCCGGGTTGCCGAAGTTCAGGTGTCCGCCGAAGACGCCGCTGCGTTTGGGCACGGGCGACCAGTAGACATCCTTCATATGCACGTGGAAGATGCGGTCCGAGAACTCGTAGATGAAACGCACGTAGTCCACGCCCTGATAGCCCAGATGGCTGGGATCGTAGTTGAAGCCGAACTGCGGATGCCCGTTGAGAGCCTCGATGGCGCGCTGCGCGGAGGCGATATCGAAGGCGATCTCGGTCGGGTGCACCTCCAGCCCGAACTTCACGCCACACTCGGCAAAGACATCCAGGATCGGCGTCCAGCGTTCGTTGAGCAGCTGATACCCGGCTTCAATCTGTCCGGGCAGCACCGGCGGGAAGGAGTAGAGCAGGTGCCAGATGGAGGAGCCGGTGAAGCCGTTCACCACGCTGACGCCCAGATTCTTCGCCGCCTGCGCGGTGCGCTTCATCTCTTCGGCGGCGCGCTGATTGACGCCCGCCGGGTCGCCGTCTCCCCAGACATGGGGCGGAAGAATGGACTTGTGCCGCTCATCAATGATGTCCAGCACCGCCTGCCCCACCAGGTGGTTGCTGATGGCATAGCACTTCAAGCCGTGTCTGGCAAGGATCTCATGGCGGGAGCGGCAGTAGGCTTCCGCATCGGGACCGGTCGCCAGTCCCACATCAAAGTGATCGCCCCAGCAGGGCAGCTCAATGCCATCGTATCCAAACTGCGCGGCTTTCGCCGCAATCGTCTCAAACGGCAGATCAGCCCACTGACCGGTAAACAGCGTGACGGGTCGAGCCATCTTCTGAATCTCCTCCTCGAGCGTAGTGGTTTGGAGTACAGCAACAAATCGGCGCGGAGTATGCACCGTTTTTATTATAGCCGGTTACGCGCCGCTACTCGTGCAGCGCGGCGTCCTCTTCTTCTTCCGAGTCGCCGGGCAGATGCCAGTAGAGCGTTCCCGCTTCGGCGCGGTCCATAAAGAGAATCCCGTCCAGATGATCTACCTCATGCTGGATGACCCGGGCTTCAAATTCGCAGGCGCGCCGCTTGATCGGGCGACCGAGCATATCTATCCCGCGCACCACGATCTCATGGGCGCGTCGCACATCGCCCTGCAGCATCGGGATCGAAAGACAGCCCTCCGGTCCCACCTGCTCTCCCTTCATGGAGATGATCCGGGGATTGATGATGACGCGCAGCGGCGCGCCCTCCTCCGGCAGTTGATAGATGATCACCCGCTCCGAGACTCCCATCTGCGGAGCCGCCAGCCCCACGCCCCGCGCTACGATCATTGCCGACTTCATCCGCTCCACCAGTTCGCGCGTCGCCGCCGTCGGCTTCTCTACCGGCTTTGCCGTCTGCCTCAGCACCTCTGCCGGATACTTGACAATCGGATCCCCCCGCTCCTCCCAGCGTCGCCGAATATCCTCCGGCACTTCCAGTTCAACCCTCGGTATCGTCGTCATATACTCCTCATCCGGGTATTCGTCATGCGTCTGCGCAGGCGTGCGGCGCGCCATCCGGCTGCACGCAGCTGCCTACACATTCGCTCCGATATTCTGAGCGTACTCAACCGCCTCCTCCCAGGCTTTGAGCGCATCCTCCAGTTCGCGCTGGGCGCGTTCGTAGTCGCGTGCCAGCTTCACCACATCGTCGCCGGGCATCGGCGCGGACAGAGCCTCTTCGATCCGCTTCAGCCAGTCCTCCGTCTCCGAGACGCGCGCCTCCGTCTCTAAAACCGTCTTCACAGCGCGTTTGCGCTCTCGGGACAACTGGAAGGAGTTCATGCCGGCGGTCAGCGGGTTGCGATCCGCCGGGCGCGACGAAGCGGCAGGCTCCGCAGCCGCCTCCCGCTTTACGACCGCTTCCCGCTCGCTCAGACGCCGCTTCTCCTCCCGATAGACTCGATACGGACCGTCGAAGAAGGTCGCCCTGCCGTCGGCAATCTCCAGCGTCTTATTGGTCACCTGATCCAGCAGATAGCGATCATGGGAGACCAGCAGCAACGTTCCCTCATACTGCGTCAGCATCCGGGTCAACGCCTCGCGAGAGGCGATGTCCAGATGATTGGTCGGTTCGTCCAGAATGAGCAGATTGGGGCGCAGATAGGTCAGCTGCGCCAGCGCGAGCTTGTTCTTTTCGCCGCCAGAGAGATCCGCCACCCTGCGGAAGACATCGTCTCCGCTGAAGAGAAACTTGCCCAGATGGGTGCGCGCCTCTAGCGGCTGCATCTCCGCTACCTGCAGCATATTCTCCAGCACCGTCGCCTCCAGATCGAGTTCGGACGCCTCCTGCGCGAAGTAGCCGACCGTCACGCTGGCTCCCAGCCGCAGATGCCCGGAGGTCGGCTGCTCCTTGCCCAGCAGCATTCGAATGAAGGTGGACTTTCCGGCTCCGTTGGGTCCCACCACGCCGACCCGCTGCCCCCGCCAGATCAGCAGGTTCAGATCCTCAAACAGGGTCCGGTCTCCAAAACGCTTGGTCAGCCGATCCGCGATCACCACCTCGTTGCCGCTGGTCGTCTTCGGCTTGATGCTCACCCGCATGCTCTTGCCGGACGACTCGGGGCGCTCCGTCATGTGGGCGCGGATACGCTCCGCCCAGCGCAGACGCATGACCGCCTGACTCTTTTTGGAGGGGGTGTTCTTCCACTTCTCAAAAAACTCGGTCAGCCGGGCGATCTCGCGCTGCTCGCGCTCGTGCATCTCCGCCTGACGCGCGCGGTTCGCCTCGCGCTGCGTCCAGTAGGCGCTGAAGTTGCCGTTATAGAGCGTGAGTCTGGCGTTCTGCAGCTCCGCGACGGTGGTGACGACGCGATCCAGAAAGTAGCGGTCGTGCGACACAAGAATGACCGCGCCGCCGAAATCGTGCAGGAACTCCTCCAGCCACTCGGTCGCCTGCAGATCTAGATGGTTGGTCGGCTCGTCGAGCAGCAGCACATCGGGCGCGGAGAGCAGCAGCTTCGCCAGCGCCAGCCGGGTCTTCTCACCCCCAGAGAGCCGCGCTGTCGGCTTGTCCAGGTCCCCTTCATCGAAACCGAGCCGGCGCAGCACCTGCGGAATATCGCGCAGGTTCTCATAGCCGCCCATCGCCTCGAAGCGGTCGTGCAGCAAGCCGTACTCCTCCATCACTGTCTGGAGATGATCCTCGCTGTTCGCCTCCGCCATCGCCTGCTGCAGCTCCAGCAGACGACGCTCCATCTCCAGCACCGGCGCGAAGGCGTCCACCGCCTCCTGCCGCACCGTCCAGCCGTGCTCGACCATCTGCTCCTGACGCAGATAGCCGAACCGGACGCCCCGCGCGTATCGGACGCTGCCGCGATCCGCCTCCATCTGCCCGGTCAGAATACGCAGCAGCGTGGTCTTGCCGCAGCCGTTTCGACCGACCAGCCCCAGCTTCTGCCGCCAGTTCAGCCGAAAGCTGATCCCCGAAAAGATCACATCGCCGCCGAACGCCTTCTCCAGATTGTTCACGGTCAACAGACTCATATCACGTCTATTTTACCACCCTTTCTCCCTGCGGACGCGCGACGGACGCTTGCACCGCGCGCCAAACTGCTCTACAATAGAGCGGAAGATTGGCTGTTCGGTATCCTCCGCACACAGGGAGCCGGGAATATGATCATATGCGCGAGGTGTGGAATGCTGCGAGGGAGGATCGCTCTTTTCGTTCTGATGTTCGGCGGTTTCGTCGGAGACGCCGTCTCCGCACAGGACAGTCTGGATGCGTTTCGCAGGATGGCGGCGCAGGACGCGCGTCTGGCGCAAAAGGTTACGCTGGCGGTGCCGGGCGACTCCTTTGCCGACTTCTGCCGCGCCCTCAGCGCGCAGACCGGCATCGCCTTCACCGCAGGGCGCAGCGTCGCCGACGATAACCTCGCCCTCTTCTGCAACGAGCGGTCTCTCAGCGACATCATGCTGCAGATCGCGCGCCATTTCCGCTTCTCCTGGGCGCGCGACGGCGTGCCGGGAGCATACCGCTACGAACTGTTTCAGGAGCGGCGCGCTCAGCAGGAGGAGGAGGAGCTTCGGCGGCGCAGCCTCCATGAGGCTCTGGACAATCTGGATCGCGGCATCGAGGCGCTGCGAAAATATAGACATCTCACGCCAATCGAGGCGGCGGAGCGCGCACAGTCCGCCTCTCCGGAGGAGAAGCCCGCCCTAGAGAGGATGAGCGGAACCACCTGGGCGCTGGTGCAGTTGTTCGATCAGTTGACCCCCGACGATAAGACCGCTCTGCTCAACGGCTCCGCCGTCGTCTTCGGACCAATGGAAGGCGCGCGCCCGCTCTCTGCGGAGATGGAGCGCGGGGTGCTTCAGACCCAGCGCACCGTCTCCATCCTGCTCAAAGAGAACGGCTACTCCATCAACACGACTCAGCCGCTTCCCGGCGGACTGCCGCCCGCCGCCATTCCCGGCATGCGTGCCTCGGTCGAACTGCGGCTGCAGGAGGCAAGTCCGGGGCGCATCTCGCTGCGCTGCGGCGTGTCGGTGCAGATTCCCGGAGCGAGCCGGGAGTTCACTCCCCTCACCGCCGCCGTCATCACCGGCGAGGGAACCAGTTTTCAGTCTCCGCGCAACGCCGTCGTCAACGCCCGCTTCGCGAAAGACGCCTCCCTGCATGCCCGGGTAACCGTTCAGCCGGCGACCCGCTTTCCCGCGCTCGATCTGCGCAAGGCGAAACAGCCGCCGGTCGCGGACTGGAACATCACCGCCGCCGATCTGTATGCCGCGCTCCATCAGGCTTCCGGACGCGATCTTATCGGCGACTGCTACAGCGTGCAGCTCTATCAGAAGGGGCTGCTGGATGTCAGAGACCGCCCCCTGTTCGACGCGCTCAACCGGATCGGCGATCGGATGCGCTCACGCTGGAGCCTGCAGGAGGGCTGGATCACGTTCCGCAGCCTCAGCTGGCAGTTCGACCGCCTGCAGCATATCCCCAACCGCCTGTTCGCGGGCTGGGAGGCGAGCCGCCAGAAAAACGGACGGCAGACAGTGAATGATCTGATGGAGATCGCGCAGCTTCCCGACGACCGTTTTCTGCCGCCGGAGCATATGCAGCTTGCGGTGGCGCGATACGGACTGACGGACTGGTGGATCGTGCAGAACGCAGACCTGCGGCTGCACTGGCGTTTTGTCGGATCCCTTTCGCC
>CALLMM010000032.1 GCA_938005745.1 uncultured Chthonomonadales bacterium | reverse complement strand
TTACGATCCTGATGACGGGTCGTCATCCCATGCTGCACCGGAGCGAGGGTGTCCAGAAGGTCCGACGTTAACAGCTCTACTGTGTCGCGTGTTGAGATTTTCCAGACGTAGTCAGACATGGCGAAAATCGAGAAGGCGGCTTGCGAGCCGCCTTCTTCAGCGTCGGGTATCTGCGACAAAGGTCTAGCGTCTTCGGAGAAATGCCGGAATGTCGAGGTCGTCGTTATTCATCGTCTTGACCGGCTCTTCCGTCTCGTCGCGCTTCCCGGGCTGCGGCGCAGTTCCGGGCTGTGCGCGCTGGGCGTTCTCAGCGGCGCGCGCGGCGTCTGTCGGCAGATGCTGCGACCGTGCCGGCGGGGCTTGAGGAGGAGCCTGCGTCGGAACCGGCTGCGGAGCCGCCGGGATCGGCGCGGCTTGCGGCGTGGAAGCCGCCTGGTAAACGGCAGCCGCCTGCTGCGCCTGATTGCCGCGATTGGCAAACCCGGTCGCCAGCACGGTAACCCGCACCTGTCCTTCCATTGCGGGGTCCTGCACCCAGCCAAAGATGATGTTTGCCTCCCGGCTGTCGCAGTAGGAGTTGATCAGCTGCGCCGCTTCGTTGGCTTCGGCAAGGGTCAGATCCGGTCCGGAGGTGACGTTGATCAGCACGCGCAGCGCGCCTTCGATGGAGGTCTCCAGCAGAGGACTGGAGATTGCCGCCTGCGCCGCTTCGACCGCGCGATGATCGCCGCTGGCGACCCCGATGCCCATCAACGCCGAGCCGGCATTCTGCATGATCGCCTTGACATCGGCGAAGTCCACGTTGATCTCACCGGGGATCGTGATGATGTCGGAGATTCCCTGTACACCCTGCCTTAAGACTTCGTCTGCCACCTTGAAAGCCTCTACCAGCGTCATACGCTTGTCGCCCACCGAGAGCAGTTTGTCGTTGGGAACCACGATCACGGTATCCACTTTGGCTTTGAGGTTGTCAATCCCCTCTTCCGCCAGCCGCATACGGCGCGGTCCCTCAAAGTTGAAGGGTTTGGTGACCACGGCGACGGTCAACGCACCCATCTCCCGCGCGATTTCGGCGATCACCGGCGCGGCTCCCGTCCCGGTTCCACCGCCCATGCCGGCGGTGATGAAGACCATGTCCGCGCTTTCCAGAGACTTCTTGATCTCGCTCTTGCTCTCTTCGGCGGCGCTTCTGCCGATCTCGGGATTCCCGCCCGCGCCCAGCCCGCGCGTTAGGTTCTCCCCAAGCTGCAGCTTATTGGGGGCAAGCGAGACGTTCAGCACCTGCCGATCCGTGTTCATGGCGATAAACTCCACGCCGTTCAGACCGGCTTCGATCATGCGATTGACGGCGTTGGTGCCGCCCCCCCCTGCGCCGATCACCTTGATCCGCGCGGCATATCCGTCATCGTTAAAGCGTGTAGAAGATCCCCCTGGCATAATCGTCCCCCCTATAATTGCGGTAAGAAACACATCTGCTGCACGGCGCAAGGATCACGCCCAGCAGGAACGGTTCTTCAGAGCACTAATGCGTGCGGAATCGGCTAAAAATCCTGGATAGAAGACGCAGGAAGCCCCCGACCGGATCGCTCCCGCGCGTTACTGCGCGATGTCGCTGCTGCTGGCGCGCGCCGTACTGCACCAGACCGACAGCCGTCGAGTAGATCGGGCTGCTTACCACATCTGAGAGACCGGAGACCCCGGTCGGCTTGCCCAGGCGAACGGGCATCTGGAGCATCTGCGATGCAAATTCGATGGTGGATTGAAGCTGCGCCCCGCCGCCGCTGAGAACCACGCCCGCCGGAAGCATCCCGCGGCAGCCGGACTTTTCGATCTCTTTCTGGACGAACTCGAACAACTCCTCCATGCGCGGCTCAATGATCTTGCAGAGCGCGCGTCGGCGCAGCAGGCGCGGCTCATCGCGTCCGATCTGCGTCACCGGGAAGCTCTCCTCCTCGCCGACCCGGTCAGTAGCCGCGTTGCCGTACTCGATCTTCACCTTCTCCGCCTCTTCCAGCGTCGCCTGAAGACCGTAGGCGATGTCGTTGGTGACGTGATTTCCGCCCACCGGAAGCACGGCGGTGTAGTAGATCTCCCCCTCGATAAAGATCGCCAGGTCGCTCGTTCCGCCTCCGATGTCCACCAGGCAGACGCCCAGATTACGCTCCGCCGGAAGCAGGGTGGCTTCGCTGGTCGCCAGGGGTTCCAGAACCATATCCTCCACCGCCAGCCCTGCCTGCGTGACGCACTTCTCGACGTTCTGCAGGAAGGTATGCGCCCCGGTTACGATATGCGTCTCGACCTCCAGACGGGTACCGGACATTCCGACCGGGTTTTTGATCCCGTTCTGTCCGTCTATCGAATAGGAGCGCGGGATGGCGTGCAGCACCACGCGATCCGGCGGCAGCACGATCACGCGAGACTGCTGATCGGCGCGCTCTTTGTCGTCCTGCTTGATCTCTCGATCCGGGTTGGTGATGGCGGTCACGCCGCGCGAGTTGAGGGAGGAGATATGCTTGCCCGTAACGCCCACATAGACCGAGGTGATCTCACGTCCCGCTTGATCCTGCGCCCGTTTGACCGCCTCCTCTACAGCGCGGGTTGTTACCTCAATATCCACGACGTTTCCGCTTTTGAGACCCCGGGAGGGACTCACGCCGACGCCGCTGACGATGATCTCTCCGCTCTCTCCGATCTCCGCCACCACGCAGCAGATTTTCGTCGTTCCGATATCCAGACCGGCAATCAGGCTGTTCTTCGCCAACGCCCACTCCCGTACGCGGGATTCATAAGTTTCATGACGGATTCACGACATGCGGGTCTTTTCGCTTTGACAGCGCAATTTTGTTCAGATAGTAGCGGCGAATGAGGGACAGGTTGAGAAAGACGCGCGATCCCAGCGCCACCACCGCCGCCAGAAACAGGTCTACCCCGATACGATCTCCCAGAAAAGCCAGTCCGGCTGCCAGCAGCGTGTTGAGCACGAAACCGCTGACGAAGATGTCGTCCTGAAATCTGCCCTCGATCCCGGCGCGGATACCCCCGAAGATCGTATCCAGCCCCGCCAGCGTCGCTAGCGAGAGATAGGGCGCGTAGACGCTCGCCAGCTCACCGGGGATATTCAGCATGGTGAATATCAGAATGCCGAAGATAAAACCGAGCACCAGCCCGGATACGGGCAGCCCTACTTTCACCTGGACGATTCCTTGTCGTTGTGCGTCTTCTTCTGCACCTTTGTGAAGCGCATCTCGGTACTGCCGGTGTACGCCGGCAGGACGATCTGCTGCTTCGCCTCCACGCGCACCATCTCCGGATCGTAGAATCGAATGCTGTCCAGAACCCCGCCCGGCATATTGAGCGCGTTCATCAGGCTGTTGGGATCCCCGATAGCATAGACCTGATAGGGCGCAGAGATCGGCACGCCGTTTACCTGAACAATCGGACCGGCGCAGCGAATGGCGGTGCGGCTGGTGATCCGCTGATCCTTGATCGCGATCGCCTCCGCGCCGGAGGCGAACAGCTCATTGACCACCACCTGCAGGTCCTGGTCGTGGATCAGGTTGTTCACGCGGTCAAAGGTGCGGTTGGAGGGAGGTCGTTTCTGGCTGTCGCGCAGCGTGACGATGATCCCCTGTCCGTAGACCTCCGTCAGACCCGCCAGCATCTTCGCCTTCTGCAGTTCGTCGTTGAGCGCTTTTAACTGCTCGCTTCCCTGCGCGATGGAGTTCTCAAGTTTGGTCTTCGACTCGCGCAGCGAGGCGATCTCCTTTTCGAGCTTGCGAACCGTCTCGGTGCGCGCAGAATCTCCCGCAGGTGGCTGCCCGACGCGTCCGCTGCTCGTCCCGGAGCGGCGAATGTTGCTGACCGTTTGCAGCGAGGCTGCCAGCAGCAACCCTAAAACGAAGCAGAGCGCGGTCACCTGCCAGACCCAGGGCTGGTGACGCGGTCCCGTAGTAAAAACGCTCATGTTAGCCAATACGACATGAAATATTAGCGCCCTCCCGCTGGCTCACCTTCTCGGCGCGGTGAACCGGGAGAAGCGCCGGTAGTATCTGGATCCGACTGGCTTGCTGTATCCTCTGATGAAGAGGTCGGGGAGTTCGCAACGGCTTTACGCGGCGTGCAGGAGAACGCATTGGGACAGCGTAGATCTATCGCAGCCACTCTCTCGCCGATGGCTCGATCCTGTGCATAGATACGCTTTACCAGTTCGATCTTGCCGATTAACTCCTCCGTATGACCGAGTCGAATCAGGACATCGCCTTGCATATTTAAGCACAATTCTTCATTTTGGTCAATCTCGATTTTTGTCAACGGCAACGGGTTCGTCCCGGAACTGCGCGCCACGATCTCCAGCGCAGCCGCCAGCGCGGGATGCTCCACCCGCTGCCCGGGCTGCGCGGTCTGCAGGGTCGCCATATAGATGACTGGCAGCCGCAGCGCCGCTCTATCGGCGCGAAGCACCCGCCCCTGCGAGTCTACCTCCCACCGCCATCCGTCGGCGGTCTCCAGCGCGGCGGCAGGCATCCGGGGAGTCAGACGAATCTCCAGCGTGTTCGGCAGACGACGGCTGACGCTCACCTCCTCCGTCCAGGGCTGCATGCGCAGCGCGCGGGCGATCCTCTCCGCCGGGGCGCGCAACAGGTTCGTGCCGGGCACAATCTGCACCGTCTCCTGCACAAACTGCCTCTCCTCCGGTGCCAGCGGCGCGACTCCGGTCACCTCCACGCGCCGCACACTCAACGCCGGAGAGGTCAGAACCGCCGCGCCGCTGACCCCGAAGACCCCGACGATCAGTAGGAGCGTCGTCACGGTGCGAAACCGCTGCCAGAACCGCGAACGCATCTTCTGCCGTCCCCGCTGCGAGGCTCGCGCCGCCTGCGCGGAGCGTCTCTTCCAGTCGGGAGGCATCCCCCCGATCTTCGACCATCTCGGATTCGGTTCGCTGCGTCTCATCGGCGTCGCAAAACCTCCAGAAATCGTTCGCCCACCGCGCGAATATCGCCTGCGCCCATCGTGAGCGTCAGGTCGCCGGGGCGGGTTATCCACGCCAGCGCCCCGACAAGGTCGCTCTTATCCGGCAGAAAGAGCAGCGTCTT
This sequence comes from uncultured Chthonomonadales bacterium, assembly GCA_938005745.1. Classification (GTDB taxonomy): domain Bacteria; phylum Armatimonadota; class Chthonomonadetes; order Chthonomonadales; family CAJBBX01; genus CALLMM01. The sequence goes on along the minus strand of CALLMM010000032.1, from coordinate 62,369 downwards.
CTCCGGCGCACGCTCCGCAATCAGCCGCGCCATCTCCGTCACCCGTACGCCCGGGATCGGCTGCTCGCGCGCCGGATAGATGTTCGCCAGCAGAACGGCGTCCGCCCCGGACAGGGCTTCGGCGAACTCCCGCATGAAGTCGCGCGTCCGACTGAACAGATGCGGTTGAAAGACCGCGATCAGCCTCCGGGACGGATAGGCGGAGCGCGCCGCCTGCAGCGTGGCGCGTATCTCGGTCGGATGATGGGCGTAGTCGTCTATCACCAGTATCTTCTGCGCCTCTCCCAGCCTCTCAAACCGTCTGCCGGCTCCGGTGAACCGCTCCAGTCCCTCCGCCAGCGTTGGGAACGGGATATTCAGTGCGATCCCCGCGCCGATCGCCGCCAGCGCGTTGAGCACGTTATGCGTTCCGGGAACGCCCGTGCGCACAATTCCCAGCATCCTCTCCTCGCCTTCGGGCGTACAGTAGAAGACATGGAACCGGGTCTGCGTCCCCTCGACGGCGATGTTGGAGGCATAGAGGCTGTCCGGTCCATACGGGTTCAGTCCATAACCGATGGCTCTGCGGCGCACCCCGCGCGCCCGCAGGAGCGCGATCACCTGCTGCACGCCCGGATCATCCAGACAGAGCGAAAGCGCGGCATCCGGCGGCGTCTGCTCGATAAACCGGCAGAAAGCCTCGACAACCTGCTCCGGCGTCTCGTAGTAGTCGAGATGATCCGCCTCCACATTCGTCAGCGCGATCAGATCCGGCTTCAGCTCCAGAAACGAGCCGTATGCCTCGCAGGCTTCCGTCAGAAAGCAGCCGCTCTGACCGATCCTGACATTGCCGCCGATGCCGGCGTACTCGCCGCCGATCAGGGTGGTCGGATCGAGACCGCCGGCGGCAAGCGCCTCATGCATCATTGCGGTGGTGGTGGTCTTGCCGTGCGTGCCCGTAACCGCCACGCGTGGACCGGCAAAGGAAGCCATCAACTCGCCCAGGCACTGCGCGCGCGAGATCACCCGGCAGCCCGCCCGCCGCGCCGCCGCCAGCTCCGGATTCTCCTCCGAAATCGCCGCGCTGTAGACGACCAGCTCGACATCCGAACGGATATTGGACGCCTGCTGCGCAGGATAGATCGTCGCGCCCTGCGCCTCCAGCCGCCTCAGCATGGCGCTGTCCCCCGTATCGGAGCCGGAGACGCGCGCGCCGCGCGCCAGCGCAATCTGCGCCAGCGCGCTCATTCCCGCCCCTCCGATCCCGATAAAATGGATGTTCATCCCTCTCATCTGTTCCATCCACGCGCCCCCGCCAGTTCCAGCGCCAGGCTGGCGACCCGCTCCGCCGCATCCGGCTTGCCGATGGCGCGGCTGGCGACGGAGATCGCCTCCCGCAGCGTCGGATTGTTCCGCAGCGTCTCGATGTTCTCCATCAGGCTCTCCGGCGTCAGCGAGACCTGCGGCAGGTGAATGCCGCCCCCGCCGCGCGCGATCGCCTTTGCATTCGCCGTTTGATGATCGGCGTAGGCGGTCGGCAGCGGAACCAGCAGCGACGGCAGACCGTTGGCGGTTACCTCCGCCAGAGTCGAGACCCCGCACCGACAGATCACCAGTTCCGCCGCGCGATAGGCGAGCGGAACCTCTCTGCCGTCCAGATAGGCGCGAGGGAAGTGCCTGCCCGGCGGCAGCCCGACACGCTCTGCCTGCGCCTTCACCGCCTGCAGATTGCGCTCCCCGGTCTGATGCAGTATCTGAACGGCTCCCGGCAGTTTCGCAGCGGCATCCACCACGATCTCATTGAGTCGCTGCGCCCCCTGACTGCCTCCCAGCACGAGGATGGTGAAGCGGTCTTCCGCCAGGCTCAGCCTCCGACGCGCGCCGGCGACGCTCTCCGGACTGACGATGTCGGCGCGGATCGGAACCCCGGTGATGACGGTCTTTCCGGATGGGAAAAAGGCAGCCGTCTCCTCGAACCAGATACAGATGCGCGAAACCCAGCGCGAAAGCCAGCGGTTGGTGCGTCCCGGCACGGCATCGGGTCCCAGAATGATCGTCGGGATCCGCAGGCGGACCGCCGCCATCACCGTCGCCGCCGGAACGTAGCCTCCCGTGCCGATCACGACATCGGGCTGAAACGCCCGCAGCTGCTCGCAGGCTTCGCGATAACCCTGCGCCAGCGCCCATAGAACGCCCAGCGTGCTGAACGAGAGCAGCCGCCGCAGCTTCCGGCTGGTTACCGACCGATAGGGGGTTCCCGTTGCCGGAACGATCTCCGACTCCATCCCGCTTCTGCCGCCGATGTAGAGGAGTTCCGCCTCTTTCACCCGTTGCTGGATCGCCCCCGCCACCGCCAGCGCGGGATAGATATGTCCGCCGGTTCCTCCGCCGGTAACGACCGCTTTCACGACCTGCGCCCGGAGGAAGGCGGCTCCGGGTGCCGCGCAATATTCAGCAGGATCCCGATGCTGATCATGTTCAGGATCAGCGAGGAGCCGCCCGCGCTGATAAACGGCAGCGGGACGCCGGTCGCCGGGATCGTGTTGGTAACCACCGCGATATTGATGATCGCCTGCAGGCTGATCATGGCGGAGAGACCGCTGGCGAGCACCATCCCGAACGGGTCATTCGTGCGCCGCGCAATCAGGCATCCCGCCCACCCCAGCAGGAGCATCAGTCCCACGACGAGGGAGGTTCCCCAGAGTCCCGTCTCCTCCACAATCGTGGCAAAGATGAAATCGGTGTTGGCTTCCGGCACAAAGAGCTTCTCGCGCCCCTCGCCCAGCCCCACTCCCAGCGCGCCGCCGGTCGTTACCGCGATCAGCGAATGCGTAATCTGCAAGCCTTTGTCCCTGGCATACTTATCCGGCTCCAGATAGACGCTGACGCGATCCATGCGATAGTCATGCCGGAGGGCGGCGAACCCGACCAGCAGCAGCCCGCATACCAGGACGGCAGCCAGATGCCGCACCCGCGCGCCCGCCAGAAAGAGCGTCGCCAGACTGCCCAGTCCGATCACCGCCGCCGTGCCGAGGTCGGGCTGCTTCTCCACCAGGATAATACAGGCGCAGATCGGCACCAGCGCAGCCCAGAAACCGTCTTTGAGATCGCGAATGTTGTTGACGGTGTTGCAGGTCTGCCCGGCGAGATAGATCACCAGCGCGAGCTTGGCGAACTCAGAGGGCTGTATCAGCAGCGGACCGATGTCGAACCAGCGTCGCGCTCCATTGCGCACCTCGCCGATGCCCGGGATCAGTACCGCCACCAGTCCGACAATCGCCAGGATCATCAGCGGAGCAGCAAAACGGCGCAGGTTCCAGTAGCCGATACGCATGACTAACAGCATACAGACAAAGCCGACCGCCGCCCAGACCGCCTGCCGTTTCAGAAAGTAGAACGGATCATAGTTCATTCTCGCCTTGCTGACGGTATCGCCGTAACTGGCGTTGAAGACCATCACCACGCCGATCGCCAGCAGCGCGAGCGTAACATTGAAGAGAATATAGTCGGCTGGCAGCTTTTCACGCGGGGCGACGCTTGCCATTACTCTCTCACCCCCAGATGTCGGCGCACCGCCTGCCGGAAGGCGGCTCCCCGCGCCTCAAAATCCTGAAACATCCCGAAGCTGGCGCAAGCCGGTGAAAGGATCACCGCGTCTCCTGCCTGCGCCTGCCGGATCGCCGCGGAGACCGCCTCCTCCATCGAGGAGGCGCGGGTAATGGCGGAGAAGCCGGCTCCCCGCGCGGAGGCTTCGATCAGATCCGCCGTATCTCCGATCAGGATCAGATGCCGGGCATGGCGGGCGATCACCGCGCCCAGCGGGGAGTAGTCGGCGTTCTTGTCCGATCCTCCTGCGATCAGGACGGCGGGACGCTCCAGCGCCTCCAGCGAACGCACCGCAGCATCCACATTCGTACACATCGAGTTATTGATGTAGAGGATTCCGTCCGCCTCCGCGACACGCTCCATACGATGAGGCACGCCGCGAAAGGCGCGCAGCGCGATTGCGACCACCTTCGGGTCCGCGCCGAAGGCGATTGCCGCCCCCGCCGCCGCGAGCGCGTTCTCCAGATTATGCGTGCCGGGGATCTGCAACGACTGCGCCGAGCCGAGACGATGCTCCTGCCCCTGCCAGCGCACCACCATCTGCCCTTCGCGAACGCAGGCGCAGTTGTCGCCCTGCCCGCTCCCTCGATCGAACCAGAGCCGCATCGAATGCACACGCTCGCCGATGGCGCGCGCCGGGGCGTTCAGCGCATTGATTACCGCCACGTCATCGGGGCGCATCGCCGCAAAGAGGCGCTCCTTACAGGCGGCATACTCCGCAAAAGTGCGGTGCCGGTCCAGGTGATCCGGGGTGATATTCGTCAGGATGCCCGCTCTCGGTCGGAATCGATCCACCCACTCCAGCTGGAACGAACTCACCTCAGCGCAGATCACATCCGACGCCTCCGCCTGATCCGCCGCCGTAATCAACGCCTGCTTCAGCTCATCCGCCGCCACATTGCCCGCCACGCGGGTCGTATAACCCGCCTCGCGCAGAATCTCGCCCAGCAGCACAGTGGTGGTAGTCTTCCCGTTGGTCCCGGTAACCGCCAGAATCGGCGCGCGGCAGATGCGATAGGCGACCTCGATCTCGGAGAGGACGGGCAGACCGCGCTGGACCGCCAGGCGCAGTATCTCCGAGTCTCGGGGCACTCCCGGCGAGGGCACCACGATCTCCGCCCCCTCCAGAGCCTCCGATGCGGACGCCCCGGCGAGAGCCTCCACTCCCAGCCTGCGCGCGGTCTCCAGACGGTCGCCCAGCCGATCCGCCGGAGCGGAGTCGGTCAGGCGAACCTGCGCGCCAAGCCTCCGCAGGACCGGAGCCGCCGCCAGTCCGGTACGCGCCATACCGATCAGGACGATACGCTTCCCTTCAAATTCGCTTTGCTTCTCGATAATTGCCGATCGCCTTTCCGTTGTCATCTCTGCCTGTCTATCTCGCCATACGCAGAATCGCCAGCGTTACCGCCGCACAGAGCGCGGTCGCCAGCCAGAACCGCAGTACGATTTTTGTCTCCTTCCAGCCAAGCTCTTCAAAATGGTGATGCAGGGGCGTCCGGCGGAAGACGCGATGCGTCTTTGCATACTCCAGCCCGTAACGCCGGCGGCGATATTTGAACGCCGTCACCTGAATGACCACCGACAGCGCCACTGCATAGGGAACCAGAAAGATTCCCTGCGCCGCAGCCTCCGCCTTCCCCAGCATCGCCAGTCCCGCCAGCCCCGCCCCCAGCGCCAGCGCGCCCGTATCCCCCATAAAGACCTGCGCGGGGTGTGCGTTGTACCAAAGGAACCCGGCGCAGCCGCCGGAGACCGCCCCGGCGAAGAGCCACATCCCCTGCGCCTCCGTTCCGCCCCGGATGGCGGCAGCCAGCGCCAGCGCCAGCAGGGTCGAGATGCCTCCCGCTAGCCCGTCCAGCCCGTCGGCAAGATTGATCGCGTTCGACATCCCCGCGATAAAGAGCACGCCGAGCAGGTAGTAGACCGCGCCGAAATCCAGCGCCAGCCACGAGCCGAAGGCGATCTGCGTCGTCCTGTCCGGGATCGCGGTCAGGCGGAGCCAGACCATGAATCCCGCGGCAAAGACGATCTGCATCGCCAGCTTCTGGCGGGAGGTCAGCCCCAGATTCTTCCCGCGCGTCGTCTTCAGGTAGTCGTCCAGAAAACCGATCGCCCCGAACGCCAGCGTGAGGGACAACAGCGCCAGAGGCTCCACACGACCGGGGTTGACCGCCGCGTATCCGAGCGTGGTCACCGTCAGACCGAGCAGAATCAGCAGACCTCCCATGGTGGGAGTGCCCTGCTTGGCGGCGTGCTGCACGGGAGCGTCTTCGGAGACGGTCTGCCTGGCTCCCACGCGCTGCAGCAGACGGATGATCCATCCGCCCGGCAGCGCGCTCACCGCAAAGGAGACGACGAACCCGACCAGCGCGCTCTCCATCCGATCACGCCGTCCCGAGCAGCTCGCGGACGATCCTGCGATCATCGAAAGGATACTTCGTCTCCCCGATGATCTGATAGTCCTCATGCCCTTTACCGGCGATCAGCACGATATCTCCCGGACGCGCCTCGTCCAGCGCCAGCGCGATCGCCCGCTTACGATCCGGCTCCACCAGCACCTTCGCGACAGCCTCGCCCATCCCGGTCTGGATCTGTTCGATAATGGCCAGCGGATCCTCTTTGCGCGGATTGTCGGAGGTAACCACCGCGACCTCCGCCATGGTCGCCGCCAGCCTCCCCATGATGGGACGCTTCGTCCGGTCGCGGTCTCCTCCGCATCCGAAGACCACAATCAGCCGGGAGGGGTTCAGGCGGCGGGCGGCTGTCAGCAGATTCTCCAGACCGTCCGGCGTATGCGCGTAGTCCACGATCACATGATAGCCGCGATCTCCGGTCGGGACCGCCTCAAAGCGTCCGGGAACCGCCGACAGCGACGAAAGACCCTTCGCGATCATCTCCAGTGACAGCCCCATCCCGATCCCCACGCCCATCGCCGCCAGCGCGTTGTAGACCTGAAAAGCTCCGCCGATGCTCAGACGAATCTCCGCGGCTTCCTGGCGGGTAGAGGCAAGGAATGTCAGGCGGTCGGGGGTCAGTTGAATTCTGGAGGCGCGAATATCCGCATCCTCGCGGCGCACCGCATAGGTGATGACGCGGCCATGCGCCGCCTGCGCCAGCATCTCCCCGCGGGGATCGTCCAGATTGATGGAGGCGAAAAACGGTTTTGGAGAGGAGGCGGGAAGCTCGGTGAACAGACGCTTTTTCGCTTCGAAATAGGCTTCCATCGAGCCGTGAAAATCGAGGTGATCCTGCGTCAGATTGGTGAAGGCGGCTCCGGTAAAGGCGCAGGCGTCGGCGCGATACTGCGCCAGGGCATGCGAGGAGACCTCCATCGCCACCGCCTGCGCGCCTCTATCGCGCATACGCTCCAGCAGCGCCTGAAGCTGATCGGCTTCGGGCGTGGTGTGCTCCGAGTCCAGCGGCTCCCCCATCAACTCTGCGCCGAGTGTCCCGATGGTTCCGGTGCGCAAACCTGCCGCGCGCAGAATGCTGGCGATGAGAAGCGTGGTGGTGGTCTTCCCGTTGGTTCCGGTAACCCCGATCAACGACAGGGAGTGAGAGGGATCGCGGTAGAAGGCGGCGGCAAGGACGGGAAGCGCACGCCGGGTATCCTCCACGAACACGGTTGCGGCGCGCGCCTTCATCTGGTCGGCATGGTCTTCCTGCGCGACGATCGCCACCGCCCCCCGCGCCACCGCATCGGCGGCGAAACGATGTCCGTCATGCTGTCCGCCCACCAGACAGACAAAGAGATCGCCCGGTTTCACCTCACGCGAATCGTGCGTGATTCCCAGCACCTCCGTCTCTGCGCCGGATGAAATGCGCGCCCGATCCAGACGCCTGCATAACTCATTTAACCGCATATCCGTCTCTTCACCTGCGACCTCATCAAATCGCTATTATGGCACGCTTTCTGCGCTCAGAAATAGTAGCCCTGCGTCTGCTTTCAACGGTCTGAGCCGGCATCTACGGAACTCTGGACTTTGCCTCCTGCTGTCGCAGCGAAGCGGGATCGTCGGGCGGAACCTTCAGATACCACATGACCCGCTTCCCGATCTCGCGAAACGCCGGAGCCGCCACCTGACTGCCGTAGTACTCCGATCCCTGCGGCTCATCCACCACCACGCAGATCACCACGCGGGGGTTCTTCGCCGGAACGTATCCGAAGAAGGAGGCGACATATTTTCCCCGCGCATAGCCTCGCTGATTTGCGACCACCTTCTGCGCGGTTCCGGTCTTGCCGGCGCAGGTGTATCCGGGAATGCGGGCATCCTTCTTGCCCGTCCCATTCAGGACCACCTGCTCCAGATAGTTTCGCGCATGCGCTGTCGCCTGCGGATCCATCGCCACCCCCGCCTCTCTTACCGGAAACTCCTGCACGACCTTGCCGTCCGCGTTGGTATACGCCATCACCAGGCGCGGCAGCATACGCCTGCCGTTGTTAGCGATGGCGGCATAGGCGCTTGCCAGCGCCAGCGGGGTCACCATCACCGACTGCCCGAAGGCAACCCGCGCCGCCTTCCCCGCGCCGCCGCGATACTTCTCCTCTCCGAATCCGAGCGTGCCCGCCATATCGTTGGGAAGCTGCACGCCGGTCTTCTCCAGCAGTCCGAATCGGTCCAGATGCCGCTCCAGCGTCTCCAGTCCCATCATCCTGCCGATCTGCGCCGTGCCGACGTTGCAGGACTTGGCGATGATCCCGTCCGGCGTCTCCCATCCATGCCCGTTGCGCTCCTGCGGACCATGCAGCACGCAGCGAACATGCCGCTTTCCGATCTGCAGCTTCCCCCCGCAATAGAAGCGCGTGTTGGGGGAGATGATCTTATCCTCCAGCGCACCGCAGACAGAGATGATCTTCAGCGTAGACCCCGGCTCGTAGCGCGTGATCGCCCGGTTCAGCAGCATCGGCTCGATATCGCCCTTCAACTCCCTGCGCTTGAGAGGGTCAAAGCCGGGATAGCTGACCATCGCCAGAATATCGCCCGTCTTCACATCCAGCACAATTGCGGTCGCGCCGACCGGCTTATACTTTTCACAGACGACCGCCAGTTCGCTGGCGGCGATGTGCTGAATGTTGCTGTCGAGGGTCAGTTTGACGTCCAGTCCGTCCTCCACCGCGCGCATGGGCTGCCGGGTATCGGGGATGATCCTGCCTCTGCCGTCCACCTCCGCATGAACCTCGCCGTCCCGCCCGCGAAGCACCTTATTTAGCGACGCCTCCAGCCCCATTCCGCCCCGCATCTTTCCGTCATCGCCCTGTACCATGTACCCGATGACGTGCATCGCCTCGCTGCCCATCGGATAGGTGCGCTCGGGCATATCCTGAATGAACAGTCCCTCCAGCGCCTTCCCCTTCTCCTTATCGGCGCGCCGCTTGCGAAACGTCTCCATCTGCTCAAGCGTCAGTCCCTGTTTCAGAGCCGCCCAGCGGACGGTCTGCGGCTTTCCCGTTTCCGGGTCGGTGACCTGACGCCTCTGCAGGGCGTCGCGGTATTCCGCCGGATCGCCGCCGAAGATCTCCGCCGCCGCCTGCGCCGTCCTCTCCGGGTCCTCCACCATCGTCGGATCGCAGACGAGCACGCCCTTATGCGTGGTAACCGCCAGCGGTCTGCCTTCCCGATCGGTGATCGCCCCCCAGCTTGCCGGCAGCCGCAGGGTGCGCTCTCGCAGCGATTTCGCCTTCTCGCGATAGTGATCCCCGTAGACCGCCTGCAGATAGACGATGCGTCCTATCAACGAGACATAACAGAGCACGACAAAGAAGAAGAAGATCTCGATTCGACGACGTATCAGAGGAGGATGCGGAGCCTGTACTGCCATTGGCAATCACTGCCCTTTCTGCGCCTCCGGACCGATCACCACCGCGGGACCGGCTTCCATCGCGCGGATCATGCCATTCTGCTGCGCCCAGAGGTCCACATTCGCCTTCTCTTTCTGGTGCATCAGCGACGTGCTGAGGTACAGCTGCTGTTTCTCGGCGGAGCGAAGCTGCCGTATAAGCCGCACGCGCTCGCTGTTGGCGTCCATCATCTGCGCGTGCCCGGCGATCATACAGACGAGCACCGCAGACAGAGCCAGCGCAAGGATCACCGGGCGATAGAGCGGTCGGACAGAGGGGCGGGTCTGCGGCGGGGAGACAGCGCCGGGAAGCGGCGACTGCGGCGCAGCAGGCTGTCTGAGGAGATTATCATAGGATTGCGGTGCGGCTGCCACGAGAACACCTCCGGGTTCTAGTCATGCAACTTCTCGGCGACCCGCAGCCGGGCGCTGCGTGAACGAGGGTTGCGAGCTGTCTCAGCCGTATCGGGAATCACCGGCTTGCGGGTCAGGATGCGGATCACCGATCGCGCTCCGCAGACACAGACCGGCAGACCAGGCGGACACTCGCATCGTCCCGCCTGTCGCAGGAAGGTCTCCTTCACGATGCGATCTTCCAAACTATGATAGGCGATCACGGCAATGCGCCCGCCGGGCGCAAGAAGCGAGATCGTCTGAGAGAGAGCCTCCTTCAGCGCGCCCAGCTCATCATTCACCAGGATCCGCAACGCCTGAAACACCTTCGTCGCGGCATGGATATCCGACGGCTGCGCCGCCTTCGGGATCGCTCGCTGCACCAAATGCGCCAGCTGCAGGGTCGTCTTGAGCGGTTTCGTGCGCCGCTCCTCCACGATAAATCGTGCGATCCGCGCTGCCCATCGCTCCTCGCCATACTCGTACAGCGCCTTCGCGATCGCCCGCTCATCCATTCGTTCCAGAAGCTGCGCGGCGGTCTCTCCCTGTGTCGGGTCCATCCGCATATCGAGCGGCGCGTCCGCCCGGAAAGAGAAGCCTCGTCCCGGCTCATCCAGCTGATGCGACGAGACCCCCAGATCGAACAGCGCTCCCTCCACGCGCTCTATGGAGCGCTGTCGGAGCAGCGCGGCGATCTCCCGGAAATTGCCATGAATGGCGATCGTCCGCACATCCGTCCCTTCCAGCGCGGCTCCCGCCGCCGCCAGCGCCTCCGGATCGCGGTCTATGAGCGCCAGAGTCCCTCCGGGAGCCAGCCTCTGCGCCAGCAGGCGCGCATGCCCGCCGCCGCCCGCCGTTGCATCCACAAAGGTCTGTCCGGGCTGCGGGTTCAGCCACTCCGTCACCTCCGCCGCCAGCGCCGGAACGTGATAGGGACGGGTCATTCGATCCCCAGATCCCGGAACCCGATCGCCTCCGAGACCCCGACCGCCTCCGCCGAATCGTAGAGCATGTCCGGCGTGATGGTCTTCTGCAGCTCTCTCCAGACGCTGTGGCTCCAGACCTCTATCTTGCAGCCCAGCCCAAAAAAGAAGACGTTTTCGCGCTCGGTGATCCCGGCATACTCTCGCAGATGCTTGGGAATATTCAGGCGATACTGGGGGTCCAGTCTGCACAGCGACTTGCTGGCTAAAAATTGCCGTTGCAAGATCAGCGCCTGTCGTTGTAAAATAGGACGACTGAACTTCGGTTCCAGGGTGTCCCAGATCGGCTTCGGAAAGATGAACAGGCACCTCTCGATACCGAAGGTCAGGACAAACTCTTCGCCGAGCGGTTCACGGAACTCCAACGGCATCACAACACGGCCCTTATCGTCCATGCCATGCTCAAAGATGCCTGAGAAGTTGTAGTTCGTGGTCGTTTCCATGAATATATGACCGATTTGGGTGGAAGTCTCCACTGAGACACCACTCAGTTACCACTCAGCTGCCCGTTATTCTAACGGTTGCGGCAGGGTTTGTCAACGCCCTGTCGCAGCTTTTGCACATTTTTTCGCAGTTTTTTTCGTGAAACAACCACTATATCTAGTGCTAGTAACCGCATGTCTACTACTATATTTTGAGAGAGCCGCCCTGCGGACGCCCCCTCCCACTGCCGCTCTGCCGTGATGCCACGATGACCGATCCAATCCGGGGACTGACAAACTGGCTGCAGAATCTGGGACTGCTGCGGCTGAAGAAGAGCAAAACGGAGCTGATTGAACATCGGGATGCGGTGGACTACGCTTCGGGGCTGATTCGCAACTACGAGCTGCGGCTCTGGTTTGAGCCGGACTGGCGCACCGCCGGGCAGATCGCTGAGCGCACGCCGGAGTGTCTGATCTTCTCCATCCCCGACGGCGCGTACTGGATTGACGAACTCAACGCGCCACCGCCCTGGCGGCAGCCGCGACACGATAACGGCGCGGTATGAGCGCGCAAAATAGAAACCGCCCCGGCGTAAGAAGCCGGGGCGGTTTCTATTGAGCCTCAGAGACTATGGAACGTGCATCTGCGCGCCTCCCGCGGTCGAAGGGGGCGCAGAGGGCGCGGCGGGTTTCGGCGCGCCGGGCTTAGGAGCCGCCGGGCCGGTTCCTACGTGCACCGTGCCTGTGAACGGCGGATAGTAGCTGGTGAAGTAGTCGCGGCGCACCTCTTTGCCATCTACCTTGATAATGCGCGCGATGGTGGCGCGTCTGCCGGAGCGCGCCGCCTCAACGGTTACATGTTTTCCAGCGGGAAGGGTCGGGTCAGAGACCGTTCGGACGCTCCCGCCCCAGCTGGAAGCGCTGGTTCGCACAATTTCGACCTGTTTGCCGGGCTGAGGCTTGCCGAAGACGCGCATCAGCATCCGGTTTCCCTCCACCTCCGCCGCCAGCACGACGATCGAATCGGAGACGTTCTGGAACTTCAGATCGATGGAGCCGTAGTCCACCGTCGCATCGCGCCCCAGAGAGACATAGGTTGAAGGGATGGAGTGGCTCTGTCGGCGCACGATCTTCAGATCCGCCAGCAGAGCGGCATTGAACAGCGTGCTGGAGACCTGACATGCGCCTCCTCCCCAGCCCTCCTGCTTGCGTCCCTGCACGATCACCGGAGCCATGCGAAAGCCGGCTTTCGGTGTGCGCGGTCCGACCACCTCATTGAAGGAGAAGATGTCCCCGGGACGCAGCGCAATGCCGTGTATCTTGCTGCTCGCCAGACGGATATTGTGCTTGCGGTCGCGGGTGCCGGTGATGTAGGTGGAGAAGCGGCTGATCTCGCCGGTGATCTCCTTGAAGTCCTCGCGGGTTACCTTCGGGGCGATGACCTTGACGGGCAGGGTGATCTCCATCAGGTTCGGCTGTGGAAGCTGCTCGGTGAGCAGGGCGATCAGCGCCTCGTTATCCAGTCCGATTCCGGGTCTCTCCGGGATCACGTTAAACCCGACCTTGCGCGGAATGAAACGGGCGTCTCTGGGAGGCACATTCACGTCGGGAGCGACCTGCCGCGCGAGGTACGCCTGCAGCTTCTTCTCGTCAATCTGCCAGCGGGGCGTCAGGTCCACCCGCTGGCGCCCTCTCAATTTCCCGATCAGCCGGGTTACCGCATTCTCCTCTTTGCCGACCGCCAGCGCATCCTCCAGCGTCGCCTCGACATCCACCTCCGCGCCCAGATCGGCGCGGGTCGGTGTCCACTGCTTCTGGCGTTTCACTTCGGGGGGAAGTTTGAGGGTAACGGTTTCGTTCAGCCGATCCTGCCGCCACCTCTCCAGCATCGCCCGCGCCTGCGAGGCGGGCATACTGCTCCAGTCCATCCCGGCGACAAAGACACGATCCACAATCATGCCTTCCGGCTGTCTGCCGTAGGCGGCGAAGGTTACAGCTCCGGCGCCGGACAGCAGTCCGGCGCTGATGACGACTAACTTCAACAGTTTTTGATGGGTTCGCACCTGATATATATACCTGTCTTCGGCAATTACGGCGATCGGGCATCGGTGGAGATCGCCTCGTGCTCCGCCAGATGCACTTCCAGCTTCTCGATATGCTGTTCCAGCAGCTCTACGCGCTGACGCAGCTCCCGGATCACCTCATCCTGCGGGTCCACGCGGTTGATGATATTATCCATCACCGGCATATCCCCTTCCACGCGCAGCCCGTCGCGGACAACGATGCGCCCCGGCACGCCGACGACGGTACAGTTGGCGGGAATGTCCTTATTCACGACGGCATTCGCCCCGATCTTGCAGTTATCTCCGATGACCACCGCGCCGATGATCTTTGCGCCCATGCCGATCAGCACATTGTTGCCGATGGTCGGATGCCGTTTCACCTTCTCCAGACTGGTTCCTCCCAGCGTAACCTGGTGATACATCAGCACGTCGTCGCCGATCTCAGCGGTCTCCCCGATCACCACGCCCATGCCGTGATCAATAAAGAAGCGGCGTCCGATCTTCGCGCCGGGATGAATTTCGATCCCTGTCCAGAACCGAGAGAATTGAGAGAGACAGCGGGCGACGAACTTCCACAGCTCCACCGGCGGAATACGGGTATTCCAGAACCGATGCGCGATCCTATGCAGGATGAGAGCGTGCAGTCCCGGATAGGTCAGCACCGTCCACAGATTACGCGCCGCCGGGTCGCGCTGAAGCACGGTCTGGACATCTTCCCGCAGTCGCGCCGCCACCCCTATTTTCGTCTGCTCTGCCATTCCGCTTGATAGCCTGTTTCAGCTTCCGTGCAGGATCACAGCCGGGAAGCTTTCAGAAGGATAACGGGCGGTCTCTCATTCTTGCATGACGAACGCCGCCCGGCAGAAGTTCCGTTCTCTACGACACATCGTTGCGATCGTTAAGACAGGTGATTGTAGAGAGAAGTTTACCATAGGTCTGAAAAGAATCTCAAGAGGCGGAAACGAGTTTCGGTCTCATGCCATGCCGGACAGAAGAGAACAGGCAGGCTGTGCAGCCTGCCTGTAGTAGAGAGAACCGCCCGGCTCAGGCTAGAACCTTCCTGACAACATTGCCGAACACGTCGGTCAAGCGGTAGTTGCGCCCGGCATGGAAGTAGGTCAGAAGTGTATGATCGAACCCCAGCAGATGCAGGATCGTCGCGTGCAGATCGTGCACATGCACCTTCTCTTCGACCGCCCTGTAGCCGAAATCGTCGGTCGCTCCGATCACCTGTCCGCCCTTCACGCCTGCCCCGGCGAGCCAGGTGGAGAATCCGCGCGGGCTGTGGTCGCGCCCCTTGCTGTTCTGGCTGGTGGGGGTGCGCCCAAACTCGCCCGTCCAGACGATCAGCGTCTCCTCCAGCAACCCGCGCCGCTTCAGATCCGTGAGGAGCGCATACATCGGCTTATCCGTCTCCGCGCAGTGCAGCGCATGGTTCTTCTCAACGTCGCTGTGGGCGTCCCAGGAATCGTCGAAGTGTCCTCCGCCGCTGTAGACCTGCACGAACCGCACGCCCCGTTCAACCAGCCGGCGGGCGATCAGCAGGTTGCGACCGAACTTCTCGGTCGTCGGGTTGTCCAGACCATACAGCCTCTTCGTCTCCTCGGTCTCGCGGGAGAGGTCTACCGCCTCCGGCGCGCTGGACTGCATCCGAAACGCCAGTTCGTAGCTCTGAATGCGCGCCATCAGCGCCTCGTTCTCCGGCGACGCGGGTCCGCGATGCGCATGCATCTTTCGCAGAAGCTCAATCTGCTGACGCTGCTGTTCGGGGGTAACCCCCGCGGGAGGACGAAGGTGCAGGATCGGGTCGCCGGAGGTGCGAAACTGCGTCCCCTGATAGGTGGCGGGCATGAAGCCGGAGGACCAGTTGGGCGGACCGGAGATGGGACCGCCGCGATGATCGAGCATCACCACATACGCCGGGAGGTTCTCGTTCTCGGTTCCCATCCCGTAGGTAACCCAGGAACCCAGACTCGGGAAGCCCTGCCGAAGCATGCCCGTATTCATCTGGATCAGACCGGAGCCGTGCGCGAAACTGTCCGTGTAGGTGCTGCGGATCACCGCGATGTCGTCTATCATCTGCCCCAGATACGGATAAAAGTCCGAAACCTCTATCCCGGACTGACCGCACTTTTTGAACGCGCGTGCGCTTCCCAGCAGCGTGCCGGGATTTCGGACCTTCAGCAGGGGATCGCTCTCCAGGTCCGGCATCGGCTGACCGTGCCGCTTGTTCAGTTCCGGCTTCGGATCGAAGGTGTCCACCTGACTGACGCCCCCGTACATAAACAGCACGATCACATGTTTGGCTTTCGCGGGAAAGTGGGTCTTCTTCGGCGCGAGCGGGGACTTCGTTTCGGACGAGGCGAGCGCAGGCTGGAAGAACCCGTCTCCCGCCAGCATCATCGTCAGCGCGGTGCCGACGAATCCTCCCCCCATCTCCCACAGAAACTCGCGCCGGGTCTGTCCGCAGGGCGTCAGTCGCGGCTGGCTCTCTCTGCGTATCTCATCCTGCATCCTGTCTTCTCTCCTCAAGATGGGTTAGAACTGATAGAAGAACTCATTGGAGTTCAGCAGCGCCAGACAGAAACCCTCCAGCGCGCGAAGGGTCGGATCCATCTTCGTCTTCGCCTCTTTCGGCGTATCCGCTTCAATCTGCTTCCGTTGCTTTGCCAGAAACTCCAGCGCGGTCGCGATCTCCGCCTGCGATGGCGGACGGCAGAGAGCCAGCGCATAGGCGCGTTTCACCTGCTCCGTCGGGTCGCCGCCGGCTTCCTTCACCAGGCGCGCGGCGAAGTGCCGCGCCTGTGCGTTGGCAAACTCGCCGTTCAGGAAGGTCAGCGCCTGCGGCGCAACGGTGGAGACAACCCGATTTTCGCAGGAGGAGGTGGTGTCCGGGAAGTCGAGCGCCTCCAGTTCCGGCACGGCGATGGCGCGCTTGACGTAGATATAGACGCTGCGCCGGGAAGCCTCCCGCTCATCCGACTTGCCCCATCCCTGCCCCGGAACGGACTGCCCCTCCAGCACCTCCCGGGGAAGATTCGGATAGATGCTCGGACCGCCCTTCTGCAGATTTAACTGCCCGCTGACCGCCAGCATCGAATCGCGAATCACCTCGGCTTCCAGGCGGCGGGGACGCCAGCGCCAGTAGAGCTGGTCATCGCGGTCGCGCTTTGCGGAGGCGGCGTCCCAGTCCGAAGCCGCCTTGAAGGCGTTGGAGTGGACAATCAGGCGATGCATCCGCTTGACGCTCCAGCCTCCGGCGACAAACTCCCGCGCCAGCCAGTCGAGGAGCGCGGGATCGGTGGGACGAAGCCCCATCAAGCCAAAGTCGTTGGCGGTGCCGACCAGTCCCGTGCCGAAGTGCCACTGCCAGATACGATTGACTATCACCCGCGCCGTCAGCGGATGGTCCGGGCGCGTCAGCCAGCGCGCCAGCCACAGACGGCGTCCGCTGGTCTTTTCGGTCGGGACGAGCGCAGGGATACTGCTCGCAGTCAGGATCGCCGGGAAGCCCGGAGAGACCTCCTCGCCCGGCGTATTCACATCGCCCCGCAGCAGGATGCGGGTTGGCGGATGGCTCTGCCCCTCCTCGTACCAGATATAGGCGCGGGGCGGCTCTTTGGGACGGGCGGCGTTTACCTCCGCGATTCGCTTCTCCCACCCCTCCAGTTGAGAACGCTCCTCCAGCGTCAGCGCGGCGCGAACCTCCTTCTCCATCGCCTCCGAATGCTTCTTGATCAACTCCTTCTGGGCATCGGTGCGACGTTCCGGCATCGTCTGGTAGGCGAGTATCACCTCGGCAGGCAGCGCGGAACGCTTCGCCATGAAGAGATTTTCGCGTGTCTTCGCCTTCAACGCCTCCGCCTGCGCGTTGAGTTCGCCTATCTCCCGATCCGCCTTCGCCATCCCCTCATGATAGCGCCGAAGCTCCTCCGCCGTTCCCGCCAGCCGATCCAGATCGGTCTGTCCCTGCTGCGGACGTTTGAGCGGATCGAAGATCGCCAGCATGCGGTAGTAGTCTTTCTGGGAGAGCGGCTCAAACTTATGGTCGTGGCAGCGCGCGCATCGCAGGGTCAATCCCATAAACGCGGCGGAGGTGACTCCCACCACGTCATCAAGTTGATCGTAGCGGTCTGTCTTCGGGTCTGCCGGCTCATCGTCCCAGGTTCCCAGCCGCAGGAAGGTCTGCGCGATCTGAGTCTCGGCGTTGGAGCCTTCGATCTCGTCTCCGGCGATCTGCTCCATCACAAAGCGGTCGTAGGGCTTGTCTCTGTTGAAGGCGTCTATCACGTAGTCGCGATAACGCCATGCGCTCGGTTTCGCGCTGTCGCGCTCGTAGCCGTTTGTCTCCGCATACCGCGCGACATCCAGCCAATGACGCGCCCAGCGCTCTCCATACTCCGGACGGTTCAGCAGGCTCTCCACCACCTTTGTGTAGGCGTCCGGCGAGTGGTCGTTCAGGAAAGCCTCCTGCTCCTGCAGGGTCGGGGGCAGCCCGATCAGGTTCAGATAGACGCGACGCAGCAGGGTACGGCGGTCCGCCGTCTTCGGCGGGCGGATCCCCTGCTTCTCCAGCCGCGCCAGCACAAAGGCGTCTATAGGCGTGCTGACCCACCATTTTGCCTTCACCTGCGGGACCGGAACACGCGCCGGAGGCAGGAAAGACCAGTGCTTTGCGCCGCGCGTCTGCAGCGGGTCTGCGACCGACGCGTTGCCCTTCTCGGTCGGCGCGCCCGCGTTGATCCAGTCGCGGATCGTCTTGAGTTCCGTCTCGGTCAGCTTCTTCTCATTTCCGGGGGGCATGGAGCGGTCTTCCACCCGGCGGTAGAGCAGGCTCTTCGCGGCGTCGCCGCGCACCAGAGAGGTGCCTTTGACGCCGCCCTTGAGGATCAGGGCGGTCGTTCGCAGGTCGAGGTTCGCCATCTGCGCCTGCCCGCCGTGGCACTTCAGGCAGCGCGCCTGCAGGATGGGCAGAACGTCTTTTTCAAAGGTGAGTGCGCGGCTCTTTGTCTGACTGCGGGCGGTATCGGCAGCCAGCGTCAGCGTGAGCAGTCCCGCGGTTACCGCCGCCGCCATCGCCAGCCACATCCGCATGCGTCTTTTCGTCCAATGACCGATAAGCATCGTTATTTTCGTAATTCCTGAAACGGAAGAGGATGTCGCGTCTAGCCCCACCGATACTCCGGCGGATCGAATACAAAGCCGTGAAACAGCTTTCGCCGCTCCGGCGAGAGGCTGTTGTGGAAGGCGCGGCTGTATCCCCAGTGTTCGGCGGAAGCCATCATCCAGGGATGTTCATAGGCGTAGTAGAGCATGATGCGCGCCCCGTCATCGCGAGTCCAGGGACCGTGCGAGTGCCACAGCGCGTTATGAAAGAGGATCGCGCTGCCGGGAGGGGCGCAGATCTGAACGGCTCCGGGGAAGAGATCGGTCTTCTGCAGGTCCGGCGGGTCCGGCTCACTGGGGGTCTTGTGGTTGCCGGGGATCACGCACAGATTCCCGCGTCCCGGCTCCGTCATATCCGAGAGGTAGTAACCGACCTTCAACTGCAGCAGAGGGGTTCCACTTCCTCCGCGCAGACCGCGATAGCCCTCGTCATGTCCGTCTATATGCCAGCCCATGCCCCGCCCCTTCGGACCGCGCTCCACAATGGCGTCGGAGGCATGGTGATGCGGGCGTGAGTTGAGCAGCCCCGTCACATAGGGCATAATCCGCGGAGAGTCGAGCAGTTCCAGAAAGAGCGGGGAGTCCTCCAGAATGTAGAAGATGCGCGTGTCCTCGCCCCGCACATCGGTCATGCCGGTATGCGGGATCCCCTTCGCCTGCTGCTCTCTGCGTCGCGTGACAACCCTCTCCAGCTCCTCCCGCAGAGCGCAGACATGGTCGGCAGACAGCAGCCGCTCCAGCACCAGATATCCGTTGTTCTCGAAGAAAAACCGCTCTGCGTTGTCGGGCTTAGCGGTCAGGGTCACAGCGATCCGCTCCTTATATGCGCTAATGAATTATATCGCGTAACCGGCAGATGTCAACGGTGATGAAGGAAATTAATCGCTCGACTGACCGATTTACAGAGATATGGCGTCTTCCGCGTCCCTGCGCGGAAACCTCCGGGCAGACAGAGCAGGCTCCCCGCCGTCAGGAGGGCGGCGGTTGACAATCGAAAAGGTATAAAGTATACTGAAATAGTCAAGAATTGATCTACACCCGTATCAGGAGCAGGATACTGCGATGCCTCTATTCAGCGCAAAGCTCGATTATGCGCTGCGCGCCGTCATTGACCTTGCGCTTCAGCCTCCGCAACAGGCGTGTCAGAGCCGCGAGATCGCCCTCCGGCAGGATATTCGCGGTCCCTATCTGGACCAGATACTAGCGGTGCTGAAGCGCGAGGGGATCGTTCGCAGCATTCGAGGCGCAGGAGGCGGCTATACGCTGGCGCGCAGCCCGCATCGAATCACCGTAGCGGAGATCGTCCATGCGGTCATCGGGGAGCGGCTGCTCCTGAACGCCGCAGGCGAGGCTCCGGACCCGACCGCGCGCAGCTCCGCCTACATCGTGCATCAGTTTGCGTTGAAGATGGAGGACCATCTTGCGGAGAGGCTGAAAGAGGTGACGGTCGCCGATCTGGTCGCGCAGAAGCAGCGGCTAGATGAATCTCTGAGCATCATGCCCAGTATATAACCTTTTCGAGAGTGGGATCGGAACGCCCGCCCTCAGGAGATAACGCATGCGAATTGCAGACAACGTAACCCAGCTTATCGGCAACACCCCGCTGGTTCGCCTGAACCGGCTTCCGGAAGGCGCAGGCGCGACCATTGCGGCCAAACTGGAGTATTTCAACCCGCTCTCCAGCGTGAAAGATCGTATCGGCGTCTCGATGATCGAGGCGGCGGAGCGGGAAGGGAAGATTGGACCGGATACGATCATCCTGGAGCCGACCAGCGGCAACACCGGTATCGCGCTGGCGTTCGTTTGCGCCGCGAAGGGCTATCGCTGCACGCTGGTGATGCCGGAGACGATGTCTCTGGAGCGACGCGCCCTGCTGCGCGCTCTGGGCGCGGAACTGGTGCTGACCCCCGGTCCCGAAGGGATGCCCGGAGCCATCGCCAGAGCGCTGGCGATGGCGCAGGAGGACAGCCGCTACCTGATCCCGCAGCAGTTCGAGAACCCGGCGAACCCGGAGATCCATCGCCGCACGACCGCCGAGGAGATCTGGCGCGATACCGAC
This sequence comes from uncultured Chthonomonadales bacterium, assembly GCA_938005745.1. Taxonomy (GTDB): domain Bacteria; phylum Armatimonadota; class Chthonomonadetes; order Chthonomonadales; family CAJBBX01; genus CALLMM01. The sequence continues at coordinate 41,860 of CALLMM010000032.1, read as the reverse complement.
GGGAAAGCCGATATCCTGGTCGCCGGCGTGGGAACCGGCGGCACGATTACGGGCGTGGGACAGGTCATCAAGCAGCGCAAGCCGGAGTTCAAATGCGTTGCGGTGGAGCCGGCGGCTTCGGCGGTGCTCTCCGGAAAGCCGAAGGGTCCCCATCCCATTCAGGGGATCGGAGCGGGCTTTGTTCCTGACATTCTGGACCGGTCGGTGATTGACGAGATCATCCAGGTGGAGAATCAGGATGCGATGCAGACGGCGCGGCGTCTTGCGCGGGAAGAGGGCATCTTCGCCGGGATCTCTTCCGGCGCGGCGGTTTGGGCGGCGATTCAGGTGGCGAAGCGTCCGGAGAACGCCGGGAAGCTGATCGTCGTGATCATCCCCTCCACGGGCGAGCGTTATCTCTCTACTCCCACTTATGCCGATCTCGCCTGACAGAGGCGGGTTCTGCGCAGAGGCGTAAAGAGGGGGCAGGCATTTCGCCTGCCCCCTCTTCCATGCTTTGCCTTCGGGTCAGATGCTCCCTATTTGCCGATGGTCTCTTTGATCTCCTGCCAGCGGTTGGGAGTAACGGAGAGGAAGACCCGCACCACCTCGGGATCGAACTGCGTTCCGCTGTATCGCAGGATCTCGTTTCTCGCGTTGAGATAGGGCATGGCGGAGCGGTAGGGGCGGTCGGTGGTCATCGAATCGTAGGCGTCCACCACCGCAAAGATCCGCGCCCCCAGCGGGATATCCTCGCCGGCAAGCCCCTGCGGATAGCCGCTGCCGTCCCATCGCTCGTGATGGTGGAGGATGATCTGCGACGCGCCCTTCAGAAACTCGATATTGGCGCACATCCGATAGCCGATCAGCGGATGCTTGCGCATCTCCTCCCACTCCTCCTGGTTGAGCGGACCGGGCTTGAGCAGAATGCGGTCCGGAACGCCGATCTTCCCGATGTCGTGCAGCAGCGCGCCCCGTTCGATGTGATACATATCTTCATCGGAGACGCCCATCAGATCCGCCAGCAGCATCGTGTAGGCGGTCACCCGTTCGGAGTGTCCCTCCATCTCCGTATTGCGCGTGTTCAGCGCGGAGAGCAGCGCGTCCAGCACCGACTCATAGGAGGTCTGCAGTTCAAAACGGTGACGGTCGTTGTAGCTGCGCAGCAGGGCATGGCGCGCCAGGTTGCGCTCGACGATGATGGGCAGGTCGGAGAGGTTGCAGGGTTTGGTTACGAAATCGCTGGCGCCCTCGCTCAGGGCGCGGCGCGCCATCTCCACATCGGCATGCGCGGTAATCATAATGATCGGGATCTCAGAGCTGAGGGATCGGGCGCGATGCAGCAGATCAAACCCGCTCATATCCGGCAGAAAGATATCCACAAACATGATATCGAAACGGTCGCTGGCGAGAAGCTCCAGGGCAGCCTGCGCGGAGGAGACGGTGAAGACGTCGTATCCCTCGTCCCGCAGCAGGGTCGAGAAGACGTCCTGTATCAACTCATCGTCGTCTACCAGAAGCGTGCGAATATGCCCCCGCGCCTCCATGCTGTTGCCGTGCGGTGTCTGTGTGTATATCTGTGCAGCGCTACTGCGTTGGATCATGGCGATACCCGGGTTTATAGAGAGCAGGGAAGACCACAATAAGTTTCATCCGGGAAATGAGATCCCCAGTATGTCCATTCAGCGGGCTCTGACGGTTCGCGCACGATTCGAGTCTTCGCGAGTCTGTACCTCTATATTGTGGCAACTTTAACGGATTTCTGCAGGGTTTTTTCTAAAATTCGTCAAAATTTTCGCACAAAATCAGTTACGAACGAATTTATACCTCTTCGAGCCTTTTGTCAAGCGCTCTGAAAGATATTTTACACGCTTTTCTCATACTTTCAGAAATTGCCCCTGATAGACCGTAAATCTCCTATAATCTGCCCCATCCCCTCATCCACAGACAGAAAAACGGGCATACTTCCCATCTGCCCGTTACGGTTTCCTTCACAGGAGCCTCCTCAGGAGGCGGAAGACTGTTTCGCGCGGCGGGCGCGCGCCGGCTTCGCTGCGTCGGAAGGCGGCGCATCCAGCTTCCGTTCGTCGTCCGGCGCGGCAGGAGGCTCCAGCGCCAGCTTCAGCACCTGGCTCACATCCTCAACAAACTCAAAATGAAGCTCCTTTTGAACCTCCTCCGGGATATCCTCCAGCAGGTCCTTACGGTTGCGCGCCGGCAGGATCACCGTCTGGATTCCGGCGCGGCGCGCCGCCAGCGTCTTCTCCTTGACGCCCCCGATCGGAAGCACCTTGCCGCTCAGCGTCACCTCGCCCGTCATTGCCAGACGGGGCTTCAGCGGACGCCCGCTGAACAGCGACGCCAGCGCGGTCGTGATCGTGATCCCGGCGGAGGGTCCATCCTTCGGCGTCGCCCCTGCCGGCACATGGATATGGATATCGTGCTTCTCATAGAAGTCCTCCGGCGCGCCGATCTCCCTCGCGTGCGCCCGCACATAGGAGAGCGCGGCATGCGCCGACTCCTTCATCACCTCGCCCAGCTGCCCGGTGATCACCAGTTCGGAGGGACGGTTGGCAGGGCTGGGCATGGCGGTCGCCTCGATATAGACGATATCGCCCCCCACCGGCGTCCAGACCAGTCCGGTCGCCACGCCCGGTATGCGGGTGCGCTCGTCCAGCTCCTCCCGCTCGAAGATACGATAGCCGAGATACTCCTCGACCAGCTCCGGGGTCACCGTCAGGCTCTCCGCTCTGCCTTCAGCGAAGGCGCGAGTCGCCTTCCGGCAGACGCCGGCGATCTGCCGCTCCAGGTTGCGAACCCCCGCCTCCCGCGTATAGCCCCGGATGATGGCGGCGACCGCCTCGGTGGTGAACTCAACTCGTCCCTCGATCCCGTGCTCGGCGAGCTGCTTGGGAATGATATGACGCTGCGCGATCTTGATCTTCTCCTCCTCGGTATACCCGGAGAGTTCGATGATCTCCATTCTGTCGCGCAGGGGCGGCAGGATCGTATCCAGCATGTTGGCGGTCGTGATAAAGAGCACCTTCGAGAGATCGAACGGCACCTCCAGATAGTGATCCCGGAACGTGTAGTTCTGCTCCGGGTCCAGCACCTCCAGCAGCGCAGAGGAGGGGTCGCCCCGGAAGTCGGCGGTCACTTTATCTATCTCATCAAGCATGAAGAGCGGGTTGTTGGTTCCAGCGCGCTTCATGCCCTGAATGATCTGTCCCGGCAAGGCTCCGATATAGGTGCGCCGATGCCCGCGGATCTCCGCCTCGTCCCGCACGCCTCCCAGCGAGATGCGCACGAACTTGCGTCCGAGCGCGTGCGCGATGGACTTGCCGAGCGAGGTCTTCCCCACGCCGGGCGGTCCGACAAAGCAGAGGATCGGCTGCCGAACCGTTCCCTGCTGCTTGAACTTTCGCACCGAGAGAAACTCCAGAATCCGCTCCTTGACCTTCTCCAGTCCCCAATGGTCCTCGTCCAGCGTCTTTTTGACCGCCGCAATGTCCAGGTTATCCTCGGTGGAGACCGACCAGGGGAGCGTTACCAGCCAGTCAATGTAGGTGCGGGCGACGGTGTACTCCGGTGCGCCGGGAGACATCCGCTCCAGCCGATCCAGTTCGCGGTTCGCCTCCTTCAGAGCCTCTTCGGGCATATTGGCGGCGGCGATCCGCTCCCGAAGCTCCTGCAGCTCCTGCGCCCTCTCGTCGCCCTCTCCCAGCTCTTTCTGGATCGCCTTCAACTGCTCGCGCAGGTAGTACTCCCGCTGAGTTTTGCCCATCTCGGTAGTTACCTGAGACTGCAGCTTGCTGCCCAGTTCCAGCACCTGCACCTCGCGCGCCAGCAGCGCCATCAGCTCCCGCATCCGTTCGCGGATCGGGATCGTCTCCAGCACCTTCTGCTTCTCCGCGGTGGTCAGGCGGGGCATGTGCGCCGTGATCAGGTCGGTCAGGATCCTCGGATCGTTGATGCTGTTAGCAAATCCCTGCATCTCATCAGGCATGTCGGGTGTCAACGAGATGGCTTTCTGGAAAAGGGTCACGATGTTGCGCTTCAGCGCCTCCACCTCCAGCGCCTCCTCCGGATGTATCTCCGGCTCCGGGAGCGGGCGTATCTTCACCCGCAGGTAGGGGGTGGTCTGAACCGCCTCCAGGATCTCAATCCGGGAGATGCCCTGTACAATCAGACGCACGCCGTCCGGCAGCTGCCCCATCATGCGTATCGCGACGGCGGTACCGACCCGATAGACATCCTCCAGGGTCGGGTTCTCCACCGAGGGGTCTTTGAGAGCCGCCACGCCGATGATGCGGTTGCTGCCGACAACCGACTCATTGATCAGCCGTATGGAACTCTCCCGCCCCACGCCCAGCGGCGTCACCAGCACCGGGAACATCACCCAGTCGCGCAGGGTCAGCAGATTCAGTTCATCGGGCAGAGTCAGCTTTCCATCCGGCGACTCATCGAGTCGCTCCAGTACATCCGCCTGTGTGTTTGGATCAATGTTTATGGTCATTTTCGCGCTCTGAAGCGTACTGTGATAGTACCGCTTTCCTCCGCTATCGCCTCTTATGCTTCATTGATGGTGATACGGGTTGTTTCGGGCGCCTGCTGCACGCGCTTGGGCAGTTCAACGACCAGTATGCCGTCTCGATAGTTCGCTGTAATCTTCTCCCGATCTATACGCGCCTCTACCGGCAGCACGATCTGCCGCTCAAATGCGCCGAAATAGATCTCCAGTTGATAGCAGCGTATCCGTTGCGCCCGCTCCTCATCCTCTTCGTTGCGTTCTCCGGTCACCGTCAGCACGCGGTCATCGCTGGAGAGGGTCACGTTAAGCTTCTCCAGCTTCACCCCGGCGATCTCCATCTTTACGATTACGCTGTCGGAAGTCTCATGCACGTCCACACGCGGTTGCCAGAACTTGTTCGGCGCCGGGACATCTGCGAAAAAACCGCGCAGCGCCTCGTCGGCGATCCGTTGCATCTCATTTTCCAACTGCCGCAAAAGATCCATATCACGATAGTCTCGATAACTCATTTCTGGTCCTCGCGTTCCGCGTAAGTCCGCCTCATGCTCCGGTCTGCAGAGGAGTATGAGGAGTGCCTCTTCTATATACCCTGTCAACAGAGAGGAAGTTGCAGAATGAACCGGTTTGCGCCCTACATCTCCAGCAGCGGCGCGCTGCGCGGATCGGGGGTGGTCAGCCCGAGTCCCGGCTTCGAGGGCAGCGCATAGGCGCCCTCCTGCAGAACGTAGCCGGACGCCTCATACCCGTCAAACTCGCTGTCATCGCATTCGCAGTAGAGGTATTCGGGGAGCACCGCGCCCAGCTGCAGGCTCTCGTAGACGCCGATCTGGCTGCCGAAGTTGTGGGGAGCAAGCCTGATATTGTGTTCGCGCGCAAACGCAGCGATCTCCAGATACTCCATCAGCCCGGTCCGGCAGATGTCCATCTGAAGAATGTCGTAGGGGCAGCCCGTCCAGAACTGGTCGCACCAGGCGCGCGAAGCCGCGTTCTCTCCTCCTGCCAGCGGGATGGCGATGCCCTGCGCCTGCATGGCTTTGCGTAGGGAGAGCACCTCGTCCTCCTCCACCAGCTCCTCGGCAAAGACGAAGTTACAGGAGGCGGTCTCCGCAAGGAAGTCCACCGCATCTTCGATGTAGCCCGCATAACCTTTGTTCGCATCCACCATCAGGGCGATATTCGGTCCCACCGCCTGTCGAACCGCCAGGCAGACCTCGACATCGCGCTCGGTGCAGTCGGGCCAGGGCATCCACTTCAGTCCGCGTCCCACCTTGATCTTCAGGGTGCGATGACCGCGCTCCAGCGCCTGCAGCGCACGCGCCACCACGCTCTCCACGGAGGAGTCGGTGTCCATCAGGTCTTCAAAGTAGAGGGTTGAGTCGTAGGCGGGTATCCTCTCGCGCACGGGATCGCCCAGAAGCCTCCAGAGCGGAACGCCCTCCTGCTGCGCGCAGAGGTCCAGAAAGGCGACATCCAGCGGAGAAGCCGCCCTCAGGTGCTCCGCATAGGCGGGCGCGCGCCCGACGACCTGACCGCCTCTCCAGATGAACAGTTCGCGCGGGTTCAAGCCAATCACCCATCCGATCTCCGGCTGCACGCCTTCCCTCCAGCGATGCGCATAGTTGGTGATCCCGTACAGACCGTCGTCGCTCAAGAGAAGCAGGAGGTTTTCACGCGCCTCCGCCGGGCGGATGCCCGCATAGGCGTTGGGCGCAATCAGGCTCTGACGTCTCCCGACCAGTTCATAAAGGGCTATCGCTTCAATCCGAGCCATCATGCGTGTCCTGTGAGGTGTTCATCTACATTATAGCCTCTATCATGCGGGAGTCAAGCAGACAGAGAGGAGCGTAAAGGGTTCCTTGCAGGCTTCAGGCGCGGGGCGGAATCCGGGAGACGAAAAAAGAGCGGCCGTGAAAGGAGAGCAAAGCCGGCCGCCCTAGGAAGGAAGGTGAACTCGAATCATCCTCATTGTCGGCAGGCGGATGCAGGTTCTTCAGGGTATTTCAGAAAAAAAATGAATCTCTTTTTCGCGCTGATCCAGCCAGTCGGCAACGGAGCCTTTCGCCCGCTCCGGCGCGTTCTGATGGCTGCCCTCCACCTCGACGTAAGAAGCCCTCTCCCCCAGCGACTCCGCCCAGGCGCGCATACGCGCGGCGCGTACCAGCACATCCCCGCGAGCCGCCACAAGCAGAAGCGGGCAGGGAAGCAGGCGCGCCTCGGCAGCCAGGCGGTCGGACTGCCGGATCAGATCCATCGCCGGCGCACCCTCCACGTAGTCCGATCGCTGTTTGAGCATGGCGGCTCCCGCCGGGCTGTCGAAACCGATGGAAGGATGGTCGCTGATGGCGATGGCAGCTACGCCCGCCGTCGAATCTAACTGACGCGCTGCCGCCATGGAGAGCAGCGCGCCCATCGAGTGCCCGACCAGCGCCGTATGTGCGATGCCGGACTGCTCTCGCATCCAGACTGCCGCCGACAGAAGATCGGCGACCGCCTCCTCCAGCCGGTAGAGCGTGCCTTCGCTGCCTCCCAGCTTATGCCCGCGAATATCGTAGCTGACGCAGAGATAGCCGCGCCCGCACAGATAGGAAGCCAGCAGATCGAGGCTCTCTTTGGAGGCGGTAAAACCGTGCGTCAGGACCGCCATCAGACGCCGTTTCGGACGATCCGGCTCATATAAAAGCCCGGCGAGCGCGACGCCAAAGCCGGGCAGGGTGATTCGATGAAGCCGCATCCTATGCCTCTCCGGCTGCCCGCAGAGACTGCTCGGTCAGCCGCTCCAGTGTGGCGGTCTGCACATCTCTGGTCTGCGCGGTCAGGGTATAGAACATCGCCTCGCGGAAGAGACGCTGCGCGGTCTGATCCCGGTGATTGGCGGAGCCGCCGGCTGCCGCCACCGCCGCATGCGCGGCGCGCACGCCCAGTTCAATCGCCCGGGCGCGGGCGCGCAGAGCCGCAGGCTTGTATCCCTCTTCCCCTGAACGATCCAGCCATGCGCAGACCTCTCTTCGCACCGAAGCAAGCTCCTGCTCCAGCGCGTCCGCGGTCAGGCTGATGACCGGCTGAGAGCGTGCGTTCGCCAGCGAGCGGAGCAGACGGATTGAGGCGCGCGTGACGCCGAACGGCTGCGGTGTTACGCCGAGAATCGCGCTCAGGTCGTTCACCGCCATCTGCTCGCGCGTGATGATCTTGATCGTTCGATCCGCCGGCACGCGGAAACCGCGATAGTGCAGGGCGACGGTACCCGAAGCGTTCATCGCGCACAGGCGCATCGGCGCAGAGACTTGCAGGCTCTCTCCTACCGTTAACGGCGCGGCGACGTAGAGATATTTCCCGTCCGGCAGCGTCCCCGCGACGACCACCTGCTCCATCAATCCCCAGCCGGTAAACCAGGGAGCCGTCCCCTCAAACAGATACTCTCCGCCCTCCTGCCGCACACGCAGAACAGGCGTTCCGGGACGTCGCAGATGAGAGAAGGCGACCCCGCAGAGAACCTCTCCCCGCGCAAAGCGCGGCAGAAGCTCCTCTTTCAGAGGCTCATTCTCCCCGGTCGCGATCAGCATGGCGGCGGACAGATGCTGCCCCTGTACGAAGGTCGTCAGCCCGCAGGCGGAGGCGAGTATCTCCGTATAGGCGCGCAGAACCGCCCCGGTCACGCCGTGCCCTCCATATCGCTCCGGGGTGGTCAGTCCCAGAAGTCCGGCTTTCGCCAGCAGTCGTATATTTTCCGCAGGGGGAGAATCCGCCTGATCGTTATGGTTCGCGCAAGGCTCAAAGGTCTGAGTCGCCAGGCTCTCCGCGACCTCCAGAAGAGCGCGGCAGCGCGGCGAGAAGCCGTCGGTATCGGTGGTCATATAACGCAATCCGTAAAATGAACTGTGCCCATAGTGTACCAGAATTTCCTCTTCCGCCCTTTCGCAGGCAGGATAGCAGCGGGAGATTGTCTAATCTGTCACTGCCCGTGTCTCTTCCGGGCGAAGCAGGAACACCCCCATGAGATCAGACCTACTTTTGCTCTACCAGGTGCAGATTGTTGACAGCGAGCTGGCGCAGGTGGTGCGTCAGTATCAGTCGCTCGATCAGGGAAAAGCCGAACAGGCTACCTTCGATCAGGCGCGCAGCGAGCACGAGGAGAAGCTGCGCCTGCTTCATGAGACCACCCGCGATCTCCACGACTCGGAACTGGAACTGAAGTCGGTGGAGGAGAAAAAGAAGGACTACGAGACCCGGCTCTACGGCAATAAGATCAAAGGCTCTTTCAAGGAACTAGAGGCGGCGCAGCACGAGATCGAGGCGCTGGGAAGACAGCGCGGACGGCTGGACGAGAAGATACTCCTCCTGATGGATGAGGTGGAGATCCGACGCAAAGAGGAGGCGGAGGCAAAGGTCGCACGCGAGAAGGCGGAGAAAGCTCTGACGGAAAAACTGACCGCCTACAAGGCGGCGGCGCGCGCGCTCGCGGAGAAGGCAAAGAGACTGACTGCGGACCGAGCAGAGCGGGCGAAGCGTGTGCCGGAGCCGCTCTTAAAACGCTATGAGACCATCCGCGCGCATAAACAGGGCGTCGGGATTGCGCGTATCGTGGAGGATCAGTGCGGCGCATGCCACACGACCCTGCCCAGCAATCTGGTGCGTTCGGTTCGGGAGACCGACCGGATCGAAACCTGTGAGAACTGCGGACGCCTGCTGTGCATGGAGGCGGAATGAGACATCTGATTGCCCATGTGGACGGCGCCGCGCGCGGCAATCCCGGACCGGCGGGGATCGGGGTGGTGATTGCCGATACGGAGGGGAACGTTTTGAAAGAGGTGGCGGAGCCGCTGGGAATCGCCACCAACAACGTCGCGGAGTACAGCGCGCTTATCCGCGCGCTGGAGGAGGCGCGCGCGCTCGGATGCTCGGAGATCAGTATCCTCACCGACAGCGAGTTGATGGCGCGCCAGTTGAACGGCGAATACGCTGTCAAAGCGCCGCACCTGATCCCGCTCTTCCAGCACGCATGTCGTCTGCTGCGCCAGTTCGACCTGGTTTCTGTCCGCCATACGCGCCGCGCCAATAACCGCCATGCCGACTCCCTCTCCAACATCGGCGCCGATCGTTCCGAAGCCGCCCTTCAGAGCGCGAATGATCCGGAGAGGTCGTCCGCAGGCTGATGACCCGCCTTCACAGCTTCGCTGCGCTCGCAATGACAGATTGGGGGCGTCCCGGATTGTCATTGCGAGGGAGGCACAAGCGACCCCTCCCTGTCATTGCGAGGGAGGCACAAGCGACCCCTCCCTGTCATTGCGAGGGAGGCACAAGCCGACCGAAGCAATCTCATCCCGGCGCCCGCCAGAGATGGCGGGAAACCTCCCGAAATCCCTACCGCTTCGCCTGCGTCAGCGTAACCAGAACGCTGGAGAGGACGATGATCAGCACCGCGCCGGCAATGCGCATATAGCGTCGCTCCCCCATCCGATGGAAGCACCAGATCGCCGCAACGAGCCGCAGGAGGGGCGTCGCCAGCAGCGCCAGCAGCCCCGCCAGCAGAAGCGCCACATTATAGTGAAGCCTGCCGGTCTGTCCGTCAAAGGTGGCGGGCATCGGGGTTCTGCCGGCAAGAATGCCCTGTGTGATCGTCCAGATCAGTCCTGCCAGCAGAAGCGGAAAGCTTACCACGATACCCAACATCAGACTGCGCGCCAGCGACTCGTTGATCGGGTCCGGAGCGAGGTCTTCTGTCGAATCGGCATTTTTCGGATCCGCATCCATCCGCAGCCCCCTCCTCTCTAACCGCTCAGAAAACGACTGAACAGGACGAATAGCTCCGCCCTTTTCGCCATCGAATAGGCGGTGAAGAGGAGCACGGCGGCGAATACGACCCGCAGATAGAGGGCGCGGGTGCGCTGCGCCAGTTTAGCCCCCGCTCTCGCGCCCAGCAGCACCCCCAGCGCGCAGGGAGCCGCCAGATAGGGATTGATCTGTTCGAGAAAATAGTAGGGAATGGAGGTCGCCGCAGCCGTTACGCCCATGATAAAGGTGCTGGTTGCCGCCGCCACCCGGATCGGAACCCCCATCCGTATCGTCATGACCGGAACCTGTATCAGTCCGCCCCCCACTCCCAGAATCGCCGAGACGTTGCCCGCGAAAAATCCCGCCAGCAGTCCCTCGCGCAGACGAATCACCCGATAGACGACCTGCCGTTTCAGCACCCGGTCGAAATAGGAGCCTTCCAGTGCGTTCGGGACGTCCGTCTTTTCGACGGGAACGGAAGGATTGGTCGGGCGAAGGATGGCGTAGGCGGAGTAGGTCAGCAGAAGCGCGAACAGACCGGCGACAAAACGATCCGAGAGAAATACCGCCAGCAGCACGCCCGTCACGGCTCCCAGCGCGGTGCTGGTCTCCAGCAGAAGCCCCAGACGAACGTCGGTATAGCGGTCGCGCAGGTAGGGAATCGTAGCGGCGGAAGAGGTCGCGATCACGCTGATTAGACTGGCGGCGCGCGCGGTCGGCTGATCTACATGGAGAATGAGAATCAGGGCGGGAACGAGGATGATGCCGCCGCCCAGCCCCAGCATCGCCCCGAAAACGCCGGCAAAGATTGCGACGAGGAAGATTTCCAGAAACTGCAGCGGAGTCACAGGATGCCTTTCCCGACGAGGTTCTCTTTCAGTATAGCCCCTTCCCCCCTTCCCGTCAACCGCGTAACAGGGAGATGTCTGAGGGTACAATGCGAAGAAGAGACTATCGCTTCCGTATCTGGAGAGAGTGATGATCTCGTTTTCATGTCAGGAGAGGCAGCCGATTGGACTACGATGTGATTGTGATTGGAGCCGGTCCCGCGGGAGCCAGTGCGGCGGCGGAGGCGGCGAGAGCCGGGCTGCGCACAGCTCTGATTGAGAGACAGAGGCTTCCGCGCCACAAGACCTGCGGCGGAGGGATGCCGATGGTAACCGGCGAGATCCTGCGCGAATTCTCTCCCGGCGCGGTTGTTGAGGCGGAGGTGCGCTATATGCGCCACACCTGGCGCTTTTCAGATCCGGTCTTCGCCGCGATCAATCCGCCCGGCGCAGAGCGCGACATCAGCCTCTGGATGGTACAGCGCAGCCTCTTCGATAACGCGGTGACGGAGCATGCGGTGCGGTCGGGAGCGCAGCTGCGCGATGAGATGACCGTTCGCCAGATCGAGGTCCTGCCCGGCGGCGTGAAGGTTCATGCGGAGAACAGCCGAACCGGGGCGTCTTTTCAGGCTGCCGCGCGACACCTGATCGGCGCGGATGGAGCTAACGGCATCTCGGCGAAGGCGGCGGGTCTACGTCAGAACCGCCTGCTCGCCATCGCGATGGAGGTGGAGCATCCGCACGTCTGGGGAACCGGTCATCCGGAGCTGCGCCGGGATACGATCCACCTGGAGTACGGCGCGGTGACTCGCGGCTACGCCTGGGTCTTTCCCAAAGGCGATCACCTGAACGTCGGCGCGGGCGTCTTTCGACCGCGCAAGACCGGCGGACTGGGTGACCCGACGGTCAGCCGCGATCTGCGGAGCGCGATCTTCGGATACCTGGATATGCTTCAGGTTCCCTACGCGCCGGAGAAGATGCGGTTCTACGCACACCCCCTGCCGATCTGGCAGGGGCGCGAGCGCGTCAGCGACCCGGAGGGCAGGATCCTGCTGGCGGGAGACGCGGCGGGGCTGATCAACCCTCTCTTCGGAGACGGGATATTGCACGCGATCAAAAGCGGGCAGATCGCAGCGCGCTCCATCGCAGAGGGATGCGCGCGCGACTACACCGCGCGCATCCACGCCGAGTTCGGGGACAACTTCGACGCGGCGTTCAAGCTGGCGCGCTTCTTCTATGAGTGGACGGGGCTGGTCTACCGGCTGGGCGTCAAGCGGGAGACCTCCACGCGCACCGCCGCCCGTCTCCTCTGCGGAGACGCGCTCTTCACGGACGTCGCCGGGCGCGCGATTCGACGCCTCCGACGGGGCATGTTCGGCAGAGCCAACGGATAGCTCCTAACGTCAGAGAGACTCTCCCGGCAGACGCAGCAGGGTGCCAGCGTCCGCCTGCCCGCGCAAAACCAGAGGCGCGCGGGAGGTTCCGGACTATCCTCCGTCTGCCGACGGCTCCGTTTTTCGGGTTCGGCGGGTTCTGGCGACAGGAGCTTTTTTGTTCGCCGCGCTGTTGCCGGCGACCTTTTCGGCTTTTGCCGCCCGGTGAGCCGCCGCCTGCGCCCGGGCAAGCAGAAACGCTGCCGTCTGCTCTTCCACGCTCTCGACCGGCGCGCCGGAGGCTTTGCGCGCGCGGGTGTCCGCCCACTCACGCAGATAGGCGATCTTCTCCCGCATCGTCATCGAAAGCGGAACGGTCGCCGTCGCCGCTTTGAGAATATCCTCCGTCTCCAGATCGCGACCGGCGTCGAAGGCGTCATAGAGCGCCTCCACCACCAGCTGCTCGATCTCCGCACCGGAGAAGCCGGGCGTCGCCTCCGCCAGCGCCTCCAGATCGTACTTCGCCGGATCGCGCTTGCGTTTTCGCAGATGGATGGCGAAGATATCGGCGCGCTCCTGACGTGCGGGCAGGTCAATGAAAAAGATCTCGTCGAAACGCCCTTTTCGCAGCAGTTCGGGCGGCAGCATCTCGACCTGGTTGGCGGTCGCCACCACAAAGACCGGAACCGTCTTCTCCTGCAGCCAGGTCAGGAAGGTGCTGAAGACGCGAGCAGTGGTTCCGCCGTCCGAGGAGCCGGAACTCTGCGTGCCCGAAAGCCCCTTCTCCAGTTCATCCAGCCACAGGATCGCCGGAGCGACCGACTCCGCCACCCGGATCGCCTTCCGCATATTCTCTTCGGACGCGCCGACCAGTCCCGCAAATATCTTGCCGATGTCCAGACGCAGCAGGGGGAGCTTCCACTGCGCCCCGATGGACTTGGCGGTCAGGCTCTTCCCGCAGCCCTGCACCCCCAGCAGCAGAATTCCGCGCGGCTCCGGCAGTCCGAACTCCCGCGCCTTGTCCGTGAAGGAGGCGGTGCGCTTCTCCATCCACTCCTTCAGCAGATCGAGTCCGCCCACATCCTTCAGTCCCTCGTTCGACGGATAGTACTCCAGAATGCCCGATTTGCGGACGATCTGCTCTTTTTCAGAGAGGATCACGTCCACATCGAACGCCAGCTTCTCCACCAGCGACTTGGCGAAGACGTTCTCCGCCTCCATTGCCGTCAGTCCCTGCGCGGCTTTGAGAATCTGCTCCCGCTCCAGATCCGTCAGGTTGGTGTTGACATTCGGGCGGTCGCTGACCTGGCGGATCAGGTTATCGAGCATCTCGCCAAGCTCCTCAATCGTCGGCAGCCCGTAGTCCACAACCGTGATCTCCTTCTCCAGTTCCGGCGGCAGTTTCAGGATGGGAGAGACGATCATCAGGTTCTTGTAGGAGTTTTTCAGGATGGGCGCGAGGTCGCGCAGACGGCGCGTTACCCGGAACTCGCCGATGAAGGTGTGGAAGTCCTTCAGAAGGAAGATCGCCTGATCGGGAGAGTGGATGATGTAGTTGAGCGCGGCGAGCGGGTCAATGGTGGTGTTGTCCGGCTGCCCGCTGGTGGTGGAGAATCCCATCGTGTTGGTCCATACGTGCAGCTTCTTGCCGCGCTCTCGGGCGATGGTCCGCAGCGCGTCCTCCACCCGCTTCTCCTCCCACGAGACGATGTAGATGATCGGGTAACGCGCGCGGATAAAGGTTTCCAGTTCTCTGTCGGTTCGAGCGGACATACCGTCTCCTATCTCTTCGCGAAGTCGTGCAGATATTCGGCGAGAGCGCAGGCTCCCTCCATCGGGAAGGCGTTATAGAGGGAGGCGCGAAAGCCTCCCACAGAGCGATGTCCCTTCAGTCCATCCATCTCTCGCGCCTGCGCCCCCTCCAGAAACGCCCGTTCGCGGCTGGCGTCTCTCAACCGGAAGGTGATGTTCATCCGCGAACGGTCTTCCCGGACGCGCACCGTCGGCTCGTAGACATCGGGATAGGCGTCCAGCGCATCGTAGATCAGCGACGCCTTCTCCTCGTTGCGCCGTTCTATCGCCTCCAGACCGCCCTGCGCCTCGATCCACTTCAGAACCAGACCGACCACGTAGATGCTGAACACCGGCGGAGTATTATACAGCGAATCGCTCTTCTCATGGGTCTTGTAAGAGAGGATCGCCGGGACGTCATCGCTCGCCTGCGCCAGAAACGCCTTGCGGGCGATCACCAGCGTAACTCCCGCCGGTCCCGCATTCTTCTGCGCTCCCGCGTAGAAGAGCGAGAAGCGCGTATGATCCAGACGCCGCGAGAGGATGTCGGAGGAGGCGTCCGCCACCAGCGGGACATCGCCGGTATCGGGCAGGTCGCGCACCTGCGTCCCCTCAATAGTGTTATTCGTGGTGATGTGCGCGTAACGCGCGCCGGGCGTGAACTGAAGGCTCGTCGGCAGGCAGGCGAACCGATCTCCCTCAGAGGTTCCCGCAATATGCACCACGCCGAACCGCTTCGCCTCTTTCACCGCCTTCACGCCCCACTCTCCCGCCACCACATAGTCGGCGACGGTATCCGACGTCAGGTAGTTCATGGGAAGCATCGCAAACTGCAGGCTGGCTCCGCCGCCCAGAAAGAGCGCGGTATACTCCTGCACATCTAGCCCCAGCACGCGCAGCAGACGCTCCTTCGCGTCGAAGTGAACCGCCTCGTAGTCCTTTCCCCGATGACTCACCTCCAGAATAGACATCCCGGAATCGTGAATCTCGCGCACTCCCTGACTGGCTTCTTCCAGCACCTCGACCGGCAGAACCGCCGGACCGGCGCTGAAGTTATAGATGCGTTTCATCTGCTGCTCCTGAAATTGGGTCTGATGATGAAAGTCGAGACGGCTTCGGTTCGCTCGCAATGACAGTTCAACGCGCCTGCACGGGCTGAAGGTCCCGCGATCCCGCGCTGCCCAGCTGCCGCAGCCCCTCACCGATAGCGGCGAAACTGATCGGGGTGAGACCAGTCCCGGACGGCGTCGGCGGCGCGGTGCAGGGCGGCGTCTAACTCGAAGTCGGAGGGCATCCTGCCTTCGGAACGCTGATTGAACACCGCCGCCCAGATCAAGCCGTCATGCCGTCGCACCAGCATGGCGAAGGTTCCGGGCATCGCGCCATAGTGCCACACGTTCTTCTGACCGTCTGTTCCCACCAGGCGCACGTTCCACCCGAAGGCGTAGTAGACCGGGCCCGGTCCGCCGTCCGGCTCGAAGCCCGGAGGCGGATCGGGGCGAGAGAACATCCGCTTCACCGTCTCCGGCTGCAGAACGGACCGTCCGCCGGGACGATCCAGTGCGACAGCGAAGCGCGCCAGGTCCACCACCGAGGCGATCCATCCTCCGTGCGCGTCCATCGTCTCCGGCGCGGCAAAGCCGTAGGGCAGCGGAACCTCCCTCCTCTTCTCCTCCGAATAGGCAGAGGCAGACCGGCGGTTCTGCGGATCGTAGTAGGTTACCTCGTCGCGCGGCTGCTCTTTTATTCTACCCGTCCCGATCCGCATTCGCCGTATTCCCATCGGCGCCAGAACCTCGCGCTGTACGTATTTTTCGTAGGGCATTCCGGTCGTCTTTTCTATCACGCGCCCCAGCAGACAGTAGCCGAAGTTGGAGTAGGCGTACCGGGATCCGGGCGCGAAATCGAGAGGCTTGCCCATCGCCCATCGGATCAGAGAGGCGTGATCCGGCGGCAGTCCGGTTCCCATCGCCTGCGCCGCCTCCGACTGCCGGAACATCAGGTCTCCGCTGCGCTCCCGATCCCAGCCTCCCGTATGTAGCAGCAGATGCCGGACGGTGATCTCCCGCAGACGCGGGTCCTTCTGTGCGCCGCCGGTCAGATGGGGCTGAAGGTTCAGCAGATCGAAGACCTTCGCATCCAGCGAGAGCCGATAGCGGCGGTCCTCCGTCAGCTTCATGATCGCTGCGGCGGTGATCGGCTTGGAGACGCTGGCGATCCGAAACAGCGAGGTCGGCTCCACCGGAGTCTGTCGTTGAAGATCGGCGTATCCATAGCCCCGTGCGTAGACCAGCCGCCCGTCCTTCACCACCGCCAGCGCGCCTCCGGGAACGCCCCGACGATCCATGAACTCCTGCATGACGGCGTCGAAGCTCTGTAGCGCGGGGATCGCCCGCCCCGTCACGGGTCGCTCTATCGCCTCCAGCGCAAGCCGGGCGAACTCATCCGCGTTGACATCCGACCCCGACCCGCGACCGAAACCGATCAGGCGCACGACAACCATCTTCTGCGACGGGAAGACCGAAAGATAGTTCCCGAACAGCCCGACCGCGCTGTAGGAATCGGGCGGCATGCGGGGGTTCTGCGTCCTGGCGCGCACCCACCAGAGGTAGCCGTACTCCGGGTTCAACTCCTGACTGGCGGTCACAGAATCGCGCACAAAGTCGGCGTCCAGCAGCCGCTTCCCGTTCCAGACGCCTCCATTGAGGTAGAGCCAGCCGAACTTCGCCAGGTCTCGCGCATGGATGTTCAGCCCCATGTACGCCAGCGCCTTGCCGTTGGACTTATCCATGCGGGGGCTTTTCATCTCCAGCGGGTCGAAGAGCCGCTCCTGCAGAAACGCGCTCAACTCCTTCCCGGACGCCGCCTGCACCACCTGCGCGAGCGTCTGATTGGCTCCGTTGTTGTACGCCCAGACGGTTCCCGGCGGCTTCTCCAGCGGCTGCTGGATGGCGTAGGCGGTCTGATCCGAACGTCCGAACGGCAGGGTGTTTCTTAAGCCGGAGGTCATGGTCAGCAGATGGCGCACGGTGATCTTTCGGCGGTCATCGCCGCGCCACTCCGGAATGAAGTCGGCGGCGGGCTGGTCGAGCCTCAGCTTGCGGTCTCGCAGAAGCAGCCCGACCGCCGCGCTGGAGAAGGACTTGGTTACGGAGTAGACCTGAAAGCGGGTATCGGGGGTGGAGCCGTCCCAGTACCATTCGCCGATGATATAGCCGTTGCGAATGACCAGCGCGGCGCGGGTTTTGCGCGCCTCGAAGTACTGCCGGAGCCGCTCCAGCTTCTGCGAAGAGACTCCCTGCGATTCGGGAGTCGCGGACTGCCACTCTCCGGCGGGAGCGCGCTGTCCGAACGCCCCTGCGGAGAGGCGCACAAACAGAACGACCACCAGCGCAGCCACATGACGCCTGTGCACGATCAACATTTACCCGACTCCCAGCAGCTTTTTCTCACGGTGTGGTCAGCGCGTTCAGACCGACGGTGCGCCACGCAGCAACCGGCGATCCGCGAGGATCGCTCCGTTCTGGCGGGTGTCGGCGGGCATAGAGGGCATCACCCAGTCGCGGCGCTGGCGCGAATTGGTGTTGGGTCTGGTCATATGAAGGGTCTGGCAGTAGTGGAATATCCCGTTGCCTGCGGGCAGCGGCACGCAGACAGCCCGCGTCTCGTCGGGTCATCGAGCGCGATCCAGAGACGGACCGCTTCCGGCGGGTCGAGCCTCCAGTAGCCGTTATCCTAAGGTCTGCATCGTCTTTGAGGAGTGACGGACGCACTCTCGCAGAAGACGGCGCGGGCGACCTGCCCGCGCCGTCTTCTCCATGCAGAGCCTCTCCGTTAGAGCTGTTCGCGGAACATCTTCTGAATCTGGTCGAACTTCTCTATCCGCTCCTTGATGATCTTATCGAAGATCGCGCTGCTGCTGCCCTCCTGCGGCGGACGCCCGTTGGGACGCCACGACTGCCACATCTGCAGCATCGTCCGGACGACCTTCGGAAACTGGTCGCTGGGCGCAAAGACCGCCGAGGAGTAGAGCTGCCAGGTCGGACTGGAGGGACCGTAGTCGAGCGGCGCGAAGTAGCCCAGCCCGGTGAAGGACTTCCCCTTCTGCTCAAAGGTGTAGAGCAGATAGTAGGCGGGCACTCCCGGCGAAACGTCCGCCGTCCTTGAGGCGCGCACCGTCTTCAGCGTCGCCCCGGCGTTCTTCTTCAGCACCTCCCGCAGCGCGGTCGCGAGATCGTTCGCCCAGGCGATGGGAAGCTTATGCGTATCGGGCAGCGAGAGGGTCGAGCTGTCCGGGCGCACAATAACAAATGGGATCTTCAACGCCAGACCGCAGTCGTTCGGACCGACGCAGGTGACGCTCCCCCGATAGACGCTGGTGATCTTCCAGTCGGGCGGCAGTCCGATGCTTCCGGTTCCATCCTCAAACGGCGTCTGTTTGAGCGTCTGCGCCATCACGGGCGCGCCGACAACAAGGCATACAACGGCTCCCAGAATAGTTCTGTTGTTCACAATATGTCCTTTCTGCGTGAAAAGGTGTGTCTTTACTCGCCGATAAAACGCTCGATATCCTCCCGCGTCAGGGTGAACAGATCACCGTCGGGCTTGACGGCTCCCAGACTGACCAGACACTCGGTGAAAAGCTCCCGTGTCCGCAGTTCAAGCTCCTGCATCCCCAGATCGGTCATCACCCGGATAATGTGCTGCCCGTTGCGGACGTGCGTGCGCTCGTCCGAGCGTATATAGTCGCTGATATGCGCCACCACATAGTCGTTGCGCCGGCGCGCCTCTTCGATCAGTCCGTTGATGGTCTTCAGAACGCCTATCTCGCCGAACAGATTGATCTCCGCCATCGCATACTCCGGCTGCATCGGACCGCGACAGGTGCTGCTGGTCAGGCGGTTGGGAAGTTCGAAGGGATCGTAGCCGAGCGCGAGCATCGTGCGGTGTCCGATTTCGGTATGCCGCGCCTCATCCCAGGTGATGCGAGCCAGATAGTACTCCGCGAGGAAGTCTTTGAAACGAATGTCCCACAGAAAGGTTCCGAACGCCTCGATCGCATCCACCTCGTCCCGCTGCGCCCGCACAAAACGCAGCCGTTCATCGTCATAGGTGTGCGGGGCGTATCTCGCCTCGCCGTCCGCCAGATTGTAGTCGCCCGTATGGAAGAAGGAGTCGAAGCGCGAATCGCGACGGGGAACCTCGCCCCGTTGATAGGGTTTTGCATCCGTTCGCAGAGGGGTCGGGCGCAGGGTGCGCTCCTCGGCTCCCGAGATTCCGCCGATATGCGCCAGCAGACGCTCCAGATGCCATCGCCACTGCTCCAGCCGCGACTCATCCACCCCGCCTTCGATATACGCCCCGACCGCCTGCTCCGCCCACTCCAGCATCGGCTCGAAGTCCGCCAGGATCTGCCGCAAGACGCGGATGGTCGGAGCGTCCGCCACCGGGCAGGTATCGTCTATGTGATGGCGAAAAGCGGTCGCCAGCGCGCGCCCCGCCACCAGATGGACGCCGGTGAGCAGTTCAGGCGTGTCCTCCGCCGAGAGCATCTCCTCAATGAAGAGGTCAATCTCCGGATCCCGATGGGAGTCTATCTCGCTCAGTCGCTTCTCCTGCTGATGCAGCCGATCCCGCAGACGGCAGGCGGCGTCGGCGTGCCAGAAGATATGCCGCCCTGTTTCGATCTTCACTTCAAAATCGGGAATGGCTAGCGTCCAGGAGCCAAGCCCCTGCGCGATCCGACGGGTGAAGTAGAAACAGCGAAGCAGCCGCTGCGCATTCTCATCTACCGTAAACTTGCCCCCCATCTTGCGCGTGTCGCGCGGAAACCGATAGGGATAGGCGGCTCTGCGCGCCGCCGCTGCTGCGCGCTGCTCCGGTCGCGAGACGGCAGGCAGCGGTCGTTCCGGAACGCCGTTGTTTTCGCTCATGGTTCCCTCCCGAATTCAGATAGAGCATTATACAGCATATAGTTCTATTCCGCCATCTGCCGCATGCGCTTTCAGTTGCCGGAGACGCTGTCCACGCAGCGAAACAGGCGCTTCCATGCCTCGACCTGTTCCGCCGGAAGGGGCGGACCCAGCAGCGCGTCGGCATTCTCTTGCAGATGCGCCGGGTCGCCGGTTCCCGAAAGGATCACATCCAGTCCCGGCTCGTCCCGGCAGAAGCGGTAGGCGATGCCTGTCAACGCGGCGGCGGAGTGATCCTCTCCGAAGATATTGAGCGGATTTTGCGGGTCGAAAGCCTCTCCCTCCAGCAGTCCCTGCGCGTGAAGATCGTGCAGCAGTTCGCTCAGCGCTTCAGGGCGGCTGAGGGCGCGTCGAACCGCGAACATGCAGAGCGTCCCGATCCCCTTCGCCTGCGTGTGGCGGAGCGCTCTCTCGCGTGCGGACTGGTTCAGAAGGTTGAAACCGATCATCATCACGTCCCAGCAGTCGTCCTGCAGAGCGCGCTGCAGCATGGCGTGCTGAGGATCGGAGGCGAAGGCTTCCGTGATGCCGAGAAAGCGGATTTTGCCCTCCGTGCGAAGCTGCTGCATCGCCGGAACCAGTTCGGAAACGGCTTCGTCGTAGCACTTCACCGGGACGCCGTGCAGATGCAGTATATCCACATAGTCCGTCTGGAGTCGCTGAAGACAGGCTTCAGCGCGCTCCCGGAACTGCGCGGCGGGGATGACCTGCCCCTCTCGCGACGGCGAAATCTTCGTGGAGAGGATAACCGATTCGCGCGAAACTCCGTTCAGCGCTCTGCCGACGACGGTCTCGGTTCCGTAGGCTTCCGCCGTATCTATCAGGTTGACTCCCAGCGTGAGCGCGTCGCGCACCACCGCGATCGCGTTCTCTTCGCTCCTGCCGGTCGCCAGCCCCAGACGGCTGTGCCCTCCGCACCCCAACCCCATCACGCTCGCCCGCAGCTCGGTGCGTCCCAGAAATCTGTACTCCATGCGCGCCTGCCTCCCGATTCCGACAAGGACTGCGGGGTCTTTCTACAGAACCAGAGAGATGTCCTCCGGAAGGCTGTACGTCCTCCTTCCACGAAAGAGAGCGAGATGGCTTTTACCCTCTGTACCATCGGCTGCGGCAGCATCGCGACTCAGGCGCACGGTCCCTCTTATGTGAAGTATGCCGCCGAACATCCGGAGACGGTTCTGGCAGCCTGCTGCGACCTGAACGCGGAGCGGGCGGAGACGTTTCGCGCGCGGTTTGGCTTTCAACGGAGCTACACCGACTTCGCCGCCATGCTGGAGCGGGAGAAGCCGGACGCCGTCTGCCTGATCGCTCCGGTGGAGTTGACCTGCGAACTGGCATGTCGTGTGCTTGAGAGAGGGTTTCCCCTGATGATGGAGAAGCCGCCCGGGCAGAGCGTGGAGGAGATAGACCGGATGATTGCCGCGGCGGACGCCGCAGACGCGCCGACGCAGGCGGCGTTCAACCGTCGGACGATGCCGCTGATCCTGCGCCTGCGAAGGCTGCTGGAGACGGAGGTCGCTCCCGGCGCGGTCCGGCATCTTCGCATAGAGTTCACGCGCGTCGGACGCAGCGATCCCGACTTCTCCACAACGGCGATTCACGGCATAGACACGGCGCGTTTTCTGGCTGGCAGCGACTATCGCGAGATACGCTTGCGCTACCAGCCGCTTCCTCATCTCGGGAAGGGGGTCGCCAACGTCGCGCTCGATGCGCTCTTTCAGAACGGCGTTACGGGTCATCTGCAGTTCTGCCCGACGGCGGGCGAGACTGCCGAGCGGATCACCGTGCAGGCGGACGATCAGACCTTCCATCTTCATCTGCCGATCTGGGGCGCGCTCGATTATCCGGGACGTCTGCGGCATCTGCGTAAAAACGCCTCTCTTCTCGACACGCCCTGCGAGGTAGCGGTGAATGGCGGAGAGGGCTTTGTGGTGAACGGGTTTTATGGAGAGGTCGCTGCGTTTCTGGATGCGGTTCGCGCCGGCGCGCGACCGACCCCCGATCTGAAGGAGTCACGGCAGTCGGTCGCGGTGATGGAGAGTTATCGCCTGCGCGAAGAGTGGTTCCGTTCCGTAAGCTGATTGATGTCAGGGAACCGGCTGTCACGCAATCACGGCGCGCACGCGCTTTTGATAGTTCATGGCGCTTCGCTCTATCTCAGCTTCTCTCCCCACTACAGGGGTTTAGCGGCGGCGCAGTCGTTTCAGGGTGTCGGGTTCGCCACGCCGGAGGGACCGGCGCTCAGCCAGCTGTGCGCGATCCTGCGAACCTCCTCCAGATTCGCCCCTCCCACGCCGATCAGCGAGTAGTAGACTCCTCGCTCCGATTCCTCATTGGGAAGCGCAAAGAAGTCCATACCCGCGGGTGAGAAGTGATTCGGGTAGAACGGAAGCGTAGTGGCGTCCGCCAGATGCCCCTGACTGTTCAGCCAGCCGATGGGCCAGTGATCCCAGGAAGAGGAGACCCAGCCGACCCCGCCGGTATCCGAATGACAAGGTTCCATCGTTATCACTCCTGTATCTTTGCTGAAGTATTCGACGCTGAAAAGCGTTAATACTTTGAGCTTTTCACTCTCTCCTTCGTGATCATCTCACCGAGACGGCGCAGCCGGAAGGGGACCCATGCGCCGGAACTCGGAATCCAGTGTGAACCGTCGCCATACAGATCGAGCCGAACCATACAGTCGCACTTCTGAAGCTGCTGCATCTCAAAACGCGGGTCGGGACTGATCTTTACGCTCACGGCATCCGGGGCGAACTCCACCAGATTCAGGTCGGCTCTGTCGCCCCGTATCTGCTTCATCGTGCGGCTCTGGAAATCCACCATCAGTTCGGCTTGATGCGCTCTCTTATTAAAGACCGAATCGAAGCGGATATACAGCTTCGACCGCAGCTGCATCAGCCCCAGATGCACGCCCAGTTTCCCGTAGTCATCGCTGCGCGCAAAGAGTGTAAAGCTCGCCGTCAGATTGAGCAGGGCGTTGACCTGACGATCCAGTCCGCCCGGCTTGTCCTCATTCCAGTCGGCGAATCTGCCGTCCGACCAGGGTTCCGAGCCGCTGCCTGAGCGGTAGTTCTCTCCCCATACACAGTGTTTGACGAAGACCTCCAGATCCGATTCGCTGGTCAGCCAGGAGAGCAGCCAGCCGGCAGCCACCAGTATCGCGCCGACCACCTCCAGAACCATCCCCACGCCCGCCCACATGGTCTGCGCGCCGGCGATGCCCACCGCGCAGCCAATCGCAATCAGGGCGGAACCGCCGCTCACCATCCCGTAGCCGACGGCAGCGCTGTAGTCTCCCCGATGGACCATGGAACTGGCGTCGCGCACCGCCGTCACGGCGTCTATCACGGCGGAGACCATCGAGACCTTCCGCAGGGTCATCTCCTTCATTTTCAGCAGCACGCCGAGGGCGGTGACCGTATCCAGAGCGGAGCCTACCAGCCCGACAGCCGCCCATATCTTATCCTCTGAGCCGGTTGCCTCTAGCAGCGACTCTAGCGCCAGCCCCAGATTGATCACCTCCACCACCGCCGAAACGCGGGTCAGAAAATCGGTGAACCTATCGGCGGTGATCCAGTTCCGCCATCCCTCCGGCTGATAGCTTATCTCCGTATAGCGGATCTTTGTCGGTCGTCCGTTGCGACCGACCCTCACTCCCTCCTCTATGCTCACCAGATGGGTCTGCGTCCGGAACTCGATCTTGAACAGCGGAACCCGCGCCAGATTGTTGATGGACTTTGTCAGCCTCTCGACTGCCGGTCCGCCTCCCCTTCGCTCCTCCAACGCAACCATCAGCAGCTCTTTCCAGATGGCAAATCCGGCGGCATACCCCTTGCGCCATGCCTGAAATTTGGGTCCGGAGGGCTGAGCATCCTCCTGTAGAAACGGATGCAGGAAATAGGTCTTATCCTGCAGGATTTTCTGCAGGAAGACTTTGCCAGGACCGGTCTCCGACAGGCGATCCAGGCACTGAGAGCAGGCAGCCAGAAAGGAGGGGAACTCGTCCGTTTGAAAGGGAATAATATCCACATCCTCCAGGATGGTGTAGGTCTCGTTCACAAACTTCATGATCTTTGAGTCCATCCATGCGGCGAGATCGCGGGCAGCGAGATCTACATCCTTCAGCTTCTGTGTCAGCTTTGTGTCATAGTCGCTTAGGAATCGGCGCATCAGCAGTTCTCCGTTCTGGGAGAACTCATCCTTCAGACTGAGCTTATCCCCGCTGTCATGCGCCATGATAGCAGTGATCGCCTCCGCCAGAACCTTCTTCTTGAGACGGTTCTGCGTGCGCTGTATCTGCGTTCTGTCCTTCAAGTCGGTAGTGACTGTGACCCAGCTTACCGCGCGGTCCCGAAGCTGCTGCATCACGCGATTCAGGCTGATACCGTACTGAAGATGGTCGTCCACCGTGACGAAGTCGAAGATATCCAGCGCAGCCTGCTGATCCGGTTTCGGGTCAAAGCCCCTGCCCTGCGTGTTGTCCATACCGAACAGATCGGGATCGCTCAGGTCCACAGCGCGCAGCAGTCTCCAGTACTCCTCCGTCTCCAGCTTCCTGATACTCTGCAACGCCAGGCGCGTGCCGCTGATGTAGAAGGCATAGTAGGCGCGCTTTCCGTTGATGGTATGGGGGAGGATCAACGCCAGAGCGGAATCTTTCGACGGCTCCGGGCGTGCGTAGCGCTCTTTTCCGCGCGCCTTCTGCATGTCCACAGGCTGATAGCTTCCCGTGCCGGTCGCCCGATACTCCGCATACCAGGTGATCTTATCTCCCAGCTTCTGAAAGATGTAGATCCATCGGTTCTTAACCATCTTGGTCCGGATGGCGATCCATGCAGGGGGAAGCGGATCGTTATGATAGCCTCCGTCACGCGGGTCTCCTCCGCCCCGGTTCGGATCGTAGACTCTGCGCGTATTCGGCGGATCTATGTTTCCGACCTCGCGGTCGTAGGGAGGAAGATACTCCGCCTCCCGGTATCGCAGACTGAAGGGGCGACTCATGATGGCAGCCGGGGCTCTCTCCTTTACACCCGTGCCGCCCGGTTGCTGCTCTCTATCTCCGCCCATATGTGGTGCTCTCCTTACGCAAGGTCTCTTTTCGTCGCGAACGGGTCCGGCTGGACATACATGAAGGGATCTACAGCGTGATCGGTCGCGTGGTGCGCCAGCAGCGGATCGTTGGAGTGTAGTCGCGGCGGAGGGGTCAACGCGGTCTTCTGTTCGGCTACGCGCTCCGGTTCCGAAGTGACCTCCCCGTGATCGTGCAGGGAAGCAAAAGGAACTGCCTGAAACACCGGTATCTCAATCCCCGGCATCAGAACATGATAGAGCGAATAAGTTCCGGAGGGAACAACCTCGGTGAAGCGCAGCTTCAACTGCCTCTCTCCTGCCGGAACTGAGTCTGTG
Source organism: uncultured Chthonomonadales bacterium (assembly GCA_938005745.1). Classification (GTDB taxonomy): domain Bacteria; phylum Armatimonadota; class Chthonomonadetes; order Chthonomonadales; family CAJBBX01; genus CALLMM01. The sequence goes on along the minus strand of CALLMM010000032.1, from coordinate 16,209 downwards.
CGTTTGAGGATACGCTCATACAGCCCTGCCTCGCTCACAAGACGGTAGCTCTCCTTCAGGTCCGCTTTCCGCTGCCCGACCTCCAGCAGCACTGTCACCGTCGCCAGCTTCCGTACAACCAGCGTATTTCCATGTTCCAGTCCGCGCGCGGTGCGCGACACAAAATGCGATCGCTCCATGTATTGTCCCTATGCGCCGTCATGCCGTTGACGCAGTCTGTTGAGGGTCTGCGCGTCCATCTTGCCTGTAACCGGCAGACCGACCACGCTCTGAAATCGCCTGACCGCCTGCTCCGTCTTCGCTCCGGCAACTCCATCCACGCTGCCACAGGAAAACCCCAGATTGTTCAGCCGCGCCTGAACACCGGAGACCTCTTCCACCGGGTCGAGATGTCCGACCGTCAGCGGAATCCGAATGGCTTCCTCCTCATTCCCATCCTCCAGCCAGAGCATCACTTCCGCCTGTGTTGCGCCGGCGGGAATCTGCTGCTCCAGAAGCCCGTCGTTGCGGGTGCGCCCGGTATAGATCACGTTGTTGATCTTCAGCGTATAACGGCAGTCCGCACAGGGCTTCTCGAATTCGTTCCGCAAAAAGAGCCGCAGGAGAACGGTCGGCGCGGCGATCTGAAAGCGATGCTCCTGCGCGGTGCTGCGCGTCTCTCGCTTCTCCTGCTTATCCGGAATATAGAGACAGTCTCCGGGAAGCAGGATATTCGGATTGGGCCGCTTGCGCTTCAGATGGGCGTTTTTAGGATGGTCGTAGATGGCGCGATAGTCAGAAAAACCATACCTGGAGGAGATACTGGAGAGACACTCTCCCTGAAGCACTTTGTGATAGGTCGCCATCGTGAACGCTCCATAGACTGTTTCAGGGTTATCCCGTTGTAACCGCACACAGTATACAGAAGCGAGCCTTCCACTATCCTTTCATGTGCGGAATATGCTCTCCGAGAAATGGAAGAGAGGGTCCTCAGGAAGAGAAGACCCTCTCTGCTTTAACCATCCTGCACTGTTGTCGGGCGTGCAGTCCCGTTCCCCGCTTGCTCGTTCGCCGTCTGCTTCAGCTCTTCGGCTTGATCCCGGAGGCGCGATTCCAGTAGAAGTAGGCTCCGGCGTCCTCCAGGGTCATCAGATGGCGCAGTTCGGAGAGCGCGCCGTCTATCTCGGCTTCGGAAGCCAGCCCGAACGCCAGCAGCTTCTCTCGTGCGCCCTGCACATTCCCGATCAGGTTCTGCACCCAGGGAACGAAGGTCGGCTGTCCGGCATGATGAATCTCCGGCTGAAGACTGAGCGCGATATCCGAAAAGCCCGCCTGTCGGAAGAGCGCATAGAGCCGTTTGCCGATTCGCGCATCTCCGCCCAGTCGTCGTTGAAGCTCGACAAACCGCTCCCAGACCCGATCCCATTGCGGGCAGTCCGGGTCGAAGGCGTTGACCAGAATGTTATTCTCCTGCGCGCAGGCTCTGCCGCCCGGTTTCAGCACGCGGAACATCTCTCGCACCACCTGCGCCGGATCCGCCACATGCTCCAGCAGATATCGGCAGTAGACCAGATCGAAACGGCTCTCCTCAAAGGGCAGATGATGCGCGTCGCACTGCACGAAAGTCAGTCCCGGCGTGCCGGCGGGAGACGCCGCAAGCTGCTCCGCCGACCGCTCCACGCCGATCACCTCGCCCTGCGGAACGCGCAGCGCGACCTCGCGCGCCAGAATCCCCAGCCCGCTTCCGATCTCCAGCACGGAGTCGGTCGGGCGAGGGTCGAGCCACGCCAGAAAGGGGGGATTGGTCAGGCGGTTCAGGAGCGTCAGTCGCGCCTGCTCCTCGGGGTCAGTTCCGTGTATGTAGGTATCGGCGTCCGCGTCAGGTGAGGGTTTCATGGCAGCAGGCAAGCTGGCAGAGGCAGTTCGAGACAGACCGGAGAGCGATTCCCTGCGGAGTCTCGTTCGGCGCTCTACTCACGCGGATAGATCGCCACCTTCACGGCGGTATTGCCGTTGGTGAGCGACTTGAGGACGCCGGGAAGCTCCTGGAGGGAGGCGCGCTGCTGGATCAGCGTCCTGACGGGAACCAGCCCCTCCGAGATCAGATGCAGCGCCTGGCGAACGGTGGAGGGCGTGTGATGGAAGGTCCCCTTGAGGGTCAGTTCGTCGTAGTGCAGGCGATGGGTGTCCAGACGGGCGAAGGTGTCTTTCGGGCAGCCGCCAAACAGGTTTATCACCGCGCCTTTTCGCCCCATCTGGATGGCGCGCTCCCAGACCTCCGGCAGACCGACGCACTCGATCACCTTATCGGGACCGCGTCCGCCGTTGGCGTTGCGCCGCACAGACTCCACAATGTCGGCTTCCTGCCCGGAGCGCAGCAGCACGTCCGCGCCCATCTCGCGCGCGATCTCCAGCCGATCCGGGCGGCGTCCCACCGCAATCACGCGCGCGCCCGCCAGCTTGCACAGTCGCATGAAGAGCAGCCCGATCTGACCGGCTCCGATCACCGCCACCGTGTCTCCGGGCTGGACCTGCGTATCCTCCATGCCGCGCACCACACAGGCTAGCGGCTCCACCATCGCCGCTTCCTCATAGCTCAGGTGATCGGGGATCGGCAGGAGGTTCTTCCGCACAACCCGCTCCGGCAGCGTGAGATACTCCGCGTACGCGCCGTTGACAAACAGCAGATCCTCGCACTGCGCGTACATGCCGCGTTCGCAGTAGAAACAGGCGTCGCAGGGGGCGGAGTTTGCCGCGACCACCCGCATACCCACCTTCCACGGCAGGCTCCCGCCGGGCGCGGACGCTGCGGGCGCGCCGACCGACTCGATCTCTCCGGCAAACTCATGCCCGAAGACGAACGGCAGGGTAATCATCCGGGCATGGTAGCCGCGACGGTAGACCTTCAGGTCGGTGCCGCAGGTTAACGCGGCGCGGATTCGCAGCCGCACCTCTCCCGGCTGAACCTGCGGCTGCGGAACCTGCTCCACCCGAACATCCTCTTTTCCATACAACCGGGCAGCCAGCATGGAGGCGTCAATCAGCGCATACTGCGCGTCGAGGTCGGTCATAGCTGTACCATTATTTTCAGGGAGTGATCACGGGGAGAGACCGCCAGCGCAATCGCCTCGCCGATCTCTTCCAGAGGAAACCGATGGGTAATCAGGTCGCGCACATTCAGGGTACGCGAGAAGACCAGTTCCGCCGCCTGATCCTGCAGGGTGATGTCGGAGCTGTAGCTTCCGATCAGGTCCTTCTCCAGCATACAGACGCTTCCCGCGTCCACCTGCAGCGGATCTCCGAGACGGGTCTGCGCGAACAGCAGCACCTTTCCGCCGGGGCGCACCGCTTCCAACGCCTGCGCCGCCACGGCGTTGCTGGCGACGGCGATGATGGCGAGATCGGCTCCCCTCCCCTGCGTGCGGGAGCGTATCTCCTGCGCCACGTCGGCGGTCTGCGGGGCGAAGGCGGCAGACGCTCCCATGCGCCGCCCCATCTCGCGGCGATACTCCAGCGGGTCTACCGCAAAGACCTCGGCTTTTCGCCAGCGCGCAAGCTGCGTGAACAGCAGTCCGATCTGCCCCTGTCCGAACACCGCCACGCTCTGCCCCGCCCGCACATCCGCGCGATAGATCGCTTTCAGACAGGTGTTGACCGGCTCGACAAAGGTCGCCTCTTCCAGCGAAACCGTCTCTGGAACGCGCACCATGCCGCGCTCCACAATCCAGTCCATAACGCGGATATACTCCGCGAATCCGCCTCCTGCCGGCTCGAATCCGGCGGTGGTTCCGGTCTTTTTGTAGGCGGGACACTGGGCGAAGGCGCGATGCGCGCAGTAGTAGCAGTCCATGCAGGGGACGTGATGCATGACGACGACGCGGTCGCCGACGCTCCAGCCCTCCACCTCCGCGCCGACAGCGGCGATGGTTCCCGCCATCTCATGCCCGAAGACTCGCGGCGGAGGCGTCAAGCCGTACTGAATCTTCTTGATATCCGTCCCGCAGACGCCGCAGGAGGCGATACGCACCAGGACCTCGCGCGCTCCGAACTCCGGGACCGGGAGCCGCTCCACCCGCATATCGTTCACGCCGCGATAGACGGCGGCGCGCATTCCGGCGTCGTTCGCCAAAACGTATCTCTTCCTCTGACTGAATCGTTTCCGCAGAGATTATAGCCTTTTGAAACCGGAGTGTCAACCGCATAAAAGGCAGGGAACTCCGTTCACGATCAGGAATATGAAGGTAACGCTTTCAGTGAGACCCGGTTCGCCCTGCCGTGCAGTCCCCGCAGGATTACGATCTTACAAACCGGCGCTCTGAGGGTAAAATAGATTCAGCCGTAACGCCGCAGACCGGCGTGGAGTGAGACGAATGACGGACATTCAGACCTGGCAGGAGTTCTTCGACGGACACGCGCCGCACTATCGGAAGAACTCCTTCACGCAGAACACCGAGGCGGAAACCGCTCTCCTCCTCGAACTGCTGCAACTGCCCTCCGGAAGCCGGCTGCTCGATATCGGATGCGGAGCCGGTCGGCACTCCGTCGCTCTCGCTCTACAGGGCTATCGGTTGACCGGCGTGGACATCTCCGCCGGAATGCTGGCGGAAGCGCAAAAAGCGGCGGACGCCGCCGGCGTGGAGATAGAGTGGATTCAAGAGGACGCGACGCGGTTCACGTCCTCTTCTTTATTTGACGGGGCTTTCTGTCTGTGCGAGGGCGCATTCTGCCTGATCGGGCGAAATGAAGACCCGGTCGCACACGACTTCGCCATCCTCAGCAGCGTCTCTCGCGCCCTGAAGCCGGGCGCGCCCTTTGTGCTGACCGCGCTCAACGCGCTGGCGTGTATCCGACGCTTCACACAGGAGGATCTGCTGCGCGGACGCTTCGATCCCGTGCAGATGGTGGAGACCCTGCTGGATGAGATGGAGCTTCCTGAAGGCAGGAGGCGCGTCCCCCTCCGCTTGAAACACTATGTCCCCCCGGAACTTGTCGGGCTGATGCGGCGCGCCGGCTTTGCCGTAGAACATGTCTGGGGAGGCTCCGCCGGCAACTGGGGCAGACGCCCCGTTGACCTGGACGAGATGGAGATCATGGTCGTAGCGCGCAAGAAGACAGTCCCGAAGCCCGATCCTTTCTGAAGAGGTTTTTTTCTGGAGGAGCGAGTCCGCCCTAGAAAGGCGCACCGATGTTTCGCATACGATTTCATGGTCGCGGCGGTCAGGGCATGAAGACCGCGGCGAACCTCCTGAGCCGAGCTTTTTTTCTCGAAGGCTACGAGATACAGGACGCCCCGCGTTACGGCTCAGAACGGCGGGGCGCGCCGATTTTTGCCTATGTGCGCGCCGATAGAGAGCCGATCCTGGAGCGAGGCGCTATCACGCGCCCGGACCTGATCCTGGTCGCAGACGACTCCCTGATCCACAACCCCTCCGCAGGCGTCCTGCAAAATGTGAACTCCCGAACCGTCCTGCTGATCCACAGCGAAGTTCCCGGCGAGGTGTGGAAAGATCGGCTGCAGTTTCCCGGAACCATCATCGGACTGCCTCTGTCGGCGGTCGCCCGGTCCGGCGCGCAGATTCCCGTCGTCAGCGCAAGCTGCACCGGCGCGGCGGCGGGTCTGGTCGGGGTGATACGCCGGGAGACGCTGGAGCCTGCGCTGCGGGAGGAGTTGACCCGGTTGGGAGAGAGCGTCATCGCCCAGAATCTGGAGACGGCGCTGTCGGCTTACGACGCGATGCAGCCCTACGCGGGCTGCGTGAAAGAGGGAGGCGCGCTCTCCGCAGAGGACTACGCGCCGCCGGACTGGATCGAGATCCCCTACGAGGACTCCACGATCTCCGCGCCCGTCATCTATCGCACCGCCACCAGCGAACAGATACAGACCGGACTCTGGCGCACCCGCAGACCGTTGATTGACTATTCTCACTGCAACCGCTGCTCCTGGGTCTGCAGCACCTTCTGTCCCGACAGCGCGATTCACGTAGACCCTGACCGCACGCCCCACATAGACTACGAGCACTGCAAAGGCTGTATGATCTGTCTGGCGGTCTGCCCGCCGCACGCCATCTATATGGAAAAGGAGCAGCCCGCACCGATCGAGGGGGGTGCGCGATGAGAAGAACGCTGCTTACGGGCAATGGAGCCGCCGCCTGGGGCGCAAGACTGGCGGAGGCGGACTACGTTCCCGCCTTCCCGATCACGCCGCAGACGGAGATTATCGAGGCGCTGGCGGGATGGTCTGAGCGGGGCGAGATGGCGGGACGGGTGGTAACGCTCGACTCCGAGCACTCCATGCTGACCGCTGCTGCGGCTGCCGCCGCCACCGGCGTGCGCGTCTTTACCGCCACCTCTAGTCAGGGGCTGCTCTACGGCATGGAGATGATCTATACCGCCCCCGGGTGGCGCGCCCCCTTTGTGATGGTCAATGTCTCACGCGCCCTCGCCTCCCCGATCACGCTGGAGGCAGACCACAACGATATTCTCGCGGCGCGCGACAGCGGTTTCCTTCAGATACACTGCGCCACCTGTCAGGAGGTTCTGGACAGCGTTCTGATGGCGTATCGTCTGGCGGAGCATCCGCAGGTGCGCCTGCCCGCCATCGTGAACCTGGACGGCTTCTACCTCTCCTTCACCCGCGAACCGGTGGTGATTCCCGATCAGGAGCAGGTTCGCCGATTTCTGCCGCCGTTCGATCCGGGTAATGTCGCCTTTCGCGCAGACCGCCCTGCCAGTCAGGCGGCGCTGGTGCTGGGAGGATCGCTCTACTCCTACTTCCGCTACGAGGCGCATCTGGCGACCCTGCAGGCGCTCACCGCCTATGAGGAGGTCGCGCAGGCGTTTGAGCGGGAGATGGGGCGCCGCTATCCGGCGGTGGAAGCCTACCGCGCGGAGGATGCGGAGTATATCTTCTTCCTGATGGGAGCCTATGCGACCAAAGCCAAAGACGCCGTGAATCGGCTGCGGGAACGGGGAATGCGGATCGGGGTGGTCCGACCGCGCCTGCTGCGCCCCTACCCGGCGCGTATTCTGCAGGAGCTTCTGCGCGGGCGGCGCGCCGTCGCGGTGATTGATCAGAACCTCTCGATGGGCATGGGGGGCATTCTCTATTCGGAGCTGGCGTCCGCGCTCTACGGAATGAAGGATGCGCCGATGCTGGTGAGCTACATCGGCGGACTGGGCGGACGCGACATCAGCACCGAGGAGCTTTTTACCATGGCGGCGCAGACCCGCGAGGCAGCCGATGCCGGCGTTACACCGGAGCCGCGTCTGCTCTACACCGCCGCAGAGCTTCGCGAGGTGCGGAAGATGCAGACGATCGCCGGCTCGAAACTACCCGGTCACATGGAGGGTAAAAACGATGAGTGAAGGCACGATTAAGAGCATGAAGAACCTTCCACAGGAGCATATTCTGGGGGAGGGAACCTCTCTGTGTGCGGGCTGCGGCGGTCTGGGCGCGCTGCATCAGATCTACGATCTGCTGGGCGAGAAGACCGTGATCGTCAACGCCGCCGGATGCATGACCTCGCTGGCGATCTATCCCTACACCCCGTTTCGCGGCTCCTGGCTCTACACGGCGATGGCGTCCGCAGCCTCCGGGGCGCAGGGGATCCGGGATGCGCTGGATGTGCTGATTGCGCAGGGACGTCTGCCGACGGAGGACGACCTGACGGTGATTGCGCTAGCGGGAGACGGCTCCTCCTACGGCATGGGGCTGTCGGCGACCTCCGCCGCCATCGAGCGCAATCTCGACTTTCTCTACATCTGTTACGATAATGAAGGATACGGAAACACCGGACAGCAGTTCTCCGCCGCCACCCCCTGGGGAGCGCGCACAACCACCAGCCGTGGCGGACATCACGGCAAGAAAAAAGACCTGTTCGCCATCTGGGCGGCGCATCATCCGGTCTATGCCGCCACCGTCATCGGCGCAGAGCCGCTCGATCTGGCGCGCAAGGTGGAGAAGGCGATCCGCCTGCGCGGTCCGCGTCTCATTCTGGCGATGGCTCCCTGCCCCACCGGCTGGGGCTACGACCCGCAGGAGACGGTCGAGATCGGCAGATTGGCGGTGCGGTGCGGCATCTGGCCCCTGAAAGAGTACGAGGAGGGCAGGCTGACCCATACGCGCATTCCGCAGCCGCGCATTCCGGTTGAGGAGTACCTGCAGAAACAGTCCCGCTTCCGACACCTGTTCAAACCGGAGCGCAACGCGGAAGCGATCGCGCATATACAGGCGGAGGTGGATCGCTACTGGTCCAATGTCGCCTGAAACAGGCAGACAGAACAGACCTGACACAGAGACCACGCATAGAGATATGCAGTATCATGAATTTCACGAGATGTAACTCGTAGTCTACCCCTGAATGGCTGTTGAAGCTCCTGAGTGCGCCTGGCACTCGCATTGAACCCTAACATTAAAGCGCGCGTTCCGGCTTCCTGAAAAAACGCACCGCCGGAACGCCGTTTTCCCCGGAGTAAAACATGAAACCCTGGCAGGAGATCTATAAAGAACGACTGATGAGCGCGGAGCGGGCGGTCTCGACGATAAAGTCCGGTCAGCGTGTCTTTATCGGCAGCAACTGCGCGGAGCCGCAGACGCTGGTGGAAGCCATCAGCGCGCGCGGCGACAAGCTTGCCGACACCGAGATCGTCCATATTCTGACGCTGGGAATCGCTCCCTATTCGGATGCGCGTTTCCAGAACCATTTCCGACACAACGCCTTCTTCATCGGCGCGAACGTTCGCGACGCAATCAACGATTGCCGCGCCGACTACACCCCGATCTTCCTCTCGGAGGTACCCGCACTCTTCCGACGGGGGCAGATCTCGCTAGACTATGCGCTGGTGCAGGTCTCTCCGCCCGACGCGCACGGTTACTGCAGTCTCGGCGTCTCGGTGGATGTGGTGAAAGCCGCCTGCGAGAGCGCGCGGCATATCATCGCGGAGGTGAACCGTCAGACGCCGCGCACGTTGGGCGACAGTTTTCTGCATGTCAAACAGATATCCGCGTTCGTGGAGAGCGACCGCCCTCTGCTGGAGCTTCAGCCTCCCAAACAGACCGAGGTGACCCAGCGAATCGGACGCTACATCGGCGATCTGATCGAGGACGGCTCGACGCTGCAGATGGGAATCGGCGCGATACCGGACGCCGTTCTCGCCAGCCTGAGCGACAAACAGGATCTCGGGATCCATACCGAGATGTTCAGCGACGGCGTGATTCCGCTGGTCGAGGCAGGCATCATCAACTGCCGGCGCAAAACGCTGCATCCCGGAAAGATCATCGTCTCCTTCAGCATGGGCACACGCCGGCTCTACGACTTCCTCGACAACAACCCGATGGTTGAGTTCCGCCCGACGGAATACACCAACGATCCCTTCATCATCGCGCAGAACCGGCAAATGGTGGCGATCAACGCCGCGATCGAGGTGGACCTGACCGGACAGGTCTGCGCCGACTCCGTCGGGGAGCGGTTCTACAGCGGAATCGGCGGACAGGTGGACTTCATTCGGGGCGCGGCGCGCAGCGAGGGAGGCAAGCCGATCATCGCCCTGCCCTCCACCGCCACGCTTCGCGACGGAACCGTCGTTTCGCGGATCGTTTCGACCCTCAAGCCGGGAGCCGGCGTCGTCACCTCGCGCGGCGATGTCCACTACGTGGTTACCGAATGGGGCGTCGCCTACCTGCACGGCAAGAGCATCCGCGAACGCGCTATGGCGCTCATCTCCATCGCGCATCCCGATTTCCGCAGCGAACTGCTCGCCGCCGCCAAAGAGCGCAAGCTGGTCATGCCCAACCTGCCCGATTCGGCGCTGGTTCCGCGCTATCCCGAAGAGTTCGAGGCTGAGGACACTCTCAACGACGGCACCCCGGTGATCGTGCGCCCGATCCGCCCGACGGACGAGGGGCTGCTGCGCGAGTTCCACTATCAGCTTTCGGACGAGACGGTGTTCCGCCGCTATCGCCGTATGCTCAAGTCGCTGCCTTTCAGCGAGCGGATGAAGCTGGTGAACATTGACTACGAGACCCAGATGGCGCTGATCGTTGTCAAGAAGACCGATGTCCGCGAGGAGATGCTGGGCGTAGGACGCTACTTCCTCAACGAAGCGACCCGTATCGCGGAACTGGCGTTCACGGTGCGCGACGACTGGCAGGAGCGCGGCATCGGCATGCTGCTGATGAAGCATCTGCTGAATGTCGCCTGCGCCAAAGAGCTGGCAGGGTTCGAGGCGTATGTGCAGACCGACAATCCGCGCATGATTGACCTGCTGCAGCGCCATCACTTCACCGTGCAGGCGGACAGCGACGACGACACGCTGCACCTGGTACTGCGGATCAAGCCGGACACCTGCGGCGAGACGCAGGCGTAGACGCCGCAGCCGACTCAAAATCAAGAGCGATAGGACTTCCGTCCTATCGCTCTTTTCCGTACCGCGTTTTTCACCGCTTTCGCTATGTCAGGAACGGATTGGAGAGACGCTCCGCGCCGATTGTCGTCTGCGGACCGTGCCCCGGATAGACGATGACGCTGTCCGGCAGGGTCAGCAGACGGGCGCGAATGGAGCGGATCAACTGCGCGTGATCGCCCCCGGGCAGGTCTGTGCGTCCGATGCTGCCGGCAAAGAGGGCGTCTCCGACAATCACAAAGCCGTCGCCCAGAAAGCTGACTCCTCCCGGCGAGTGTCCGGGCGTCAGCAGGGTCTTCAGCGTGCTCTCGCCAAGAGGGATGATCTCCTCATCGGTCAGCAGATGGTCCGGCTCCGCATACTCCGGCGTCTTCACCCCCATCCAGAGCGCCTGCTGCGGCAGCGCACGCAGCAGCGGCAGCTCCGCCGGGTGTATCGCCAGCGGCGCGCCGGAACGCTTCACGAAGAAGGCGTTCTCCGCCACGTGATCAATATGGGCGTGCGTATTCAGCACCCAGATGATCCGTAACCCGCGCGCCTGCGCCTCCTCCCAGAGGGGGCGGCTGTCAAAGGAGGGGTCCACAATCGCCGCCTCTCCGGTCGCCTCGTCTGCGACCAGATAGGTGTTGTTATCCAGCGGACCGACAGAAAAACCGATCACCTTCAGCACAGACAGCCCCCTCAGCTTCCGTTCAAGACGGAGTTCGCATGCGTCCCCTCCGGCAGAACGGTTCCGGCGGAGATATGGTAGATATGCGAGTCGGCGAGGATCTCCTCCGGAAAATCGCGCAGGCTGGTGCAGGTGAGAAACGTCTGGCACCGCCGCTGCATCCAGCCGAGCAGGTGCGCCTTCCGCAGATCGTCCAGGTCGGACATCACATCGTCCAGCAGCATCACCGGCGGCTCTCCGACATACTCCTCCATCAGCCGGAACTCCGCCAGTTTGAGCGACAGCACCACCGTGCGCTGCTGCCCCTGCGATCCGAACAGGCGCGCGTCCGCGCCGTTGATCAGAAACTGCAGATCGTCGCGCTGCGGTCCGACCAGCGTCATGCCCCGGCGAATCTCTTCCTCCCCGACCCGCTCGATCTCTTCACGAAACGCCCGGTCAATCGCCAGCAAATCGCCGCCCTCCGGCAGCGGGACGCCGGGCAGATAGCGTATCTCCAGCGTTTCGCGCCCGTCCGACAGATCGCGGTGTATCTTTTCGGCGAGCGGGGAGAGCCGCTCGACAAAGAATCGCCGCTTTTCAAGGAGCGGCGCGCCGAAGCGGAAGAGCTGTTCGTTCCAGGCATCGAGGCTGCCGTCCCGGTAGGGGCGGTCGCGCAGGTCGCGCAGCAGCCGGTTGCGCTGCTCCAGCGTCTTTTTAAATCGCGCCAGATCGAAGCAGTATTTGGGGCTGATCTGCGAGATCTCCAGGTTCAGATAGCGTCGGCGAATGGAGGGTTCCGCCGTAACGATGCCCAGATCCAGCGCTCCAAAAAAGACCGCGTTTAACTGCCCGAGCAGGTCAATCACACGCGCGCGCTTCATGCCGTTGATCCGGACGGTCTTCTTCTCGCTCGGCAGCACCGCCATCTCCAGGCTGATCTCTCCTTCGCGCTCCCGGATCACCTCCGCCCCGACCGCCGCCATCCCCGCCGAGTTCTGGATCATCTCCGAGTCGCGGCTGGCGCGCAGGCTCTTGCTGGTCGCCAGCAGATAGATGGCTTCCAGCACATTGCTTTTGCCCTGTGCGTTCTCGCCGACCAGGATATTCAGCCCCGTTCCCGGCTTCAGCAGCAGCTCGTTATAGTTACGAAAGTGGCGTAGTTGCAGCGATTGCAGATGCATGGCGTCTCTGATGGGTTGAAATCCGAACGGCTCTATAGTTCGCCATCCGCTGACGGGAAACCTCTGTCCGGGGACGGATCGTCGGGGGTCGCGGGCAGGCTGGCGCGTCGGTTACAGTACGCGGATATAGCAGTTGCCGGGCAGACGGCGCACCAGACCGGAGAGTTCCAGCATGGTCATCTGAACGCTCACCTCCACGAGCGGAACCTGCACATCCGCCGCCAGCGCATCCAGATGTTTGGGGACAAGGCTGAGGTTTTCCAGCATACGCCGCTGCAGCTCCGGCAGGTCGTGATGCAGCCGGGGGGGCGCAGATGTCTGCGAGGGACGGGGCGCTTCGAGCGAGAGCACATTGAGCACCCGCAGAACATCGGACGCCTCCTCGACCAGCGCCGCGCCGTCTTTGATCAAGCCGTTAGAGCCGCGTGAGTAGGGACGATCCACGTTTCCGGGTATCGCCATCACCTCGCGCCCCTGTTCCGCCGCAATCGAGGCGGTCAGCAGCGCGCCGCTCTGCGCTCCGGCTTCGATCACCACGACCCCCATCGCCAGTCCGCTGATGATCCGGTTGCGCAGGGGAAACCGCCAGGGTTCCGGCGTCGCGCCCAGAGGAAACTCGGAGAGAACCGCGCCATGCCCCTCATCGGCGATCTGCTGAAAGAGCGTCTGGTTCTCGCGCGGATAGGGCACATCCAGACCGCACCCCAGCACCACCAACGTTCGCCCGCCGGCGTTGACCGTCGCCCGATGCGCCGCCGAGTCGATTCCCAGCGCGCCTCCGCTCACCACGGTCAGACCGGCATCCGCCAGATCACGCGCCAGCTTTTCGGTGACGCTGCGTCCGTAGGGACTTGCCTGCCGCGTGCCGACCAGGGCTACCGAGAAGCGGTCGCGCTCCTCCAGCGAGCCGCGCACGAACAGCGCCGCCGGCGGGTCGGCGATGTCGCGCAGGTTGCGGGGATACCCGGGATCCTGACAGGTTATCAGGCGCACCTGCCGCAGCTCCATAAACCGCAGCTGCGCCTGTGTCGGCAGGAAGGAGGGGTCTGCGATACGGGCGATCTGGTTCGCCGTCATGCCGGGAACCGATTCGAGATCTGCGGGGGAAGCCGAAAACAGGGCGTCCGGGTCGCCAAACTGTGCCAGAAGGGCGTTGCCCAGACGCGCCGGAAGCTGAAGATTAGCGAAGCGGAGCCAGGATTCCATGTGGAGCGAAGATGAGAAATCGCCCATGTTTTGCATGGGCGATTTCCAACGATGGGAGGTTAGTTGCCGCCGCTGGCAGCGCCGCCGCCGCCGCCGCGACCGCGACCGCCGCCGCGTCCGCCTCCTCCGCCCCGCAGTCCGCCGCCGGCGCTGGGACCGCCGGGACCGCGCATCGCGCCGGTCTCATTATTGCTGCGTCTTCGGGCGGTCTTCGCCACCGAGTTATCCACGGTGAAGGACCAGGTCTTTGTCGAGACGTTGCCAAACCAGTCGCTGGCGGTGATCGTCAGCGTATGCCGCCCATCCGCCAGCGGCACAATGCGAGAGGCGCTGGCAGGAACGGGGGTCTCATACTCCAGCGTGGCGTTCGTCAGATCGTAGTGGAAGCCAGGCTTATCGCGGTTTTCCGGTCCCGGAGGACGGCGGGTAATCCCCTCTCCGTCAATCACGACCCGTATGCTGTCAGGATTGATGCCGGATCCCTCATCCACCAGCTTCGCCTGGAAGCGGATCGGGGGCGCGCCGTTGATCACGATTCCCATCTCCGGACGATCCTCGATGGTGATGTTGGAGATAACCGGGGGAGTCGTGTCCGCTATATCGGAGCGAAACGCCGACAGCGCACCGTCATCGGAGAGAACATAGAGGGTGCTGTTGGCGATAACGGGAGCCGCCGCCACGTTGGTGGAGCTGATGGTGGCATCGTTGCGCGTACTGGACGGCTGGGTGACATAGACCCATTTGATCGCGCCGGTGTCGGCATCCAGGGCGTAGATGCCGCCCTGCGTGGTGCCGATGAAGAGCAGGTTTCCGCTGATGGACGGCGGCGCGACAACGTCGAACTCCAGCTTTGTCGGGGCTTTCCACCTTGCGCGACCGGTGCGGTTTTCAAAGCTGTAGACTAGGTTGTCGTTGGTTACCACAAAGACGCCCTTCTCGCTGACCGCCGGGCTGCTGGAGATGTCGTTGGGCAGCGTCACATACCAGCGTTGAAGCTGCAGGTTGCGCGCCAGGAAGCAGTAGAGATTAGATCCGGCTCCGACATAGACGTAGTCCCCGTCCACCACCGGCGACATCCGCAGCACGCTTCCGCCCAGTCGAATGCTGCTGCGCAGCTTTCCGGTCGCCGCGCCGACGGCATGCAGCACCTGATCGAGGGAGAGCACGTAGACCACGCCGTTGGAGACCGCCGGCGCGCCGGAGATCTCATCGGATGCGCGGTATCCGCCCTTCCAGGTGGTCACTTCGCTGCCGGTCTTTGCATCCAGCGCCCAGACCCGTCCGTCAGAGGAGCCGAAGTAGAGGACGCCGTCCACCAGAGCGGGAGAGGAGCCGATGCTGCTGCGCGTGTCGAACTTCCAAGTCAGTCTTCCGTTGGATGCGTTGAGCGCATAGAGCACGCCGTCGCCTCCGCCGAAGTAGACCATCCCCTCTCCCACCGCCGGAGAGGTATTGATGCGGGTTGGAAGGGGCTGATCCTGCGGGTAACGCCATCGGATCGCGCCGGAGTTGGCATCTACAGCATGGAAGCGGTCGCCGGTGGCGAAATAGGCGGTTTCGCCCACGACAGCCGGAGAGGAGGCGTTATAGCCGGCATAGCCCGCCGTATGCCTCCAGGAGAGGGCTAACGGAAGCGTGATCTTTTCGGCATACTCGCCGGTTAAGCCGCTATTGCCGCGGAACATCGCTGAATCGGCGCAAACCGGACGGGCAGTCAGCAGGCTGATAGAGACGCAGACGCTGAATACGCCGAAGGCGAGGCGTCCGATTTGCATCAATGCTGCCAGGCGACGACGCACGAGAGACATAATGTATCGTACCCCCTTAAAACCGGACCATTCGGTTTCATTTCGGTTGAGAGGAGAACCCGTAGGACTGGTGAATCTTTCCGTAACTATCCCTGCTCAGTATAGCGAAATGCAGGGTCTCTGTCAACCATTAGACGTGTTGTTACGATACAGGTTACAATCGAAATCGGCGCAGCGGGCAATACAGAGTTGAGCGGATGCACCGGGAGCAGCGGGTCTATGCCATCTCGCGAGGAACGCCGGCGGATGCTGGAGGAGATCGGGAGGGTGGCGCTGGCGGTCGGTTGTGGAAGTTTCAATTCCACGCTGGTTCGATTAAAAGAAAGAGCAGTCTTCCACAGATACCACAGAAAACAGCGTTTCAATTCCACGCTGGTTCGATTAAAAGACGTAAACTGCCGGTGCACTCCCGTTCCTCGAATCATGTTTCAATTCCACGCTGGTTCGATTAAAAGCTCTGCGAATCTCTTTTGATCGTCTGTGTAGGGTCTTTGTTTCAATTCCACGCTGGTTCGATTAAAAGCATGAACGTCCACGTTGGAGTATTTGGAGACAATATTTAAGTATCCCCAGAACCGCCAGCTCTTTGCTACCTCCTCCGGAAAACCATGATAGTGGTTGTAGTCACTAACCTCCGGAAGAAGGAAGAGACAAAGCGAGCCGGAACGCCAGTGGTACTCCTTGAGGACAGGAACAAAGGAACACCGGTCGCATAAGGAACGGTACCTCTCCTCAATCTCGTCGATAATGTCCATCTTGAACTTCACGCCAGGCTTGGCATCTATACCAAGCATCTCAAGAAATAGACAAGACCTCCTGTCCGCCGGAGCATTGTCCATAAGCAAAATGTTCATTCCCTCCTCCTTGAGAATGAAAAAAAAAGGAGGCGGAGAGCTAATCTCCGCCTCCCTAACCAACTACTTCATTCTGTCAATCCGTCTGTCAATCTGCTTAGCACTTACGCTAAGCGGATTGATGACGA
>CALLMM010000031.1 GCA_938005745.1 uncultured Chthonomonadales bacterium | reverse complement strand
GGCTCCGTTGATGATGCTGGCGCTCTCGGACAGGGAGACGTTGAAGTTGGCTCCGTAGTTCTGCTGTGTCAGGACGATGCTCTCGCTGCCGAAGTTGGCTCCGACGCCGGTGATGCTGGCGAGATTGTTGATCTTGTCAATGACGGTCTGCACGGTGTCGCTGGCGGCGACAGAGATGGACTGACCGTTGATGACGATGGTTCCGGCGTTGGCGACGGTCGCGTTGACGGAGGCGTAGGTGGCGGCTCCGGCAACAGAGGCGCGGGTAGCGGCGGTGCTGACCGTGATACTGACGTTTCCAGACGTCGTGGCGGCGCCGGCGAAGGTGTTGCTGATGTAGATGCCGGACAGGCGGGTGGAGTCCACCACGGCGGCGGAGACGCCGGCGGTTCCATCCAGCAGCTTCTTGGTGCCAAACTGGGTCTGGGTGGCGATGCGCTGGATGCTCGCCAGCGCGGAATCGATCTGCGTCTGGTTCGCCTGCACAGCGTTGACATCGCTTGCGCCGGTGTTGGCTGCGCTGACCGCCTGGGTTCGGATGGATCGCAGCAGGGAGTTGATCTCCGCCAGGGAACCCTCTGCGGTCTTGATCAGGTTGTTGGCGTCCTGGGCGTTGGAGATCGCCTGATTCATGCCGTCAATCTGCGCGCGCAGTCCCTCCGAGATGATCAGACCCGCCGGGTCATCGGCGGCGCGGTTGATGCGAAGACCCGAAGACAGCCGCTCAATCGAGGTCGAAACCGCCTGGCTGGTCTGCTGAAGGTTGCGCAGCGCGCCGATGGCGGTAACGTTGGTATTTATTCTCAAACTCATTGTGAATGATCTCCTCCGTGATCCTGCAGGGAGAGCGTATCGTATTTTCTGCCTCCCCGCGGGCGTTTCGGCGTCCTGCCGAAACGACTTGTCAAAAGTTGCGCCGCTGGCGCAACGGGATCGGCGTATGACATATCCCAAACGCAATGTTTGGCTTTTCCATAAACGGACATTCCGCGAAAGATTACCGGGTTTTCATAAAAACCTGTGATTTCTGCGATCTGATTTGCCGCCTGTCGGAGAGGAATGCGGGAGAAGCGGGGCGAATGTGCGCCCGTAAGGAGGAAGACTGCATATGCACTACCTGCGCGAAGAGATTTTTCCGGCGGGCTACCCCTGCCCGGAGTGTCATGCGGCGACCCTGTGCGAACTGCCTGGGGGCGTCCTGATGGCGGCGTGGTACGCCGGGGAGTATGAGAGATCGCTCGATGTCGCCATCTACGCCTCGCAGAAAGCGCCGGGCGGCAAGTGGAGCGAGCCGCGCATGATCGTCAACACGCCCGGCTGCTCGGAGGGGAATCCGACGCTCTATATCGATTCGGAAGGGACGCTCTGGCTCTTCTATGCGACGATTCGGGGAGAAGGGTGGCACACCTGCGAGTTGAAGTACACGCGCTCGCACAATGGAGGGCGCGACTGGGAGCCGCCCGTGATGCTGCGGGAGGAGTGGGGCTGGATGACCAGCAACAAGCCGATCACGCTGGAAGAGGGCGCGATCCTGCTGCCGCTGTACGAGGAGCGAGGCGCGGCGTTCACGCTTCGCTCCGACGACGGCGGCAGGAGCTGGATGGAGTCCAATCGGGTGGAGACGCCGTGGGGAGTCATTCAGCCCGCGCTGGCTCCAAGACCGGACGGAACGATTCAGATGTACCTGCGCACCTACGAACCCGAATCGGATGCGCGTACCGTCTGGCGGTCGGTCTCTCAAGACGGCGGAAGAACGTGGATGCCTCCGCAGCGCGTCGCCCTGCCGAATCCCAATGCGCGGGTGGATGTGCAGTCGCTGCGCTCGGGGGCGATTGCGATGGCTTTCAATGATACGCCGCGCGCGCGCTCCCCGCTGACTCTGGCGTTGTCAGAGGATGAGGGCGAGACCTGGCCCTGGCGGGCGGATGTGGAGACCGATGCGGCGGAGTTTTCGTATCCGGCAATGATCGAGTCGGCGGATGGTCTGTGCCATCTGGTCTACACACATCGGCGGGTCAACATCGCCCATGTTGCGTTCGATGAGGAGTGGCTGCGCGCCGCGCTCCGATAGGACGTGCAACTTTTCCGCAACGCGTATCGTCTAATCAGCAGGAACGCATAACGCGGGCGACGAAAATCAGGCGAAAAAGCTGAGCCTGGCAGGTGTCACGCGGGAGTTCGCGTTCCGTATCAGATCATCAGGAAGACGTGCAGGTCAGGCGTTCCTGCCGCAGAGCGCAGAACGCCGTGTTTTTCGGAGGAGGTCCCGCGGGACCATGGTCTATACGGACAGCCGCCAGAAACGGAATACGCAGATCCTCTCTCCCGCCGACAGCGATCCTGTGGGCGCGGCGGAGATGATTCTGCGCCGCTATGGCGCGCGGGCTATCTCCCTGCTGACCTCCGCCCGGCAGATCGAAGAGGGCAGGCAGCTTCCGGCGCGGCTGAGCGCAAACGACTGCTATGTCGCGCTGGAAGAGGCATGCCGTAAGATGGCGCGGGTCGCCGTCCGCCGGTTCCGGCAGCAGGCGGCGGAGGGAGGATCACTGGAGGAGCGGCTCGATACGCTCTTTCCCGATCCCGTCGCCTATCTGGCGCGCGCCATCAAGTCGGTCATCAGCGACCAGGGGCGTGTGGAGAGGCGGGAGATCCCGACCATTCCGCTGGAGCAGCCCATCGGTCCCACCGACAGCGGCAGTCCGCTGTATCTGATGGACACGCTGGCGGAGACCCGAACCTGGAAGCTGCCGGATCAGGCGCTGATGGAGCGCGACGAACGCGCGCAGTTTCGTCTTGCGCTGAAAAAGGCGCTGAGAGCGATTCCGCAGAACTATCTTCAGGCGCTGTTGCGAGACCTGGATCGAGAGCGTCAGCGACAGCAGGGAGCAAAGATTGCGCCGGAGACCGACCGCGAACGGCAGACCCTCTGCCGCGCGCGCGCCGCGCTGACCCAGATTATCCGACGCGAGTGCGGAGAGGATAATCCCTTCGTGCGTCTTCTGGCGCAGCAGAGGAGCAGCCGCGTGCCGAAGAAGACCCGACCTTCCTCCGATTGGAGCGGAGAGCGTCAGGACGCTCTCTTCCGCAGGCTAATGCAGACGAGCTGGACGGAGCGCGCCGCGGAGCGTCCGGACGACTCGGTTGAGGAGGCGGTCGTCAACTATGTTCACACGACGAGCGGCGCAGCGCCTCCGTCGCCGGAGTTCCGACAGGCGATGCGCGTGCTCGATCTGTATAAGATGGAGTTCCCGACGCCGCAGACCCCGGCAGCGCAGGAGCTGTACGCCCGCGCGCGTGCGCTTCGACAGGCAGGCAAGATCGAAGAGGCGCTTCGCTGTTATAAAGCCTGCTATGAGGCGGAGCCGACCTTTATCGAGGCGTTGAACGAGGTGGGGGTGCTCTACAGTCAGCTGGGCAACCTGCGCGATGCGCTGAAGGTCTACCTGAGCATTATCGCGCGGGACCCGCCCGGGGGACACAGGTATCGCGCCGCGACCAATGCAGCGGACATCTATCTGACCTGGTTCGACACGGGGCGGAACCGGGAACGCAACATCGAGCGGGCGACCTTCTATGCGAAGATGGCGATGGAGCGCCCGACCCCGATGCGCGCCTGCAACCTGATCCTGGCGTATGTCAAAGACCGCTACTATGAGGATGCGCGCCGGGTGATGGAGACGGCGCTGCGCGAAAATAGTGCCGAGTGTCCTGCAGAGAGATTCCTGCAGACGCTCTTTCAGATACGCGATCCCGATCTGATCGGATGGTGGGACTGGCTTGACAAAGAGCTGGCAAAGGAGTAGACTGGAGCCATGAAGATAGTGAAATGGTTGAAAACGGCGGTTCTGGTGTGTCTGTGGGCTGCGCCTCTAGGCGCGCTCTTCCTTCCTTGCGCGCAGGCGGACGCCTCGCAGGGGGCGACCATCCGCAGCGAGCAGAGCTACGAACTGGTCAACAAGGGCAAAGATGGGCAGGAGACCGGCGGCTAGGTCGGTATTCTGAGATCTCTATACCTGTCAGGATGGACGGGGGCGGCTTCCG
>CALLMM010000030.1 GCA_938005745.1 uncultured Chthonomonadales bacterium | reverse complement strand
GAAGCCGCCCCTCTTTTTTTCTGCGGGATCTTGTCAGAGTTTTTTGTGATTTTCGTTTGGCTATGTGTCGAAGTTCTGAAATAGGGGTAGAATATAGGTGTTATGAAAATAAAAAATGTGTTACTGATGCGGGCGGCAAAGGACATGTAACCGCCCGGCAGTCTTGCCGAAAAAGGAGCAGAACATGCGGCGAACCACCTCCCGACGGCGCGCTGCGCCCTCCCTGCGTTCGGGATTTACCCTGATAGAGCTTCTTGTAGTTATCGCTATTATCGCGATACTTGCCGCCATCCTCTTTCCCGTCTTCGCGCAGGCGCGAGCAAAAGCCCGGGCGGTCGCCTGCCTGTCCAACTGTCGGCAGATCGGCACGGCGGTCGCCATGTACATCACCGATTACGACGAGATGTTTCCGCTGGTCAGCTTCCCGACCCCTGCAAATACCTGGACGGCGACCGTGCAGCCCTATATCAAAAACCAGGCGATCCTGCGCTGCCCGGACGATCGCAGCACCAACTGGACGGCGGGACGCCTCTCCTCCTACGGCGTCAACGCCTGGTTTACCCCGAACGCTCCCGTGCGCTACACCGCACTCGCGCAGATCGCCTCGCCGGCTTCGGTGATCTATCTCTCGGAGAGCGCAGATAACCGGCGTCCCGATCACTTTCCTCCCTACTGCTGGAACCCGCGCGACCCGATCACACCGCCCTTCTGTCCCATGCTCGGTCCGTTCTTCGATGCCGAAAACCATCCCGTCATGCTGGCGTCGCGGCGTCATCAAGGAGGGTTCAACAATATCTATCTGGACGGACATGCCAAGTGGAACCAGTGGTTCCAGATATGGTTTGAGCGGCTGGATCAGGGCGTCTATCACGGAAACTTCGACCCGCGTCAGCCCTGACCTGAGCGGCGAGACGCTTGAGGGGAAGGATATGACAGAAAAGGGGATGCAGTCGTTCTATCGCGCGCCGGTTCTGGAACTGGACTGGGAGGAGGCGCGCCGCTTTCATGGTCATCTGGGACCCTGGCTGGCTCTGGGCATGAAAATGGGCGCGGAGGCGATGCGGATGCTGCAGGCGCGTCCGCACTTCGGTGTGCAGGTCGTGGCGGGATGCCGGGCGGAGCCGCCGGTCTCCTGCCTGATTGACGGACTGCAGTGGATGACCGGAGCCACCTACGGAAAGCGAAACATCCTGCTGCAGGAGCAGGAGGAGGTGTTCGTTTCGGTGCGAAATACCCAGACCGGCGTGGAGGTCGCCATGACCCTGCTGCCCGGTATTCCCGGTCAGATCTCCCGATGGTTTGAGGAGGAGGGGGACGAACTCTCCGCGCGCAGACTGTGGGAGATGCCGGCGGAGAGGCTGTTCCGTCTGCAGAGCGGCGGGCAGCCGCGCCGCGAGAGGGGCGGCGACGATGCATCCTGACGCCGCCCGCGAGGAGTCTGCCCGGGAGAACCTTACGGCGGCGCGTGAGATGGCGCTCGGTGGTCTCTTCTGTGCGCTGGGGATCGTGGTACCCATTCTGTTTCATGCGGTTGGACTGGGGCGCGTCTTCCTTCCGATGCATCTGCCGGTTCTGGCGGCGGGAATGCTGCTGCGTCCGCGTATCGCCCTCTCTGTCGGCATCCTGACCCCCTGGGCTTCGATGCTGTTGACCGGAATGCCTCCCTTCCCGCTGGTGATTCTGCTGAGCTTGGAACTGGCTGCGCTGGCGGGAACCGCCTCCATTCTACTGGCTGTGCGTCTCCCCTGGCTGGTCGCGCTGCCGGCTGCGATTATGATCCGCTGCCTGCTGACCTGGCTCCTGACCTCGCTGTTCGGCGGCGCGCTGGGACTGCCTCTGCAGGCGGCGGGGTGGGCGGCAGTCCTGTCCGGTCTGCCCGGCATTCTGCTGCAGATCGTCTGTGTGCCCCCGATCTTCCTGACGATACAGGCGCGTCGCAGGGCGTTTTCATAACCAGGCATGTGGAGTCAGCCCTATATCGAGACCTCCAGCCTCCTTCACCGCTGCGATCCGCGCCTGAAAACCGTCGGAACGCTGCTGTATATCATCGCTGTGGCGGCGGCTCGCCCCCGCTCTCCGGTTCTGTGGATGCTGCTGTCGGCGATACTGCTGTGCCTGACGCTCTGCGCGAACATCCCCCTCACGCTTCTCCTGCGTCGGATCGCTCCCGTTCTGTGGCTGGTCGGGCTGGCAGTTCTCGGCGGCTTGTTGACCGGGGAGTGGGAGAGGGGACTCACTCTCTCGATGCGCTGCCTGCTGTGCGCCTACGGCGTGGCTCTCCTGTCGGCGACCACACGCTTTCTGGACCTGATAGCGTCGCTGCAGTGGATGCGGACGCCCTCCCTATTCCTTTCGCTGCTGCTGCTGACGCACCGCTACCTCTCGGTTCTGTCGGAGGAGGCGGTTCGCATGCGGCGCGCCTGGCAGTCGCGGGGCGGAGCGATCAACTCCGTGCGCGCGCTGATCGCCTTCAGCCGTCTGATCCATGCGCTTCTCTGGCGTTCGGTGGAACGGTCGGAGCGGATCGCCAACGCCATGATCTCACGCGGCTTTGAGGAGAGGCTGCCGGTTCGCCCGCTGGCTCCGCTTCGTCCCTCTGCGCTCCTGTGGATGGCTGCTTTCGGCGGCGCGCTGATCCTCCTGCTGGCGGGAACCTCCCGATGAGCGTCGTTCGCGTCAGCAATCTCTCCTACCGCTATCCGAACGGGCGAACCGCCTTGAAGTCGGTTTCGTTCTCCATTGAGGCGGGGGAAAAGGTCGCCCTGATCGGTCCGAACGGCGCGGGGAAGTCCACCCTGCTGCTGCATCTCAACGGGCTGTTATCCGGCGTTGGGGAGATTCAGATAGACGGCATCCCGCTGGAGAGAAAGACCCTCCGCGACATTCGGAGACGGGTTGGACTGGTATTTCAGGACCCGGACGATCAGCTGTTTATGCCGACCGTTCTGGACGACGCAGCCTTCGGTCTGCTCAATCAGGGCATGGGCTGGAAAGAGGCGGCGCAGCGCGCTTTGCATGCGCTGGAGGAGGTGGGGATGGCGGAGGCTGCAGAGTATGCGCCGCAGCATCTCAGTCTGGGGCAGAAGAGGCGGGTCGCGCTGGCGGGCGTGCTGGCGATGCAGCCGCCGGTGCTGGCGCTGGATGAGCCGACCGCCGGGCTGGATCCTCGCTCCCGTCGGCAGTTAATCCGGCTGCTTGAACGGCTTCCGCAGACGCTGCTGGCGGCAACCCACGATCTTGAGATGGCGCTGGAGCTGTGTCCCCGAACGCTGCTTGTGGATGACGGAACGATTGTGGCGCAGGGAGAGACGAAGACCCTGTTCGAGGATGTCTCCCTGATGGAGCGTCACGGGTTGGAGCAGCCCTTCCGTCTACGCGCAGAGCGTCGCTGATACGCTGGGACTAGATCCTGTTTGGTCGGCTTAAGATTGCCTCGGTCGCCTGCTGCTCCCTCGCAATGACAGGCGGGAGTCGCCTGCTACTCCCTCGCAATGACAGGGAAGAAAGGACTTACGCCTCCCTCGCAATGACAGAATGAGAGGCTCTCACACTGTCATTGCGAGCGTCAGCGAAGCAGTCTCGCCGATTCCGGGCGTGAACGGATCCGTAAATCCGTTGCACATCTTCGGCAGTTGGGGTATACTAACGCGGTTTTTCGGCAATCACACACCGGCGTCGCCGAGACGACTGGTCTTCCGCGGAAGCAGGGACATCGGGGGCGGATCGCCCCCTGGTTCTGCACGGGCGGAAGCAATGCGCCGGGAGGAAATCAACCAGGAGCATACCCATGTCCGCTTTGACCATGAAGGAACTCCTCGAAGCGGGAGTTCACTTCGGGCACCAGACGCGCCGCTGGAACCCGAAGATGAAGACCTACATCTACGGCGCGCGCAACGGCATCTACATCATAGACCTGCACCAGACCCTCAAACTCTTCGACGAGGCGCAGCAGTTTATCCAGGATGTGGTTCAAAACAACGGCAATGTGCTGTTTATCGGCACCAAGAAGCAGGCGCAGGACGCCGTGCAGGAAGCCGCCACGCGCTGCCGGCAGTACTATGTCAATCAGCGGTGGCTGGGCGGGATGCTGACCAACTACGCCACCATCCAGAGCCGCATCAAACGGCTGGAAGAGCTGGAGCATATGGAGGCGAGCGGCGTTCTGGAGAAGCTGACCAAGAAGGAAGCCACCGGGCTGATGGAGGAGCGCGCCAAGCTGGAGCGCTATCTGGGCGGGATCAAGAAGATGCCCAAACTCCCCGACGCCGTCTTTGTAGTGGACCTGAAGAAGGAGCATATCGCGGTCGCCGAAGCCAGAAAGCTGGAGATTCCGGTGGTTGCGATCGTGGATACCAACTGCGACCCCGACCTTGTGGACTACGTGATTCCCGGCAATGACGACGCCATCCGCTCCATCAAGCTGATCTCCAACAAGATCGCGGATGCCATCATCGAAGTCAAGCAGGAGATATGGGATCGCGAGGGAGAGGGAGAGGTTCCGGCGGCGGAGATGGACGAGGAGATCGCGGAGGCGGCTCCGGTGGAGACCGATCCCGACGCCGCCCTGGACAGCCTGTTCCTGGGCAACGAGGACGACGAGTATTCGCGCATGGCGCGCCGGGCGGAAGAAGGCTCGATAGCTCTGGACGAAGACGAAGAGATAGAGATAGACGCGGAAGCCTGATCTGTTGGGATCGCGCGCCCGGCGGAGAAGGAGGCTCGCCTCCCCGTCAGGCGCGGGGCGAAACCTTTTTAGAATACGCAGGAGTAAATCGTTATGGAAATTACGGCGAAGATGGTCAGCGAACTGCGCGAGCAGACGGGCGCCGGCATGATGGAGTGCAAAAAGGCGCTGATCGAAGCCGGAGGAGATATTGAGAAGGCTCGCGACCTGCTGCGCACCAAAGGCAAAGCCGGCGCGGAGAAGCGCTCCGGGCGGGCGGCGGCGGACGGCGTGGTGGCGGCGGCGCTGACCGATCACGGCGCGGCGCTGGTGGAGCTTAACTGCGAGACCGACTTCGTGGCGCGCAATGAGGAGTTCCTTGCGCTGGCGCGCGCCCTGACGGAGGCAGCGCTGCATACGCAGGTCAACACGCCGGAAGAGCTGCTGCAGCAGAATGAGGCGCTGCGCCATCAGTTCGAGGACGCGCTTGCCAAGCTGCGCGAGAACCTGGTCTTCCGCCGTTTTGTGCGCTATGAGGCGGGACCGGACAGCGTGCTGGCGACCTATGTGCACACGGTCTCGAACAAGATCGGGGTGATCGTTGAGCTGCTCGGCTCTCCGATGCGCGAGGAGCACAAGGCTCTGGCGCGCAATATCGCCATGCACATCGCCGCGAACAAGCCGGAGTATCTGCGCCGCGAGGAGGTTCCGGCGGACGCCGTGGAGCGAGAGCGCGAGGTTCTGGCGGAACTGACCCGCAATGAGGGCAAGCCGGAGGCGGCGATCCCGAAGATTGTGGAAGGACGTTTGGGCAAGTACTTCGAGCGAGTCTGCCTGCTGGAGCAGCCCTATGTACGCGATCCGAGCAAGAAGATCAGCCAACTTCTGCAGGAAGCCGGAGTAGAGGCGCGTCGGTTTGTCTTGTTCGTGGTCGGGCAGTAGCCGATGAGCGAACCACGCTGGAAACGGGTTCTCCTGAAGCTCTCCGGCGAGGCGTTTGCCGGTCAGCAGGACTTCGGGCTGGAGCCGGCGGCGACCCGCGATATCGCCTCCAAAGTCGCCTCCGCGCACAGCACCGGAGCCGATATCTGTGTGGTGGTCGGCGGCGGGAACATCATGCGCGGCGCGATTGCCGCCGACGCCGGTCTGGACCGGGTGACGGCGGACAATATCGGGATGCTGGCGACCGTCCAGAATGCGCTGGCGCTGCAGGAGGCGCTGGAGTCGCTGGGGGTCGTGACCCGCGTGCAGACCGCGATTGCGATGGCGCAGGTGGCGGAGCCGTTTATTCGCCGCCGCGCCATCCGTCATCTGGAGAAGGGGCGGGTGGTCATCTTCGCGGCGGGAACCGGAAACCCCTACTTCTCCACCGATACGGCGGCGGTCCTGCGCGCGCTGGAGATCCGCGCGGAAGCGGTGCTCAAAGCCACCAATGTGGACGGCGTCTATGACAAAGACCCCCGGAAGAACCCGGATGCGCGCCGGTTTACCTATCTGGACTACGACTACTGCATTGAGAACCGGCTGGGCGTGATGGACATGACCGCCTTTGCGCTCTGCGCCGAGAACCGCCTGCCCATTGTCGTCTTCAGCCTGGCGGGCGATGACAATATCCGTCGCGTGATCTCCGGGGAGGAGATCGGAACCGTTGTAGGGAGAAAGCAATGACGATTCCTGACCTGCTAAAAGAAGCCGAAGAGAAGATGAAGAAGAGCCTGGAGGCGACCCGGCATGAGTTTACGCTCATCCGCACCGGGCGCGCCAGCCCGGTCATCCTCGAACATGTTACGGTCAACTATTACGGCTCCGACCTGCCGATCAATCAGGTCGCGACCATCACGGTTCCCGAACCGCGCCAGCTTCTGATCGTACCCTTCGATCGCAATGCGCTCGGAGCCATCGAGAAGGCGATACAGAAGTCGGACCTGAACCTGACCCCCAATAACGATGGAACAGGCATCCGGTTGAACATACCCGCTCTGACGGAAGAGCGACGCAAGGAGTTTATCAAAACCCTGCACAAGAAGGCGGAACTCGGTCATGCCGCCATCCGCAATATCCGGCACGACTGCATCAACCATCTCAGAGCGTTGACCAAGAATAAGGAGTGCAGCGAGGACGAAGAGAAGCGGGCGGCTGAAAAGGTGCAGAAGCTGACCGATCAGTATATCGCCGAGATCGACAAAGCCGCCAAACTGAAGGAGCAGGAGCTGCTCGAAGTGTAGCGAGGGGCGGACCGGATCCGTCGCGGGCAGGAGGGCGCCGCCTCTCCTCCCGTCTCCCCCTGTCCGCTCGCCCTCTCTCCCCCGATCATCCCATGAGTTCGCCGGACTTCCCCGCAACCCTCGATCCCGACCGCATTCCCGCGCACGTCGCCATCATTATGGACGGAAACGGACGCTGGGCGCGCGCGCAGGGCAAAGACCGCCTCTACGGTCACTGGCAGGGCTACCGTACCCTCAAGCAGATCGTCTACGCCGCCGACGAGATCGGCATCCGCTATCTGACCGTCTATGGATTCTCGTCGGAAAACTGGCGTCGCCCCGCCGAGGAGGTCGAAGGGTTGATGCGCCTGATGCTGGAGGCGATGCGGGCGGAGATCGAGGAGCTGATGCAGAACGGCATTCGCGTGCGCGTCCTCGGACGGCTGTCGCAGCTTCCGTCCGATCTGCGCCGCGAGTTTTCAGACGCGATGGAGCGCACTCGCGAGAACACGCGCCTGACCTTCAATCTGGCGATCAACTACGGAGGGCGCGCCGAAATTGTGGACGCGGTGCGTCACCTGGCGAAAGACCTGCTGGAGGGACGCCTGTCCCCCGAATCGATTGAGGAGGAGACCCTCTCCGCCCGCCTCTACGCTCCCGACATCCCCGACCCGGACCTGCTGATCCGCACCGCCGGAGAGATGCGCCTCTCCAATTTCCTGCTCTGGGAGACCGCCTACGCCGAGATCTGGGTGACTCCCACTCCCTGGCCCGCCTTCACCCGCGACCATCTGCTCACCGCCATCGCCGACTATCAGCGACGCACCCGCAAATTCGGCGCGGTGGTGGAAGAGGATGATCTTTCTTAACGAACCTTCAGGTCGTTCAGCGACCTCTCCGGCACGCCCAGACCCCGCAGCAGTGTATACGCCATCAGTCGGTTGCCCAGGGGGTTCATGTGCACCCCGTCGGTCGTCAGGAAGTTTTCGGTCGAGCCGGTCTGCTTGCGACGCGCGGAGATGACCCGATGGAACGGGGCGTTCATATCCACAAACAGGCAGCGATACTTTGCCGCCAGCTCCCGCATCGCCGCGATATAGCCGGACAGCCGCCTGTTCTCCGCGCTGTTCAGGTCCTCATAGATGATCGTCGGAGCCAGCAGCGCCACCTTCACATTCGCCTTCTGCGCCGCCTCGATCATCTCGGCGAGCTTCTGACGGTAGAGCGGGATCGGGACGCCGTTGGGACCGTCGCCGTCGGGAATCCGCTTCCCGGCGGAGAAGTCGAAATAGCCGTGCCAAACGTCGTTCACGCCGACGCTGATCGTTACCATATCCGGCTTTCTGTCGAGCACATCGCGCTGAAAACGCGCCTGCATATCGGTCGCCTTATGCCCGGAGATGCCGGCATTGACGATCTCAAACTTCTGATCGGGATAGAGACGATTGAGCGTCTGACCCAGCAGCCATACGTAGCCTCCCGGCTGTCCTCCTCCTTCAGTGATGCTGTCGCCCAGCGTTACGATGCGGCGCACGCCCTGAAGGGCTTTCGGCAGATCGCCTGCCGTCGGCAGGCTCATCGTTGTCAGCAGTCCGGCGATACACGCGGTAATCATTCTGGTCTTCTCCTGTGTGGGGACTATCTATCTATCCGGCGGTGAGAGCCTCTCACTCCTCCTCTTTCGGTTTCTGCCGCTCCTGCGCGCGGCGTTTGGCTGCCATCAGGCGCCCCATGCCTCCTTCCGCCGCCGGTTCGGCGAGGGAGGGCTTCTGGGGGGCAGCGGGTCCCGGCGGCGGCGCGCTGACGGGCGGAGAGGAGGAGACAGCAGACGGTCCGGGGGCAGAGGCCGGCGCGCCTCCTGCGCCTGTCGGCGTCTGTTCGCCCTCCGGCTTTTCGGCGGCGAACCGCGAGTCAGACGCGGCGCGCGTGTCGGCGGAAGCGCGCGTCTTCACGTGGATCAGGCGCGCCATCTCCGGGGTGGAGGCGGCGGCATCTTCGCGCCGCGCCCGCTTCGGGAGCCTGCCGCGCGCCCATTCCAGAGCGCGCCGGAAGTCCTCCCTCTGCAGCGCAAGACGCCGCGCAGCGACATCCAGCGGAAACAGCAGCGTCGCCAGCAGCAGCAGCGTCTCGACCAGCGAGATCGGTGAGTAGACGACGGGGCGTTGATCGGTGAAGACGCGGCGGGGATCGGTCTGAACCACGCCGCCTCCGGTCTGCGCCAGCTGAGTCATCAGATAGGCGTTGGCGGTCAGGTCACGGTATTCGGGCGAGTAGGGAACCACCAGTCCGGTGATGGCGCTCTCGACAGTCTTATCCGGCAGCTCGCGCACCACATTGACCAGGTAGGTCCCGATCTTCGCCGCATCGAACCAGCCTTCATAGGTTCCCGGCGCGCTCTGGCGCAGAGCGATTTCGAACGGCTCTCCCTCCGGTCCGGCGATCTTCGCCGTGAAGTTCAGACGGTTCAGGAACCGCCCCTCCCGATCCAGCGCCTCTACCAGGATATGCCCCCGCGTTCCCTCCATTGTTACCTGCGTCTGGAAATCGGAGGGCGAGAAGGCGCGCATCGTCCAGCGAATCGCCTGTGCCCAGAAGGGACCGTAGCCGCTCCAGGGCAGCCACTGCACCGCCCACTTGTTCCTGTCGTCGGAGGTGAACGCCATGGCGCGCCCCAGTCCGTAGCGCCAGGTGGCGTAGACCGGGTCGTTGTGATGCGAGGTGAGGATCACGTCGGCGGTCGGCTTGGCGATGGTAACGTTATAACCCAGCAGGGGCGGCATTGAGGCGACGCTGATGCCGGAGAGCCGGTCTTCGAGTCCGGGCGTGACAATCGGGCGAAACGGCTCCTCGATGATCGGACGGCTGGAGATGCGCTCGATCTCCTGCAGGTAGATGCCGGGGATGTCTTGCGGGTCCTTCACCGCGTAGAACCGTCCGCCGGTATCGCCCGCCAGCGCGCCCAGAAGCTGCGCATTGATGTCGCCCGCGTTCTCCCCGATGCCGACAGCGGAGAGCGTGATCTTGCGCCGCTTCATCTCGTCCAGCAGGGGACGCCAGTCGGGGTCAGAGGATTGACCGTCCGTCAGCAGAATGATGTGCTTGATCGGCGTGTCGTCGTTTTTGATCAGATCGAACGCCTCCTTCACCCCGCTGTAGACGCTCGTGCCGCCTCCCTCGCGTATCTGCTGGATCGCGCCGATGATCTGCGGCGCCTGCTCCGCCGAGGTGAGCGGAACCTGCACCTGCGCGCTGGAGTCGAAGATCGCCACCGCCGCCTTATCGGTCGGTTTCAGCGCCTGCACCGCGCGCGACGCCGCCTCGATCGCCATCTGCAGCTTCCTGCCGGACATGCTGCCGGAGCGGTCTATGGCAAACGCCACGCAGACCGGCGGGAAACGCTGCATCTTGCGTATATCGAGGTTGACCGGCAGCGCCTCCTCGACAGGGGTGCGGCGGTATCCGCCCAGTCCGAAACTGTTTTCGCCGCCGATCATGCCGAACCCGACGCCAAAATCGCGGACGCTGACCTGAATCGCCTGCATCTGCGCGGTCGAAAGCAGGGTGGAGGGGACATCCGAGAGAATGATGCTGTCGAACTGCTGCAGCGCGGCGGCGGTGGTTGGCATGGCGGCGGGCGGGGCGTAGATGACATCAATATTCTGTCCGCGAAGCTGTTGCTGAAGGTACTGCATCAGGCGGGGCGTCGAAGCCACATAGAGCACCTGCGGACGCCCGCGCACCGAAACAAACCCCAGCCCCCGGTTGTTCTCGGAGAGCGTATCCTCCTGCGGATCGGTCTCCAGAGAGGCTTCCAGACGGAAAAACCCGGGGCGGTTGATCTGGACGGGAAACTCGTGCACGCGCCTGCCGGACGGGATCTCCACCACGCGGGCGGGGCTTGCCGGCTGTCCGTCCCGAAAAACGGTGAGGCGTCCGCGCTGGGCGTTGAGCGCGCTGGTAACCACCTTCACCGCAAACGGCTCTCCGATCTTGACGCGGGACGGAACCGCCATCTTCTCGATCAGCGCCTCTGTTTTCAGCGTGGAGGGCAGCAGCACGGTGTCCACCTTCACCTGCGCGGCAGCCAGCGAGGGAACCTCCCCCAGCGCGCTGCCGATATTCTCGTTTCCGTCCGAAAGAACCACGATCTTTCCGGCGGTCTCGCGCGGGATGAGCGGAAGCGCGGTTCGCAGCGCGTCGGAGAGGTTGGTGGCGCTGGTCGCGCCGGAGTGGCGGATCTCGCCGGGAGTGAAGGCGCGGCTTGGAAGGCTGTGAATGGACGGCTCGGAGCCGAAGGTGACGACGCCCGCCTGATCGTTGGGACGTTTTCGACGGACAGCCTCCCGGATAAACTGGATCGCCGCCTGCCGCTGATCGTCGCGGAGAGAGCGGGAGGAGTCGAGCAGGAAGATCACGGTCAGGTCTTCGTTGCGTTGAACCCAGCGTGTGCCAGCCAGGGCGAGGAAGAGGAGCGTAACGATCAGCAGTCTCAGCGTGAGCGCGAACCGTTTGCGCGAACGGCTCATGTCGGTCAGCGTCTGCCGATGCCACCACCAGAAGTAGAGATAGGCGCCGACAAGCCCCACTCCCAGAACAATAAGCGTCATCGGGCTGGCTGTGAACTGAATGGGCACGCGGTCGCCTCCAGCGAAGGTGAAAAGTCACCGTCCAGATGTCATCAGGACTTACGCTCGACGGCGCTCTCCACTTCCATGCGGATCTTCTCCGCCGCGACGACGGGGTTTTCGGCGGCGATGATGGGTCGTCCGATCACCAGGTAGTCTGCGCCGCGTGAGATCGCCTCTCCGGGTGTCATGGTGCGCCGCTGATCGGCTGTGTCCGCGCCTGTCGGTCGCACGCCGGGCGTTACGATCAGGAAGTCCGGACCGCAGGCAGCGCGCACCGCCTCGATCTCACGCGGAGAGGCGACCACTCCCTGACCTCCTGCCGCCTGCGTCATCCGCGCCATCGCCACCACGTAGTTTTCGGGGGACAGCCGCGAATGCAACTCGTTCTCCAGTTCATCGGCGGAGAGCGAGGTCAGCAGCGTGACTGCCAGCAGCAGCGGGGGATGGGTTCCAAACTGTTCGGAGGTCTCGAGGAGGGCGTCGGCGGCGGCGCGGATCATGCGCGAGCCGCCCGCCGCGTGGACATTGGTCATCCAGACGCCGTGCCGGGCGATGGCGCGCATAGCGCCTGCCGCCGTGTTGGGGATATCGTGAATCTTGGCGTCATAGAAGAGGCGGGAAGCCCCGGCGTCCTGCAGCTTCTCAAAGATGCCGACGCCGGCCGCATTCACCAGTTCCAGACCAACCTTGAACGCGCCCACATGGTCTTTGAGGAGCCTCACCAGTTGCAGCGCCTGAAAGGCGTTATCCACATCCAGCGCAAGAATCAGACGATCAATCGGCTTCACAGCCCTCTCCTTTTCAGGTAGATTATACAACATATCCTGTAGAAGATACGTATAATTGTCACAGATGGTGAGGCAGGGGTTGAAATCCGTGCGGAAACCGCGTATAATTTATTCAGGCTAAACAATCATGCGAGCACAATCGCAACGGGCGCAGCGGCTCCGGCGCGCTGCGAATGATAAGGAGCAAAGGTAACCATGAGTCTATCAGTCGGCGAGCAGGCGGCGGTCGTTCTTACGGAGCGAGCCGGAGACGAGATCAAGAGCCTTTTTGAGAGCCAGGGCTGCGCCGGCGCGATGCTGCGCGTCTTCGTGCATGGCGGCGGATGTTCGGGGCTTCAGTACGGCATGATGATCGCCGAGGAGATGGAAGAGGGCGACATCAAGTTTGAGCAGCATGGCGTCTCCGTGCTGGTGGATGAGGACAGCATCGAGTATCTGCGAGGGTCCACCATTGACTGGGTGGAGGATGAGGTGATGGGCAGCGGCTTCAAGATTGACAACCCCAACGCCGTGCGCGGCTGCGGCTGCGGCTCCTCCTTCTCGACCGAAGAGGGCGCATCCGGAGGCGGCTGCGGCTCCGGCGGCTGCTGCAGCCGTTAAGCAGTTCCGGGTTTTGATTTATCAGCCTGTTCCGGTCTTTGGAACAGGCTGATCTTTCTTCTGCCGTCTCCCCGTTCCCTCTACCCTTGTAGGCGCTTCATTTCTAGTCCTTCCCGTTTTCCCCTACAATTTACCTAAAAAACACTCGTTCAGTGAGGAATAACCCTCCCGAATAAGTCTGTCTGGGAGCAGTTACGGGCGCAGAACAGGATGTCCGCCCTTTTTACTTGAGGACCGAGTATGAAAAACCCAATCCTATCCTCTACGGCTTTCATGGGACAGGTCGGTCAACGTCTGCTGACCGACGGACATCTTACGGCGGCTCAGCTTGAGGCGGCTATGGAGCGAAAGCGCCAAACCGGCGAGTTCCTCGGCGAAGTTCTGGTGGAGATGGGCTTTGTCTCTTCCAAGGTCGTAGGCAAGACGCTGGAGGAGCTTATCAGCGTCCCCTATGTGGATCTAACCGAAACTGCTCTCGATCCGCAGGTGCTGTCACTGGTCTCGGAACACTATCAGCGTCGGCAGCGGGTGATACCGCTAAAGATTGAGGGGCGCCATCTCTATGTGGCGATGGCCGATCCGCTGAACGTGATGGTGGTGGACGACCTGCACCTGATGACGGGCATGAAGATTGTGCCCATGCTCGCGCTCTCCCACGATATCAACGACGCCTTTAATCGCGCCTACACCGCCAAAAACAAGGCGGAGAGCGTGCTCAAGGAGATCGAGGACGCTGAGCAGTCCGGGACGGAACAGGAGCTTTCGGTTGATCAACTGGTGGATCTGGCGGAGGATGCGCCGATCATTCGACTGGTCAACTCGATCATCGCCGGAGGGGTCAGTTCGGGAGCCAGCGACATCCATATCGAGCCGCAGGAGAAGTCGGTGCGGGTGCGCTATCGCATGGACGGTCTGCTCTATGAGCAGATGAGCATCCCGCCGCACCACTACCCGGCGGTCGTCTCCCGCATCAAGATCATGTCTCATCTCAACATCGCGGAACGCCGCCGTCCGCAGGACGGGCGCATCGTCTTCAGCGCGGACGGAATGAGCTTCGATCTGCGCGTCTCCACGATGCCGACGATCTACGGCGAAAAGGTGGTTATGCGCGTTCTGGATAAGTCGGGAATTATGGTTCCGCTGGAGAACCTGGGTTTCCATCCGGAGCAGCGCGCCCTCTTCGAAGGCTTCATTCGTCGTCCGCACGGGATCATTCTGGTGACCGGACCGACCGGCTCCGGAAAGTCCACCACGCTCTACGCCGCGTTGAATAAGATCAACGATGTGAATATCAACATTATTACGGTGGAGGACCCGGTCGAGTACAACCTGCCCGGCATCAGCCAGATGCAGGCGAACCCCAAGATCGGTCTGACATTCGCCGCCGGTCTGCGCACCATTGTGCGTCAGGACCCGGATGTGATCATGGTGGGAGAGATCCGCGACAGCGAGACAGCGGAGATCTCCATTCAGGCGGCGCTGACCGGACACCTGGTCTTCAGCACGCTGCACACCAACGACGCGCCGGGCGCGGTGGTGCGTCTGCAGAATATGGGCGTGGAGGGATTCCTGATCACCTCCGCGCTGCTGGGCGTCATCGGACAGCGTCTGCTGCGCAAGGTCTGCAACGGCTGTGCGGAGCCTGCCGAGCCGGATCCGGCGCTGATGAGAGCGCTGGGAATCTCCCCGGAGAGGCTGGAAGGGGCGAACTATCGTAAAGGGCGAGGATGCCCCAAATGCGCCGGGCGCGGCTATCGGGGACGCACCGCCGCCTATGAGGTGATGCGTGTAACCGACCGTCTGCGAGAGGGCGTGATGCGGAATGTGGGCGGAGCTGCTCTGAAGGAGATCGCCCTGGCGGATGGCATGATGCCGATGCGCGAAGCGGGCATCCGCAAAGCGCTGGATGGCGAGACGACACTGGAAGAGGTATGTCGTGTCCTGCTGACGGAAGAGGAGGCGGATTCCGTCTCCTCTATCCGGAAGGCGGCTTGAGATGGGAGTGCAATAGTATGCCTACTTATGAATATGTCGCCCGGGATCGCGCGGGTAAATCGGTCAAGGGAACGCTCTCGGCGGTGGATGAGCGGGCGGTGCGGGAGCAGCTTCGGCGCAAAGACCTCTATGTCACCCGCATGACCACGAAGAAGGAGGCGGC
Source organism: uncultured Chthonomonadales bacterium (assembly GCA_938005745.1). Lineage (GTDB taxonomy): Bacteria > Armatimonadota > Chthonomonadetes > Chthonomonadales > CAJBBX01 > CALLMM01. The sequence continues at coordinate 1,529 of CALLMM010000030.1, read as the reverse complement.
TTCGCAGGGGAACAGCCTCCTGCAGAGAAAGAAGAAGGTCTCTCTGAACGATATGGTGATTATGAGCCGCCAGCTGGCGACCCTGGTGAAGGCTGGTCTGCCGCTGGTGGAGTGTCTGTTCACGCTGGCTTCTCAGACGCAGAACCCGACGTTGAAACAGGCGCTGATCGAGATACGCAACGACGTGCTGGCAGGCAGCACCTTCAGCGATGCGCTGGCGAAACATCCCAAGATATTCTCCGAGCTGTATCAGTCGCTGTCCCGCGCCGGAGAGGTCTCCGGTTCGCTGGACGAGACGCTGCATGTCGCCGCCGAGCAGCTTGATAAGGAGCAGGAGCTGAAAGAGAAGGTCAAAGCCGCCTTCGTCTATCCGGCGGCGGTGGTCTTCACGGCGGTCGGCGTGGTCTTCTTCCTACTGACCTTTGTGGTGCCGGTCTTTGCGGATGTCTACAAACAGTTTAACGCAGAGCTGCCCGGGCCGACGCGCATGCTGATCCTGTTCAGCACGCTGATCCGCAGCTACTGGTATATTGTCGCCGCAGGCGTCTTTGTGGGTTGGAAGGTCTACAAGCGATGGTCCAAAACCAACAAGGGGAGACGCATCTGCGACACCATCAAGCTGAAGATGCCGCTGCTGGGAAGCCTGAACCGCAAGATCGCCATCTCCCGTCTGACCCGCACCTTCGGCGCGATGGTCTCGGCGGGCGTGCCGATTATCTCCGGTCTGCAGACCTCCGCGCGGGTTACCGGCAACGTGATCTATGTTGATATCGTCAATGACGCGGCGCAGAAGGTGAACGAGGGTGTCCGGCTCTCGCTCCCGCTGGAGCAGAGCGGATACTTTCCCTCCATGGTAACGCGGATGATTGCCGCGGGAGAAGAGTCCGGTAATATGGACGAGATGCTCAAACAGGTTACCTCCTTCTACGACCGTGACATCGAGTACGCTGTCCAGCGGCTGACCCGTATGCTGGAGCCGATGTTGACCATCGTCCTTGGCTTGATCGTCGGCGTCGTCCTGCTCGCGCTCTACATGCCGATCTTCAACCTGACGAAGGTCATCCACAAGTAGAGACAGGCTTTTCTGACAACCACCGAGCGCACCCGATACGAAGCCGCCTGTTCCGTCTCCAGGACAGGCGGCTTCGCTCTGCCGAGCTTGACGGTTCGCCCCCTGCGGAAAAACCGATTTCTCAGAAAAGAAATGTATCAGGGCTGCGGCAAGACATGGAACAAATAGCTGCGAGAGTTCAGGCAACTAGCAAGCAGCCGTTCCGGTTCTTCTTTCGGTTGCCTTTCCGTTCTGAAGTTGCTGTTACTCAAACAGCAGGGGGAATAAACCGATGAAACTTATGATGAAGAGAAACAACAAGCGCAAGGGCTTTACGTTGATCGAGCTGCTGGTGGTCATTCTGGTGCTGGCGATCCTGATGGCGGTGGCGCTGCCCCTCTATCTGGGCGCCGTCTCCGATTCCCAGCTCAAGACCTGCCGGGCAAACATGCAGACCATCGCCAACGCCGAGCAGGCG
>CALLMM010000029.1 GCA_938005745.1 uncultured Chthonomonadales bacterium | reverse complement strand
AGAACGCCGAGCGCCTCGAGCCGGTCTTCGACCGCGATCATCCCATCCGTTCCACTGGCGAGATGCGCCCTTGGTACACGGGCAAGCCCTGCCATGTCACCCACAAGTCCCACATCAACGTCTGCGTCTATGACAGCGCCTGGGAAGCCTCCGACGCCTTTGCCCTGGAAAGTAGCGAAGCCGTCGCCGCTTGGGCCAAGAACGACCACCTTGGCTTTGAAATCCCCTACCTGTATCAGGGGGTGGTGCGGAAGTATCGTCCCGATTTTCTCGTGCGGCTTGTCGGCGGCGAGATGCTCATTCTGGAAACCAAAGGCCAGGAGAGCGAGCAGGACCGGGTCAAACACCGCTACTTGGACGAATGGGTGCGGGCGGTCAATGATCACGGCGGTTTCGGTCGGTGGCATTCGAACATGGCGAAAGATCCCGGCAAGATACGAGATATCCTTCTGTAACTGAGTGGCTCTGCGAGTTCGTCGGATCTGCCGGTACATTGCGGACACAGCGCAAATCAAGCTCACACAGACATCTGCAGCAAGTTGGCTGCTGATAAGCGTACGAACGGTCATGCAGCGAGAGCGGACTAGCGGAGCCTGTCTGCATGGAAATTAAGACAGGAACGAGGACGGAAAATGCGGCAAAGGCGCCCAAATCGTGAAGTTATGTTCCAGGCAGGCATCCTCCGGCGCAGTGCCCCGCGTGGCGACGGGATAGACATCCCTCGGAAATCCTGACGCAGCGGAGTCTCTCTCATACAATACCTGCGATCTGCGCTTTAGCAGTGAGCTATGAGTTATCCTCCTGCCCGATTGCGAAGCGCCTATTCCCAGCTCTTTCACAGCAGCATGCAATTTTAACTGCCACAAAATGCCCCGATTAGCACATTTGTATCGATTTAATATCGGATATTGAGGTATGTTTATATACACATCGGCAGATCCACAGTTTAAGTAGACGGTCTGGCACGAAAGACAACACCCTTTTAGAAACGCAGGGATGTGTAAACCGATGCTGATACAAATTTGACAGGAGAGTCTGCCTGCAGCGATACCCTGATTCCCATGCGACCGACAGGGGAACACGAACATTCAAGAGGTGTCGTTGAAATCTGCCGTGAAGGGGAAAAGATATGTACGCTGTCTGTCGACTATGGCCCATCGTAGTGTCCATGGTCACCTGCCTGGCAGCAACTGCGCAGGAAGCCGTGCCGGAAGGAGACATGGCGCAACGTTTAGAAAAACTTCAACAACAGCAAGCCGAGCTATTAGGTCGGCTGAACGACCTACACAAACAGATCGAGGCTCTCAAGGAAGAACAGCGGCAGCGCGACCTCAATGCCAGTAAGACTCCAGCGAGCGCGAAGGTCGGGTTCGGCAATCTCAAGATAGACGGGCTGCTCCAGCAGTGGTTCACTTTCGCCAGCGGCGGGGGAGTCAATAGTAGCGCCTCCGTACGAAGAGCGGAGATCAAACTGTCCGGCGATATCCGACCGGACGTGCACTGGGTGATCGTTCTTGATCCTGCCAAGCCTCTCGTGCTTACGACAACAACTATCGCGGGAGAACAGGTAGTGACGGGAGTGAAACAGAGCTCCCGGATCCTCAAGGATGCCTTCATAAGCTACACGGCGACGCCGGCGCTATCGGTGGATATAGGGCAGCAGAAAGTCCCCTTCTCAATGATGGGAATGCGCCCGTCGTCGCAGCTGCCGACCGTCGAGCGTCCGCTGATCAATCTGCTTCCCTACAACTGGGGGCGCATGGGCGATTATCGTGATATAGGCATCCAAGTCCGCTACGCGACGCGCGACGCACAAGCTACCTTAGCGCTGATGAACGACAACGGCAGCAGCATGAATACCGTTGACGACGATAACCGTCTCGATACCATGTATCGGATCGTCTATAAAGGTTTTCCCGGCATGCACTTGGGTATCGCGGGTACGCTTGGCAACGGCAGTACTGGTCATGCAAAGTCCCCTTTCAAGAGGCTAGGGCTTGAGTTTGGATGGACAGGGAACGGACACACCGTCGAGGCAGAGTACGTGCGTGCTACAGACGCTCCTGCCGGCGCTGTCATGCGGTCGAGAGGCGGCTATGTCGGCTACCTCTACCGCTTGAACCCTCAGCTCGAACTCGCGGCTCGATACGAATTCTGGGATCCCGATACGAGCATGCGGGATAACATCGAAAATGACTATACCTTCGGGGCAAACTGGTACCTGAAGGGCCATTATGCAAAGATTCAAATCAGTCTGGTGCGAAAGGTAATCGGTGCCAATGCGCCCGCATTTCTGGGGAGCTCGCGCACCCTGATTCTAAGCAACTTCCAGACAACTTGGTAGCATCTGCTATCGGCGAGGAATGATCGACTTAACCAACGGGAGACCAAGATGAACAGACCGACTGTCGAAGATCAGCTGGAGCGCGATCCCAGCCTCAGCCCGATGGAACGCCGGGAGATGCTGGCTCTGCTCGGCAAATGGGTTGGCGCGGCTGTAGCCGGCGCGGGCGTTTTTCGAGCCGGCGAAGCGCTAGCACAACAGTCTGAAGCAGCTGCAGGCACAAAGCGCAAACGACGTTACGGTATGGTGATTGATACGCGCCGCTGCGTCGGGTGCCGCGCCTGCGTCATCGCGTGCAAGGCTGAGAACAAGACTCCGCCGGGTGTCTACTACACGGTGGTGTTCGATCATGTCATCGAGCCCCGGATCGATGATAAACCGCTGTTCATGACCAAGCCATGTTTCCACTGCGAGCATCCGCCCTGTGTAGACGTGTGCCCCGTGTCGGCTACATTCAAACGCGAACAGGATGGCATCGTCGTGGTGGATTATGACCGTTGCATCGGCTGCCGCTACTGTATGACCGCCTGTCCCTACTCTGCTCGCTGGTTCGATTTCGACGAGAACTACGCGCCTGTGGAAGAGAATACGGCGTACGCTTCCGTGCCCTCTCCGGAGTACCGCCAGTTCCGCCGGCGCGCCAAGGGTCGGTCTCCAGTGGGTAACGTTCGTAAATGCCACTTCTGCCTGCACCTGCAGGACGAAAACGGCGAATACAACAAGGCAGAGGGGCGTTGGCCTGCCTGTGCTAAAACATGCACAGGACACGCGATCCACTTTGGCGACCTACTCGACCCGGCGAGCGATGTGCACCGACTGCTGAGAGAACGTGTCGCTGTCCGACTCAAGGAAGAGCTTGGAACGGAACCTAACGTCTTCTATCTGCTCTAGAGTGAGGTGACGGCATGACAGGCATCACAAACACCGTAAAAAGCTTTGAGGGTTCGGAAGCGAGTGCGTTGAAACGCCTTTTCTGGATGACTGGCATCGCCCTAATGCTTCTGGGATCCTACGGGCTATACGACCGAATGGCGCACGGCCACATCCATGCAAACTACGGCAGCATCGTAACCTGGGGACTATGGGTTGCCGCCTACATCTACTTCATTGGGCTCTCCGCAGGCGCATTTCTTGTCTCCTCACTCGCTTATGTCTTCAACATGCATCAGTTCGAGCGGATCGGTCGCCTTGCCGTGTTAACCGCGTTAGTAACGCTTCTGCTAGCGCTGCTCTCCATCTTTTTTGACCTCGGACACATGGGCCGCTCATGGCACGTCATGGCTTTTCCCAACTTCCGCTCGCCCATGGCATGGATGATATGGCTGTATTCAGCCTACATGGTTCTGCTCATTGTTGAGATGTGGCTCTTACTACGACACGATCTAGTCTCTGGCAGTTCCGAGCCCACCTTGCGTGGTCGGCTGTACAGGCTCTTGTCGCTTGGATCGCGTGATACGTCAGCGAAGAGCGCAGCACGCGACCGCCGGATCGTACGGGTGCTGGCAACAGTCGGTGTGCCACTGGCAGTTATGTTCAATGGTGGTGTCGGCGCGCTATTCGGATCCGTTGCGGCGAGGCCACATTGGCATAGCGGGCTGTTCCCTATCTTGTTCCTACTTTCAGCTCTCGTCAGCGGCGGAGCTCTCCTCACCCTCGCTGCGACGGTTTTCCAGGATGGACTAACGCGCAACCGGGATACAGTGGTAGTGCTTGGAAGGCTTGTTCTGGCCCTGCTGCTGCTCGACGTGCTCATTCAGGTATCCGAGTTTCTCATCGCTTTTCGCGGCGGCATTCCCGGTCACGTCGCAGGGCTACAGCTGGTCATCAGCGGACCCTACTGGTGGGTGTTCTGGCTGTGGCAGGTGGCGATCGGCACCGCGATCCCGTTGCTGATCTTGCTTCTACCAACAGGCAAAGATGCGCGATGGGTGGCGTTTGCAGGGCTACTCATTGCCGCAGGACTGTTCGGATTGCGCTTGAACATCGTCATACCTGGGCTGGCGGTCGAGGAGATCCGAGGTTTAGGCGAAGCCATCGGGTCCATGCGTGTCAACGCTCACTACTTCCCTAGTCTCGGCGAATGGTCGCTGACAGCGCTGATTGTAGGACTGGGGCTGGTTCTCTTTGGGCTCGGTGAACTGTTCCTGCCGCGACAGAAAGAGGTGGCTTAACATGTACGTATACGATTCAAAGGTCGGACGCCGACGTTTCATACAGGTCGCGGCAGGAGCCGCGGCGGCGGCTGGCGCGGCTGCCCTCTCAGGGTGCGCGTCGGTCGGCTCAAAGGAGCATGCCATCGCCGCCAACGAACAGGGACTGGCGGAATGGGGGCGGGAGGCGGGCGAATGGATACCCTCGTGCTGTAATATGTGCGGCGGACAGTCCGGCATCCTTGTTCACGTTGTCAACGGCGTGGTGGAGAAGATCGAACCGAACAACTGGAACCCCAATAACTACTCCAACATCTCTACCGACTTCTTCCAGGGCTACACCGAGGAGTACGGCACTGCCGAAGGAGGATGCATCTGCCCCAAGGGGAATGCGGGCATCATGCAGCTCTACGATCCCGACCGTGTCAAGTCGCCTATGAAACGGACTAACCCCCGCAAAGGACGCAGTGAGGACCCGCGCTGGCAGACCATCACTTGGGAGCAAGCCATAGAGGAGATCGCGGCGAAGCTGAAGGCGCTGCGCGACGCTGGAGAGGCGCATAAACTTCTCTGGTGGAGCGAAGACCACTCATTTACCCATATTCAGGCAGATTTCTGTACGCTGTTTGGGTCGCCGAACTACTCTATGCACTCAAACCTCTGCGATGTGTCGCGCAAAGCTAGCTTCAAGATGGCGATGGGGGATGAGCGACCTCTGGCAGACTTTATCCAATCGAAGTATATCCTGCTGTTTGGTTGGAACCCGACCAGCGCCATCAAGTGGGTCTACCTGCCGAGGATCCTCACACGCGCTATCGAGCGTGGCGCTCGACTCGTGGTGGTGGATCCTTACCTGTCTGATACTGCCGCTAAGGGGCACGAATGGGTGCCTATTCGACCAGGTACCGACGGCGCCATGGCGCTTGCGATGGCGCATGTGATCATCAAGGAGGGGCTCCAAGATAAGGAGTTCATAGAGCGCTGGACCGTTGGATTCGACCGCTTCGCCGAGTATGTTGCGGACAAAACGCCTGCCTGGGCGTCGGAGATTACTGGCGTACCGACAGAGACCATTTCCCGGATCGCCATAGAGTTCGCCACGACCAAGCCCGCAGTGGTGGACACCTGGAGTGGACCGGGCCAGCACAGCAACGGCGTTCAGGGAGGAAGGGCCATCGCCCTGTTAGCCGCCCTCACCGGGGGCTACGATCGCCCCGGGACGCTGCTTATCCCCGACAAGCGTGGCAACAAACATGTGGAGGTCGAGCCGGACAAAACCGCTTCGCAGACCCTCTCTCAGGAACGCTACGACGGACTGAGCGATTTTCCGTTCGGGCACAAGTCTGGGGTCTACGGGCGAATGTGGGAGCGGTTGCTCGAGGGTAAGGGTCCCTACCAGCCGAAAGTTGGCATGTGCATCTTCCAAAACCTCGTGATGAGTGGACCAGGCTGCGCGAAGGTCGAAGAAGCCCTTGCCAAATTGGAGATGCTGGTCGTGGTGGACACCATGGAGAGCGAGACCGCATGGCTCGCCGACTATCTCCTTCCCGGCACAGTCTATCTGGAACGCTATGATCTCAACTCCCATTGGGTGACATGGCCCGCCCTCGGGCTTCGGCAGCCCGTTGTAAAGCCGCTGTTCGGACAGCTCGCCGAGTATGAGTTCGTGGCGGCTCTTGGACGTAAGTTGGGTTTGAAAACCGCCGACGGAACCCCCTTCTTCGAGGTAGGTCCCCTTTCGCGCAAACCGATCGAGAACCTGACTGCGTGGTATGAGGACTACCTGAGCAATGAACTCGTCAACGGCGCGCCGAAGATCACCCTCGATGAGCTCAAGAAGCTGCCCGGGGCTGTTTGGGTGGATAAGGGCGGCACGCGCTATGAAAAGTACGCCGATCCGATCCCGCTGGAGAAGCTCAAGACGGCTTTCATAGACGGAGATCTGCAGAGAGACGGCTCAGCCATCTATGACAAACCGAAGTCGGAGCATGGCAAGCGCATCGGTACGGTCATCGGTGGTCGCGCCGTGCGAGGGTTCTTCACACCCAGCGGTAAGATCGAGTTCTACAGCCCTAAGATGGCTTCCATGAAGGACGCAATGGGCGAGCCAGTAGACCCCTTGCCCGTATACAAGCCGAGAGTCTGGCAGCCCGATCAGGAGTACCCGCTCTTCCTCATAAACTGGAAGGAAGCGAGCCACACCCACACGCGCACGCAGAACAACGCCTGGCTTAACGACATCAAGCCCGAAAACCCCCTCGTCATTCATCCGGCGACGGCGCAACGTTTAGGGATCAGCGATGGCGATATGGTGTGGGTAGAGTCCCGATACGGCAAAACGAAGGCTAAAGCCAAAGTTACGGCCCGTATTCATCCGGAGGTTGTCGGGGCGCAGCACGGGTTTGGGCATTGGAAGCTTGGTCGCCGGGCTGTCGGTCGCGGCGCCGGCTTTGGCGACCTGAACACCATCGCCTATGATCCCTTAAGCGGACAAGGACTGCATAAGGAGGTGTGCGTACGCCTACGTAAGGCGTAAGCTCGATCTAGCGAAAGCGCACAGCCGATGTCAGGGGTCTTGCATGCATGATGGGAACATCGCGCTTGCGCCAAGCACAGAGGGCTACTCTAAGCGGTGAGGACGCGGTTCTTCCCGGAGCGTTTGGCGCGGTAGAGGGCTTCATCCGCAAGTTGAATCAGATCGGCGGGGTCTACGGCATCATCGGGATAGGCGGAGACGCCGATACTGACCGTCTTCTGCACGAACTCGCCGTTGCCAGCCGGAAACCACTCCAGGGCGACGGTCGCGCGAATGCGCTCCGCCAGCGCGAAGGCGTTTTCGCGCGTCGTCTCCGGCAGGATAATGATAAACTCCTCTCCGCCGTACCGTCCGACATGATCCACGCTGCGCACGCTGGTTCGCAGAAGCCGGGCGATATGCGCGAGCACCTGATCTCCCTGTGGATGACCGTAGGTATCGTTGAACTCTTTGAAGCCGTCCACATCCAGCATCAGCACCGACAGCGGACGGCAGTACCGGGTAGCGCGGCGAAACTCCTCCCGCAGAACCTCTTGACTGCGGCGGTGATTGAGCAGCCCGGTCAAGCCGTCGGTAATCGCCATGTTGGAGTAGCGAAAGATCATCTGTCGCAGGCGCACGCTCTCAAAGGCGATCGCCGCCTGGGGGATCAGCCCCGCCAGCCGGCGGGCATCCTGCCGCGTGAAGGGATGCAGAGTGTCGCGCGAGAAGAGCGCGACGCCCATGGTGCTGCCGTGCAGGCGCAGCGGATAGAGCATCCAAGACTCCTCCGGTGAGCCAGCCGGCGTGCGCGGATCCTGTGCGGCTTCGGAGACGATCAGCGGCGAGGTACGATTGCCTACGCGGGAGATCAGGGCGTCCATCTCCGCCGGCAACGTCTTCAGATAGTCCGACCCCTCCGGATAGACTGCCATCGGCTTATACTCGCCCCCCTCCTCCTCCATGATCCAGAGAATGGCGTGTTGGAAGAGCACCAGTTCCCGCGCCTGCCCCAGAAACAGCACCAGCGGGATTTCGACGCGAACCTCCTGTTCGCAGGCGCGTCCCAGCGTCTCCGCCGCTGCTAGCTGCCGCGCCATGATCCGGTTCTCGACCGATGCCCGCACCGAGTAGGCGCAGACGATCAGCATGCCGACAAGCACCGGCAGCATCACCGCCCCGAAGCCGCGATAGGAGACGATCATCACGATAACAAAGGGAAAACTGATCGCATACGCCAGCCCCTGAACACGCAGCACCGGCTCATAGTATTCGCGATGCGCCTGCCGCGTCCCCAGATTGCCTGCGACCATCATCAGCAGGATGGAGAGTATATAGGCGACAGCGGACAGAATGATAAAGGACAGCTCTCTTATCCCGATATGTTCGGTCGTCGGCTCGCCATGAAGCAGATGACGGTAGAGCCAGTCCGCCAGCATCGCCGCCAGCGCGTAGATCGCCCCGGTATATGACGCCTCCAGCCTTTCTTTATGCCGCATCAGATGGGCATGCAGCAGACAGACCGCCAGCGCGATCCAGCCGGCAACCGCGCCGTTTTGCAGGATGGAAGCCGCGAAGACAAAGGCGGAGGTGAAGTAGATCGGCTTTTCGCGCGCCAGCGCAACCGGAAAGAGGCGCGTCGCGGCGACCATGAGGAGCAGCAAAAGCGAGAGGCGGAAGGAGATTCCGGACAGATGCAGACTCTGCAGCGTGAGAAGGATCAGCGCGCTGCAGAGGATTGCCCCTCGAAAAACACGCGGCCAGTAGTGTAGAATGAGCGCGCGAATGCGCAGAAAGGGGGCGCTCACATCATCTCCCTTCAGACCGGTCTGTTCGGGAACAAAAGAGTGGCGGCAGTCAGTAACTGTACTGGTAGTCTCCCCCATTATAGCAAAACCGTCATCACGATACAAGCGGGTTGGACCTCTTTTCCTGATTACACGGAAACAGCCGTTCTCCCGTCAGACAGAAGCGCCTACCCGAGGTATACTTTCCCTGAAGGGAGATCATGACGATATGCTCCGTAGATCGAGTCGCACGAACCTCTCCAGATGGATCGCGCTCTTCAGCGTTCTGTTTGTCCTCCCTCTCGTTGGCTGCGGGGGTGGAGGCGGAGGAGGCACTTCCACGCCGCTCTGGTATGGACGCAGCTACAGCTTCTCCAGCGATGGTCGGACGCTTGTTCTCAGCGTTGATAGCAGCGGACGCTTCACCGTCTTCGCCCAGGACACCTCCACGCTGATCTCCGGCGCGGGCGGGCAGGGAGCCATCTCCTCCAACGGTCAGTTCTTCGCGCAGTCGGAAGACGGCAACACACAGTTTTCCGGGACCTTTGCCAGTAACGGAGACTCGGTAACCGGCGCGGTACAGCGCAACTCCGTCAACCTGTTCGGCTATACCGCGAGCGTGATCTCCCCCGGTCGCACCACCCCCGCCTCGCTGATCGGAACCTTCTCCGGCGTCTCCGGCGCCAACAGCGCCTACATCAGCTACGACCAGACCAGTCATGGTACGCTGTGGCTACGCTACAACGGCGCGACTGCGGGAGGTTCGCTCCTCGTGGCGGAGGACGGCTCTTTCCAGACGACCGATAACGCTACCGCCGGAAGACTGATCGCCGGAACGTCCAGCTACACTCTGCGCCTGACGAAAATCAATAACGTTACGGTAAACGCGGAAATCTCCCTCTCGAAGACCCAGCGGGCGCGATGGACCTTCATGGTCTTCATCAACGCCGCCAACAATCTGGAGGAGTTCGGTCCGCTGAACGTCAACCAGATGGAGAAGATCGGCTCCTCCTCGGACCTCAATATCGTGGTTCAGTGGAAACAGGCGAACTGCGCCACCTGTGGACGCCCGGACTGGATCGGCACGCGCCGCTACTATGTTACGAAGGATAACGATACCAGAACGGTCAACTCGCAGCTTGTCGAAGACATGGGCGCGAATATTGACATGGGCGACTGGCGGGAGCTGCGTAAATTCATCGTCTGGACGCAGGAGCGGTATCCTGCGGACCGCTACGCGCTGGTGATCTGGAATCACGGCGCGGGATGGCGTATCACGCGCTCGGCGGACGGCGGACAGCGAGTCGCGCCCCGCTCCGTCTCGATAGACGACTCGACGAACAATGAGATCCAGGTGTGGCAGCTTCCGGCGGCGTTGAACGTTACCCCGAAGATGGACATGGTCATCTTCGACGCCTCCCTGATGCAGATGATGGAGGTCGCCTACGAGATCCGGAATTCGGCGCAGATCATGGTTGGTTCGGAGGAGAGTCCGCCCGGCGAAGGCTATGTCTACGACCGGTTTCTCGCCGACCTTGCGGCAAACCCGAATATGTCGGCGGAAGAGTTCGGGCGGAGAATCGTCACCCGCACCATCGAAGCTTACGGGCGCAGCAGCAACATCACCCAGTCCGCGCTCTATCTGAATAGGATGCAGACGGTAGCGGAGCGGCTGGACGCCTTTGCCAACGCCCTGCGCGCCAATGTCGGCAATAACCGCGCCGCCATGGTAAACGCGCGCCTGAATGCGCAGAGCTACACCTATCCCGAAAACAAAGACCTGTGGCACTACGCACAGCTCATCCGGGACACCACCGGCACGGCGGCGATCCGCAACGCGGTGACAGCGCTGCAGACCGCGCTCAGCGACGCCATCTACGCCGAAGAGAACGGCTCGCTGGTTCCCAACTCCAACGGCCTGGCGATCTATATCCCGGCTCCCTCCAACTACCTGCCCAGCTACGCAAATCTGGCGCTGGCGCGCTCAACCGCCTGGGACGAGTGGCTCAAGGAGCAGCCGCAGAATCCCTAAGTCCCGACGCCTCTCCTCTTCCCGACGATGAGAGGAGGGGAGGCGCGCTCCCTCGCAGAGGGTCAGGAGAGTTCATCGTCTATGCATCCGGCATCCTTTCTTTCCCTGTCGCCGCAGGATCATCAACTCTCGGAGCCGCTCAGCCGTGATATCACGCTGCTCGATAGAGTGCTCGGAGAGGTTCTACAGGAGCAGGCAGGAGCCGAGTTAATCCTGCTCGCCCGCCGGCTCTATGCCGGGGAAGGCTCCGAAGACCCGCAGCGGCTCCTGGAGATCATGCCGGAACTGAAAGACATGCGGACCGTCAGGCGTCTTCTGCGCGCCTTCACGGTCTTTTTCCAGCTTCTAAACACCGCCGAACAGAAAGAGATCATCCGCGTCAACCATGTGCGGCAGGCGCGCGCCGGAGGCACGCCCCGCACCGAGTCGATCCGCGAGGCGGTGCTGCAGCTCAAACAGAGCGGCTTCACCGCCGAGCAGATGCAGTCGCTCCTCGATCAGATCGTCATCCTGCCCACGCTGACAGCGCACCCCACCGAGGCGCGCCGGCGCTCCGTGCTCGATAAGCTGCAGACGATCGCCGAGTGCCTCGTACAGCTCTCCGATTCGCCAGAGACGCCCTATCTGGATCGTCCGATCAACCACGAGGAGCGCAGTCTCTCGCGCCTGCATCAGATGCTGACCGCCCTGTGGCAGACCGATGAGCTTCGATCGGCGACCTTCTCCGTCATTGACGAGGTCCGCAACGCCCTCTACTTCTTCGTCCACACCATCTTTGAGGTCGTCACCTGGCTGCACGCGGATATGCGTTCGGCGCTGCGAGAAGCCTATCCGGACGCCGCCTTCGACATCCCCCCCTTCCTGCGATACCGCACCTGGATCGGGGGCGATCGCGACGGCAACCCATTCGTCACCCCGGAGATAACCTGGCAGGCGATGCTGATGTACAAGACCCGCGCTCTGCGGCTCTATCTGGAGAAGATGGTGCCGCTCCGGCGCGAATTGACCCAGAGTTCCCGTCTCGCCCCGCCCAGCGAAGAGCTGCTCGCCTCCATTGCGCGCGATCAACAGAGCATCACTCTGCCGCAGGAGCGGCTGGAACGGTTCGCCCTCGAACCCTATGCGCTGAAGATCCTCTACATCCAGGAGCGGCTGACCGCCAGCCTCAACCATCTCCGCAACCTCTCCGATTTCCATGCCGAGGGTCCCGGCTTTCTTACCCCGGAGCCGTCGTACCGAAACTCCCGCGAGATGCTGGAGGACCTGCAGATCCTGCAGCGGAGCCTGCAGCGGAACCGGGGCACATCTCTGGCGGAAGAGGGGCTGCTAGGCGATCTGGTCACGCAGGTAAAGACTTTCGGCTTTCATCTGGCGTCGCTGGACATCCGCCAGCACAGCGAAGAGCATGAGAAGGCGCTGGACGAGATCTTCTCCATTGCCAGAGCGATCCCCGGAGGCGTCCGGTACTCCGCTCTGCCGGAAGAGGAGCGCGTGCGTCTGCTGACCCGGGAGCTTCGCCGGGTGCGTCCCCTGCTCCCCCGCGATTGGGTCGGTTCCCCGCAGACGCAGTCGGTGCTGGAGGTCTTCGAGGTGATCCGGCACGGACGCCGCTATATCTCCCCCGAGATGGTGAACGCCTACGTGATCAGCATGACCCACGACGTCAGCGATGTGCTGGAGGTGCTGCTGCTGGCGAAGGAGGTCGGGCTGCTGCGCTGGAAGTCCACCGAGACGGGACTGGAGATGGAGAGCGAACTGGACATCGTTCCGCTCTTTGAGACGATTGACGATCTTCAGCGGTGTGACGGACTGATGCGCCGCCTCTTCGCCAACGACACCTACGCCCTCCACCTGAAGGCGCGGGGAGACTTTCAGGAGATCATGCTCGGCTACTCCGACAGCAACAAGGACGGAGGATACCTGGCGGCAAACTGGCTGCTGCACAATGCCCAGGCGCGTCTGGGGCAGGTCTGCCGCAGGCAGGGGATCACCATGCAGATCTTCCACGGACGCGGGGGAACCGTCGGCAGAGGCGGCGGACGCGCCAATCGCGCGATCCTGTCACAGCCGGCGGACAGCTGCAACGGGCGCGTCCGTTTCACCGAGCAGGGCGAGGTGATCTCCTTCCGCTACAGCCTTCCGCCCATCGCTCACCGGCATCTGGAGGAGATCGTGCATGCGGTCCTGCTGGCGACCAGCGGCAGGTGTGGTCGAAGACGGGTGCAGCGTCACTGGACAGAGGCGATGCAGCGAATGTCGGAGCGTTCGCTTCAGGTCTACCGCGATCTGGTCTACCACGATCCCGACTTCTGGTCGTTCTACACCCATGCCACCCCCATCCGCCACATCAGCCGCCTGCCCATCGCCTCGCGCCCGGTCTTCCGCCCCGGTCAGGGTCTGATCGGACTGGAGAACCTGCGGGCTATTCCCTGGGTCTTCGCGTGGGTGCAGAGCCGCTACGTACTGCCCGGCTGGTACGGCGTCGGAAGCGCGCTCGCCTGGTTTGCGGAGCAGTCGGAGGAGAACCTCTCGCTGCTGCGGCAGATGTACCGGGACTGGTCCTTCTTCCGAACCGCGCTGGACAACGCGCAGCTGGAGCTGGTGCGCGCGCACCTCCCGACCGCCGTCTGGTACGCCTCGCGCATCCGATCGGAGGAGCTGGGACGGCGCATTCACGCGCAGATCGAAGAAGAGTATGAACGAACCCGGCGCTGGATTCTTCAGATCACGCAGAGCGAACAGCTTATGGGCAGCGAGTCGGTGTTGCGACGTATGGTGGAGTTGCGCAACCCCGCCGCCGCCCCGCTCAGCCGCCTGCAGATCGCCCTGCTGGAGCGCTGGGAGGAGCAGCTGGAGACTCAGGGAGAAGAGGCTTCCGACCTGCGCGAAGCGATCCTTCTAAGCATCATCGGCATCGCCGCCGCCATGCAGAGCACCGGCTGATCGCGGACGCGCGAAACGACATACAGACAGGCGCATCACCATCCGGGAGGAGAGAATGAAGGTTTTGATCATCGGCGGAACGGGGCTGATCAGCACCGCGATCACCCGGCAGCTTGTGGAGCGCGGAGACGCGGTTACCGTCTTCAATCGCGGTCAGACCCCTGCCCGTATCCCGGAGGGAGCGCGCATTCTGCTGGGAGACCGCCGGGACTATCCCGCCTTCGAAGCGGCGATGGCTTCGGAGACATGGGACGCGGTCATAGACATGATCTGTTATCAGCCGGAGGACGCCGAGAGCGCGATCCGCGCCTTTCAGGGACGCGCCGGTCACTTTGTCTTCTGCAGCACCGTCTGCGTCTACGGAGGGATGCTCAGCAGACTGCCCGCCGACGAAAACGAGCCGCGCACGCCGACCGGCAGCTACGGGCATAACAAGGTCGCCTGCGAGGATCGTTTCATGGAGGCGCACTCGCAGAGCTTCCCCGTCACCATCCTGCGCCCGTCGCACACCTACGGCGAAGGCGGAACCATCGTGCATTCGCTCGGATGGAAGACGACCTATCTGGATCGCATTCGCCGGGGAAAGCCGGTGGTGGTGCATGGCGACGGCTCCGGGCTGTGGGCTTCCTGCCATATTGACGATGTGGCGCGGGGATTTGTGGGCGCGCTCGGCAATCCGAAAGCCTTCGGACAGTCCTACAATGTGACCGGGGAGGCGTGGATGACCTGGAACGAGTACACGCAGGGGGTCGCACAGGCGCTGGGCAGCGAAGCGAAGATCACGCATATCCCCACCGATGTTCTTGGAAAGGTCGCGCCGGAGCGCGCCGGGATGACCGTGGAGATCTTCCAGTACAACAGCGTCTTCAGTAACGAGAAGGCGAAGCGCGACCTCGGGTTCCGGTACACCGTACCCTGGGTGGAGGGAGTGCGCCGCACGGTCGCCTGGCTGGATGAGAACCACCGCATTGAAAACAGCGATAACGACCCGTTCGATGACCGTCTGATCGCGGCATGGGAGAGGCTGACCGACTCGCTGGGTCAGGAGGTTAACCGACCGTAGGCAGTCTCTCCTCGCTCTGCACGGCTGCCGTACCAGACGGCAGCGTGGCGTGACGATAGCCGGGAAAGAAGAGCGCGAGGAGCGGGCTGATGCCCAGTCCCGCGCCCATAAAGATAAAGATGCCCTCGATTCCCATCCGCTTGATGAGCAGACCGCTCATCGCCATCCCGACCGGCAGCACCATCGAGGCGACCATCGCCAGCGCAGAGTTGACCCGTCCGCGCAGACCGTCCGGCGTCTCCAGCTGAATCAGGGTATTGAGCGGCACGGATGCCAGCGGGATCATGATGCCGCAGAGGAAGTTCAACGCCCAGAACGCATAGGGCGACCCCACATATCCCATCGGAATCACGGTCAGTGACGCCAGCGAGAGCCAGAGCGAAAACGCCAGCCCCACCCTGTGAATCTGTACCCGGAAGACCAGCAGCGATCCGATCACCATTCCCAAAAAGAAGCCCGTCTCCAGCATCGCAAGCAGTCCCGGCGTCCCCTTGAACTTCTCCTGCGCCACCACCACATAGGCGGGCATGAAGGGCGCGACGAAGAAGTTCATCGCCAGCGATACCAGCATCGCAGGACCCAGCACCGGATGATGCAGAACAAACTTCACTCCCTCGACGGCGTCGTGCAACGCGGATTTCGGCGTGTCCTCGCGCTGCGGCAGCATCTTCGGAAGCCGCGCCATGAAGACGGCGGAGAGGAGAAACGAGACGGCGTTAAAGGCGAAGGTGATAATATATGCCAGCGCCGCACTGATGGTGAAGATGGCGTGGAGAAAGAAGGCGGAGACGGCGTTCCCCGCCAGCGGCATAGCGTTCTGCGTGGTGGAGTTGAGGGCGTTCGCCTCTACAAGCTGCTTCTCCGGAACCAGACGGGGGATCGCCGCCCCGCGCGCCGGTCCGGCGAACACATTGGCGCATCCCAGCAGAAAGGCGAAGAGACAGATGATCCAGAGCGAGGGCTTCGGGTCGAGCAGCAGCACGCCGATAAAGCCGAAGACCAGCGCCGCGCTGACCAGATCTGAAAGGATCAGCAGGATACGGCGGTCGCAGCGATCCACGACGGTTCCCGCATAGGCGGAGAGCGTCACATACGGCAGCGCCTGCGCCGCGCCCACGATCCCCACCGCGCCCTCATCCCCGGTAACCTCCAGCACCATCCACAGGAAGACCAGCGCATAGAGCACATCGCCAAACTGGGAGATGATCTGCCCGATCCAGAGATTGCGAAACCCGGCATGGCGCAGGATAGAGGTCTTTTCGACTCGCTTCACATCAAAACCTGACTTTCTGCGTCCTCCCGCCCGTCATTGATATCGCGAAGGGTCACTGAGCCGGTATCTCCCAAAGCGGACAGGGAGAGCCTTCGGCAGTGGTCAACAGCCCCCGACCATCCGCACGGTAGCAGATGCTCTCAAACTGCCCCAGAAAGGGCGCGTTGACCAGGCGGGGACGCTGTTTGAGCGCGTCCGCCACCGACTGACCGGGACGGATCGTCCACTCGAACGCCTCCAGGTAGGTGCGGATGACGATGCGCGTTCCGTCGCGGGAGATCGCTCCGCCGGTCGCCAGTTTTCCGAGCGATATGCCGCGCATGCGAATGGGATTGGAGAAGGTAACCGTCCCCACCCTCTGAAGCGTAACGGTGCGATCGGCAGTCAACGGCATCGGAAACCGATAGACGCCGCTCTTTCCGGACTCCGCCTTCGTCACCACGTAGATCTCTCCGGTCTTCGGATGTACCAGCAGGGTCTCCGCATCGTGCTTCCCGTCTGGATAGACGAAGGGGAACGCCTCTGCAGGCTCGCTCTTCATTCGCTGACCGGTCTGTTGGAAGTTTAACGCCGGTTCCGGGATCCGATAGATGACCGCATTAGAACGGCTGCGTCCGTTATCGCCGATGTCGCCGATATAGAGCGCGGGCTTTCCATCCGCTCCCGGTCCAAGAGCGATATCCTCCCAGTCCACCGCGCGCGCCCCCTCCACCTCTACAGTGGCAATGGCGCGCCCCTGCCTGTCGGTGGCATAGAGGAAGGGACCGTTCCCGGAATCGTTGTGCGTCCAGAGGATCTGTGGGTTCAGCCCGCCGACCGCCAGCCCGGAGCTTTCGGTAATGCGGCGCTCCTGCAGCTGCGCCAGCAGTTTCGGCGTCTGATAGCCGCCCTGTGCAAATGCGCCCTGCGCCAGCATCACTCCGGCGATGACTATGAGGCTCCTGATGGTTATCTGCAATGCCTGTGATTCTCCCTGATGATAGTTCGCCTCTCACGGCAAACGTGGAAGATTGCTTCGCTTCGCTCGCAGTGACGGTTTGAGGGCAAGTACAACGTAACTGCAGCGGTCGAGCCTTCCAGATTGTCATTGCGAGGGAGGCGACAGCCGCCCTCCTCCGTTATTGCGAGGGAGCGCAGCGACCGAAGCAATCTCACACCGACCACAAAGACAGCGCAACGAAACGCCTTCTTGCCTGACAGCCGTTTCGTAAGGTACACTGCGAGAAGAGAGCGCCCGCCGATGGATGGATTAATTCTTTTCTCGCACGGATCGCTGCTCTGCGGCGCGGGAGCCGCTCTGCAAGAGCACGCGGCGCGTCTGCGCGCACGCAATCGGTTTCCAGTTGTAGAGATCGGCTATCTGAACTATGAACGCCCGACCTTCGCCGAGGCGGTTGACCGCTGCGCACAGGCGGGTGTCCGGCGCGCGGTCGTCGTGCCCTATTTTCTGGTTCCCGGCAGGTTCGTTACGAGAGACCTTCCGCAGCAGTTGTCCGACATGCGGGAGGCTCACCCTTCCCTGCAGTTTCATGTCGCGCCTCCGCTCGGCTACTCCGAGCGGATCGCCGAAAGCATCCTGGAATCTGCCCGTGGCGCGCTTCCGCGGCGGTTCTGGGATCGTATTCTGCGTGAAGCCACTGAATTCTGCGAGAACGATCCGGGCTGTCCGCTCTATCACATCGGGAAATGCATTGAGAATCAGTATACAGCCGCCGTTGAGGATATGCCGTCCTGCCGCGCCGACGAGAGCCGCTCACCCTCCGCCCTGCTGATCATGGCGCATGGCAGCCCGCGCGCCTCCTCCAACGCTCCCCTGTGGGAGGTCGTCTTACATCTGAGAGAGCGCGGAGACTTTCCGATGGTCGGCGTCGGCTTCCTCGACTGCAATGAGCCGAACATCCCGGACGCAGTGGACGCGCTGACCGCTCAGGGAGCCTGTCGGATCGTCGCCGTCCCCTACTTTCTGCACGGCGGCTCGCATGTGGCGGAGGATCTGCCGGCTCTGCTTTCTCAGTCGCAGGAGCGTCACCGTAACGTCCCCATTCTGCTGGGCGACTATATCGGACGCTCGCCGCTTCTGACCGATCTGCTGGAAGAGCGCGCCGAGTTCGCTCGCAGCCGCCCCTAATAACCGATGCAGCCCTACTATTGTACCACGCCCTCCCGATCAGGAGAGGACAGACCGACGCTGCGTCCATACCCGCCGTAGAAAGTGAGACCTCAGCCATGACATCCGCTGAACGCCAGAGCCGTGCGCCGCTGACGCTGCAAAAGATATTCCAGGATCAGGATTTCAAAGAGATTTCCCTGCGCTCCCCGCACTGGATGCAGGATAACCGCCGGATCGCCTATCTGGACGAATGGCCCGATTCCAGGCAGGCGACCGTATGGATTTTCGACAGCCAGACGCTTTCGCGCACCCCCCTGCTCGATCCGCTGCGCCTGATCGGCGAGGGCATGGAGAAGCCGATCGTTGTCCACTCCTTCGCCTGGTCGCCCTGCGAGCGTTACCTGCTCTTCAAACAGGAGGCTCCTGCGCGCTTTAAATCGCATGGAAACCTCTATCTCTACGATCTTCAGGAGGAGCGGTTTCGTATTCTGACCCGCACGGAACTGCCGCAGCGCGGCGCGAAGTTCTCGCCGGATTCGCAGTGGATCGGGGTTGTACGCGGGGATAACCTGTGGACGATCCGCGTGGAGACGGGCGAGGAGCGACAGCTCACCTCTGACGCCTCTCCAACGCGCTACAACGGACGGCTCGGCTGGGTCTATGAAGAGGAGCTCTACCTGAATGACGGCTGGGTCTGGTCGCCCGACAGCCGGCGTATCGCCTATTTCCAACAGGACGAAAGCGAGGTTCCCGAAGTTCTGCTGCCGCAGTACGACGACCTGCACGGAAGACCGCGAATCACCCGCTACCCGAAGGCGGGCGACCCCAACCCGAAGACGCGGATCGGAATTCTGTCGCTGGACGACGCACAGACGCGCTGGCTCCCGCTCTCCTCGCACCCGGAGAACCCGGAGGAGGAGTGCTACCAGTCGCGCATTCAGTGGACACCGGACGGCGGCGGGCTGCTGATTCAGCGCATACCGCGTCTGCAGAATCGGCTGGAGCTGCTGTATGCGGACGTGGGATCGGGAGAAATACGCCGCGTGCTGGTGGAAGAGGATGCAGCGTGGGTATCTCCGCAGGGAGACCTGACCTTTCTTCCGACAGAGCCTCCCGCGCCCACTCAGTTTCTTTGGCAGTCGAGCCGGGACGGCAATGCGCACCTCTATCTGTACAACCTGCAGGGAGAGCGCCTGCGCCAGTTGACCGCCGGCGCATGGGACGTTACGGGCGTCTGTGGCGTCTCGCACCAAGAGCGACAGGTCTACTTTCAGGCTGCGCTGCCCGCTCACACCGAGCGCAGCCTCTTGCGTGTTTCGCTGGGGGGCGGAGAGCCGGTTCGACTGACGGAATCGGAGGGGTGGCACTCCGCGCAGTTCTCGGAGGACGCCTCCCGCTTCATTCACCTCCACTCCACCCTCAACAGCCCGACGCGCGCCATGGTCCGGGAGGCGGACGGATCGCTGCTGGATGAGTGGATCGCCTGTTCGCTGCCCGGCTGGGAGTCGCTGACCGACGCCCGCTGGGAGATGTTTTCGTTTACCGCTGAGGATGGAGAGACGCTCTACGGGCGGATGCTCAAACCCGCCGGCTTCGACCCCTCGCGCCGCTACCCAGTTCTGATGTACAACTATGGAGGACCGGAGTCGCAGGTCGTCACCAACAGCTGGGGCGGCAAAGCCGGACTGTGGTACCATCTTCTTGCACAGGAGGGCTTTCTGGTCTGCGCGGTGGATAATCGGGGAACCGGCGCGCGCGGCAGAGAGTTTGCAAAGATCACCTATCTCCGACTGGGGCAGTGGGAGACCCGCGACCAGATCGAAGGCGCGAAGTATCTGGCGAGCCTGCCCTTTGTTCGCCCGGATCGGATCGGCATCTGGGGATGGAGCTACGGCGGCTACATGGCGGCGCTCTGCCTGCTGCAGGGTGCGGATCACTTTCATGCGGCGGCGGCAATCGCTCCCGTTACAGACTGGACGCTCTACGACACCATCTACACGGAGCGCTATATGCGCCGCCCGGCAGATAATCCCGAAGGATATCGTGAAGGTTCTCCGGTAACGCACGCCGAAAAGTTGAAGGGACGGCTGCTGCTGGTTCATGGAACGATGGATGACAACGTCCACTTCCAGCACACGGCGCGGCTGGCTTCCGCCCTGCAGGACGCAGGAAAGCCCTTCGAGACGATGTTCTATCCGGGCAAGCATCACGGGATTGAGGATCGGCACCTGCACCTGTATACGCTGATGACGGAGTTTTTCTGCAGGCATCTGCGTGACGGTTAGAACATGGCTGCGCGAGCAGCGGGAGGCGGCGAATGCGAGTCGGGGTCGCGGACTACGGCATGAACGTCTGGGACGGCGGCTGTTACGATACGGAAGAGCGGCTTATCTGTCTGAAAGAGATCGGCTACGACGGAATCGAACGCCTGGAGGCGGTGAGCGCGGATCAGGCGATCTATAAAGCTGCGCGGTTCCGGCGTCTGGGACTGGACTTTGCCACCTGCCGGGGACCGAATCCGGAGGTTACCCTGCAGTGGACGGCGGCGCTCGGCAAGGCGTATGTCTGGGTTAGCGCCGCTGCCAGAGAGTTCTCCGACTTCTGTCGGCAGGCGAATATTCAGGCGGCAGCCTGCCGCCGATGGGGCATCCGCGCCGGGCTGCACAATCATCTCGGAACGCCGGTGGAGACCCAGGAGCAGCTGGAGGCGTTTCTGGAGGCGTGCCCGGAGTGCGGATTGATCCTGGACACGGCGCATCTGGCGGCGGCGGGCGGAGACCCGGAGGAGATCGTGCGCCGATATGCGGAGCGGCTGACGGCGATCCATCTGAAAGACTGGATCACGCTGCGCGAGGAGGTCGGGCTGGAGAGTTGGACCCAGCGGGGGCGGTTCTGCGAACTCGGCGCAGGCAACATCGCTCTCGACAACGCCGCTGTGCTGCGCGCTCTGCGGCAGGTCGGATATGACGGCTGGATCTTTGTCGAGCAGGACACCCACCTGCAGGACCCGCTCACAGACCTCGCAGTCAGCCGGGAGTATATCCGGCAGGCGGGCGTCTGACGGGAGAGCGTTTGCCTGCTCGCCGACGCACACGCAAAAAGGAAGGAAGACGCGATGAACAACTTTTCCACGATACGCTGGGGGATTCTCGGACCCGGAAACATAGCCCGACGCTTTGCCGAAGGGGTCAAGTCAGTTAACGACGCGAGACTGACCGCCGTCGGATCGCGCGACCTTGCGAAAGCGAACGCCTTCGCCGATCAGTACGACATTCCCAACCGCTACGGCAGCTATCAGGAACTGGTCGCCGATCCGGAGGTGGATGTCATCTATGTTGCCACGCCGCACAACTTCCATAAAGAGCATAGCCTGCTGGCGTTGAACGCCGGCAAGCCGGTGCTGTGCGAAAAGCCCTTCACCATCAACGCGAAGGAGGCGGAAGAGGTGATCGCGACGGCGCGCGTGAAGAACCTCTTCCTGATGGAGGGCATGTGGACGCGCTTCTTCCCGCTCATGTACCGTGTGCGGGAACTGCTGAGGGAGGGAGCCATCGGAGAGCCGCGCATGTTGACGGCGGACTTCGGTTTCCGCGCTGAGATCAACCCGGAGGGGCGTCTTTTCAATCCGGCGCTGGGCGGCGGCGCGCTGCTGGATGTGGGCGTCTACCCGGTCTCGCTCTCCTTCATGGTCTTTGGAACCCCGGATCGGATCACAGGAATGGCGACCCTGTGCGAAACGGGCGTGGATGAGCAGGCGGGCATGGTCTTCGGCTACCCGAATGGGGAGATCGCCCTCCTCTCCACCTCCGTCCGCACCACAACCCCGCAGGAGGCGGTCATTCTCGGCACGGAAGGACGCATCACCATCCATCCGCCCTGGTGGCAGCCCCGCTCTATGACGCTCATACGCTACGGCAAACCTGCCGAGCCGATCGAGGTGCCCTTTGAGAGCACCGGCTTCAACTATGAGGCGACCGAGGTGGCGGACTGCCTGCGCAAGGGGAAGCGGGAGAGCGACATCATGCCTCTGGATGAGACGATGGCGATCATGCGGGCGATGGACACGCTGCGCGCGCAGTGGGGTCTGAAGTACCCGATGGAGTAGGATCGCGCTCCCGAACGGTCCCCGCTCTCTCCGCCCGGCTTGCAACCACCAGCCGGGCGGACTCTATTTCACGCACAGAACCTCGCCATCGTAGGAACGAGCTACGGTTACGTCTCAATCCTCTATCCGTTGACGATCGCACAGCACCCGCCTCCCCTCTGCGCAAGCGCACCATCAGCACGCAGCCACTCCTCACTCCTGAAGAGCGCACATGTCTCTCGTTTATCTCTGTTTTTTCGAGAATCACAAGGAGTCTGCATTCAGAGACAGGGAACATGAAAAAGACGCCTCTACTTCACCCAGAAGGACAGGAGACCCTCTATGAGAATCGTGCGTATCACCGGAACGCGCCGGTGCGAACTGGCGGAGCGGCCCGATCCCAACGCCGCCGGCGACTTTGTGGTGGTGAAGAATCTGGTTGCGCCGATGTGCACCGAGTACAAGGCGTATGCATCGGGATGGCAGACGGACACGCTCGGACACGAGGCGGCGGGAGAGGTCCTTGCGGTCGCGCAGCCGGGACGGGTGAAGGTCGGCGACCGGGTCGTGGTGATGCCGCAGTATCCGTGCGGCGGCTGTCCGCTCTGTCTGCGGGGCGAGTACATCCACTGCCAGAACACGGTGAACCCGCTGGAAGCGACGGGCAGCGCGGCGGGAACCGCCACTTACGCCCAGATGGTGTTGAAGCAGGACTGGCTGCTGGTTCCGGTTCCGGAAGACCTGTCGCTGGAGCATGCGGCGATGGCTTGCTGCGGACTGGGTCCGACGTTCGGCGCGATGCAGTCCATGAAGGTTGACAGCTTCGACACCGTGCTGGTGACGGGACTGGGACCGGTCGGTCTGGGAGGCGTGGTGAACGGAGTCATACGGGGTGTGCGGGTGATCGCGGTGGAGGCGCACGCCTATCGCGCGGAACTGGCAGCCTCTCTCGGAGCATCCGCCGTGATCCATCCGCAGGACCCGGACGCCCTGAAGCAGATTATGAGCCTGACCAACGGGGTCGGCGCGGACTGCGCGATAGACTGCTCCGGCGCCGCCGGGGCGCAGCGGCTGATGATCGCCGCCACCCGGAGAAAGGGGCGGATCGCCTTCGTGGGCGAGTCGGGCGATCTCACGCTGCACGTCAGCAACGATCTGCTTCGCAAAGGTCTGACCCTCTACGGACAGTGGCACTACAATCTGGCGGATACGCCCCGCATCCTGGAGGTTATCCGCCGCGCGCGCGCACTTCTGGATCAGATGATAACCCATACCTTTCCCATGAGCCGCGTGGAGGAGGCGTTCGCGCTGCAGATGGCGGGGCAGTGCGGCAAAATCCTCTTGCGTCCCTGGGAGTGAATCGAAAAGGATAGAAGCCATGAAACTTGGATTTCTGACCGGCAATGTCGCCGACCTGGAGAAAGCGGCAAGGCTTGGTTTCGACGGCGTGGAGCTTGCGGCAGGCGCGCTCGGCAACCCCGCCGCCGGTCCTATTGAGATGGAGAAGATCGCGGAGGCGAAACGGCTCTGCATGGAACTGAACGTCTCCATCACCGCGCTCGCCTACTACGATCTCGCCTTCAGTCCTCCCCCCGAAAAAGAGCTGACCGCCGTCTATGAGCGCGTATTCGACGCCGCCTGTGAACTGGGCGTCGGCGTGGTGACCAGCATGAGCGGCTTTGACGCCAACCGCGACTGGGACGGCAACGTTCAGCTTTTCGCGGAGCGTTTCGGTCCCATCGCCGAAAAGGCGGAGGCGCGGGGACTGCGCGTCGCCTTCGAGAACTGGATGGGATTCTGGGGCAGAGTTCCCTTCAAGCCGCTCAACATGGGAGGCGCGCCGGACACCTGGGACGCCTGGTTCAACGCCGTCCCCTCGAAGGCGCTGGGGATCGAGTTCGACCCTTCGCACCTCTACTGGCAGGGGATTGACCATATCCGCGCCCTGCGGGAGTACCGCGACCGGGTCTATCACGTCCACGCCAAGGATACCGAGATGCTGCCGGAGCGACGCTATCGCGGCGGCGTCAACGGCGACTACTATCGTTTCCGGATACCTGGCTACGGCGAGATCAGCTGGACGGAGTTCATCGCCACGCTGATCGAGATCGGTTATGACGGCGGGGTCGCCATCGAGCACGAGGATATGGTCTTCTGGGATGCGCGGTTTGACGAGGGGCTGACGCGCGGCTGGCAGACCCTCTATCCGCTCATCCATCCGAGGTCGGGGAGATAGCCATGAAAGAGTCGCAGGTCGCCATAAACTCCGTCTCCACGCGCCACGCAGACCTGGTGGAGGCGCTGGACGCCTACGCAGGTGCTGGTTTTCAGAACGTGGAGTTCGTGCTTCCCCACATCAAGGAGTGGATGAAGGATGGGCGCAGCGTGGAGGATGTGAAAAAGCTGCTGGCGGAGAGAAATCTGCGGTGCATCGGCGGGTTTGAGGCGGGCGTGGAGTGCTTCTCCTCTCCCGAATCGCAGGCAAAGAACCACGCGCTGCATCTGGAGAACGCCCGCCTGATCCACGATCTGGGCGGCGGAACGCTGGTTGTTGGAACCGACGGACCCCCGCAGCCTTCGCTGGAGGCGCTGGATGTCATCGCCGCCACGCTTAAAACGCTGGCATCGCAGATCGAAGACCTTCAGGTGAATATCGCGCTGGAGTTCAACTGGTCGCCGATCGTCCGGTCGCTGAAGAGCGCGGTGCTGGTCGCGGAGAAGACGCATCATCCGCAGGTGGGCGTTCTCTTCGACCCGGCGCACTTCTACGTAACCTGCACCAAGATGGAGCAGTTGACGCCCAACACGGTGCGCTGGATCAAGCACTGTCACTTCAACGATATGCGGGATAAGCCCGGCGATCTAAGCAACTGCAACAGCGACCGGGTGCTGCCGGGAACCGGCATGCTCGACCTGTGCGAACTGATCAGCCGCCTGGAGTGGTACGGCTATAACGGCTACTTCTCCATCGAGATGTTCAACGAGGAGTTGTGGCAGCTTCCGGCAAAACGCGCCGCCGCAAAGTGCTACGGCAGCATGATCCAGTTCTGCCGATAGCGCAGGCTCTTGCGGGAGGGATCGGGGGCGGAGCGAGGCGACAGGCTCCCTCCCCCGATCCCTTCCGCCCCGACAGAATAAGAGCGAGGATAGAACGGTGTCAAAGATCAGGATCGGATTTATCGGGGTGGGCGGCATGGGACAGTGCGCTCACCTGAAAAACTATGTGACCGTGCCGGACTGCGAGGTCGTCGCGCTTGCGGAGCTGCGCGAGGGGCTGGGGAGACGGGTCGGCGAACGGTACGGCGTTCCGCGCGTCTACCGCAGCCATGAGGAGATGCTGGAGAAGGAGACTCTGGACGGCATCGTGGCGTCTCAGCCGTTCACGCGGCACGGCACACTCGTGCCGGAGCTGCTCCGGGCGGGCGTCCCGATCTTTACGGAGAAGCCGCTGGCAGGCTCCCTCGCGCAGGGAGAGAAGATACTGGCGGCGCTGGAGAAGAGCGGAACCTGGCACATGGTGGGATACCATAAACGCAGCGATCCGGCGACCATGTACGCAAAGAGCCTAATAGACAGCTGGAAACAGTCCGGCGAGATGGGCAGACTGCGCTATGTGCGCATCCTAATGCCTGCCGGAGACTGGATCGCGAGCGGCTTCAACGACCTGATCCAGTCCGATGACCCCACGCCTCCGATGGAGTGGGATCCGCCCGCCGAAGACATGGACAAAACGACATACGATCAGTACATCGCCTTTGTCAACTACTACATCCATCAGGTGAACCTGCTGCGCCATCTGCTGGGCGAAAACTATACGGTAACCTATGCCGACCCGTCGGGCGTGATGCTGGCGGCGCAGAGCGAGAGCGGCGTCTGCGGCGTCATCGAGATGACCCCGTATCAGACGACGATAGACTGGCAGGAGTCGGCGTTGATCGCCTTTGAACATGGATGGATCCGCCTTGAGCTGCCCGCGCCGCTCGCCAGCAACCGCCCCGGAACGGTGGAGGTCTATCGCGATCCGGGAAAGGGAGTCGTTCCCGAACGGACGGTTCCGACGCTTCCCTGGGTGCATGCCATGCGTCAGCAGGCGATCAACTTCGTCGCCGCCATCCAAGGGGAGCGCAAACCGATGTGCGAGGCGGCGGAGGCGATGCAGGACCTGATCGCGGCGCGTCAGTACATCCGCCTCTACACGGGGAAATGAGCGTGTCGCTGCCCTGCGGAGAGCGGACGGTTCGCTGCCTGCTCGGCGAAGAGATTGACCGCATCCCCTTCGGAGTGGGGCTTGGCTGGCTCCCCTGGGGCGACGCGCTGCAGCGGTGGCGGCGTGAATCGAAGATTGCCGACCTGGATCCGGTCTCCTTTTTCGGTTTCGACCGATCGTTTGCCATTCCCGCGTTTCATCCCGGTCTCTTCCCTCCGTTTCCCGCGCAGATACTGGAGGAGAACGACCGGTTCATCATACACCGGGATGCACGCGGGATCGTGATGCGAAACCGACGCGACGGCGGCTCGATGCCGGAGTTTCTGGAGCATCCGGTAACGACCCCCGACGACTGGGAGCGGCTGAAATCGGAGCGGCTGCGCCTCGATGCGCTGGACTCCCGTATCGTCGAGGACTGGGAAGCCTTCCGCGCCCGTATCCGGCAGACCGGCGAGGCGGTGCAGGTCGGCTGGTTCCCTTACGGCGTCTTCGGCACGCCCCGCGATCTGATGGGTGCGGAGGGGCTGCTCTATGCCTTCTACGAATACCCGGAGATGGTGCGCGACATGATGTCGCATCTGACCGACCTGTGGATCGCGCTCTGGGAGCGGATTGCGGCGGAGGTTCAGATAGACCATATCCATATCTGGGAGGATATGGCGGGACGACAGGGGTCGCTTATCTCGCCCCGCATGGTGCGCGACTTCATGATGCCCTGCTATGATCGGATTGCGGAGTTCGCCCGCGCGGTCGGGGCGCGGATCGTCTCGATGGATTCGGATGGCGATGTTCGGCAGCTCGTGCCCATCTTCCATGCGCATGGCGTCAATATGATCTTCCCCTTCGAAGTGCAAGCCGGGTGCGACGTTCTGGAGTACCGCCGCCTCTACCCGCAGCTGGGGATTATGTGCGGGCTGGATAAACGCGCCCTGGCGGACTCGCGCGCGGCGGTGTACCGCGAGGTAGAGCGCGCCGAACAGATGATCGCCTCCGGTCGCTACATTCCCGGCTTCGATCACCTGATCCCCCCCGATGTTCCCTGGGAACTCTACCGGTATGCGGTCGAACGCCTGAAAGCGGTCTGCGGCGTAAAATGACCGACTATCGAGGAGATATCACGCAACATGAAACGGTCTCTTTACAGTCCGATCCTCTCTCTGATCTTCCTCTGCTGCCTCACGCTATCACCCGCGCGCTCTCAGAGCCGCCTCCCCGTCGCCGGCATCGTGGATGATTCGCTGCTGACCCCGTTTGAGTGGATCAAGGGCGGCACGCGGGAGTGGAGTGCGGAGTCCTGTCGCGCGATCTTCCGCGACGCCGGCTTTGAAGCGCGTATTCTCCGGGCGGACGATCTCACGCCGGAGGGTCTCTCCCGTATTCAGGTGCTGGTGATTCCCGGCGATCATGTCTACCCGGAGCGGGGCGGCTGGGGCGGACCGGTGCTGCAGGCGATCGCCGGGTTTGTACGCAATGGAGGCGTCTATGTGATGCCCGTCGGCGTGTCTCACTACGTGGCGCGGGACATCTCGACCGGCGCGAGAGATAAGGGACATTTCGGTCCCGATCCTCTGGGACTGACCTTCGAACCGACGGGAAGCGGAGGCGCGCTGCAGCTGACCGCGCAGGGTCGCCGGCTGGGTCTGCCGCGACCGACGGCGGAGGTGGATGGACCGGTGCGGTCGCTGCGCCTTCCCGAAAGATCGGCGGTGCTCGCCTGGGACACGCAGTACAGCCCCGCGCTCTCCGCGCTGCAGATCGGAGACGGCTATGTGATTCACTGCGGCTGCGGCGAGAAGATGAGTCCGGCGTTTGCGGCATGGTGGTATCGCTCTTCGGCGAAAACTGCACTGGCGGCGATCGCCGGAAAGCTGCAGATGCAGACCTCCGTTGAACTCATGCGGGCGGAGGGTCTGTACGGTCTCTCGCTGAACGACATAGACCGGCGCGCCTTTCAGCCCGCGCCCTCCCCGATGCAGTCGAAAGCCGTCGTGGTCTCCCTGTCGCCGGGGCGCGCCCCTGCCGCGAAGGCTCCCGTCGTACTGTCGCTGGACGGTCGCTGGGAGATGGCGGGACGCGATCCGGGCAAGGGGAGCGAAGGAGAGTTTCTGCGCGGCGCGGGCTGGAAAGGAGCGATTCCGGCGGACATCCCCTGCAGCGTTCATACCGCGCTGTTGAAAGCCGGAAAGATCCCCGATCCCGCCGTCGGGCTGAACGCCGATATTGCGCGGGAGCAGTCGTATCGGGAGTGGTGGTTCCGCCGCCAGTTTACGCGCCCGCCGGGTCTGCGGGGCGGACGGCTCCGCTTTGACGGCGTGGACTACTCCTGCACCGTCTGGCTGAACGGAGTGCGGCTGGGCAGGCATGAGGGAGCGTTCGGCGGTCCCGACTACGATGTGAGCGGTCTGCTGCGCGAAAAGAACACGCTGATCGTCCGCCTCGATCCGGTTCCGCAGGACTGGACCCTGGTCTTCAAAACCAACGTCGTCTACGGCTGGCACTACGTCAACCTGCCCTCGCTGGGCATCTGGCGGTCGGTGCGCCTGGAGGGACAGGCTCCGGTCGAGATCGAGCATCCCTTCATCGCCGCGCGCAACGCGCAGAGGGGCATCGTGGATGTAACGATGACCCTGCGCGGGGAGAAGCCACGCTGGTCGGGCATCCTGCGGGGAACCATCGAACCGGTAAACTTTTCGGGCAAACCCTATCAGTTCCGATACGCCGTCTCCTCCCGCGACTACGCCCGTGATCTGCATCTTCGCATGGCTGTCCCTGATCCCCGTCTCTGGTGGCCCGTGGACATGGGGAAGCCCAACCTGTATCGGGTGCGGCTCTCCTTCACGCACACGGAGAGCGGTCTCTCCGACGCCGCCGACTCCACGTTCGGCATACGCACGATCGAGACCCGCCCTCTGCCGGAGGGTCCTAGCCCGATGCGCTACAACTGGACCTTCGTCATCAACGGGCATCCGATGTTTCTGAAGGGGGCGAACTGGTGCATACTCGACGCGCTGCTGCGTCTCGATCGCGCCCGTTACGCCCGGTTCCTCACGCTGGCACGCGATCAGCACATTCAGGTGCTGCGCGCCTGGGGCGGCGGTCTGCTGGAGACGGACACCTTCTACGATCTCTGCGACCGTCTCGGGATCATGGTCTATCAGGAGTTTCCGCTCACCTGGCAGAAGTTCGACGCGCTCAGCCCCTCGGTGGCGGACGAGATCGCCGTCAGGAATATCCGCCGACTGCGGAACCATCCCTCGCTGTTGATGTGGGGCGGAGGCAACGAACACTCGGGCAAGGGGCGTCTCATCGAACAGCTTGGGCGCCTCTGCCTGGAGATGGACGGCACCCGCCCGTTCCATCGCACCGATCCGTATGGCGGAAGCCTGCACAACTACAACGTCTACTGGGGACGCGAGTCGCTCGACTTCAACCTGAACCTCACCGCGCCGTTCATCGGGGAGTTCGGGCTGAGTTCCCCTCCCAATCTGGAGAGCGTCCTGCGCTATCTTCCGACGGAGGAGCGTGCTCTCTGGCCCCCGCCAGAAAACAAGAGCTTTATTCGTCACACCCCTACCTATAATCAGCAGCACATGGAGATCATGAATCAGTACGCCGGTCAGTTTATGGATACCGGAACGATGGCGGGACTGATCACCGGGATGCAGATGGCGCAGGCGACGGGACTGCGGCACACACTGGAGCGTGCGCGCACGCTCTATCCCCGGGCGACCGGAGCCTGCTACTACAAGCTCACCGATGTCTACCCTGCCTGCGCCTGGGCGACGATAGACTGGTACGGCGTGCCGAAAATCGCCTACTACGTCGTTCAAGACGCCTTTGAGCCGCTTCAGGCGGCGGTGATCTTCGACAGCTTGGACACTCCCCCGGACAGAGACCTGCACTGCCCGGTGTTCCTACTGGACGACGCCGCAGATCTGCAAGGCTCGTGGAGGGTCGTGGTGCGCGCCTTCGACCGAACACTGCAGGAGCGCGCCCGCGCTGAGTTCTCCGGTCAGAAAGCCATCCAGAAGGTACGGAGGCTCGGGACGTTCCAGATCTCCTCCGCGTTGGCGCAATCTCATCCCCTGTTGATCGTCGCCGAAGTGCGTGAAGACGGCAGGCTTCGCGCGCGCAACTTCTACTGGCTGAACTTCCGCGCAAAGCCGGGATGCCTCTTTATGCTGCCGCGCGCGCAGCTCTCTCTGCGCGCCGAATCGGGCAGGCTCCTCGTTCGCAATACGGGAGCCGTTCCGGCGGTCGGCGTACACTTCGACTGTCCAGAGATATCCGACCGCTTTCACGTGGAGGACTCCTTCTTCTGGCTCGATCCGGGCGAGGAGCGCGCTCTCAAAGCCAGTCATACCCGCAATATCCGCGTGCGCGCCTGGAACGCGCCCTGAAGAATATGGGCGCGGGGCTGGTACAATGAGAAGGGTATTTTCGCACAGAGGGAGCGCTTCATTGACCGGATCGCTGCAGTTTCGAAAAGACGGGTCGTTTACGATTGCTCAGTTTACCGATATTCACTGGCACAACGGCGAAGAGTGCGATCAGCAGTCCCGGACGCTGATGGAGAGCGTGCTGGAGATCGAGAAGCCGGACCTGGCGGTATTGACAGGCGATGTGCTGGCGGGAGACGGCTGCCACGATCCCGCCGAGTCGTGGCGGCAGTGCGTCGCGCCGCTGGAATCGCGGGGCATCCCCTGGTCGGCGGTCTTCGGCAACCATGACGACGAGGGCGCGCTGAGCCGCCACGATCTGATGCAGGTGCAGCTGTCCTGCGCGCACTGTCTGTCGGAACCCGGTCCGGACGACATCGCGGGGGTCGGCAACTATGTGCTGCGCCTCTTCTCCGCGCACGACGGCGAACTGGCTGCCGCGCTCTACTTTCTGGACTCGCTCAGCTACGCCACCACCGACATCGGCGGCTACGGCTGGATCACCCGCGAACAGATCGCCTGGTATCTGGGTATGTCGGAGCTTCTGGGAGCCGCCTACGCCATGTCCCGCGCCAACGATCCCGGCTATCCCGACCGCCTGCCCGCCCTCGCCTTCTTCCATATTCCCCTGCCCGAGTTTAACGAGGTATGGAATACCCGCACCTGTTACGGCGTAAAGTACGAAGACGTATGCTGCCCGAAGATCAACACCGGGATGTTTGCCGCGATGCATGAGGCGGGGGATGTTCTGGGCGTCTTCGTCGGGCACGATCATGTCAACGACTTTATCGGCGACCTGTACGGCATCCGGCTCGCCTACGGTCGCGCCAGCGGATACGCCACCTACGGACGCGAAGGGATGCCGCGCGGGGCGCGGATCATCCGGCTTCGCGAGGGAGTGCGTGATTTTCAGACATGGCTGCGCCTGGAGGACGGCTCACGGGTAGACCATCAGCCGGAGCATGTGCCCTCGTGAGATTCAGACAAACGATAAAATGAGTATACTCTCTCTCGTCGTAAGGATACTCAAGGCAGGCGTCTTCCTGTCGGCAGGCGTTTTCCTGTCGGCAGGCGCGCACGCCCTCGCGCAGCCGGTGCAGGTAGACCCGAAAACGGTGGAGGTGGAGCGATGGGAGGGCTGGGGATGCAGCCTCTCCTGGTGGGCGGTCTACTCCCGGCACTGGAGCGAAGAGCGACGCCGGGAGATCTGCCGCCGCCTTTTCAGCCGGGACGCCGATTCGCTGGGTCTCAACATCGCGCGTTACAACGCCGGAGGCACCGCGCCCGACGCGGACGAAAAGCCCTTTCGATACGGCGGCAAGGTGCAGGTCATTCTGGATCGGGACGGAGGCTGGCATCCCGAACGCGATCAGGCGCAGATCGCCTGCCTGCGGCTGGCGCGCAGCTTCGGCGCCGACCGATTTGAACTCTTTGTGAACTCTCCCCCCTACTGGATGCTGCGCAACGGCAATACGCGCGGCGGTGAAAACGGCTCCGAGAACCTGCGCGAAGACTCGCTGCGCGAATATGCTGAATGGCTCGTGCAGGTTACCCGCAGGCTGGAGGAGACCTGCCGCATTCCGTTTCGCTATATCGCCCCCTTCAACGAACCCTCCGCATGGTGGTGGAACGGCAACCAGAGCGGACAGGAGGGCTGCCATATTCCCTGGAGAACGCAGGCGAAGGTTCTGCGCCACCTTCGGGAGGCGATAGATAGCAGCCGCAAGCCCTATCAGGTCGCCGCCTCCAACGAAAACGGGGCGGCAGACGGGTATAAGACGCTGAACCGGCTGATGTCGCCGGAGGGGAGCACAGGCGGAGGAGCCGGGCTGGATCGCCGGCACATTCAGAAGCTGAACGTACATGCCTATCACGGCTGGGACTGGCAGGATCGGCTTCGCGACCTGGCGTACAGACACGGAATTAGGAATATCTGGATGGCGGAGGTGAGTCACCGGGAGTGGGGGGAGCCGGGCTTCGTTCCTTATGCCATGCGCTGCGCCCTGCCTACCACCCGCTCCATCGTCAGCGACATCAAACGGCTGCGATGCAGCGCATGGATCTACTGGCAGGCGGTTGAGCCGCTGCAGTACAACCTCTGGTACAGCTACACCTACGGCTTGCTGCCCGTCAGCGTGGATAAGCCTGTGGAGTGGAACGGCAGAACCTACCTGCCGGGCGAATTCGTCATCGCCAGGTCGTTCTACGCCTTCATGCAGTTTACGCGGTTCATCCGCCCCGGCGATCGGCTGGTGCGCTCCGGTGACGACTGGACTCTGGCGGCAGTCTCCCCGTCGCGCAGGCAGCTTACCCTGGTCGTTCACAACGACACCGACCAGGCGAAGCCCTACGCCTTCGACCTGTCGCGTTTCTCCCGGATCGGCAGCCGCGTGAAGGTATGGCGCACCGCGGAGGATGCGGGAGGAGAGACGTACAACTGCCGCCCGCTCCCCGCGTTGAGCGTGAAAGAGCGGGGCTTCTCCGATACGGTTCCGGCACGTTCCGTCACCACCTACGTTATCGAGGGCGTCCGGGAGTAGCGCGGGCGTCCGCCGGCGTCAGAGAACCTCTTTGCGATCCAGCGCTTCGTAGACCTTCTGCCAGCGCGCCTCCATCTCCGGCGTGAAGAGGATCGGCTCCCATCCCATCCCCAGATAGGTCTTCAGGGCGGGGAGCCGCCAGTCGTCGGTGAGCAGATAGATATCCTGATAGCCGCGCTCGACCAGCAGCCGCACTACCGCCGCCGTCACCGCCCTGCCCAGACCTCTGCCCTTATGATCGGGGTCGGCGGCGACCCAGTCCAGAACGCCCGCATTGGGATGCTGTTCGCTGGGCGCGTGGTTCGCCATCGCCGTCGCGACCAGCGCACCGGTGGCGAGATGCTCCACGACAAAGAACCCTCCCGGCAGAACCCGCTGCATAAAACGCTTCACCTGCTCTATGGACCAGCCGCCAAAACCCGCCTTCTCCATCAGCGCGCTGTAGGCAGCCTCCTCGCCCGGGCGCAGATTCCGCAGGAGATACCCGTCGGGTACCACCGGGATCGGGAGCGAGTGAAACAGCCGCTGCGGAAAACGCATCTGAAGCTGCGGCTGCGGGGGCGATTCAGTCAGCCATGCGCGGGAGTCCGGAACCTCCAGCCATCTGCCCCCCTCCGCAATCGAACGCTGGCTGATCAGCCCCGGCAGCGTCATATCCATCGCCATGTGAATGTCTATCTCCGGCGGACGCTCTCCCCGGATCGCCGCAATGAAGTCCATCACCTCAAAGTAGTCCCCGCCTCCATGTCCGGCGCGCCGCGCGACCTCGCTCGCCTCCCGCCACATGGCGGGCAGATACTCCGCCTCCAGTTCGCGCAGCGGCGTCCACCGGTTCGGATCCTTGTTGAGGGCGCGGAGCCAGACCCGATCCTCCTCCCCGTAAGCCCGCGCCGACTCATACGCGCCGTCGGTTCCCTGAAGCTGATACCCGGTCATCAGGTGCGGGCGATCCGAGAGCATATCCAGCCGCAGTTTGACCAGACCGCCGGAGCGCATCCTGCAGAGTGTGATGGTCGAGTCCTCATTCTCATAGAGATCGCCCCGCGGATCGCGATAGTGATGCCCGCTTCCCGCACAGCAGACCGAGACCACACGGTCGCCGGGCATCCACTGCAGGATCGGACCGAGGCTGTGCGTGGGGTAGGTGTTGCCGTTGATCCCGGTCTGCCACTTTCGCCGCCAGCGCGTGATCTCGTTCAGCTCCTTCAGTTCATGGATATACTCGCCCTCCGCGTAGTAGGTCGTCCCGAAGAGTCCCTGCCGCACCAGTTCGCGCACCAGCACGTTGGACTTGATATAGGTATAGTTCTCCGCCATCATATAGATGCCGGAACTAGCGTGCGCCGTCAGGGTCAGTTCGCGGCACTCCTCCACCGACACACCGGCGGGAACCTCGCTCAGCACATGTTTGTTGCGTTTAAGCGCGGCAATCGCCTGCGGAACATGCAGCGGCATCGGCGTCCCGATGATCACGGCGTCTATCTCGCTTCGCTCCAGCATGGTCTCGTAGTCGGTATACTGCTCGCTCGCCCCCAGCCGTTCGGCGGCGGCGGGAAGCCCCTCCGCATGCGTGTCGCATACGGCGAGCACCTGCACCCCCTCCGCTGCATCACACGCCGACTTGAAGCTCGCGCCTCTGCCGCATGCCCCCACAATTCCGATTTTTATCGTTCCCGCCTGCTTCGTCATGGTCCGGTTCCTGTTCTCTGTCATCAGAAGGTAAAATAGTGGCGGACTGTTTTCGCAAAGACCGCTCCGAACGCAGCCGCCTGAAATCCCGCCAGGAGGAGAATAGCAGTCGAATGAAGGTACTGTTTATCGGCGGAACCGGCTTGATCAGCTCCGCCTGCGCCGCGCTGGCAGTCGAGCGCGGTTTCGATCTCTATCTGTTGAATCGGGGCAGCGCGCGCCACTACGCGCCGCCTCCCGGAGCCGTCGTCCTGCAGGGGGATATCCGCAACGACCCGTCCGGCGCCGCCGCGCTCCTGCAGGGACACCGGTTTGACGCGGTGGTGGACTGGATCGCCTTCACCCCCGACCATATCGAGCAGGATATCGAACTCTTTGCCGAAAAGACCCGCCAGCTCCTCTTTATCAGTTCCGCCAGCGCCTACCAGAAACCTCCCACTCACTATCGGATCACCGAAGATACGCCGCTGGCAAACCCCTTCTGGGACTACTCGCGCAACAAGATCGCCTGCGAGGAGCGGCTGATGCAGGCGTATCGGGAGACCGGCTTTCCGATCACGATCGTGCGCCCCTCGCTGACCTACGGTCCCTCGCAGATACCGCTCTGTCCGGGAAGCTGGAACCACCCCTATACGCTGGTGGACCGCATGCGTCGCGGGGAGCCGGTTATCGTGCCCGGAGACGGAACCTCGCTCTGGACGATGACCTGGAACGGCGACTTTGCGAAAGGGCTGGTCGGACTTCTGGGACGCGAAACCACGCTGGGGCACGCCTTTCATATCACCTCGGATGAGGTGCTGACCTGGAATCAGATATTCACGGAGGTCGCGCATGCCATCGGCGTGGAGCCGAAACTGACGCATATCCCCTCCGATCTGTTGATCGCGCACAACCCCGGACTGCAGGGCACGCTGCTCGGCGATAAGGTCAACAGCGTCGCCTTCGACAACAGTAAAATCAAGCGGTTCGTGCCGGATTTCGTGGCGTCGGTTCCCTGGTCGGAGGGAGTGCGCCGGGCGCTGGAATGGTTTGAAGCGGACCCGGCGCGACAGACGATTGATGAGACGGCGAACGCGCAGTGGGATGCGATCATTGCCGCCTACCGGCGCGCCTTCCCGTAGACGGCTCTCAGCGCAGCCACTTCCCCGTATTTGCCAGAAAGAGACGCTCGCCCGCGCCGGATGCCCGCATGGTCACGGTGAAGAGCTGGATTCCCAGCACGCGCTCATCGTTGGAGCCTGCGATCACCTGTTTAGGAACCCATCCCCTGCAGCGCACCTCCAGCACGATGCGTTCGCTCTTCGCAGCCGGTATCTCGCCGGTAACACGGGATGCGCCTTTCTCAATCACGGCGATCCTTTTTCCGTCGAGATAGATACCTGCATCCGGCACAGCCGCGGCGTCCGGCACGTTCATCTCCAGCGTCAACCGATACGGTCTGCCCGCCGCGACCGGCAGTATCAGGCGGGAGCCGCCGGCGGACCAGCGCATGGTGCGCCCGCCGACGTTCTCTCTGCCGTGCCACTGACGCAGATAGCGTCCGTCGCCCTCCGCCCCGACATCTATCCGGTAGTGCGCCCGCGCCTCCGGCGTCCAGTCTATATTGTCCGTCTCATTCAACGCCGCCTGCGTGCGCTTTCCCGCCCGGTTTTCGACATGAAAGCCGCCGGACGCCTGATTGCCCATCAGGATCGCGGAGACGACCTGCTCGTTCACCTGCACGTGTGTCCCCTCCTGATTGAAGGTGGATCCCTGAACGATCGCCCTGCCCGCATCCAGCTGGATACAGGGCGCGCCGACCGCGCGATTATCCCAGTGCACAAAATGGCAGGCGTTGGCGGTAAACTGTCCGTTCGGACTGCGCATCCAGACGCACCGGTCAATCGGTCCCCAGAAGGAGCAGTTGGTCAGGCTCACCTTGCCCTCGACCTTCGGACCGATCTCCAGGCAGACCGAGTCGGTGCTGCTCCAGCGTCCCACAAATTCGCCGTTGGTGATCAACAGTCCGGGAGGCTGCGCCTGCTCCACCAGCACCGCGCGCCGGCAGGAGTCGGCTCCGATTCCCAGAAAGTTGCCGTTCGTGCTGCCCGCTCTGGATTCGGAGAACTTGTAGCCGACCCCGTAGCCGAAGCAGAAGGTGTTGAAGACATAGTGCCAGTCGGTGCGCGCCAGTTCAAAGGCGACGCCCTGCGTGTTCACCCAGAGGCAGTAGGGGTCGTTGGGATCATACGCGACGCCGAAGGGCCAGAAGTGGACATTCTCGATATGCCCGATGTCGTAGCACTCGTCCACATAGATGCCGCGTTTGCTGGGATAGCCGGTTACGTTGCGAACCAGATGCCGGTGCGCACGGATAAACTTGATCGCCTCGTAGGGGTTCATGAAGCAGCAGTCCAGCACGCCGACGTTTTCGGTGTCCTGCGAATAGACGCAGGGCGGATAGGGAACCGGCGGCACATCGGTCTGCTTCCATTCGGGATAGAGGACCACGATCCCCGCGACCACAGCGTTATTGCCCGCCAGACGGATAAAGGGCGGTCCGTCCTCTTTGCCCCGTCCGGCGAACGCCAGCAGAACCGTCCCGCTGAGCGGCTCATTTTTCAATCTTGGATCGGTCGGCGGCACGCGATAGGTTCCCTGCAGCGTAACGCACTTCGGGATGGAGAGCGTGCCGTTGATACGAAACTGCCCGGCGGGTATCTCCACCACGCCCCCGCCGGCGCGTCCGGCTTCGTCCAGCAGTTTCTGAAAGATCGCCGTGTTGTCTGTTTTGCCGTCTCCCACCGCGCCGGCGGCGGCGACGTTCCAGCGCCCGGCAGTTTCAGGCGCATTCTGTGCAAGTGTGTGTGTCAGCATAGCTCCCACCAGACCCGCGCAAGCCAGTATCCACAGTATCCGGCGCGACGCGGCGCGAAACGCAGCGCGCCGACCACCTACCTCAACCGCGCAAGACATTCGTCCCGATCCTCCTCTCGACAGAGATAACGCCCGATTCTCAGTTCCATGCCGTCCGGAGGATCCCCTGCCGCCTCATTTTTCGGGAGGATATACCGGAAAGTAGCCCGGAGGAGGGGGAACCGGTCTCCAGGACTGATCTATCGCGGACTCGAGGATCAAAATTCCCTGCGCGCCTCCCGCCTGCGCCTGCGCTATCTGCGCGGCTCTCTCCTCCGCCATAACATCCCACCCCTGAACCGCCGCGAACAGGCTGGTCTGCGGAGCCAGCGAAAGATAGTGTGAGACCACGCGCCGAACCCAGGCGGCAGGCTCCCCATAAAGCGGAGATTCGCGTCCAAACAGCTTACAGGGCGTCAGCAGCCCGACGCGAGAGCCTCTCTCCAGCGCGCGCGCCAGACCCGCCAGGTAGTCCATCGGGCAGGAGCGCGGACACGGCGCGCCGGGATCGCATTCAACGCACAGGATCGGGACGAACATCGCGCCGGGAGCCTCCTCCCGGCACGCCTGCAGAAACTCCGCAGGAAAGAAGACCTGCGGAGGATGAGCGGACGCGGGAGCCATCTTGAGACCGGGCGAGCGGTCCTGAAGCCGGCAGAGGATATCCCCACAGCCGCATCCCGTCGGCGCGCCCTGGATATCGTGTAGAAGGTAGCCGTCGAGCGAGGGATACGCCTGCGTCAGCCGCCGGACCTTCGTTAATGCCCAGGAGAACGTCTCCAGGTTGTTCACACAGACCCATGGGTAGACGCAGGCGGGATGTCCGCCCGCATAGTCCGGGAACGCCCGCAGCCACTGCGGGTTCTGCGGAGCGTGCATCCACTCCGGATGCGCCTGGACGATCTCCTCATCCCGCCCGACATCTATCCAGCCCCAGCAACCCAGCCCCTGCTTCTGCACGATCTCAATGGCTGACTGCAGGGGCGAGCGGGTCTGCTTCAGAGGCAGTACAATTGCGGTTGCGCCCTCGTCCGCCAGCCGTTGGACGCGCTCTGGCAGACAGGCTTCAAAGGAGAGATAGTGCGCCTGAAATCGGCTCATATCTTCGCCTCCACGCATAACAATCCCGGCGCAATCCTACATGCGGTACGGAAAACCGCTCTCCGCAAGAACTCTCGCGCATCATGACTTGACGCCGGGGCGGAACCCGCGTACAATAGGGATAGAGCGAAAATGTAGCACGATACAGACCGCAGAGTCGATGCTGTAGACGGCTGAAAGGAACTCTTCCGTGTCTCGACACGATTTCCGGGATGTTCGAATCTATACCACCAATCCGCGAGACCTGAACAGCCCGTTTGACGTCCGTCATCCGGAAGACATCGTCTTCTGCTGCTTCTTCCGGGAACTGGAGCAGCGCGCAGAGTTCCTCAAACAGACCCGCTTTATCGCCGGCACCCCTCTGGCCGTGGACGCCGATACGCAGACGCTGACGGAGCAGCTTGCGGACGAGTATCGCGCGCTCCAGAGTTCCGGGAATGAGCAGGAGGCGGTCTATACAGCGGTACGCTGGTGGTCGGGCATTCTGCGCCGGGGCTATCACACCTACAGCCTCAAGATCGGCTTCGCTCCCTACCGCACAAGCTGCATCCTCTCTTTTCAGGAACTCGACGCCGATTCCATTCGCTATAACCTCTCCCGCGCCCTGCAGATGCTGGAGCGGGACAAAGGGCGTGTCCTCGACTTCTTCGGATTTGGCGGTTCCGGCGGTCTGAACTGACCGCTGCCTCGCCTCTTCTGCACGATCTGATCCTCTTCAGTGCGCTGGTTGTGAGATTGCTTCGGTCGGCTTGCGCCTCCCTCGCAAGGACAGGAGGGGGTCGGCTTGCGCCTCCCTCGCAAGGACAGGAGGGGGTCGGCTTGCGCCTCCCTCGCAAGGACAGGAGGGGGTCGGCTTGCGC
>CALLMM010000028.1 GCA_938005745.1 uncultured Chthonomonadales bacterium | reverse complement strand
ACGTTCCAGAGACGCACGACACGCCCGCACAAGGACGCAGAGGAGCCGGTTCGCCCGGTGAGGAGGTCTACGGCTGCTGCTGCCGCTCTCCCTCCTCCTCATCGTCCAGCGGGATCGAACGGCGCAGACGCGCCTGCTTGTAGTCGGGATCGGCGGGGTCTTTCGCCTTCTTCGGATCGAAGATCCGCGCATCCACCGGGACCGCCTTGTAGGGACGCAGGTCCGGCTGCATCTGGAAGCAGTCGGAGAGGTCGCTGGTCAGCGCGTCGAACTGGTTGAGCGGGGGCAGACCGAAGATCGAGAAGACCGTCTTATGCACGCTCATGATGTCGGTGTGACGGCGGGAGATGTATCCCCGGCGGGCATAGGGGCTGATGACCATCAGCACGCTGCGGTGCGCGTCCACGCTGTCCACGCCGCCCTGCGGATCGTCCTCCAGAACGAAGATCGCCATCTGCGACCAGTAGCGGCTGTTGGACAGCGCCTCCACAATCCGACCGAGCGCATAGTCGTTGTCCGCCATGTACGACTCGAGGTAAGGATAGCCGTCATTGGGACGCGGACGGTCTCCGTGATCGTTGGGCAGATGGATATAGATCACGCGGGGCATCGCCTTCGGATCGTTGGCAAACCGCGTCTGAAACTCCTTGAGGAACTGATCGGCGCGGTACTGATCGGGGATATTCATATTGTACTGCGGGTAGTCGCGGCTGGTGTTATCCCAGAGCGCTTTGGGCATGGGGACATTGACGGTCTCCCGCGCCCCTGTCGGCTTCATGCCGGCATCCTCATTCACTCCTGCCAGTTCAAAACCCTGCCCGTAGTTGCGGAACCGGATGCCAAAGCGCAGCAGGTGCTCCCAGATTGCGCCGTCTTCCCAGTAGTCCTCCGGCATCAGCGAGGAGTTGGCGCCGAAGATCGCACGGCGTCCGGGCGCGGTCGTATGCAGTTTGAAGCTGCGGCGTCCGCCGTAGGAGGCGCGCACGTTGGTATCCACCCAGATATTGGGAGGAACCCCCACGAGCCAGCGGTGTCCGTCCGCCGAGTGATCGGAGTTGGTGTAGAAGTTGTCGGAGAAGGCGAACTCCTGCGCCAGCTTGAGATGGTTGGGCATCACCACCACGTTATCATGTCCGCCGATACGGCGGGGGGAGCCGAAGCGCGCCAAGGTCGGATCGCCCCGCACGCCCGGCATCGCGCCGAACACCTCGTCGAAGGTGCGGTTCTCCTTGGCGATAAAGACCACATACCTGATCTGCTCGGAGGGTTTGCCGGTTCCGCGCGGGATCGGGGATGGCTCGCGCTTTGCCGCCTCCGCGAATCGGTTGACGATCCCGTTATTCTCCAGCACACGCTGCGTGAGCGCGGGAAGCTCGGAGTCGGGGGGAATGTCGAAGATCGTCACGGAGCCGCGCATCAGCCGTCCGATACTTCTGCCTTCCGGTCCCGGCGTGAAGTTCGCGCCGCCGTTGGGACCGGAGCCGAAGCCCTTGGCGTTGGCGACGTAGAGCCGCTTTCCGTCCTGCGACACCGCCAGGCGGCTCGGGAACCAGCCGACCGGGATATGCCCCAGCACGCGCCCGCTCTCCGCATCCATCACACCGACGGCATTCAGCCCCGACTCGCAGACGTAGAGCCGCCTGCCGTCGGGCGAGAGCGCCAGACCGAACGGCATCACCCCCTTCAGCTTCGCCACCAGCGGCGACGGTGAGATGCGGATCGTTCGCACAATTCGATGGGTCCTGCGGTCTATCATCTGCACGGTGTCGTTGGCTCCGTTGCTGACGAAGAGGTAGCGCTGGGAGACGACCAGCGCGTTGGGACTGCTGCCGCCCACCGCGTTGAACCGCTCCCCCTTCTGTCCCATCTGCACGCCGGTCTTGATCTTCGCGATCACCTTCGGCTGCGACCCGCTCACATCCACCGCCCAGACCGAAAACGACTCCGGCACATTGGGATCACCCAGTCCGGGAACCTTATATCCCTCAAACTCCACGCCGTCCCGCGCCTCTTTAGAGGGGAAGCCGAACGGCGGGAACGAGACGCCCCGCGGATCGCGTCCCGCCGCCTTTGCCTGCTCCGCCGTCTGTCCCGCCGGGATGATCGGACGGTACTCGAACACGCCGATATTGGCGACATAGGCGGTCTGTCCGTCGGGAGAGAGGGCGACGGCGTAGGGATAGCGTCCGACGCGCACCGACCGGACGACCCGCCGCTCCTGCGTGTCCACGATCACCAGCCGGAAGTTGGCGTTGTCCACCACATAGAGCAGTCTGCCGTCCGGCGAGAGGGTCAGGTCTCCGGGGAAGCTGTCCTCATAGCGGACGTTGTCCACCATCGTATCCAGGGAGATCTCTCCCAGCTTCTCCTTCGTCAGGGCGTCGAGAATATAGAGGATGCCGTCGTTGCCTCCGCTGGCGTAGATGGTGCGTGAATCGGGAGCGATGGCGACGCCCATGAAGACCGCGTTGATCCCCTCTTTTGTATTCTGCTCGCCGGGAGGAATCCGGGCGATCTGCGGCTCCGGGGCATCCAGCCGGGTCAGAATGGAGATCGAGAAGGGTCCGGTTCCGCTGTTGGCGGTAACCAGCGTCTGCCCGTCCGCGCTGAGCGCAATCCCGTAGGGATGGGGCGGAACGGTGACAGTGCGTCCGTAGGGGGCGATCAGCCGCCCGCTCGGAATGATGCTCACGCCGTTCGGATCACGCACGGCGTATCGCTCCCCGGCGGGCGCCTCCAGGTAGACCCGCGACGACTGCGCGCCGGCGGCAGACGACATCCAGACGGCAAGCAGCAGCGCGGCAAACAGCCGGGGAAGAGAGCGAAAGGGAAGGGAAGACAACGAGCGCATGACAGACTCCTGTATCTCTGGGAAGAGCGAAACGCCGGCAGGGTTCGATCTGCTCGGGGAGAACGGCAAGAGGCAGACTCCTCCTGTCTCTTTTCTGCATAAAAGAAGCCGTTCCTGCAAGGGTTCGGTAGGCGATGCAGGGGGCGAAACCGCTCTATTTTAGAGCAGCGTTGTTAAGGACAGGTTAAGTGAAGGTTAAGAGATGGTTATGCTTTGAGAGAGACGGCGGAGAGCGCAGCGCACTCCGCCGTCGGCAGTAGAGAGGATGTTCGAGTTGACACCTGCTTCCGGGGCGGAGAATCAGCGGCGTCGGCGGCGCAGAACGAAGAGGCAGCCGGTCACGCCCGCGCCGATCAGCATCGCCATCGCGCCCGGCTCCGGCACTGCCGCCGCCGGACCGATCAGGTTCTGGTTGCGGTTGCCGGGATGGGCGATATTGCGCAGCCAGGACGCCTCGTCCTTCATTCCCAGCGAGGCAGTGAGA
Organism: uncultured Chthonomonadales bacterium; assembly: GCA_938005745.1. Taxonomy (GTDB): domain Bacteria; phylum Armatimonadota; class Chthonomonadetes; order Chthonomonadales; family CAJBBX01; genus CALLMM01. The sequence goes on along the minus strand of CALLMM010000028.1, from coordinate 38,703 downwards.
TAGCTCTGCGCCAGAGTGCGCAGGCTCAGGCTCGCGGTGGTGCGGAAATTGCCCGTGTTAAAGCCGTCTCCGCCGTCCGCCCACACATCCCAGATCGCCAGCTGCAGCGCCGCGCCTCGATCGTTGCGTACCGATGTCGTCGCCCCCAGATCTACCGACGGACCGATCTGGTTATAGAGCCAGGCGATCCGCTTTCCCCGCGTGAGGAGATTGGTCGAGAGAAGCTCCACGGTCTGCGAGTTCTGAAGCGTGTGATCCAGGTCGACGCAGTAGGCGGCGAAGCTGGCAGCCATCCCGACCGGCAGCGAACCGATTAGAGTGATGTTGAGCTGACCAGCAAATACGTTGCCGTGATACGGGTTCGCGCCGGTATACTGAATGCCCACGGTGCGGCCGTGCCCATTGCTCAGATGATTGGCGGTGAGCGTAACGGCTCTGGAGAGGGACGACAGGGTCATCAGGCTCATTGCGGCTATCAGGGCGGTCTTCAATCGCACGTATATACCTCCAACTTCCATACCTCTGGATTGTGCACAGGCGCACATCTACCTTTTGTTCCACGCAAAGAATGTGCCATTAAGCTTAAATAGATATAATCCGGTGAGAATACCGACAGCATGGATACGGGACTAGAAGAAACGCTCGCGCGCGCAAAAAAAGCCGGAGCGTGCGCTACGCTCCGGCTTCGGCGACTCTTGCGCCCGGCTAACTCGGCTGCGCCGCCTCCTCCGACGAGAACCAGCGCCGCTGCAGCCAGAAGGCGACATTCACCAGACCGATCAGCACCGGAACCTCTACCAGCGGACCGATCACCGCCGCAAACGCCGCCCCCGAATGAATGGTGAAGACCGCCACGGCAACCGCGATCGCCAGCTCAAAGTTGTTGCTGGCAGCCGTGAAGGAGAGGGTGACGGACTTGGAGTAGTCCGCGCCCAGCTTTCGCCCCATCCAGAACGAGATGAGAAACATCGCCACAAAGTAGATCAGCAGGGGGATCGCCACCCGCACCACGTCCAGCGGAAGCTGCACGATATATTCGCCCTTCAGCGAGAACATCACCACGATCGTGAAGAGCAGCGCGATCAGCGTCAGCGGGCTAATCCGCGGGATGAACCGCTTCTCATACCACTCTCTCCCCTTTGCTCTCAGTAAGATCGCGCGGGTCAACATGCCGGCGAAGAACGGGATGCCCAGATAGATCAGCACGCTCACGGCGATAGAGCCGATGGTGATCTTCGAAAGGTCCACCTCCCCGAAGTCCACGCCGATCAGCGGCGGCAGCACCTTGATGAAGAGCCAGGCGTAGACCGAGTAGAAGAGCACCTGAAACACCGAGTTGAAGGCGACCAGCCCGGCGGCGTACTCGGTGTCGCCCTTCGCCAGTTCGTTCCAGACGATCACCATCGCGATGCACCGCGCCAGACCGATCATGATCAAGCCGATGGCGTACTCCGGCTTATCCGCCAGCAGCGTTACCGCCAACCCGAACATCAACAGCGGACCGATCACCCAGTTCTGGATCATGGAGAGCGCCAGGATTCGCGTATTGCGAAAGACCTGCGGAAGCTCCTCATATCGCACCTTCGCCAGCGGCGGATACATCATCAGAATCAGCCCGACGGCGATCGGAATCGAGGTCGTTCCGACCGACAGGGCGGTGATGCTGCGGGATGCCCCCGGCGCAAAGTGACCGAGCCCCACCCCGATCGCCATCGCCAGAAAAATCCAGAGCGTCAGGTATCGGTCCAGAAAAGAGAGTCGCCCGGTTACTGCCGGATGACAGGTCGTCTCCTGAACGGTTGCCATCTTACTCCTCCTTAGCGATCTCGTCCAGCAGCGTCTCCACGCGCCGGCGGATCTCGTCCCGGATACGTCTCACCGTCTCGATCGGCTGTCCCGCGGGATCGTCCAGTCCCCAGTCTTCGGTGATCATCAGGCGCGCCGGGCAGGCGGAGGCATCCACCCCGCAGCCCATCGTAATCGTTCGATCGGCGGCGTCCGCCATCTCCCGAGTCAGGGGCTTGGGCTTCTGCCCATCCATGGGAATGCCGATTTCGCGCATCGCCTCCGCCGCCGTCGGGTTGATCCGCTCTCCCGCCATTGTCCCTGCAGACACACCCCGCACCGCAACGCCCCGCTGCGCCGCCAGATAGTTGGTGAACGCCTCCGCCATCTGGGAGCGTCCCGCGTTATGCACGCACACATAGAGGATCGTCTTCATGGTTTGCTCCCTGTCTCCCTCTCCGGGGTACCTGTACGCGGCTTGACCGCACGGATGAAGGCGCTCATCACCCGACCGTCTACCGCCTCGCGCTCCTGCTCGGAGAGCGCAGCGACGCTCTCCGAGAAACAGAAGGTTCCCTCCAGATCGGCAAAGGTGTAGCGTCGCGTCGGCTCAATGCCCACCTCAACGAATCCCGCCGCCGTCAGCCTCCGCTCGTAGTCCGTCTTCTCCAGCGCGCCCGCCAGACAGCCCACGTATGCCATCATATCACGGCGCACCGCCTCCGGCAGTTCGCCGTCCACCACGATGTCCGACACCGCGAACCGACCGCCCGGACGCAGAACGCGAAACGCCTCCCGCAGCACGGCGTCCTTATCTGTGGACAGGTTGATGACGCAGTTGGAGAGGATCACGTCCACGCTGTTATCGGGCAGCGGGATCTTTTCGATATGTCCCTTCAGGAATCGGACATTCTCCGCGCCCGCTTCGACGCGGTTGCGCTCCGCCAGCGCCAGCATCTCGTCGGTCATATCCAGCCCGTAGGCAAAGCCGGTCGGTCCGACTCGCTTTGCCGAAAGCAGCACATCTATCCCGCCGCCGCTGCCCAGGTCGAGCACCGTCTCTCCCGCCTTCAGCTCCGCCAGCGCAGTCGGGTTGCCGCAGCCCAGCGACGCCAGCAGCGCCGCCTCGGGAACCTGCTCCGCCTCGATCTGACTGTAGAGGTCAGCGGTAATGGCGTCCTTCTGCGCAGAGCCGCAGCAGAAGGACGCCTGCTTTCCGGTTCCGATGTTGCCGGTTCCGCAGCACGCCTCCCCGCGCCCCTCCAGCACAATCTGCGCCGCCTTTCCGTACTTCTCGCGGACGACCTCTCGCACGTCGCCCTGTTCGTCTATATGACCGTTCATTCTGAGGCACCTTTCTGCATCTGCGCCTCTTCGCGAGGAGCAGGCGTATTGACTTCACAGCAGTCGCTCCCCGACGGCGGGATCGGCTGCTGAAGATAGGCGATTAACGCGGCGACCCCCTCCCCGCAGATGGAACAGATCATCTGCTTACCGCGCCGTTCCATGCGGATCAAGCCCGCCTGCCGCAGCGCTTTCAGATGAAAGGAGATCGTCGAGGTGATCCGGTCACTGCCGGTTACCTGACAGCAGACCTCCCCGACGGACGCACCCAGCACCGGACGCACATCCCCCGTCTCCTCGATAGCGACCGGACAGCAGCAGGCGCGCAGGAACGTGAAGATACGCAGCCGGGTCGGGTCGCCCAGCGCTTTGAACATCGTTGCCAACCGGGTGGATTTTTGCATATTCGATCCTTATTTTCACTACATTTCTAGAAATATCGAAATGATACTACCCTACTCCCTGCCATGCTGTCAAGGGTATCCTATTTTTCCCGGAAGGCAGAAGACTGCTTCATTGCGCTCGCAATGCCGGACTGGGGGTGCGCCGTATCCGTGTAGACAACTCCCTTTTCAGGACGGTTTTTCGCCGCTGACGGAACCCGCGCAGTACGAATCCGTAATATCATCTATATCACACAGATTGCTGATCTATCAGACGTCTGATCGCGGCAGGGAGGTTTCATGAAGACCATTCGATACACATCTATTGCCCTTCTTGCGCTGGCGCTGCCTCTGATCGCGCAGGGGCAGGCAGAGAAGGCGGAGCGGTCCCGCCTCGCCGGGATCTCGCTGCCGGCGAATACGCTGCTGCTGACCGATGCCGACACGATCAAGCAGCTGGAGACGCTGTTGAATCAGGTCGTGGAGGCGGCGAAGCTGAAAACCTCCTCCGGCAGACCGGAGGTGCTGATCTGGGCGGGCGACACCTATAAGCGCGGCAATGCCGCCGCTATTCGCAAACAGATCAACGATGCGCTCCGGCAGGCGGGCTACGCCTGTGAGGAGCAGCGGGACGACTCCGATAAGAGCGCGGAGACCTATCTGATTACCGCCGTCAAAGGAGAGCAGCTTCTGATCGGACTCTGGTCGGTGCAGGACAGCCTGCTGATGCTTGCCTGGACAGCCGCCGCAGCCGCGCCTGCCGGAAAGACCGATACAGAGCGCGTGGAGCCGGAGAAGAGTGATCTGTCAGAGCTGTTCGGAGGCGATCCGCAGGAGGTACTGGCAAAGGGCAGCCCGAACCTGACCCGCCAGATGGTCAACCAGGTACGGGAGTTTCTGGAGTGGAGCTTTCAGGCGCCGCTGACCCGTGAGCAGCGCGCCCGTATCCAGAGCCTGATGGTGGCAGACTGGAAGAAGGGCGATAAAGAGGCAATAGAGGGGACGCTGGAGATTGTGCAGCTGGCGGATCAGATCGCCCAACTGAAGCCGGAGGAGCGCGCCGTCATCCGGATGAAGGTGCAGGAAGAGCTGGTCAAAGGGCTGCGGGCGCAGAAAAACGATCCGGACGCGCAGTGGCTGCTGAGCATCTATGAGAAGGCGCACAAGCCGCTGGCACCCGGCAATCCCCCACTGACCCGCCAGATGACCGATGCTCAGGTGGAGATGTTCGCCTTCATTCTGAGCGAGGCGCTGGAGCAGCCGGTTACGCCCGACTCGACCATGAAGGACGATTGGGCGAAACAGGCTGCCGCGCAGTATGCAAAACTGACCCCAGCGCAGCAGAAAGAGATGGCAGGGCTTCCGATGCAGTGGGCGCAGCTGCAGTTCGCCTGGTCGCGGGCGACCCCGCAGGAGAGAGCGGAGGTGCGCGAGGCGTGGAAGAAGGCGCTTGCGGCGCAACTACCGCCCGCGAACGGTTTCAAGACCGCTGAGCGTGCGCTGAAGGAGATTCAGAAGATGCTGCCGCCGGGAAAAACCATCGAGTCGTTGAACCCGGCACAGCGAAAACGCGCCGCCGCGCTGCTCGAGGAGGCGATCGTTGCGCTGAAAAAGGACGGAGGCGAGCAAAACCTGCAGACAGCCAACCAACTCTCTCAGATCGTCAACGCTCTTCGTCAGCCTCCATCGGTAGCGTCCTCCGGCTCTTCCTCGCGATCATCTCAGGTCTCAAGCAAAAAAATGTCTCTCTCAGAAGTTATGTGGATCTCACAACAGAGTCATCAGCATTTCATGAACATGATGAACATGACCATGCAGCAGCACTATTCGACCATGAATATGATCAACACCGGCTTCGGCAACCCGTACCGCTACGTCAACTCCTACGGCGTACCCTACTGAGAGGACCGCTAGGGAGGGGAGGCGCGCTATCGTCTCTCCTCCCGCTTCGGCGGTATCGGGGAGGTAAACCGGTAGCATCCGGAGCCGACCTCGAAGACCGCCGTCTCCCTCTCCCAGCGTAGAAACTTCACCCCCGCCGCGTCGGACGCCGGCTTGCCCCCTTCGGTGACCGCCTCCGCGTCTTCCGTCGGGATGTGGAGAGTCGCCGTTGTGTTGGGGGGGATCGTCACCTGGAGGGTCAGCGTGCCGCCCTCCTGCTTCCAGGCGCAGGCGATCTTGCCGCGAATGGAGCCGTACTCCATCCGCGCATGGGTCAGCCCGCCGCCGGGCTGCGGCTTGAGCGTGAAGCGTTTGTAGCCGGGAGATGCCTCCTCCGGGTTGATGCCGCCGATCACCCGCGCCATCCATTCTCCGACCGCCCCCAGCGCCCAGTGATTGAAGGAGTTCATGCCGGGGTTCTGAAAGCCGCGCCCCTTCACATAGCCGTCCCATCGCTCCCAGATGGTGGTCGCGCCGTTCTCGATCGAGTAGCCCCAGGAGGGGAAGGTGCGGTTGTTGAGCAGCCGGTAGGCGATGTCGGTATGCCCGCCGGCGGTCAGTTCCAGCATCATCCGGTGGGTGGTCTGGATGCCGGTGGAGATGTGCCCCTGATACTTCTCGATGCCCGCCAGCAGATGCTTCACCGCCTGAGGGCGCAGCGCTTCGGGCAGCAGGTCGAAGTGGAGCGCCAGCGCGTATCCCGCCTGCGTATCGCCCTGCACGCGCCCGTCCGGCGCGACGTAGGCGCGCTGGAACGCCGCCCGAATCTCCTCAAACAGCTGCCGGTAGGTCGCCGCCTCCGGCGTGCGTCCGAGCGCCGCCGCCATCTTCGCAACGATCTCGGCGGAGTGGGCGAAGAAGGCGGTGGCGAGCACCTCTTTCGGGACCTCGCCGCCGGTACGGGACCAGCCCTCGTAGATCAGCGTGTCGCCGTTGAGCCAGTCGCCGTAGTCGTTGCCCCGCCCCTCGCGCCACAGCAGGTCGGGATTGCGGCGGCGGATCGCCTCGATCCAGCGGCAGGCGGCTTCAAACTGCTGCTCCAGTATGCGCCGGTCGCCGTAGTTGACGTAGGCGCGCCAGGGTACCACCGTACCGGCATCGCCCCAGGCGGGCGCGCCGGTAAACTGCCGGTCTTTGCCATAGGGATGAGGCGCAAAGTCGGGGAAGCGTCCGTCCTCCGACTGCCCGTCCCGCACGTCCTGCAGCCACTTGGTGAAGAAGCCCCCCATATCCATCAGGAAGATCGCCGTCTGGGAGAACGCCTGAATGTCGCCCATCCAGCCTAGCCGCTCATCGCGCTGGGGGCAGTCGGTCGGGGAACTCATCAGGTTGGCGCGCTGCGTCCAGAGGATGTTCTGCCAGAGCCGGTTGAGCATCGGGGAGGAGCAGTCGAAGGCGGCGACCTCCGGCGAGGAGGAGTTGAAGACCATGCCCGTCAGCGCGCTTTTTGCCGGACGCTTCGGCAAGCCGGTCACCTCCACGTAGCGGAAGCCGTGATAGGTGAAGTGCGGCTCGAAGACCTCCTCGCCCGCTCCGCGCAGAATGAAGCGGTCGGTCTGCGCCGCGCTGCGCAGGTTCTCGGTGTAGAGCGTGCCGTCGTCGTTGAGCATCTCGGCGTAGCGCAGGGTAACAACCGTTCCCGCCGGTCCGCGCGCCTTCAGCCGGCACCAGCCGACCATATTCTGTCCCAGGTCGAAGATATAGACGCCGGGCTTCGGCTCCGTGAGCGCAACCGGTTTCAGGGGCTGAATCACGCGGATCGGCTCGTTGGGCTGCGCGACCAGAGCAATGGAGGGCGCCGGCTGCGTCTCGACCGGCTTCCATCCGACCGCCGCAAATCCGGGCGCGTCCCAGCCGGGCGTCTCCCGCCGGGCGTCATAGACCTCCCCGTCAAGAATATCCGCGCTGCGAATCGGTCCCTCCAGCGTGCTGACCCAGCTTCCATCGGTGCCGACGAACTGCGTCTGACCGTCGGCGTACGCGATCTCCAGCTGCGCCAGAAGCTGCGGCTTGCGCCCGTAGACCGCGCGCAGCCTGCCGAAGAGCGTATCCGACATGCCCAGACGCCCCGCGTACCAGCCGTCGCCGACGAGCGCGCCGATCACATTCTCGCCGGAGCGCAGCTGCCCCGTCACGTCATAGGTCTGGTACTGAACGCGGGTGTGGTAGTCCGTCCACTCCGGAGCCAGCAGGCGGTCTCCGACGCGCCGACCGTTGAGGCGCATCTCATACAGACCGAGCGCGGTGACATAGAGGGTGGCGCGAACGACCGGCGACCGCGCCGCGAAGGCTTTCCGGAACATCGGCGCGGGGAGCGGGTCGAACCCAGAGGCGGGATGCGAGACGGTGTCGCCGTCGGTCAGGTTCGCGGCTGCCCATACGGCGTTCTCGATGCTGTCGAGCGCGCTCACGGAAGCCCCCTGCGACAGGCAGCGGTCGCCGGAGAGAACCTGCATCTCCGCCAGCGCGAAGGCGTGGTTATTGCCGTCCCGCGCCTGCAGGCGGGTAACGGTCAGACGCACGTACCGCGCCGTTGCCGGGGGGAAGCGATAGATCGGGGCGTCGGTTCTAGGAGCGGGCGCGTCCTGCGCGGTCTGATCGGTCAGCAGGCGCGCCCCGGCGAAATCGGGCGTATCCGCCGCCTCTATCCGGAAGCGCAGCGGGAAGAGGAAGCCGGGGGTGTCGGGCTGCCAGTCGAAGGGGCGCGCTGGGAAGAGCCGCACCCCGTCGAAGGTCTGCGCCCCGCCCAGATCGAGCGTGACCCATTTCAGGGTATCCTGGGAGGCGGAAAACTGCGAATGGTAGCCGTTGTGCGCCCGCTGAGGCATCGCGGCGGGCGTCGCGTCGGCGATCCACTGCGCTGTCCAGTCCTCCGGGCGCAGCAGCCCGACCGAAAAGCGCGCCGGGCGGCTCCAGCGCGAAGGCTTGCCGTCGCGATCCCAGACGCGCACCTTCCACCAGACCTGCATCCGGGAGCGCAGGGGACGTCCCCGATAGACGATATGCGTCGTCTCATCGGAAGCCGTTTTGCCGGTGTCCCACAGATCGCCCCGGTTCTCCGCCAGAGCCTGCGGACTCTCCGCCGCCAGAATCTGGTAGGCGGTCTGCACTTGAGCGCGCTCCGTCGGTCGGCTGTGCTCTAGCGTCCAGCTAAGCCGGGGAGCCGCTGTCTGAATGCCTGATGGATGGACCAGATATTCGCAGCGCAGCGCGGCGGGACGTATTGCTGCCATCGCGCGTATCTCCTTTCCAAATAGGTGACTGGGATGAACCGTGAAGAGCAGAGACAGAGCAGTCACAACGGCGAGAGACTGGACCGCTCTCTGATAGGGTGGCTTCCACAGGCGGTCGATGATCATCGGTTGCTCTTCGGTTCGGTATATGCCGGCGCTACTGCAGCAAACTTGCTCCACTAGGGCAGACTTCCCTCTGTATAGCAGGCTTCTCTACTATCGTACGATCGATCATGAAGCGGCGGCAGTTGAGACCGCTGCGCCCCTGCCAGACGCTATACACAACAAGACCTGCCAAAATGTTCGTCCTCTTGCCGGTTATTCCTGCACAGCGCATGCTGAAACGCGCGCCCCTGTCCAGGCGACCTGTTGAAAAGTTTCGAATAGAATCCTCTTTACAAAGAGATCGCGTTGTGATATGATAGAGCGTCCTAGGTAATATAAACCACGCATCTTCGCTTGGGCAAGGATCTGTGCTCCTTCCTCAAAGCCTTAGCAATCTTCGCCTGTCACTACCTTAACAATGGAGGCACTTCCATGCGAACGAGAAAAGGGTTCACACTGATCGAGCTTCTCGTAGTAATCGCTATTATTGCGATTCTCGCAGCAATTCTCTTCCCCGTTTTCGCGCAGGCGCGCGAGTCGGCGCGAAAGACGTCCTGCCTCTCTAACGTCAAACAGATCACCATGGCTGCCCTAATGTACATTCAAGACTACGATGAGACCCTGTTAAGTCCTGCCCTGCGTCGCCGCGGCGATCCCCCGCCTACCCAGTACTCCAACTTCTACTGGGGACGACGTTGGATGTGCTGGCCCGAGTTGATTATCCCCTACAACAAAAGTCTCGACATCTACACCTGCCCCAATCGGCGAGACTATCCCTACTACACCTACTGTATCAATGTGAACTCCTCCAATGATGACTACCCCGGCGCACCGACGCCTCCCGGAAACTGGAACGACGGCTACGGAGGCTCCAATCTCACTCCGAAACCGGGACAGTACAGCCCTTCCCAGGCGGCTCTGGTCGCGCCTGCGACCACCATCTGGTTCTATGACGCCAACTCCAGCATCTATCAGGCAGGCTTGACCAGCTGGAGCGACATGGAGGCTCTGGCAGCAGAGTATCCTGCAGAAGCGCAGAGTCTGGAAATTGACGGTTCGGAGACGATTGCGCAGCTGTTCTTGGACGGCGGAGGGCGCGTGGACAACAGCCGGCTGATTCGTGAGCCGCATCGCCACGCGCAGGGATTCAACATCGGCTGGTGCGACGGTCATGCCAAATGGATGAAGCCCTCCGCGATTAAAGGCGAGTGGTGGAATATCGAGCAGGTTCCGCAGCCGAGCGAATAGTCCGTGCGCCTTAAACGGCTCCCTGAATGACAAGATAGAGGCGGTAGCCTTAGCACGGGAGGGAAACATGATCCAGCGTATACGGGAAATTCAGATCAATCCGGCGATCTTGATCGGCATCTGCCTCGTAGCGGTTCTTCTGGTCGGATACTTCGTCTGGATTCGTCCCATGCAGGCGGCGGAACAGGCAAAACGCAACTGGGCGACGGCGGAGTCGGCGGAGAAGCGCGGACCGGGACGCCAGGTAGACCCGTCCTATCAAGCGAAGGTGCAGGAGCTGCTTACAAAGGAGGGGCGCAACCGCGGCAGGCTCACCCCGAGTCGAAAAAATGAGACGCAGTAACAGAGCGGGAGGGGAAGCCCCCTCCCGCTTTCTACTCCAGCCAGACCGCCTGTTTCCCCAGCAGACGCTCCAGTGTGCCGATCAGGGCGTCATGGGGGTCTACGGTGAGATTGCGGCAGATGACCTTCTTCAACTCCTTCCCCAAGCAGACGTGCAGATAGACGTGTGAATCGCCCCGGTTCTGCTCCAGAGCGCGCCGCAGATGGCTGAGGCTGTGCTGCTTCTCCGGCGCCAGACGCAGATGCAGCGACCGGTGCGCGCCGTTGTCATTGCCGTTGACCCCGTTGCCGACCACCCGGATGGAGTCCGCCAGGATCTCGATGTTGCGCTCTCCCTCCTCCTCCTCGCGGAAACGATCCCGGCTGGAGATACGCCCCTCGACCAGCACAATCCGATCCTTCTCCACGTTCTTGCCGAAGTCTCGGTAGACGGAGGGGAAGACGGTCGCGGCAATGGTTCCGGTCCAGTCCTCCAGCGTGAAGTAAGCCATCGGCTCGCGGGTCTTCTTAGAGAGCATGACCCGGACCTGCGTGATGATGCCTCCCAGTCGCACCCGCTCATTGTCGGCTAACTCCTGCAGCTGCGAGACCTGTGTGGTGACGCTGCGCTCAAGCTGCGCGCGGTACTTTTCGAGCGGATGCCCGGAGACGTAGATGCCCAGCAGCTCCTTCTCATACCCCTGACGCTGCACCGGGGAGTAGTCGGGAATGTCGGGCAGAATCAGGGTGTGCTCCTCCTCCGGCGAGGAGAGCTCCTCGCCGCCCCCGAATAGACTCTCCTGACCCGCCTGCCGGTCGCGCTGAACGCGGGAAGAGAGATGCATCGCCGTATCGAGCGCCTCCATCAGGGCGTGGCGGTTCGGGTGCAGCCGGTCGAAGGCGCCGCAGAGGATCAGAGCTTCGATGGTGGCGCGGGTGATCGTGCCGTGCGCCAGCGTGCGGGCGCAGAAGTCCTGCAGAGAGCTGAACGCCCCGCCCTCCTGCCGCGCCGCCAGGATCAGGTCTACCGCCGCGCGTCCCACGTTCTTGATGCCCGCCAGCCCGAACCGGATCGCCTCGCCCTCCGCCGTGAAGTCCACCTCCGACAGGTTGATGTCCGGCGGAAGCACGGGGATCTTCATGCGCCGGCACTCCTCCTTGCAGGTCGCCAGCTTGTCCGGCTTCTCGATGTAGCACGCCATCAGCGCCGCCATATACTCCACCGGGTAGTTCGCCTTCAGGTAGGCGGTCTGATAGGCGACCATCGCATAACAGACGGCGTGCGCCTTGTTGAAGGCGTAGCCCGCGAACGGCTCGATCAGGTCGAAGATTTCGCCTGCCTTCTTCGCGCTGACGCCGTTCTTCTCCGCGCCCGCGATGAAGTTTTCGCGCTGCTTCGCCATCTCCTCTTTCTTCTTCTTGCCCATCGCGCGCCGGAGGATGTCCGCCTGTCCCAGCGTGTAGCCGGCGATCGCCTGCGCGATCCGCATTACCTGATCCTGGTAGACGATGACGCCGTAGGTCTCTTCGAGGATCGGCTTCAGCCGCTCATGCGGGTAGCGGATCGGGATCAAGCCGTGCTTGGACTTGATGAACTCCGGGATGTGCGCCATCGGACCGGGGCGGTAGAGGGCGACCATCGCCGCCAGATCGCGGACGGAGGTCGGCTTCAACTCGGTGATGTAGCGGCGCATGCCCGCGCTCTCCAGCTGGAAGATGCCGGTCGTATCGCCGTGTCCCAGCAGTTCGAAGGCGCGGGGGTCGTCCAGCGGGATGTCGGAGACCTTGATCTCGATGCCTCGCGACCGTTTGATGTTTTCGACGGTGCGTCCCAGAATGGAGAGGTTGATCAGGCCCAGAAAGTCCATTTTCAACAGCCCGATCTTCTCCAGCGTCCCTGCCGGATACTGCGTTACCAGCCCGCCGTTGGCGGACTTTTGAAGCGGGGTGTACTCGACCAGGGGGGCGTCGGAGATCACCACGCCCGCCGCGTGCACGGAGGCGTTGCGCGACAGCCCCTCCAGGCGCATCGCCGTGTCGAGCAGCCGGCGCGCCTCCGGGTCACGCACGTAGACCTGCTTGAGTTCCGGATTGTCCTCCATCGCCCGCTGAATGGTGATGCCGACCGGCAGCGTGGGGATCATGTTGACGATCCGGTTGACCTCCGGGATCGGAATGGCGAGGGCGCGTCCGGCGTCCTTGATCGCCGCGCGCGCCGCCAGCGTGCCGAAGGTGATGATCTGCGCGACGTGATCCGCGCCGTACTTGTGGGTAACGTACTCGATCACCTCATTGCGCCGCGCATCCTCAAAGTCCATGTCAATATCCGGCATCTGGATGCGCTCCGGGTTGAGGAACCGCTCGAAGGTCAGTTCGTACTCGACCGGGTCAATATCGGTGATGTCCACGCAGAAGGAGGTGAGAGAGCCGGCGGCGGAGCCGCGCACGCCGAAGAAGATCCCCTTCTGGCGGGCGAACAGGGCGAAGTCGCGCACGATCAGGAAGTACTGCGCGAAGCCGGTCTGCTCGACGATGCCCAGCTCATAGTCCAGACGCTGGCGATACTGCTCCGAGACCGTCCCGATCTTGCGCGCAAGCCCCTGCAGCGCCAGTTCGCGCAGATACTCCTGCGCCGTCATGTTCTCCGGAATCTCCGGCGAGGGCAGCGCGGCGCGTCCGAACTCCAGATCGAGGCTGCACTTTTCGGTGATCTCCAGCGTCTGCTCCAGCGCCTGCGGGTAGTCGCGGAAGAGGTTCCACATCTCCTCCGAAGACTTCATGAAGAACTCGTTGGCGTCGTACTTGAGGCGTTTGGGATCGTTGACGGTGGAGCCGGTTCCGATGCACAGCAGCACGTCGTGCGCGTAGGCGTCTTCGCGGGTGAGATAGTGGACGTCGTTGGTGCAGATGATGTTGAGATTCAGCTCCTTTGCGATCCTGAGCAGACCCTCGTTGCAGTGGCGCTGTTCGGGAAGGGTGTGATCCTGTATCTCGATGTAGTAGTTGTCCGCCCCCAGCAGGTCGCGATAGTAGGCGGCGGTATCGCGGGCGGTTTTGTAGTCGCCCTGCAGCAGGGCGGAGCAGACCTCGCCGCTGAGACAGGCGCTGGTGGCGAGGATGCCCTCGCGATACTGCTCCAGCAGCGCATGGTCAATGCGGGGCTTCTTGTAGTAGCCCTCGACGGCGGCGATGGTGGTCAGTTTCAGCAGGTTTTTGTAGCCCTGCAGATTGCGGGCGAGCAGCAGCAGGTGATAGGCGGACTTTCCGGCGCGGGCGGTGTGGTCTTTGTGGCTTCCGGGCGCGACGTAGGCTTCGACCCCCAAAATCGGCTTGATCCCGGCGTCTTTACACTTGAGATAGAAGTCCACCGCCCCGTACATCACCCCGTGATCGGTCAGCGCGAGCGCGGGCATCTCCAGGGCGGCCGCCTGTTTGACCAGCCCGTCCAGACGCGCCGCGCCGTCGAGCAGCGAGAACTCCGAATGTGTGTGCAGATGGACGAAACCGGGTTTCGGCATGGCGTGCGGAACACTCCTCCGGTACGTTTCAGTCTGTCGTGGAAGCGATTGCAAAGACTCAATATATAGTGAAAGCGATTAAGGAGAGGGCTATATCTTGTATATCCTCGGTCATTTTAGGCGCGCAGCAGGGCGCAAGTCAAGTAGTTTTGCGAGGGCGGCAGAAGGTTTTTTTGAGGGAATCGAAAGGCTGAAGGAGGCGTTATAATCTACTGTCAGTCGCTCATTCTTGACGGCGTTAATGCGTTATTTGCGAGGTCCTGGAGGATGTCGTCACTCCCTGTCAACTAAACGCGAGAGGCAGGGACGCGGACGCCGTCGCGCCCCTGCCGGACGCCGGTTCAGTCCAGTTCGCGCGTCAGCGCCAGCGCGCAGTCGGCAATCCGGTCGCCCGCTTCGGGAGCCAGCCGGCTGCTGCCCGCGAAGGTCGTTTCGTAGCCGCCTCGCAGGAACGCCTCCCGGTGCGGCACGTAGCCGACCATGCCGTTGGCATGGGTGACCATTAGGATGCGGCGGGGATATCCCTGCTCCTTCAGGCGCAGCCCAAACTCGACGAAGTACTCCGCCGGAACCGCCACAAAGGTGATCTCATCCAGCGCCATAGCCTGCACCTGCGCCTTCTCCTGCCCGCGCGCCCGGATGCGCTCCAGAACGCGGGGGATCTCCCGGTCGTAGATCGCGGGGTCCACAAACCGCTGCGCCCCCCGCGCCGTACCGCGAATCTCCTCCTCGGTCGGGTCGCGAAACGGCAGGGAGATCGTCCGCGCAGCAGAGGCGGCGCGCATGGAGCGGCGAAACGACATGTACCCCATCACACGGGCGGCGTCCGCCGCCAGACGCGCCCCGATCTCCTCTTTGCTGTGTCCCCGGTGATTGTGGGTGACGTCGAAGAAGATGATGTTTCCCGCCGCGCCGTTGAGAAAGAGCGTGACCGGACAGCCGCGCGCCTTCATCTCCCGCGCCAGCGCGCCGGGAAATCCGGCGGAGAGCGAGCCGTCGCTGCCGTGATGGGTCGGGTGGCAGGCGAAGTTGATCAAGCAGCCCAGCCATTCGCCGTTCGGACGGCGCGCCGCCAGCGTCGCCACCTCCGGGTCAATCGTTCCCTCCATGCAGAGCGCGTTCGGATCGTCGAACGAGTGCTGGCACTTCACGGTTCCGTCCCGCATAATCACCCGGCGGTTATAGGAGAGATCGAACTCGTTGAGGCTGCCGAAGCCGATCTGCGCCTCCTGCAGGCTCTCCAGCGCGCGCCCGAACACTCCCACGACCTTCTCCGTCAGGGTCTCCAGGTAGGCGTCGTCACGGCGGGCGTCGCCGCAGTTCATCACCGCCGGTCCCGCGTGATTGTGGGTCGCCGCGATCATCACGTTCTCACCGGGGAACCCGAACTGCGCGGAGATCCGCTCCCGGATCGCCTGCACCTGCCTCCAGCGGATGCTCAGGGTATCGAGCTGTATAAAGCCGATCCGCCCGTTATCGGTTTCGAAGACCGCCGCCCGCGCGTAGAGCGGGTCCAGCGCCCTCTGCGAGACGACGACCGCCAGCCATCCGATGATCTGCGTACCGATCGGGGGCGTGATGTCCGTCTCCGCAAAGCCTGCGCGCAGCGCCATCGTCTTCTCCTTTCTCTCCGCTCCGGGGCTAGCCGTTCAACTGATCGCAGTTCTCCATCACCTTGCGGATGCCCGCCGCCATCCACTCCGCCGTCTCGGGACCGTTGGGGGCGCGCAGGGGATAGGTCATGCCGGTATGGGTATCGGTGTGAAGCCGGGCGACCGGGTACTGCTCCAGCGAGTAGTCTACCGGAGCGGCGTGCGGACAGTGCCAGGGACAGCCCTTTCCGTAGCCGTTTTTCGCCTGAAAGACGGTCATGGCGGGAAGAATGAACGTCTGCCACAGACCGGTCTCCACGCCCTCCGCCTGCATCGCCTGCACCAGCCTGTCCCGGAACGCCGGAGCGTCGTGGGCGTGCCCCAGCGCCTCCATGTCGAACCGAATCGTGTAGTTGTAGTAGGTGTGTTCGCAGTCGGGCGGCGCGCCGGGGAGAATAAGACCGGGAACATCCCGCAGGCATTCGGTCAGACGGCGGGCGTTGGCGCGCTGCGCCGCGATATATCCGTCCAGCTTGGTCAACTGCGCCCGCCCGAACGCCGCCGTCAGATCGTTGTTGCGATACATCCAGCCGAGCGCGTAGGCGTGGTAGTCGCGGGACTCGACCGGCGTGCGCGTCTCTCCGAAGGACCAGAGCTGCCGCGCTCTCGCCGCCATCTCCTCGTCATCGGTGACGAACATGCCGCCCTCGCCGGAGCAGAGCGACTTATTCTGATTGAAGCTGAAGGCGGCGCAGTCGCCCCATGTGCCGACCTTGCGCCCCCTGTAGGTCGCCCCGTGAGACTGGCAGGCGTCCTCGATCACCTTCAGCCCGTGCTTCGCCGCCACTGCCAGCACCGGCTCCATCTCGACCGCCAGCCCGTGCAGATGCACCACCAGGATCGCCTTTGTGCGGGGCGTGACGGCGGCTTCGATCCTCTCCGGGGCGATGTTCATGGTGTCGAACGCGATGTCTACAAAGACCGGGATCGCGTTGTGGTGGAGGATGCAGGTGGCGGAGGAGGACCAGGAGTAGGCGGGAACGATCACCTCATCGCCCGCGCCGACCCCGCAGGCGACAACCGCCATATGCAGCGCCGCCGTGCCGGAGTTGGTCGTGATGGCGAAGCGGTTGCCGTTCCAGTCGGCAAACTCCTGCTCGAAGGCGCGGCAGTTGGGACCGAACGCGTGATCGACTCCCTCCAGCGAATCCATCACCATCCGGCGGTCTATCTCATCAATGGGGGGCCACTTTTTCACTACGCCTTCGGGAATGGCGCGCGGTCCGCCCAGGATCGCCAGTTTTTCACCCATGATACGCGCTCCTGTTCGATCGTACACCCGTCTCATGCCGTCCGCAGGAGAGTGCGGACGGCTCCGGCTGCTGCCTTCTCCTTCGATGCGCGGCGGGGAAAGCCCTGCCTGTCCTGCGAGTCTGTTCGATCTGCGGCGGTCTCGACGGGGGACGGGGATCGGGGTGAGATTGCTTCGGTCGGCTGGCGCCTCCCTCGCAAGGACAGGAGGGGGTCGGCTTGCGCGCCTCCCTCACAATGACGATCCGGGACGCTTTACCGTTCCAAGAACACGCAACCCGTCCCCACACTGTCATTGCGAGCGACAGCGAAGCAATCTTCGACCTACCAGAAAAAGGAGGGAGGTTCGGGGTCGCAGGAAGAGGCGTCCGGGGGCGTTGCGGCAGGAGGATTGACGGGCAGGCGCGACGCTCCCCGCAGCCCCGGAGAGACAGGACAGCTCCTGCCTCTCCGGCAGCGGGCGTCAGCTCTCCAGCCGAGCGAGGAGTTCGCGGGCGTCGCGGGCGGTGAAGTCGGCTCCGACCTCGCGGACGAAGTCGGGATTGCGGTTGATGAATCCGCCGCCCAGTCCGATGATAAACTGGCGCATATCCGGCTCGTTTCGCAGCGCCTTCAGCCGCTCGACCAGACGCCTCGCCTCTTCAGCGACCTCCTCCACCGCGCAGGAGATAATGACCATATGGGGCTGCTTCTGCCGCACCATCTGCACGAAGCTCTCCGTCGGGACGTTCGCGCCGAGATAGAGCGCATGCCACCCGTGATGCTGCAGCACGTCGGAGATCATCCGCAGCCCGATGGAGTGCCAGTTTCCCGCCACCGCGCCCAGGATCACCGTTTTCCCCTGAGAGAGCATGGAGGGGTAGAACTGAGAGGCTTTCGCCATGAGCCGCTCGGTGATGCCGGAAGCCAGATGCTCCTGCGCCTCCGTCAGCTTTCCCTCCTCGTACCAGAGACCGATCTGCACCAGACTGTGCTGAAAGACCTCGATGTAGAGGTCCTCCATCGGGAGACGCTGGATCAGGCACTCGCTGACGATGCGGCGCGCCTCCTCTTCGTTGCCGGCGGCAATGGCGGCGGCGTACCGCTCGGACCACTGTTTCAGACGGTGATCGGCGTCCGCCGTCGCGTCGTTCTGTCCCCATCCGCTCAGCGCGGTGGTCAGCACCGCCTCGACCAGCGGATTGGCAAGACTGTAGAATACCTGGCGTCCGGAACGCTGCGCGACGACCAGCCCCCGCTCCCGCATCTTCGCCAGATGATTGGATACATTCGGCTGCTTCAGCGCGGTCGCCTCGACCAGCTCCATAACCGATTTGGGACCGGTGCGAAGCTGCTCCAGAATGGCGCGGCGTGAAGCATCCGCCAGTTCATCCAGGATGGGATGATTTCCATTTCCAGCCATGTTGTCCTCAAGAACGCAATTCTGCGCGGATGAAAGCTCTACAGATGCGGGGGATTGTCTGTAGAAGCATGAATAGATATCTACGTTACCATAGTGTTGTATCATCTATCAATGATACTTTTGCAGGAACAGAAGATAGTACGCAATTCGGGAGACGCGTGTTTCCCGTAAACGCAAACTCGCGAAAATGAGGAGCTGTTCGGGCAGGGAGAGGGGCAGGAATGGCGCTGGCGGGCGTGGAAGGTGGCATCGAAACTCTGCTGCGGGAGGAGCGAAGATGCTGCGCCGTCTGACGATAGGCTTGATGATCTGTCTGCTGTTGTCGCCCGTGGGGTCGGGCGGGCAGGCGCGGAGGGGAGAGACCATGCTGAAACCGGAGGAGTTTGCGATTCTGCCCTGGGGCTGGACGCCAGGAGACCGGCGGGCGCTGGAGGAGATACGGGAGTGCGGCTTCAATCTGGCGGGTTTTGTCCATCCGGAGCATCTGAACCTGGTGCGCGAAGTCGGGCTGAAGTGCATCGTCTCGGACGGCAGCGTACATGTAGGCGATGCGGAAGCCGGGCTGAGCGAGGCGGAGATCGCCCGCCGCGTCCAGGCGCTGGTGGACCGCACCGGCAGGCATCCGGCGGTCTTTGGCTACTACCTGCGGGATGAGCCGGGCGCGGCGGTCTATCCGGGGCTGCGAAAGTGGTCGGACGCCTATCGCAGGGCGGCTCCGGACAAGCATGCCTATATCAATCTGTTTCCCAACTACGCCTCGCCGGCGCAGATGAACGTGCCGACCTACCGGGAGTATCTGGAGAGGTTTGTCGAGATCGTGCAGCCGCGCTTGATCAGCTATGACCACTATGCGCTGATGGACGACGGAACGCTGCGCGGCGGATACTTTCAGAACCTGGAGGCGGTGCGGGAGATCGCCCTGAAAAACGGGATTCCCTTCTGGAATATCGTGCTCTCCAACGCGCACTTCCACTACGCGGAGCCGACCGAGGCGGGACTGCGCTTCCAGCTCTATACGACGCTGGCATACGGGGGGCGCGGAATCTCCTACTTCACCTACTTTACCCCCACCATCGGCAACTACCGGCTCGCGCCGATAGATCCGTTCGGCAATAAGACGCCGACCTGGGAGATGCTGCGGCGGGTCAATCTCCAGATTCACCGCCTCGGACCGACCTACCTGAAGTTGAAGAGCGTGAACGTCTTCCATCATCCCGAGGTGCCGGAGGGCTGTTCCGGCTTCCAGACGAGCCGCTATCTGAGCGAGGCGGTCGGGACCAATCTGCTGGTAGGAGAGTTCGAGGGACCGGGAGGGCAGCCCTTTGTGCTGGTGGTTAACAAAGACCTGCATCGCTCCACCTCCTTCCGCGTCCGGTTCAAGCAGGAGGGAGCGATACAGATGGTCAATCCCTACACCGGCAACTTGGAAATATGGGCGGGAGAGAACAACTGGCTTGCGCCCGGTCAGGGGATGCTGCTCTGCGTGGCGAAGTAGGGGAGCGGAGAAAAACGGCTTTCCGGGGAGCCTTCTCCCGCGGAAAGCCGTCTGGAGTGGTCGGGGTGGGCGGATTTGAACCGCCGACCTCACGGTCCCGAACCGTGCGCTCTACCAAGCTGAGCCACACCCCGCAAGACCCTCATACTATACAGCACGCACCGGAGGTTTGTCAAGCGCGGCTGTCAAAGCCCGTCTGCGCGGGTTCTGCGTCGTCCGGTCTCGTCCGATGGAGCGTCGTGTCAGCTTCTCACCCGGGTGATCTTTAGAGAATCCGCAGAATCGTCGAGAGTAAATTGACCGATGACCTCCCGCAGATACTCATCGGTCGCCTTTCTGCAGCCGCCCCAGTCGTGATAGTCGTCTAGAATGATGCTGCCTCCCACCACGAGTTTCGGAAAAACGCGCTGCAGGCATGTCATGACCGGCTCATACCAGTCCACATCCACATGCGCAAAGGCAACCGGTTGATCAATCTGCATCGTGTCCTGAACCAGTCCCTTGATCAGTGAAACGGATCGCTCTTCGCAGTCAATTCCGAAGCTTTTTAAGTTGGAGAGAACCATCTCATACAGGTTCTCCTGGTATCCATAATACTTGTCTCCGCCAATTCCCTCGGCTTTTCCTTCCACAATGGTTCTGTAGCGTTCATGCACATCCTGTGTGTCCTCTTTTGTGGGCGGCGGGATCAGACCGAAAACATCATAGACAAAGAACGGGCGTGCGATACTTTTCGTGGTCGCGATCAGGATGGCGGAGCCGCCAAGCGCACAGCCGACTTCGAGAAATATACCGGGCAGCTGCGCCTGCGCGATGGAGCGGCATGTCGTAAGAAGGCTTGCCAGCTTCCCCTCGGTCAGGTAGGTGAGCTTCCTGGATCGGATCTGCGCGATCAGTTCACGATCCTCCGGGGGCAGCCCTGCCAGCAGTCTATCCCCGCCCTGCGAACCCATGACTCTTCTAATGTATCGCTTGATTCGTCGAAACATGGTTCTTTTTCTCTCCTGAGCATATGCAGGCGGCGGAAAACCGCTCGCGCTGATCTATCAAATGCGCCCCGTTCTGCGAGGGAGCGTGAGCGACCGAAGCAATCTCCTCCTTTCCTGCTCAGTGCGGTATGCCGAACCGATGCATACGGCGGTGGATCGCCTCCATCGCCTCGTGGAAAGGGCTTTCCAGATACGCCAGGTGATCCTCCTCCCCGTGATGATGGGTCACGGTTCCTGCGCGATGATGCAGCGCGGTCTGCCGGATGTAGGCGAGTCCGCCCTCCACCAGCGTCAGCATGTACTGCGCCGTCTCCGGGCTGAACATCTCCCACTCTCCGCCGCAGGCGATGTAGATCGGAGAGGTGTGCGCGAAGACGCCCCTCCGCCAGCCGTCGTGGTGCGCCTGCGCGGCGTAGCCCGGTCCGCCGCAGCGCGCCGCCAGCCAGGTATGCCCCTGCACCGTCAGATTCGCCTTCAGGCGCAGACGGCGCGCGCCCTTCGCCTCCTCCGTCGTGGCGACCACCTGCCCCTGCTGCACGATCTGCAGGGTATGGATGGGAAACACCGATTCGGCTTCCGCCTCCACCTCCACCGTGCCCCCGCCCGCCGGAAGCGTCAGCGTGTCGCCGATCTGCGCCCCGTTGACCGTGAACTGCAGCATCGGGCCGCCGCTCAGGAACGTGCGTCCCTGACGCACCGCCCGGCACCAGCTGTCGTAGGTGAACTCCTCCTCCGGCAGATAGGCGTAGGTGCGGTAGAGACCGACCGGCACATCGCTGCTCATCTTGTCGGTTCCGCCGACCAGCGGCAGACGATAGCCGCCGTTGAGGTAGCGATAGTACTCCAGATGGAAGTAGGGATTGTGCACCAGCATCTCGACGGCATCGGCACGCCCGGTCGCGATGAGGGTTGCCGGCTCGCAGTTGGGATTGGGCAGGTGGGGGATGATGACGGTGCCTCCCTGCGCGTGGCAGGCGTCCGCCCAGTGCGACAGCGTGATGTCCAGCGCGCCTCCCATCTCCGCCTCGCTCGGTCCGTCGGAGCACCAGGGCATGATCGGCTCTTTGACGCCCAGCAGGGTCAGGTGACCCAGAAGGTGCTGGCGGTTCTCCTGCGTGCAGTAGACGATGGTGCTGCCGTCGTCCGAGACGGTCGGTCTGCCGAGGAAGTCCTCGGTATTGGTGAAAAGATGCCCCCACTGCGACTGCAGCAGGTTGACGAGATTGAGGTCCTCGCACTGCGCCTCCCGGTGCGCCCCCTGCGTACCGAGGAAGTGAACGTGCGAGTCGCCGCTGAACCAGCGGCGGGCGTTCATGTGCGTCCATCGCTTCATGCGCAGCGTCAGCTCGCGCTGACCGGGAGCGATCTGCACCTTCGCGCGCAGCGGCTCATACTCGAAGCCCCGCGCCGCATCCACAATCACCTCGCCCCGGGGCAGCCAGCCCTGACATCTGCCGTCAATATAGGCGTAGGTGATCTGTCCCAGACGCATGTCACCGCCGATGTCTATGTGCCAGGTTCCGTTGTGGGAGTTGACATGGTTATGGTAGCCGTGCGGCTGATAGGGGATGCCCTCCGGGGAGCGAAAATGGATGCGGCAGGGAACGGGGCGTCCGGTCTCATCGTCCAGCACGGTCACATGCACCCAGTTTTTGCCGCGATCCGCCATCTCCAGACGCACGCGGGGCGTCTCGACCCGGCCCTTCTCCTCCAGTTCGCCCCACCGGGCGCTGCCCAGCGTCTCGCCGTTGTGCTTGACCGTCACGGTGGCGGAGGGGGTGGCGGTGATCTCCACGTAGGCGGGGCTGGACTGCTCATTATTCGCTTCGCCCCAGCCCCGCATATCGTCCTTGAGGAACGCTTCGGCGGACTCTGCCGGCAGCGGGAAGGGGTAGTTGGCGACGCCGCGATCCACCTCTACCTCCAGCCCGAACGGTCTGGCGGCATCCTCCTCCCTCGGCAGGACGATTTTGACCGCGCGAGCGGCGGTGCGGGGAAACGGATGCTCCTCCAGATGGCTCAACGTGATCGCCGCGACCAGAAAGCGGCGGTCGCCCGGCTCGATCGTTACCGACTCCAGAGCCGCATCGGGACGCGGGTTCTTCCAGGCGTAGAGATAGTAGGCATCGGGCCAGCTCTGGACCGCCTCCGTCTGGCGAAAGCCCGCCTGTCCCCACGGACCTTCGTAGCGGTCCGCCATCCGGTTTTTCGTGTCGGGAACGGCAAGGAACGGAAATTCGCCCCAGCCGGTCGGAACGACGTGAATCTCGAACCGCTCCCGGATCGGGACGCGCTCCTCCGCGCCGTCCGCATACCGGAAGCGGTAGTGCGCGACGGCTTTTCCGGGCGGCTCGCCCTGATACATGCGCGTCTCCAGGAGCGTATGGGCGAAGAGGACATAGTGCGCCGCCGCATTCAGAGGAACGGTGATCGGGGCGGGCGGAGCCTGCGGATCGAAGCCAAGAAAGCATCGCGCTTCGTCCGCGCCGATCTCAAAGGGCAGACCATGAAACGTCCGACTGCCGATCGGCAGCGGACCGGGACGCAGAAAGACGGCGCCGGCATTGTAGTAGGATGTCAGGTCAACAGGCTGGTAGTCTTGCATCACAGTTACGCTCCCTCCCGGCGGCGGTCTGTCGCTCAGACCGCGCTGCCACGCGCTGCAACGGTGTCTTGCGATTCGACAACCGCCCTCCATCTCCCTGTAAAAGGCAAAAGGGTCTGCGGTTTTCTTATCCACAGACCCTTCCGGACGTTTCACGGGCAGCCTTCTGGCGTATTCGGCTCCTGACCGATTACGGGCGTCCGCTGCCTGGTTACGGGCGTCCGCCGCCCGGCGCCATGCCCGGTCCCGGCATTCCCATGCCGCCCTTCATCTGCTTCGCGCCCGTAGGAGGCGTGAACTTGAAGACGCTGTCCGGGATCGGAACGTTCACCTGTTCATTCTGAATGATCATGTTGATGTTCATCGGCTGGGACTGTCCCTGCGGACCGCTCATGGTGCCGGACATACGCATCTGGCGGGTGCGTCCCGTCGCCTTGTCCACGTAGGCAAGCACCTGCAGGTTCTGCATATTGCGCAGGCGCGGATCGTTGGCGTTCTTGGGGATCACCTGGATCACGTACGCCGGCTTGCCCCCGACCTGCTCGGTGCGCAGCAGCTTGTAGGTCGCCTCCTGCCCGCCGATACCCATCATCTGCGCCGGGTTGGGGCGATTGCTCGCCTGGCTCGGCTGCTTCATGTAGCCGTTCATGCCCGCCAGATAGACCCAGGAGGTCTTTCCGTCATCTACCATCTGCATGTTCGCCATGGTCGCGCCCATCGCCATCATTCCGGTCGGCTGACCGACCGGGGACATCTTCATCGCCGTCTTATTGCCGGACTTTTTGATCTCCATCTTCATGGTCATGGAGCCCATCTGTCCCATACTGGTCGTCATCTGCCAGACCGCCTGATAGGTTCTGGCGTTCTGTATCGCCTGCACTGCGCGCTTCATGATCGCCGCGGCGTCCTGGGCAGCCGCCGCCGACGCCGCCAGACCGATGAGGCTGACCGCCGCCATCCAGCGTCCTGCCTGCATGAATTTCATCCGAACCTCCTTGGTACCAACCGGCGGGCATTCTCCGCCTCTTACGAAATCAGTTACGCAATGTGCGCGGCTGAGGTTTCCTCGATCGAAGACCCCGCTGCTGGAAAAGGCTCCTAATCGAGAATCAGGCTCTCCAGATTCGGGGAGAGGACACGCGCAATCAGCGCCTCCGAATCGGTCAACTGCAGAAACAGCGAAACGGGCGGCTCGACGATCAGCGCCAGCACATCCTCGATCTGCTCCTCCGAGAGGCTGCCCAGCGCGGTGAAGACCGTCTCGCCGACCTGCAGCAGGCGCGCATAGTCGTAGAGCGTCAGCCCCCAGACCGCCCGTCCGCTCAGATCGGTGAAGAGCAGAATGTTGTCGTTGAGGGTAACCGTGCGCGAAAACTGCTCGTCGAAAATCTCGAAGGCGACCTCCAGCACATCGTCATCGCCGTCATACGAGAGGTCAAAACCGGACATGAGCCGCCTCCAGAAATCGCGTTTTTCTTCTCCGGCAGTGTAGCACGCCCGCCGGAAGAAGTCAATAAACGGATCGGCGTCTCGCGACGGCGCCGCCCGGGCGCTCCGGTCTGCCCTCTCTACCACATTATCGGGAGGAGCGGGGTATGCGACACACGCTGAGCCGCAGAGAGTTTCTGGGAGCGAGCGCGCAGAGCGCGGCGGCGCTCGCCATGCTGTCGCCGGCGGGACGGGCGACGCCCCTGCAGCGACGCTCGCCTCCCCGCAGGGTGATCGTCCTGGGCGCGGGGCTGTCGGGACTGGTCGCCGCATATGAACTGACGCAAGCCGGACACGACGTTACGATCCTGGAGGCGCGGCTGCGTCCGGGCGGGCGCGTCTGCACGCTCCGAAACCTCCTCTCTGACAACCTCTACGCCGAGGCGGGCGCGATCTACATCCATGACAACCATACGCATACCCTGCGTTATGTGCGTCAGTTTAACCTGCCTCTGGATGAGACGCCCCTGCGGAACTTTCAGTCGGTCTACTATCTGCGCGGCAGGCGCGTGCGCTTCTCCCCCAACGCCGCCATCCGCTGGCATCTGGACCTGACGGCGGAAGAGCAGCGGCTGGGACAGCCCGGCATGTGGCAGAAGTATATCGGCAGCGCGCTGGAGGAGATCGGAGATCCGCGCGCGCCGGACTGGTCTCCCGAACCGCTGCGGCGGTACGATCAGATGACGATGGCGGAGTTTCTGCGGAGCCGGGGAGCCTCCGAAGGAGCGATCGCGCTGCTGCGCGCCGGCTATCTCGATCTATGGGGGGAGAGCATCGAGAGCTACTCCGCGCTGTCGCTGCTGCGCGATCAGGCGTTGCTGCGCGGCTCGCGTCGAAGTTACACCCTTCGCGGCGGCAACGACCAGCTTCCGAAGGCATTCGCGGAGCGTCTGTCCGAGAAGATCCGCTATGGCGCGGAGGCGGTTCAGATCGAACGGACGGAGCAGGGCGTGCGCGTTCACTACCAGCGCGCCGGACACCGAGACGCCGTAACCGGCGACCGCCTGATCTGCGCGCTGCCCTTCCCGCTGCTGGCGCGCATCGCGGTTACGCCCCCCTTCAGCCAGACGAAAGCCCGCGCCATCGCCGAACTGCCGATTACCTCCGTGACGCGGGTCTATCTGCAGACCCGTCAGCGTTTCTGGGAGGCGGAGGGGCTGACCCCTTCCGCCAACACCGACCTGCCCATCATGTGGACGCACGACGTCAGCTTCAATCAGCCTGGCGTTCGGGGAGTCATGGAGTCGTACATGACCGGAGCCTCCGCGCGGCAGACAGCGGCGATGCGGGAGAGCGAGCGGCTCGCCTTCACGCTGGAGCATATGGAGAAGGTCTTCCCCGGCGCGCGCGCCCACTTTGAGGGCGGGATCTCGCATAGCTGGGATCAGGACGAGTATGCGCGCGGCGGCTACATCTGGTTCAAGCCGGGTCAGATGACCGCGCTGTGGCAGCATCTCGCCCGCCCGGAGGGAAGGGTGCACTTCGCCGGGGATCACGTCTCTTCACAGCCGGGATGGATGAACGGCGCGCTGGAGTCGGGGCTGCGCGCCGCCCGCGAAGTCAACGAGAGCGAGGGCTGATCCCGGTCTGGCGTTGCGTTCTCTTCGCTGAAAGCGCGGTTTGCGCCGGCAGGAGTACGGCATCCCGATGGCGATCTATTTCGCCAAAACGCCCGTCTCCTGCATGACGAATGCCCACTACGCGACGGAGACGGGGAACTCTCTTGTCGGTGCTGCCCTGCAGGAAGCGGTTATCTGAGAGCCTCTGGACAATGACGGCGGCTCTGAGCTGACCCCCGCATAGGATCACGCACACTCCTAAGATCGTCTCTGCAGTAGACCCGAACTTCTTCTATCCGTTCCGGGAAGATATCGCGTATCTCCTTGACGAACGATAGAAACCTGCCACATAATAGAGCGAAAGTTGTCAGAGTGATTAGCCCGGCTATCTATTGCCGAACAGAAGCAGCTGACGGGAGACTGAGCGCATGAGAACGCGACTTCATCTGGGAGCCATCGCGGCGTTCGTGATGACATTTGTGCTGATCATGGCGTCCGTCTATGGACTGCCGGGACAGCGCAAGGAGAGGCAGGCGCCGAAGAAGAGCGCGCCGCCCGCACAAGCCGGAAAGACCGATTCCGCCAAAGCGCTGGCTTCGCTGCTCTCGCCTGAAGACACGCGCCGGTTCCTGGAGCGGTTTCAGAAGGAGATATGGCCCCTGCTGACCCGCGAGGGAGCAAGCTGCCTGCCCTGCCACGACACAAGGAGCGCGACTCCGCTGAAGATGCTGGCAAGCGCGCCGGAGACCTTCAAGGCGCTGCTGACCGGCGGACACTTCGAGGCGGAGAACCCGAGTTCGCTGCTGGCGCGCGTCAGCACGCCGGATAAGTCGCGCCTCATGCCTCCCCCGCCTGCAAAAGCCTGGACCGACGCGGAGGTGCAGATGCTCCGCAGCTTCACCAACGATCTGTATGACCGTCTGCACGCCGGCGCAAAGCCCGACGAGATCTTCCCGCCCGCGCTGCTGGCTCCCTACGGCGGAAAGGCCGCTCCGAAACTGGACAACACCTTCCTCACCTACTATCAGCTTCGCGGCAAGGTGAAGACCATCTTCAACGATGAGTGGCAGCGCGACGGACGCGATCTGTTCAACGAAAATATCGCCCTCTTTGGCGGTGCAGACTTCCTGCGGCGGTTCGACGAATCCTCCAAAGCCTCGGCGACCTATCTGACGGGGGTCGAGATGATGTCGCGCGATGTCGCCTCCCGCGCCTATCTGGCGCGCACCGGTCCCTTCCGCGACTTTCCGACCCTCGCCTCCCCCCTGAAGATGCAGGCGCCGGACGCCTCCTACCGGCGCGCCATCCGCCTGCTGTATAACCGGATGCTCTACCGCAATCCCACCGAAGCCGAGATACGGGACGCCTTCCGCTTCCTGCAGGGCGTCCATCGCGCCGAAGCGCAGTTAGCCTCCGAAGAGCAGGACGCCCGGTTCGAGTTGACGGTGCGCGATGAGCAGGGTCGAACCGCCCTCAAGAGCTTTACGATCCGCCTGCTGACCGGAAAACTGGGTCTCACTCAGCAGTATGTGGATCAGAGCGCGCAGGGGGAGGGCGCGATCCTCCGGCAGAAGCTGGGCGAGAAGTTCACCCTGAAGGCGGGAGACCGGGAGCAGCGCGTCGAGGTCTCTAATCGCGGCACGGTCGGCAATGTCTCTGTGCACGCGGTGGAGTTGAGAGGACCGCTGCCCCAGACCGGCGTCCAGCTGATCCCGGTGACCGATCCCTCCGTTCAGCCGCAGGGAGCCTGGCGGCTGGTAGACCGCAACGGCGTGCGCAGCTACGAAGACGAGAACATGAATAAGGGCAGCAGCCTGATCGTCTTCCCGCTCAAGGTCGAAAAGGACGGGCAGTACGAGATCGCGCTGCTGTGGCGCAAGGGCGAGGCGCGCCCCGGACGCCGGGGACGCGGAGGCTCCAACGCGACCGCCGTGCCGGTGGAGGTCTTCTCCCACGACCCGAGCCGTCTTGCCGCGCCCCCCGCCCCGCCGATCCCGCCGAAAGGCGAGGCGCACTACACGATGGACCAGTCGGACGACACCCGCCCGTTTGTGGAGCTGCCGACCGCCTTCCGGTTTGGCGAGCAGGGCGGCGTCGAGATCAGCAACGCCGACACGCAGCGTCTCGTCGTCGCCGACGCCGTGCGTTTTCTCCCAATGGCGGCTGCCGATATGCGATCGCCGGGCGTCTTTACGGTGACCAACGATAAGGCGCAGGGCAGGGAGAAGTGGCAGAACTACGATCCCGGAACCTTCAACTACTACCGCAAGATCAGCGCGAAGCTGCTGTCGGACGGCAATACCAGCAAGGGCGATCTCTCCCTGCTGTTCCGTCCCTCCGCGATGAGAGCCTCCTGGAACCCGCAGGAGTTCTACCGCGTGCAGGTCAGCTATCCGGGACGCGACGGCAACGAGATGAACGCGCCGGTCATCGTTCGCGCCGAGGAGTCGGCTCCCATCATACAGGTGCGCTATCCGGCGCGCGCCGTTCCCGGTGCGGAGGTAACGCTGGACGCCTCCGCCAGCTTCAATCTCCAGCAGAGCCGGCTGACCTTCTCCTGGAAACAGATGGGCGGCCCGCGGATCGCGCTGAAGAACGCCGATAAGCCGTCGCTGGCGTTTGTCGCCCCGCCGATGACCGCGCAGCAGGCGGCATGGGAGGGGCTGTGCCGCGCGCTGATGAAGCATCCCGACTTCCTCTTCTCCCGCCCTCTCTCGCTGGCGACGGTGAAGGACCCGAAGGAGCGTCAGCGGCTGCAGCTGGTCAAGATCGCGCAGGACCTGGTCGCGCGGACGCCGACCGAGGCGGAACTGAAGCGGCTGGAGAAGGGCGAGACGCTCAGCGCGCTGATTGACAGCTATCTGAACAGCCAGGAGTTTCGGGACTTCTACACCCGGCGCATCCGCCTCTATCTGGAGAGCAGAGGGTCGGAGGTGGACGATGAGCCGGTGCGTCTGTGGACCTATATCGCCTTCAACAACCGGTCGTTCAAGGAGATACTGACCGCCGACTACACGGTAGACACCCGGATGCAGCGGCAGCCGCGCCCGTCGCATCATGGAAAGACGGGACTGCTGACCATGAAGGGCTTCATTCGCGGCAAGCCCGGTCTGCCGCACTTCAACTACGCCGCGCAGGTCGCCGAGAAGTTTCTTGGCTATGTCTTCGTCATCCCGCCGTCCGTCGTCGAGATGCGCCAGACGATCACCGCCGTCTCCACCACCAACCCGGACACGGTCTGCTACAGCTGCCACAAGATTCTGACTCCGCTGGCATACCAGCGCAGCCACTGGACGGATGAGGGAGACTATCGCCCGAAGGACGAGGACGGAAAGCTGATTGACGCGACCGACCGCGCCCTCGTCGCCTCCTATCCGTTCAAAGGCGAGGGGATGGAGGCGTTCGCTAAGTCCGCCGTCAACAAGGAGCGTTTTGTGCGGACCATGATTCAGACGCACTTCATCTTCTACTTCGGGCGCGAGATGCGCTATCAGAACGATGAGCGGGGGCTATACAAGCGGCTGTGGGATCGCGCGCACGCCAGCAACTTCGCCATTCGACCGATCCTCAAGACGCTGCTGACCAGCCCGGAGTATCTGGAGAACCGCCCTGCGCCTCCCGCTCCGTCCCGCCCGGCACCTCCGAATGGACGACTCACCCGACGATAGCCGGTTTGCGGTATAATGGACTCGCCGTAAGAGCATGCCAATGACACCGGAAGCGGGCGACAGAGCCATCGCCGGTTATCTATTCAGGGATGCGTGACAGAAAGGAGTTATGCCAATGGCGGAGCGCACCGTAACCATGAGAGGAAACCCGCTGCCCCTCGCAGGACCGGAACTGAAGGTCGGAGAGAAGGCGCCGGATTTCAAGCTGCATCAGCGCGGTCCCGATGGACTGCGCGACCTGACCCTGGCGGACTTCGAGGGCAAGACGCTGATCCTCAGCGTCGTTCCCTCGCTCGATACGCCGGTCTGCGAACTGCAGACCATTAAATTCAATGAAGAGGTAACTTCGCTGCCCTCTTCGGTCGAAGTGCTGACCGTCAGCATGGACCTGCCGTTCGCGCAGGCGCGTTTCTGCAACGACAAGGGGACCCATCATATTCAGACCGCCTCCGATCACCGCGATGCCAGCTTCGGGCGGGCGTACGGCACGCTCATCGAGCCGCTGCGTCTGGAGGCGCGGGCGGTCTTCGTCGTCGGACCCGACGGCACGCTGCAGTATGTCGAGTATGTGCCGGAGGTTACCGAGCAGCCCAACTATGACGCCGTTTTGAGCGCGGTGCGCTCCCATCTGGACTGACGCCAGACCTTCTCCCTTCCTCCCCCTCCTTCCGCTAGGGAAGAGGGGGAGACTCCCGGCGAACTCTCCGCCTGCTATCTCTGACATCGAATGATTCTCGACTCTCGCCGTCGCGATCTGTTGCTGCTGGCTCTGCTCTGCGGTCTCTGTTTCTTTTGGAGGCTGGGCGCATTCGGTCTTTTTGACTTCAATGAGGGGTTGTACGTTCAGGCGGCGCGCGAGATGTACCTGCGCGACGACCTGATCACGGCGACCGTCAACGGGGTCTTCTTCTTCGACAAGCCGCCGCTTGCGCTCTGGTGCGCGGTCCTCTCGTTTCACCTGTTCGGGGTATCGGAGTTTGCGGCGCGGTTTCCGGTCGCGCTCGCCGCCTCGCTGCTGACGCTGCTCGTCTACGGGTTCGGCGCGCGCTGGTTCGGGCGTCTGGCGGGGCTGCTGGCGGCGGCGCTGGTCGCCCTCAATCCGCTGCTGTTCGGCACGGCGCGCCAGATGACGATGGATATTCACCAGAGCTTCTGGTTTGCGGCGGCGCTGGTCTGCTTCTTTGCGGCGTATCAGTCGAAAACTCCGCGCGGCAAGTGGCTCTCTCTGGGGATGTGGGCATGCTGCGGGCTGTCGTTTATGGCGAAGAGCGTGCCGGGGCTGTTTCCGCTCTTTGTCGCCTTCGTCTTCACTCTCCTCCATGAGCGGTTGCAGGTTCAGCCGGTCTGGAGGCGGATCCGCGACACGAAGCCGCTTCCCGGTCTGCTGCTGCTGGCAGCCATCATTGCCCCCTGGCATATTCTGGCGTACCGCGCGCATGGGGAGATATTCTATCAGGAGTACTGGGTTCTGCACCATGTCGCGCTGCTGCGTGGAGCCGATTTCGACCATGCCCAGCCCTTCTGGTACTATATTCCCGCGCTGCTGCTGGGTCTGTTTCCCTGGAGCCTCTTTCTGCCCGTCGCCGTCTGGCAGGCGCTGCGTTCGAAGACGATCGAGCCTGCCGCCGACTCGCCGCCGGATGCGCCCGTCGCCCGCCTGTTTGTCCTGGTCTGGACGCTGAGCATCTTTCTGCTGTTCAGTCTGATGACCTCCAAGCTGGTCAGCTACCTCCTGCCGATGTATGCGGGGGCGGCGCTGCTGGTCGGCGACTGGATGGCGCGCGCGGTGCGCAGTCCGAAGGAGCGCGCGCTCCGGTTCTCCTCTCTGACGCTGGCAATTGCGGCGGTCGGGCTGCTTCTCGCCGGAATCGCCGGGCTGAGATGGATCGCCGTCGCGCCCGGAGCCGCCGGCGTGCGGGAGGATTTCCCGCCGGAGCTGCAGACGCTGATTCGCAGCCTCCTGAGCGTGCTGGCGACAGGTTTTGCGGGGGCGGCGGCGCTGATCTGGACGGGACGGCGGCTATGGGGCGTGGGCGTGATCGCAGCCACTATGGCGGCGTTTTTCGGGCTGGCGCTCTGGCAGGGACCCGTCTCCATCGAGCCGTCGCTTCACACGCCCCTGCACACACTGGCGCGGGAAGCCGGGAGGAAGCTGCAGACCGGCACGCCGCTGGCGGTCTATATCGGTCAGCCGCGCCGCCCCAGCGTCTTCTTCTATATGCCCGCCTCCGTCTTTCGCCTCATACCGGGTGAGCCGAGCCGGAAAGACTATCTGCTGGAGACGGGGGAGGCGTCGGCATTGATCGCCTTTCTGGAGACGAACCGCCCCGCCTACATCCTGACCGATGCGCGGCGCGCCGAAGCGCTGCTCTCCGCCTCTCCGTCTCTGGTTGTGGTGGAGAGTCAGGGAAAATGGCGGCTGCTGCGCTCGGAGCTGATGCCGCACTCGCGCAGCACCGAGAACCATATCCCATGACGACCGGAACATCCCGCAGCGCCCGCGACTTGTGGACAGGCGCTCTCGCCGTCTGGCTTCTCGCGCTGCTCTGCCTGTTCGTCTTCTTCTGGCGGCTGGGCGGAAACGGTCTGTTCGATCTGGATGAGGCGCTCTACGTGGCGGCGGCGCGGGAGATGCGCCTGAGCGGAGACTATGTAACGTCTCGCATTAACGGCGAACGGTTCTTTGAGAAGCCCCCGATGGTCTACTGGGCGGCGGCGGCGATGTTTGCGGCGTTCGGGGTGAACGAGTTTGCCGCGCGGCTTCCCGCCGCACTGTCGAGCGCGCTCCTGACCGGGCTGATCTTCTGGTTCGGCGCGCGGCAGTTCGGCAGGCGCGCCGGGTTTCTGGCGGGGGCGTTCTTCGCGCTCAGCCCGCTGGTTCTGGGCGCGGCGCGCCAGTTGACGATGGACGCGCTGCTCGATCTCTGGATCGCCTGCGCGCTGCTCTGCCTGTTCATGGGGCGCGACACGGGAAGAGCGGGCTGGTACTACGGTTTCTGGGCAGCCTGCGGACTCGGCGTTCTCACCAAAGGCGCGCCGGGACTGATCTTTCCGATCGGCATCGGTCTGCTCTTTCTGGCGTTTTCGGAGCGGTTTCAGCTACGCGGCATCCTGCGGGGCGTCGCCGCCGCCAGACCGCTCGCCGGTCTGCTGCTCTTTCTGATCATCGTCCTGCCCTGGCATCTGGCGGCGTGGCGCGCCAACGGCGACGCCTTTGTGCAGGAGTATATCGTCCGCCAGCACATTCAGCGGTTTCGCGGCGGCGACGAGGCGCACCGCGCGCCGTTTTGGTTCTACCTGCCGGGTTTTCTGGTCGGCTTCTTCCCCTGGAGCGTCTTTATTCCGGCGGCGCTGTTCGGACGGCTGCCGAAAGCCGCTACCGCCGCTTCCGAGCCGGATACTCCCGCCGATACGAAGCTGTCCGCCGATAATCAGGCGCGCCTGCTGCTCAAAATCTGGTTCGCGGTGATCTTCCTCTTCTTCTCCGCCAGCGGCTCGAAACTGATCAGCTACATCCTGCCGATGTATGCGGGGGCGGCGCTGCTGGCGGGAGACTGGTGCAGCCGCGTGATCGAGCGGCAGACGGCGCGGCGCGGTCTGCTGGTCGGAGCGGGGGGCGCAATGGCGATTGCGCTGCTCTGCTATCTGGCGGTGGTCTTCTATAAGCCGGTCATCCGCCTGATCGAGCGGATCTCCGGGCAGTCGGCGCGGGTGGAGAGCGTGCCTCCCGCCTTTCTGGAACTGGCGGCGCATCTGTTCGGCGCGGGCGCGCTGGCGACCGGGCTGTTCTTTGTCCTGCTGCTGCTGCGTCGAACGCGGGCGGCGTTCGGCGGGCTGCTGGCGGGGATGACGCTCTTCCTGGGGGTGGCGATCGTGGAGGGACTGCCGATCATTGACGGCTATTTCATGCGTCCGCTGCACACGCTGGCGCGGCAGGCGGGGCAGGAGGCGCTGCAGGGGGGTCCGCTCGCGCTCTACGTCGGACCGCCGCGTCGTCCCAGCGTCTACTTCTATCTGCCCGACGCGCTGATGCAGGCGCGTTCCCGCGAGACCCGCCGGGTGCAGGAGTATCTGAACAGCACCGATGTGGACCGCTTCCTCGCGCAGACCCGTCCGGCGCTGGTTCTGACCGACGAGAAGCGCGCCGCCCGCCTGCTGGCGCAGCCCTCCCTCCAGATCGTCGCCCGTCAGGATCGCTGGCTGCTGCTGCGCGCGGAGTAGTCCGCCCTCTCGGACTATGCGGGTCGCTGCGCGATAAAGAAGATGCGGTCGGTGTCGGGGCGAACGGGCTTGAAGGTGTAGGCGTGGAGCGTCTCGATCTGCTCGAAACCGGCGCCGATCAGCATCTCCCGTATCTCCTCCTCGCGATAGGCAAACTGAACGTGCGTCTCGCGAAACTCCTGATCCACCCCGTTTCGGTCTCGCAGAAAGAAGCGCATATGCACGCGGCACAGGCGCGTCTGCGGATCATATTCGCTCTTCCAGGAGTAGCGCAGACGCGCCCGGGAGAGCATATTGTCCTGATCGAAGAAGTTGTTTTTCAGCGCGAACTCCGCATTGATGTCGAAGATGAAGAGTCCGCCGGGGGAGAGGTGGGCGTAGACCCGCTGAACCGCCCGCGCCAGCCGTTCCGGCTGAACGATGTAGTTGAGGCTGTCGAAGAGGCTGATACAGAGATCAAACGGGGCTTCCGGGAGATCGAGCAGCGCGGCGTCCTGCACATAGTAGGCGATGGCGAGACCGCGTCGGGCGGCTTTGCGGCGGGCTTCGGCGACCATCGCCTCCGAAAGGTCCACGCCGACCACTGCGTATCCCTTTTCGGCAAGCATCTCCGCCACCGTCCCCGTCCCGCAGGCAAGGTCGAGCGCGCGGCGGGGCGAGACGCACCGCGCGGACAGCAGTCGTTCCAGATAGCGCACCCAGCTCTGATAGGGTACGCCCTGCATCAGCGTGTCGTAGTAGGGAGCGATCCCGCTGAACTGCGGATATTCCGGGTACGACATGAGACTATCTCCGCGCGCACGCGGACAGGCTCATGCCTCTGCGCGCACCTGAATCAGCGACGCCGACTCCCGATCCAGCGCCAGATGCGTATAGCCGACCGCAATCACAAACGTGGGAAATCGCTGCAGCAGGCGCACACGCACGCCGGGAACCACGCCCAGCGCCATCAATTTGTTGCGATCGTGCGGGGACGAGTCCGACAGCGACAGCACCACGCCCCACTCTCCGGTGTCCATGCAGGAGAGCGGCAGATCGCTCGCGATCTTGGGTAACCTATTTCGTCGTGCCAACGCGGCGCTTCCCCCATTTCTGGAATAGTTTCAGCAGATTGGGCGTCTGCGGAATCTCATAACCGCAGCGCGGGCACTTCACCATGCGGCACCCGCCAAACGAGGCGCAGCGTCCGCACGCTTTCGCCCTGTCCTCTTCGTTAAATTCGTGAAGGCAGAAACTGCATCTCATGGCGACCATCCTGCCGCCGGGCAGACGGCTTCATCAGATATATTATAGGCTCTTACTTTATAGGCTCTTACTGCAGGTTTGCGCGAATCGGATTCACAGGAATCCTGCGCCGCCGGCTCCGCGCTACAGCTTGATCGGCAGAATCTTCAGCAGCTGGTTGAGAACGATCCCGACAATCAGCGCGAACGGGAAGATGAACCCCGCCATCATCAGCGCCATCTTCATGCCGCGCTCCTTCTTCATCATCAAAAACTGCGCCACGCAGGGCAGGAAGATCGTCAGGGTTACGACGCTGACCAGCAGCTGGTTGACATTCAACTGCTCCTTGATCCGCTCCAGTCCCGCCGCGCCGTAGTCTCGCCGGAAGAAGCCGAACAGAAACGCCTCGGAGGCTTTATCCGGCAGACCCAGCAGATGCACTACCGGCGTCAGCATACGGATCACCAGATCGAACAGCCCGGTCAGCTGCCCGATCCAGATGACAATGCTGGCGATCACGAAGAGCGGCAGCACCTCCAGAAAGTACCACTGCATCCGCGCCAGCGTCTTGACCGCGATATTGCTCAGGCTGGGCAGGCGCAGCGGCGGAATCTCCATCGTGAAGCGCGCCGCCTCACCCGGCAGCAGCTTCGCCGTCAGCCAGCCGATGATCAGAAATATCCCCGCCATGATCCCCACCCAGACCATAAAGGCGCGGGGATGCCCCGCCAGCAAGGCGGTCATCAGACCGATCTGCGCGGAGCAGGGGATCGCCAGCGACAGCAGGAACGTCGCGATGATCCGCTCACGGCGCGTCTCCAAAATGCGGGTGACGATGGTCGCCATCGTGTCGCAGCCGAAGCCGAGCACGATGGGAATGACCGCCTTCCCGTTCAGACCGATTCGCTTGAACAGCCGGTCAATCAGCATCGCCAGACGCGGGAAGTAGCCGGTGTCCTCCAGGACGGAGAAGGCGAGGAAGAAGGTTCCCACAATCGGGAAGACCAGCGCCACCGCATAGGTGATCCCCAGCGTCCAGATGCCGTACTCGCCGACAAACAGATCCGACAGCCACCTCCAGGGGATCAGGCTCTCGACCCGCGCTGTCATCCAGGGGTTGATGATCTCGCCGAACAGCCTCTCTTCCAGCAGACCGACCAGCGTGCCGCCGCCGAAGATGCCCACAAACTGATACAGCCCGAACCAGAGCACCAGCATCAGGATCGGGATGCCGGTCAGCGGCGACATGCAGAGCCTGCCCAGATACTCTGTCGGGGAGGGGCGCGTCTGCGGAGGGTGCGACACCACCCGCTCGGTGACGGCGCGCACGGTCGTATGCCGCTGCAGCGAGATGGCGACATCCAGCGGCTGATCGGTGCGCGCGCGCGCCGCTTTCAGCCGCTCCTCGATGACGGCGAACCGCTCGCCCTCCACTTCGCGTACCATCGCCAGGATCTCCGGATCCTCCTGCAGCAGCAGCAGGGCGACCGCGCGGCGCGTCAGCCGATAGGAATCGGAGAGCAGGGAGGTCAGGTCTGTCAGAGTCTCTTCGAGCGCCGCGTCATACTGAAACGGCAGCGGGTGTTCGGGAGCGAATGAACTCATCTATCGCGTTCCGAAGCTCTTCCAGTCCGCGACCGCTCAGAACCGCCGTTCCGACGACCGGAACGCCGACCGCGTCCTGCAGAGCCTCCATATCTATTTTTACGCCGATACGTTCGGCTTCGTCCATCATATTGACGACCAGAATGACCGGCAGCCCCGCCTCGATCAGCTGCAGCGTAAAGGGTAGCATACGCTCCAGATTCTTTGCATCCGCCACGTGCAGCACCGCATCCGCCGCCTCATTCAGAATCAAGGCGCGCCCGACCCGCTCCTCTTCCGAGAGGGGACGCAGCGAGTACATGCCGGGCGTATCCACTACCTCATACAGCGTCTCGCCCAGACGCATCCGCCCGCGCGCTACCTCGACTGTGGTGCCGGGGTAGTTCGAGACCACCATATAGTGACCGGTCAGCCGATTGAAGAGGACGCTCTTGCCGACGTTGGGATTGCCCACAATCATCACCCGCCGCCGCGGAGTCTCCTCCGCTTCCCCCGCCTTCGACTCGACCGCATCGGTCTGCGTTCGCTTCGCGCCTCGCATGGCGTCGCGCACAATATCGAAAAAGGGTATCCGGGTCATGGGATCAGGTTCGGGGATCGGCGGTCGCCTGAACGACGCCCTCCGGCGCGCGGTCAAAACGCCCGGTATGCACCCACAGCGAGGTCATCACCTCTCTGCCGATGGCGACCGGCTCCTCTCGCCCCTCCACCTTCAGCGTCAGTACGTCTCCGAAGGGAGTTCTGCCCACCGCCTCGATCTGCGCGCCGGGTATCAGTCCGATCTGGTACAGATAGCTGAGAAACTCCTCGCGCTCATCCGTAATCTTCGCCACCCACGCGCGGTCGCCGGGTTCCAGCGCGGAAAGCTGAACCGAGAGGTCGTCGCGCGTGGCGTCCACTGGGTTCCCATGCGGACAGGTCTGGGGATTGCCCATCGCGGCGGCGATCCGATCCGCAACATCGGAGGAGATGTAGTGCTCCAGCTTGCAGGCAAGATCGTGCACGCCATCCCACGGAAGCTCCAGAAAGTCCACCAGCAGCCGTTCGATCAGGCGGTGCTTGCGCAGCAACTCAAGGGCTAACGCCTCGCCCTTTTCGGTGCATCGCACGCCTTGGTAGGGAATATGCTCCACCAGCCCCAGTTCCGCCATCCGCTTCAGCATCGTGGTCACCGACGGCGGAGCCACGCCCATGTACTGGGCGATCTCCCCCGTGCCGACCGTCGGAATCACCTGCTCCAGACGCCAGATGCCCTCCACGTACTCCTCGATGCTTTCGGTCAGCGGGCTTTTTTCGTGGTCTCTGGCTCCTTTGGGGCGACACGAATCCGGAACGCGAAGATGGATATCTCGAATGGTCATCGCTTACTCCCTTTTCCAACAGACAGAGGACGCGCCGCACGACGCTCATAGTATAACATAACTAAATTCCATGCGTCAACGCAATACAAAACAGTTTTTAGGTTAGGCTAAAATCGCTGGGCGAGTCGGCTCTTCCGTGCGCTCGCAATGACAGATCGAGAGCCTCCCGGATTGTCCTTGCGAGGGAGGTGACAGGCGACCCCTTCTGTCCTTGCGAGGGAGGTGACAGGCGACCCCTTCTGTCCTTGCGAGGGAGGTGACAGGCGACCCCTTCTGTCCTTGCGAGGGAGGTGACAGGCGACCCC